>NZ_JBMPPC010000002.1:0-698573 GCF_049340185.1 Undibacterium sp. Rencai35W
CGACGGTGCCAGTTTCTTCATTACGTAGCGAGGCGCGCGGGTATTCGGGTTTGCAGCCGGGGACGTTGAAGTCGATCACGCCGGGGACCACGGAGGGGCCGACGGGTTTGGCGTCAGCGACCGGGGGTAAGGTCGATTTGGGCAACACGTTCGTATCTGGCCGGACTTGGGAGGTCTGGGAGATGGTGTTGGGGGTGACGACTTGTTGCTGTACCTGGACTTCCGGCGGGGGAATGAACGGGGGTGGCGGTGCCAGCAGCTTTGGTGGCGGCGGTGGCGGTATGTCTGGTGGTGGTGGCGGTGGTTTGATTTCTTCGACGAGTTTGGTCTCCAGGGGCTTTTGGATGAACTCGACTACTTTGACCCCTAATCCGTTGATCAGGGCGTACACGAGTACGACGTGAAATGCAACGACCAGCCCTATCCCTAGCAACTTCTTGCCCGGCTCTTGCTGGCGATTTGAAAAATCCATACAACAACTCCTGCGTCTCTTACGCTTATTCAGTTAACTCAAAAAAATGTACTTACGTCTTATCGATGAGGGAAGCACTTGATCATATGATCCAAGCGATCCAGGCAATCCAGGCAATCACTTGTCAACAGAAACTGTGACAAGGATGCATCTGCGGTAACTTGTTGCAAATCACACGAGTATGGAAATGCACACAACCGGTCAATCTGGCTGCATTCAGAATTTTTATTGGTGAGACGATTCTGACAAAGAAGAAAGTGACGGAGCAATGCCCCATCACTTCGTGTCAGAGAAAAATATCGCAGGCATACTAAGGCTCAGCATGTCCTGGATATCAATTACATCTTCGCGCGCAATGTCAGATAGAACTGACGACCACTTTGATAAATCGAACGCGGCTGATCTTCGTTCAGCGCATAGTATTTCAACGTTGGATTGTTCAGATTCTGCGCATCCAGAGAGATACTAAAGTTGTCATTGATCTTATAGCCAAAAGAGGCAGACACTGCACCCGTTGCTGCCTGGGAGAATGCTGTTTCACGATCAAGACCACTGAAGAAACTAGAACGATAGCTGTAAGATACACGAGCATTGAACTTGTCGTCTTCATAGTAACCGCTCAAGTTGAATGTATTCTTGGATGCACCGACAACCTCTTTGTTATCTGCATCTTTTGCATCCGCATAAGTGTAGTTAGAAGAGAAGCCGAAATGATTACCCAGTGGCTGTTCGTAAGCTAGTTCGATACCTTTGACTTTAGCGCTGGTGTTGATCGGCACAGACAAGATGTAAGGAACCATCGCGCCTTGCGGCACTTGAGCGCTGTAAGTCATGTAGCTCTTAGAGACTTGGCCAATACCTACATAGCTAGTCAGATCCATGTAGAACAAACCAGCAGAAACCAGCGAACGTGGCGCGAAATACCATTCCAGAGAGGCATCAAAGTTGTTTGAACGAATTGGTTTCAGATCCGGGTTAGCACCACTACCGCTACCAACACCGCCGACTACTGCCGGAGGACTCAGACTGATGGAGCTAGCCAGAGCACCGAAGTCAGGACGTGTCATCGTTTTGGAAATCGCAAATCGAGCGACTACATCTTTTTGTACGTCAAAGCGCAAGTTACCGCTAGGCAGAACATCATTATAAGTATTGTCAAACTGTTGACGCACGAATGGTCCAAACAATGAAGTTGTGATGGCACCAGGTGCTTTTGCGTCAGCAGAGAACGGTAACAAAACGCTTTCTTTGGTCTGTACAAAACGTAAGCCGAAGTTTCCGCTCCAGCCTTGACCTTCCAGATTGCTTTGAACATATGCTGCTGTCGTATTTTCTTTCAAAGCAAACTCAGACGCCCAGTTTTCGCGTGAACCATCAGTTGGACGCAATGCGTATTTAGAGGCATAAGCTGCCAGTTGTTCCGCCGTGTAGGACCAGACATTAGTCGGGAAGTTGCCACCCAGACCGCTACCGAAATTACCTGGATAGGTTACGGTACCACCAGAAGGTAACGCACTCCATACTGCGCCACTCAGCTCAGGACGTTGATTGTTGACGAAGTCATTATTGCGCTTATGCTCAGTACCTCGCACACCAAATTTCAATGTAGTGAACACACCTTGATTAATCGCATACTCACCATCAAGCTTTGCCCACGTTTCTTTATCTTTAACGTTAATCTGCTGATCACCGAAAATCCAGTCAAGACTGGTGTTAGCGTTACTTGCATTATTCGCAGATCCCAAGCCCCAGCTAGCGGCACTACCGATACCGTTCAACGCCCATGATGCGCCAGTACCCTTACCTGTATCCCATTCAGCGACATCTTGTGTGGTCGTTTTACCGACACCACTTGAAGTGCCCAACTGCGCATTCAACTTCAACGAACTATTGACTTTCCAATTTGCATCAACGTTGTAGAAATTGGTTTCAGAGCCCGCATCAGGACGAGAAATCTGATCGTAGATACCATATTGCGTACCAGCGACACCTGTAAAATTGGCTTTAGTCAAAGTCTTCACGCCGTTAGTTGTCGTGACAACATAACCAGCATCCGGTGCCTGACCATCGCCTTTATTGATGAAGTGAGTGCCCCACATCATGTAGTTGCGATTGTAGTTAGCGGCATCCAGGGTCGAGCTAAAAGCATTGAAATCAATCGAGAAATCATTGCTAGGCTTGAATTGAAAATCGATCAAACCACCTTGACGCTTACGTGTTTGTTCAAACAACGCAGAACCAACTAACACCGGATAATAAGCACCGGCTAAGTCGGGATTCGATTTTCCGACTTTGCTATTCGCACCGATCTGCTCGTAACCCAGCAATTCCTGACCATCTCGACGCAGACTGCGCTTTTCCGAGAACGCCTGAACCATGACACCGAAAGTGTTTGTATCATTTTTCCAGTTCAGCAAGGCACTGACTTGTGGATCTGTCTTTTTAGGCAAATCGGCATACACTGCGCCCAAAGTGACTTCTGCGGTAAATTGCTTTTTGAACTCTAGCGGCTTACGCGTGATGATGTCGATAGAACCGGCAACACCACCTTCTACCAGACTGGCTTCAGAGCTCTTATGAACTTCAATACGGCTGACCAGTTCGGATGGCAGCAGTGTGTAACTGATGCTACGACCAACACCAGGGCCACTTTGATTCAATACAAACCAGTCGCCTGCAGCCATATTGTGGCCGTTGATCAATGTCTGGGTCAGACTTGGGTTAGTACCACGCATACTGACGCGATCGTTTTCATCGAAACCACCCTCATTACCACTTGCAGAGCTGGTCGTTACACCAGGAACGCGTTGCAGAGAATCAGCAACGTTCTTGTCCGGCATCTTGCCAATATCTTCTGCAGTGATCACTTCCAGATGTGATTCCGCATTACGCTTTTGATTCAAAGATTGTTGTGCCGCTGCACGGATACCAGTCACAACAACTTCTTGCGCTTTAGGTTCAACCTGTTGCGCGTGTGCCGACATGGCGACTGTCATTACCAGCACAGCAACGCCAGAAGCGATCGGCGTCAGTTTAGGTGTCGAATTACTTTTCATTTACTCCCCCAAGATTGATCAATCAAAACTACTTGATGCCCCACTGCCAGAGCTTTTGTTTTTCCATGCAGATGAGCGTTTCGATACAACTTACTACTAAGCTTGAATTGCAAAACCACTTAAATGCCACAATTGAAAACATATTTTTTAATGCGCTCTATAAATGCCTGCTCTTTGAACTATTTCTGCTTTTTATCCGATTAAGATCAGGCGTCCTACACCAGCCTTAGCAAAACCAGCAGAGCCAATTGCGAAACCTCGTCGTACCGATACCAGATTCTAGTGGCACGACATATTTCGAAATTTTTTACCTCAAGATTTTTGCATTGAACTCACTGTAGATACCTCAAAAGTGGTTGTCAAGCGGTATCTACGTGGTATTATCGAAGTCATTATTGGTATTAACAATAATCATTAAGAAAAACATATAAGTATATGTTTTAAAACTATTTTTATTTAAATAATTTAAATTTTTTAGAGAAGTGGACTGATTAGTTTTTACAACAACAGAAGAATCTCATCTACTCTTATGAGAAGAATGTTTTTGTGATGAAATTTTTAATATCCGTGCCACCAATACAATCAGGGATTGCCCGACAAATCTCATGCCGGGCGATATTTTAAGTACCCTACAGATAGAAAAACAGGCCTTAATCATGTAGCCTGCAAGAAAATTGCTATTAGTTTCGTTAAGCATGCAAATAGTAAGCGCGTAATAGTCACATGTATTTTCATTCTTAAATTGGTATTAATGTCTTATTAAAAATTGGACTATTGGGTACAATAAATACCAAATGCAAAGATCCATGACCGAAGCCTCTCGCCAGTAATCACAATTTCGCCCACCACTGATCAGTGGCGGCGATCAATAACGACATCTACAACCATGACAACACAATTAGCCGCCATACGTGAATGGCGCGACGTCAGCAAAAAGACTCTTCTGAATGAGATTATTCCGGGCGGCCGACCAGCCGTATTGCGAGGATTTGTCGATGCCTGGCCAGCCGTCCGGCATGCCAAAATATCGGCCGCAGCGATCAGCACATACCTAAAAAAGCTCGACACAGGCAAACCTGTGGATGCCATTCTGACGCCACCGGAAGTCAGGGGAAGAATTTTTTATAACGAAAATCTGGATGGCTTTAATTTTTTACGTAATCAGGTCAGCGTATCTTCCGTCGTCGATCAGGCATTGCGTTATGCACAATTCGCCACAGCGCCGTCTGTCGCAATACAAAGCGCGATGATTACCGAATGCATGCCGCGCTTTATCGATGAGCATGCACTGCCGTTCATGGATAGACAGATTTTGCCAAGACTCTGGCTGGGCAATGCAATTACCACACCCGCACATATCGACACATCCTACAATATCGCTTGTGTAGTTAGCGGCAAACGTCGTTTCACACTGTTCCCACCTGATCAAGTCGCCAATTTATATATCGGTCCGCTCGACTTCGCGCCAACCAATTCACCAATCAGCATGGTGTCATTTACGCAGCCGGATTTTGTTCGCCATCCAAAATTTAAAGACGCACTAACACAAGCGCAGTTCGCTGAATTGCAACCCGGCGATGCGATTTTTATTCCTACCTTGTGGTGGCATCATGTGGAATCACTAAATGCCTTTAATGTACTGGTCAATTACTGGTGGACCAATGCCGTCGCTCCTGCGCAAGCGAGCACACCTTTCGAATGTCTGCTTCACTGCCTGAACAATTTTAAGCATCTGCCACCCGATCAGCGCGAGGCTTGGGGAGCGCTTTTTAAGCATTATGTATTTGATGGTAGCGCCGATCCTGCAATACATCTACCCGCGAATCGGCGCGGGGTGCTTGCTGGTCGCTCGGCATAAAATTAACGCTCCGGCAGCGGAATCCACTCGGACTCACCAGGTACCAGCGGGAAAATAGAGGCGTCCTGATTCGTCCATGCAATTTTTGCGGCATCAATTTTTTCCTTGTTAGTGGCGACAAAATTCCACCATAAAGCTGGTGGCGATTCCAGCGCCGCGCCGCCCAATAACATCAATGTCGTATCAGCACTTGCCAGGAGTATCGCATTCTGGCCTTGCTCCAGCACAATCAGCGTACCGGCAAGAATAGGCTCGCCATCCAGAAGGACACTGCCCTCAACGATGTACACGCCGCGCTCGGGATAATTCGCGGTCTCATTTGAGATAAGCAAGCTGCGGCCTTCGGAAATCCAGCCCGCAACATACAAGGTAGGACTATGGCAAGCGACTGGGGAGTTCTGTTCGTATGCCTGCCCCGCCAGCACATGCAAACGCACGCCATCCTGCTCTATCATTGGCAAATCCTTCGCAGGATAGTGATGAAAAGCCGGTGCAATGTCCTCATCACTGGCGGGTAAAGCCACCCACATCTGCAAGCCCTGAATTGCTATTTGCTGCTCACGGATGTCTTCCGGCATACGCTCAGAGTGAACAATTCCACGCCCTGCTGTCATCCAGTTGATATCCCCGGGAACGATACGCTGCACGCTTCCCAGACTATCTCTATGCATCATCGCACCAGAAAACAAATAGGTCACCGTTGCCAGACCAATATGCGGATGTGGCCGTACATCACCGACATGCGTTCCGGCCTCAAACAATGCAGGTCCCATATGATCAAAAAACACAAAGGGGCCGATACGACGCACTTCTGCATCCGGCAACAGGCGCCGGATAGGAAAGCCGATGTCACGAGTCTGGCCATGGATTAATTTACGGATGCTAGTCATTACATGTCCTTTGTATCTGGATGGTCGTTTTTCTAGATTAATTGAGGGTAGCAGCTTGCAAGATTTTCTGTCAGCGCGCTACACTGAGTTTTTGCCCAGCATAAAGTCTGTTATCGCCTGCTATGCCAATTCAGTATCTCGCTCAACTTACCTCACCTAAGCGCACGGCTCAAGCGAATCTGCACTTGGGCGTCACGTTAGCAAGTATCGCAGGCGCATTGAATGCAGGCGGTTTTCTGGCAGTCGGTCAATATACCTCGCACATGACCGGCATTGTCTCATCCGCAGCCGATGATTTGGTCCTTGGCAGACTAATTCCCGCCTTTGCCGCGGCGCTGATGCTGTGCGCCTTTGTTCTCGGATCTGCTAGTACCGCACTCATGGTGAATTATGCCAAGCGTAATACACCACAGTATATTTACACCCCCGTATTGCTGCTGGAAGCAAGTCTGCTGATCGTATTTGGTTTGGTTGGCACAAGTCTGCGCCAGCACGAAGTCATCACCGTGTCCTTCACAGCAGTATTGCTATGCTATGTGATGGGCTTGCAAAATGCACTGATTACCAAAATCTCCAATGCAGAAATCAGAACGACACATGTCACGGGATTAGTAACCGATGTGGGAATAGAGCTAGGCAAAATGATTTACTGGAACAGGGACAAAGTCAATCCAAGTCACGGGGAAGTTGCTGCTAACCGCTACAAACTGAGATTACATCTCATGCTGATCAGTGCTTTTTTTTGCGGAGGATTATTGGGTGCCGCAGGATTTAAATATCTGGGCTTTATTTCGACATTGCCTTTGGCTCTAGCACTGGTGACGCTGTCGATTGCACCACGATTCAAATCCGCATAAATGCAGAAAAAAAGCGCCTCATCATGATCAGTGATGAGACGCTTTTTTATTCTTTGCTTTACACGAGACTCAATCTAATTTAGCAGCATGCTCGCGCGTCGCATGGAAGACAACACCCGGCCAGCGCTCCTGAGTGAGTTTTAAATTCACGCCGGAAGTCGCAAGATAAGCCATGTTTCCGGCTGCATCAAAAGCAATATTGCCACCGGCACTGGAACGTTCAAAATCTGCCAGCATTTTTTTGTCATCGCAGGTAATCCAGCGCGCACTACTGATGCTAGTTCCTTCAAATACGGCATCGACACCATATTCGTTTTTCAAACGGCTGGCGACCACTTCGAACTGCAAGACACCAACTGCACCCAACACCAAATCGCTGCTGACTACGGGTTTGAATACCTGTACTGCGCCCTCTTCACCTAGCTGCTGCAAACCTTTTTGCAATTGCTTGATTTTGAGTGGATTCAGAATACGCGCCGTGCGGAAAAAATCCGGTGCGAAGTAAGGAATACCGGTGAATTGCAACAGCTCACCTTCAGAGAAGCTATCGCCGATCTGCATGTTGCCATGGTTTGGCAAACCGATAATATCGCCGGCATATGCTTCTTCCACTTGCTCACGTGACGATGCCATAAAAGTCACCACAGACGACACTTTGATGTCGCGGTTCAGACGCAAGTGTTTAAGTTTCATACCGCGCTCAAAACGACCTGAGCAAACCCGCAGGAAAGCAATACGATCCCGGTGAGCCGGATCCATGTTCGCCTGAATCTTAAAAATAAAACCGGAGAACGGCACTTCAGTTGGCACGACAGAACGCACACTGGCATCGCGCTCACGCGGCGCCGGAGCCCAGTCGAGCAAGGCGTTCAGAATTTCACGCACACCAAAGTTATTGATTGCCGAACCGAAAAACACCGGTGTCTGCACACCGGCTAAGAAATCAGCAAGACTGAACGGATGGGACGCGCCATGTACCAATTCGACCTCCATCTTCAGTTGTTCAATCTCAAGCGGAAACATTTCTGCCAGACGCGGATTGTCGATACCTTTGATGACTTCGAACTCTTGGTCGGCACGCTCACTACCCGGAGTGAACAACAAGATTTCATCGCGCAAAATATGGTAAACACCGCGGAAAGTCTTACCCATACCGATAGGCCAGGTAACAGGCGCACACTGGATCTTCAGTACCGATTCCAGTTCATCGAGCAACTCCAGTGGATCACGTGTTTCACGATCCATCTTATTGACGAAGGTAATAATCGGCGTATTACGCATGCGGCAGACGTTCAGCAGTTTCAGTGTCTGCTCTTCCACGCCCTTGGCAGCATCGATCACCATTAAGGCAGAATCGACAGCGGTCAGCACACGATAAGTATCTTCGGAGAAATCCTGGTGACCAGGCGTATCCAGCAAGTTCACCACATGGTCGCGGTACTCGAACTGCATGACTGAAGACGCGACGGAAATACCGCGTTGCTTTTCGATCTCCATCCAATCGGAAGTGGCGTGACGACCGCTCTTACGCGCCTTTACTGTACCCGCCAACTGGATCGCGCCGGAAAACATCAGTAACTTTTCAGTCAATGTTGTCTTACCCGCATCCGGATGGGAAATAATACCGAAAGTACGGCGACGTGCGACTTCACGCTGGATCAAATCGCTGGAGACAACACTGAGAGGAGCGTCGGACTGAATTGCTTCAGATTCGTTGGAAGGAGTAAGGTCAGACACGGTAATGGCCAAATTAAGCAAAGCTGGCTAGTTTAACGGTGTTTGGGGTTTGTGTCGAATAGACTACTGCTATGACAAAAATCGTGACAACGAACATGAGGAAAGCTACCTCGAGCCTGATCCCACATGGCGCACAGACAAAAACAGGTCAAAAAAGACAGATCAAAATCAGGCATGCGATTTTGCATAATCCAGGCACCGCTGACGAACCCAGTCACGGGCATCTGGATAATCATCAAAAAATTCTATCGGACAGATGTCTTTATAAAATTTCTCGTACACAGGCTCGATAAAATTCCGTCCGTCGACATCTGGTGCAGCGACATATACGCTGCCAACCAACTGATATTTACTGACTGCACCGCGGGCTTTATCTGTGAGTAATTGCAAAGCTTCTTTTGGACAAAGCAAAGAATTACTAACGATGGCAATCGTGCCCCAGGGACCTTTAAGTGACAATTCCTGAATCGTGGGCAGCATGGAATCTACCCACTCCTGCACCAGCTCAGTATTCCAGGGGCCGGTGACTTCTGAGACCAAAATCTGGCCATCCGTATAAATTTTAAAATTTCCGTGGGGTCGCATACACTACTCTTATAAATGTAATAACAAATTTTCAGAAATGCGTACTACTATTGGCATATCTTGAAAACTAAGTTGATTCGACATAGGAGTTCATGTGATACGGAAACTTTTTTACAAAAGACTCGGCACTTTATTGATGCAACAACTGATCAAAAAATGATACGGATGTTTGCAGTCAAATAGTGAATGAACGACAATGCTGTGACTGAATTTTAGTGTCTTCGGCCATTTAACAATGTGAAGCAAGGTTACAAATTTGTTAAACAATCTTAAGCATTAATTCGCGATCAAACGCAATAACGACTTACCTACCCTTTAAATAATCATACTGATGGACGAAAGCGTAACGACTTTCGTCTCTGATCAACGATAAGAAACGATAGACCAAAAGGATTCTGATTGTTGACCATGTCTCCACAAGGCTGCTGATGTTTTATGTAAAAAGAGTAAAAAAGCAGGATGAACTGCAAAAGATATTTGCTCTGCGCTACCAGGTGTATTGTCTCGAAAAGATGTTCCTGGATGCCAAGGATTATCCCGAGGGCGTAGAGAGCGATGATTACGATGAATCGGCAATTCACCTGGGTGCGTTTGCCTCAGGCGACAATATCGTGGGTTCGTTACGTCTGGTGCGTTCGACGACTATGCACTTCCCGATTTTCGATCACTGTAAGGTCTCACAACTGCCCAAAGGTGCAAACTCGCTAGAATTTGCCGAAATATCCCGGCTCATCATCAGCAAGAAAAAAAGAGCCATGATACGGCCACCGAAACAAACGATACCGCCATCAATCGGCGCGGTACGCAGCGACTTTACCGATTTTGGAATTTCCGATTTATTGATGGAACTGTTCCGCGTGATGTTTACTTATTCAAAACAACGCGGTATTAAATATTGGCTCGCCGCGATGGAGCCTAGCCTGATGCGCCTGCTGCAATACCATCATTTTAATTTTCGGCAAGTAGGTCCTGCCACCGACTACTACGGACAGGTCATTCCCTGCATTGCCTCTCTGGAAGAAATCGAGGAACAGTTCTCACAACAAAATCGTGAATTTTTCCTGGAATTTGCCAAACATATGACGGACCCGAGAATTGGCATTCATGAAGAAACGATGTGGCCTCCCAAAGAATTCAGATAATGGGTATATCAAAACAGATGCTACCTATATGAAACTCCGTGGAACAATCCGGCAGACATAGCAGTCTGAGTAAAAAGATGGTTTAATCTTTCTCTTGGTTAACTTATATTAACGCTAAGCTTCCCTGAATTTCACTGGATCTCGCATGACAAAAAAATTTATTGCTGGCGTATTAGCCAGTATCGCCCTGCTTCCGCAACTCGCTTTCGCATGGGGAGCAGACGGCCATCAAACCGTCGGGGCTATCGCTGACAATATGCTAACTGGGACCAAGGCCGGTAGCAAAGTCAAAAGTCTTCTAGGTACGCGCACACTGGAGCAAATCTCGGTCTGGGCGGATTGCGCCAAGGGGATCAGTCCCGAAAAAGATTTTGCCTATACGGTGACAGGCCGCTTCGCTGAATGTCAGCCATTTGAAAATCCTGAAGATATTCAAGCCTTCGCCGATTTTGTACGCCGAAATAACAATGCCTGCAATCCTGGCGCGGATGAAGAAACCTGCCACAAACAATATCACTACACCGACATCAGCTTGCAGCATGATCATTACAAAACCGGTTTTGCCGGCACCAATGATCACGACATCGTGAACGCTATTCAAGCAACCATCGCTGTCTTACGCGGGCAAAAAGCGCCAGCCCCATTCAATATTAAGGACGAGCGCGAAGCCCTGATGCTGCTGACTCACTACGTTGGAGATATCCATCAGCCTCTGCATGTGGGGTCGATTTTCCTGGATGCCGATGGCAAAATCCTCAACCCGGATGATAAGGGACTGGACAAAACCACGAATACGATAGGTGGTAATGCCCTGCAATGCCCTTGCGGCAATCTGCATTCCTTATGGGATGACCTGCCACAGAACTTCAAGCGTGGCAGAATGAACGACTTCCTGACGAAGAAAGCCAAGACGATCGCAAAAGACACAGCCCCTCCTGAACAATGGGCAGTCCTGTGGGCGGATGACGCCATTCGCAATGCGCGTATCGTTTTTGCAGGCGCTCAGTTCAGTGAACGTACACCCAATGTCAAGGGCAATAACTGGTCAATCGCATTACCTCTGGCGTATGAAAGAACGATGGCGCAAGTCAAAGAAGAGTCGCTGACCAAAGCAGGTGCTCATCTGGCGCAATTGCTGCAAACGATCTGGCCTGACTAAGGAGTAAGATGAATGCCTCATCAGGGTTACTATTTTGCCTCAATAAATCCTGACAAACTGAGGCATTCATTATTCGTTTGAAATGGCCGTTTTCTGTATTTTTGTTTATTGTAGTCGTTACGCGTAGTTGTTCGGATCGCTATGAATACGTCACTATTTCATTGAACGCTGTCGTCTGTCAGCAGCGTGTTTAAAATCTACAACCAGGAGTACCCATGTCTTTCTCACCCTTTCGCTGGATCAAGAACAGTATCGTTTTTGTCTGGAGGACGCTGGATTTTGGCCGCCGGCTTATCCTCAATTTCATTTTACTGGCACTCCTCATTGCACTGGCGGTAGGCATCTTTGGTGGGTCTGCGAAAAAAATTGACGATAAAACGGCTTTGCTGCTAGATCTGAAAGGTACGCTGGTTGAACAGAATACCGGCAGTCTGCGTGACAACGTCCTGGCAGAGGCGCAAGGTACAGCAAAAAAAACAACGCAACTGCGTGACATCCTGACCGTACTAGATGCAGCAGGCAAAGATCCCAAGATCACCAGCGCAGTCTTGCTGCTTGATGAGATGCAAGGTGCAGGCTTACCGATGCTGCGTGAAGTCGCCGCCGCGATTGACCGCTTCAAAGCCAACGGCAAAACGGTCGTCGCCTGGGGCTCGAGTTACGATCAGCGCCAATACTATCTGGCCTCGCATGCCACTGAAGTTTATTTGCATCCTATGGGCAACATCATGCTGAACGGCTTTGGCCGCTATCGCAATTACTATCGTGATGCACTCGATAAAATCGGTATCACCGTCAATCTGCTGAAGGTCGGTACCTATAAGAGTTTTGCCGAACCGTATATTGCCAACGAACCGTCTGCCGCCGCGACCGAAGCCGAGAGTTTCTTGTACAACGCGATGTGGGCAACTTACACCGGTGATGTAGAAAAAGCGCGCAAGCTGCCTGCTGGCAGCATCATGCAAGGCATCGACCAGTTACCAGAACTACTCAAAGTCACAGGCGGCGACATCGCCAAAATGGCTGTCAATACCAAACTGGTCGACGGTCTGAAAACACGCGACGAGTTGCGTCAGCTAATGATAGGCAAAGGTGTCAAAGACGATCAGAACAAGAGTTTCAAGCAGGTCGGCTTTGACGATTATCTGGCTCGTCAGGTACCTAAATTTCTCGGTGATGCCGTTGGTGTTGTGATTGCATCCGGCGAGATCAGCGAGGGCACTGCGCCAGCCGGATCAATCGGCGGACTGTCAACAGCAAATCTGATTCGCAAGGCGCGCGAAGACGACCAGATCAAAGCAATTGTCTTACGCGTCGATTCACCGGGCGGCAGCGCCTTCGGTTCAGAACTCATCCGTCGAGAACTTGAACTGACTCGCAATGCAGGCAAACCCGTTGTCGTCTCTATGGGCAATGTCGCCGCCTCTGGCGGTTATTGGATCTCGATGTCGGCAGATGAAGTGATTGCCGATGCAACGACAGTGACAGGATCAATCGGTGTGTTTGCCATCTTGCCGACGGCTGAAAAAGCACTGGATAAAATTGGCGTGCATACCGGTGGTACAACAACCACATGGCTGGGCGATGGTTTCAATCCTATGCGCCCTTTGAATCCAAAATTCGGTGAAGTTATTCAGGCAAGTATCAATCATATTTATGACGACTTCACTAGCAAAGCCGCAAAAGCGCGCAAGACCACACCGGACAAAATCGATGCAGTGGCACAAGGCCGCGTCTGGACGGGGCAGCAAGCCAAAGAACGCGGCTTGATCGATACGGTCGGCAGTTATGGTGACGCGATTAAATCTGCGGCAACACGCGCCAAACTCGGCAAAGATTTCCGCGTTTCTTACATCGAACGGGAACCCTCAAAATTTGATCGTCTCTTCACTATGTTCGGCGCCTCCGTTACCCAAGTCTTGAATGATCAGTTTAAGCTCGCCTTAGTACCGACGGGTGTACCACCAGCAGCGGCAACACAAATCGCTAAAGAGTTGAGCTGGCTGGCGGACCTAAATAAAGAAGGTAAAGGTTACGCGGTGATGACGCATTGTCTGTGCGGCGTTCCCTGAATCGTCGATTCTCAGATGATCTGAAAAAGCGAGCCTGATAGCTCGCTTTTTTATTTTCTGTCTTTTTATTTTCAATGCTGATAGTTTGAGTTTTTTAAACTTCTGAGTCTCTGTATTTACAAGCATTGAAAAAAATAATAGCAAAACCAATTGCCTGTTTTGTGAGATTAGCTTCACCCAATACTTACCATACAACGTTACGCTACCTAGAATTCGGACCCAGCACTCATGTCAGCGCAGCGATATAATGCCCAACCCTAGTCATTATTTTTCAGCCCCATTATGTTCACACCACCTGTCGCCAGTACACAACCCGATTACGCTCTGCTCGCCCGTCAGGTCAGCAGTATCCTTGAAGGAGAGACCGATCTTACGGCGAATGCCGCGCAATTTTCTGCGCTGGTGTATGACACGATTGCGGATCTGAACTGGGCCGGTTTTTATCTGGTTAAACCGGCGAAAAGTAGTTCCGGTAATACGCAGCAGGAATTATTAGTTGGTCCGTTTCAGGGTAAAGTTGCCTGCGCCCGTATCCCATTCAGCAAAGGTGTCTGCGGTGCATCGGCATCACAACGCCGAACTATTCTGGTGCCGGACGTGCATGCGTTCCCTGGTCATATCGCGTGCGACTCAGCATCAAATGCCGAGATCGTGATCCCTGTGATAAAAAATGGCGAACTGTATGGTGTGTTTGATATCGATAGCCCAAGCCTGAATCGGTTTAATGAAGAAGATCAGGCGGGCTTAGAGGCAATGGTTGCGGCCTTTGTCGCTGCGACAGATTTCACCTAATCGTTTTGCAAAAAAAACAAAAAAGCACCAGTGAATGCCGGTGCTTTTTTTACGCCTCAAATTTTGTTAAAACTGAGTTACTGAGTTACTGAAATTATTCGAATAAGCTCGAATTGTAATGATTAAGCACGGGACTTTCTTGCCTCTTCTTCATATAATTCTTTTTTAGATAATTTACCGACCGGTGTCTTTGGCAAATCTGCACGGATGTCCATTGCCTGCAACATCTCATGCTTGCCCAGTTTGTCTTTCAAGAACTCTTTTAACTCTTCCAGCGTAAAGCCTGCAGCGCCGGCTTTGAGCTTGATAAAAGCTTTCGGTGACTGGCCGCGATACTCATCGGGAACACCGATCACGCTGACTTCGGCTACTGATGGATGTTCATATACCGCCTCTTCGATATTGCGTGGATAGACGTTGTAACCGCCGCACAAAATCATGTCTTTCGTACGATCAACGATGTACACAAAACCTTCAGCATCCATGTAGCCGACATCACCAGTACGGAAAAATCCATCCGCCGTAAATGACTCGGCAGTGGCCTCCGGCTTCTTCCAGTATCCTTTCATGATATTCGCTCCGGCGACGCAAATTTCTCCACGCTCACCTATAGCGACATATTTGCGTGCGTCATCAACGCTAGCAAATTTAAACGTAATACCCGGGGTCGGCAATCCGCACGATCCAGGCTTACGCGGGCTCATGATCGATGTAAACGTACCGGTCGGCGAGGTCTCAGTCATTCCCCAGCCTTCAAGCAAAGTACAGCCGGTGATGCTCTGAAATTGTTGCAGGACTTCCGCAGGCAAAGGTGCACCGCCGGAGTTGCAGAATTTTAGCGAACTCAGATCATGATTTTTGATATCGGGATAATGGATGATCGCGGTGTACATCGTTGGCACACCTGGGAATACGGTAATCTTTTTCGATGACAAATCTTTGACTACGGCATCGACATCAAAACGCGTATGCAAAACGATCTCGGCGCCCAGTCGTATTCCAAATAACATATCTACCGTGAGGGCATAGATATGGAATAGCGGCAGCACAGCAAGCAGGCGCTCTGCCCCCTCTGTCAATACGGGCGGATCGACATTCAGTGTCTCCATGATCTGACTGACCGCGGTGGTCAGGTTGCCATGCGTGAGCATCGCACCTTTTGGCAAACCCGTGGTACCACCGGTGTATTGCAAGACCGCGACCGTTTCTTTGGGATCTGTCGCAGAGATTGTCTGATACTGTCCGTCGTTCGCCAGTAGCTGCGCGAAAGGCACGTGCAAGACGTCTGCCGGAATGGCGCATAGCTGCCGCGCCTTGTCGAGACTGGCGCGCACTGCATCTGGGTAAGGCGACATTTCGGCAATGTTACCGATGATGAGTTTTTGCAAGCGCGTATGACCAAGCATTTTCGCCATCTGCGGATACAGCATTACCATATCTAGCGTGACGAGCATATCGGTTTCGCTATCGGCGATCTTGTGCTCGAGGACTTTTTCAGCATCGAGAGGCGAATAATTGACGACCGTACCACCCGCTTTGAGGATCGCAAAAAAACTGATTACATAGTGCGGGGTGTTAGGCAAGAACAGACCAACATGAACGCCGGGCTTCACACCGATCTGCTGAAATCCTTTGGTCGCCTGATTAACCAGGGCATGCAATTCACGATACGTCGTTTTCTTGCCCATGAATTCCAGCGCAACATGATCCGGCCATTTGGCGAAAGCCTCATCGAGCAATTGCGGTACCGGCATGATGGGCAACTCCGCATCCCAACGTACACCAGCGGGGTAAGATTGTATCCAGGGAAAATCACTCATATTGTCTCTCTCACTCGGTTGGAAATGAAATATATTGCGGGTAGTGAATTACTATACTCCCACCTGTATTTTTTAAGTGCCTAATTAAAACCTGCGGTATATACCCTATTTTTAGGCATACTCCCTTTTAAATTTATATTTAGTGACACAAAGACCAAGGTCATATTGCCGTCAGCCCTCCATCCACCGCCAGCTGATGTCCCGTCACAAATGATGATAAATCAGAACACAGCCACAGCGCTGCATTGGCGATTTCTTCGGCTTCGCCAATGCGGCCAATCGGATGAATACTCTTGATGGTTTTTTCGCGGCGAGGCTCGCGCTCAAGCGCATGTGTCAGCATCGGCGTACGGATCACACCGGGACAAACGGAGTTGACGCGAATACCGGCTCGACCGTATTCCGCCGCCGCAGTTTTGGTGAGGCCAACTACCGCATGTTTGCTTGCAGCATAGATAGGCTGCAAGGGTGCGCCGACCAGACCTGCGACTGAGGCGGTATTGACGATATTGCCACCGCCTTGTTTCAGCATCTGGGCAATCTCATACTTCATGCATAACCAGACACCTTTGACGTTCACATTCATGATTTTGTCAAAGGTCGCCTCGTCCGAACCAGCGAGTGGCAAATGCTCAATCTCGATCCCGGCATTATTGAATGCGCAGTCAAGCCGTCCGTAAGCATCGACAATTCCGTTGATCAGTGCCTCTACTTCGGCGGCGTTCGCGATATCCGTTTTGACAAAACGTACCGCACCACCTGCTTGCGCGATCATCGCCTGCGTCTCTTCAGCACCAGCCACATCAATATCAGCAATCGTCAGGCGGGCACCGGCTCTGGCAAATGCCAGGGCCGCAGCGCGACCAATACCGCTGGCCGCGCCCGTGACCAATACGGATTTTTCTTTAAATGTCATGTCTGTCATTGCTGCGTTCCCGTTGAATTAATTTACAGTCCTATGATGCGAAAATCCCCGGCAGCCTTCAACGTCGAATTTAAAGCTACCGGGGTGAAGAACAGCGATGCTGATTAGTGTGCGCTGATCTTATATTTTTTTAATTCCATTTTGCCGATCTGGTTACGATGAACTTCGTCAGGGCCATCCGCCAGACGCAAGGTGCGCGCCTGCGCATAGGCATAAGCAACTCCGAAATCATTCGAGACCCCGCCACCGCCATGCGCCTGGATCGCCCAGTCAATGACGGTACAGGCCATATTCGGTGCAGCGACTTTGATCATCGCGATTTCTTTCGCGGCAGCTTTGTTACCCACGGTGTCCATCATCTGCGCAGCGTTCAGAACCAGCAAGCGGGCCTGATCAATCAGGATGCGGCTATTGGCGATACGCTCCAGCGTGACCCCCTGCTCTGCTACCGGCTTACCGAAAGCAACGCGCTGCAACGAGCGATTACACATATCTTCAAGCGCGCGCTCTGCCAAGCCGATCAGACGCATGCAGTGATGAATACGGCCGGGACCAAGACGACCTTGGGCGATTTCAAAACCGCGTCCTTCACCCAACAAAATATTCGATACCGGCACACGCACATTGTCAAAAACGACCTCGCCGTGACCATGCGGCGCATCGTCATAGCCAAAGACGGGCAAGGCGCGCAAAATCGTTACGCCCTTGGTGTCACGCGGTACGATGATCATCGATTGCTGCTTATGGCGATCGGCATTATCCGGATCGCTCTTACCCATGAAGATAAAAACTTTACAGCGCGGATCATTGGCACCGGACGACCACCACTTACGCCCATTGATGACATAATCGTCACCCTCACGCACAATCGATGCTTCGATATTCGTGGCATCTGATGAGGCCACCGCAGGCTCGGTCATCGCGAAGCAAGAGCGAATCTCGCCATTCAGTAAAGGTTTCAGCCATGTTTCTTGATGTTCCGGCGTGCCGTAGCGGGCAAAGACTTCCATGTTGCCGGTATCCGGTGCAGCACAGTTGAAGACTTCTGCGGACCACAGAGAACGACCCATGATTTCGCACAACGGCGCATACTCAAGATTGGTCAGACCCGCGCCGTGGCTGGATTCGGGCAAGAACAAGTTCCACAAATCGGCTGCACGCGCCTTGGCTTTCAGTTGCTCGACAATCTTCGTCGGAATCCAGGGATTGCCGGCTTTACGGTTCGCTTCGATCTCACCATAGAAGGTGGCTTCATTTGGATAAATATGTTCATCCATGAAGGCGATTAGACGCGCTTGCAGCGCTTTTACTTTTGGGCTGTATTGGAAATCCATGCTGTGTCCTTGCTAAAAAATGGGAGCGTCGTTTGTCTTACAAAAATGAGCTAATCAGCTAATCAGCTGATCAGGTAACCACCATCAACGTTAATACAGGCGCCAGTGGTATAGCTTGCGGCCTGCGACGCGAGATACAGGACAGTGCCCGCCATCTCGCTAGGTTCGGCAATCCGTTTCATCGGAATACGGCTTAAGGCTTTTTCCAGAATCACCGGATTGTGAAATAAAGCAGAGGCAAATTTAGTATCGGTTGCGCCAGGTAATAAGGCATTGGCACGGACACCCATGGGGGCACATTCCAGCGCAAACGATTTAGTCATGGCGATAACTGCAGCCTTGGTGATGGAATAGATACCTTGCATTGCCCCAGGAATCACGCCGTTGACAGAAGCAACGTTGACGATGCTGCCACCACCATTTTTTGCCATCAATTTGACACCGGCGGATGACATGAAGAAGTAGCCGCGGATATTCACATCCACCGTTTTTTGAAAGGCACCGGCATCGGTCTCCGTGATGTGACCAAAGTAAGGATTGGTTGCGGCATTGTTGACCAGAATATCGAGTCGTCCGTGCGCAGCCTCGATATCGGCAAACAAGGCGTCGATCTGCGCCATCTCACCGATGTGGCAGGCACGTGCTTCCGCCTTGCCACCAGCAGCTTTGATGGCGGCGACAACCGTCTCACAGGCATCGGCCTTGCGACTAGACACAATCACGGTGGCGCCATGCGCTGCCAGCGTTTTTGCCACTTCTTCACCAATGCCGCGACTGGCACCGGTGACGAGCGCGACTTTGCCGCTCAGATCAAATAGATCAACCACATCAGTCGAATTTGCCATGCGCCAGCTCCTATACGTAGGTAATATGTTTGGGGAGATTTAATTGTTCAAGATGAGAAAAATTATTCAGGTAAGCAAGCGCCAGTTTGGCGGGCTTACCTTCCGATGGCGGCTGTAAGTGAAGACGTGTCACAGCACTGTTTACCAGCGACCAGTTCAGTTCAGAAAACTTCGCGTCGGGAAAACCCAGCACATGCTGACAAATGGCAGAGATCGTGCCACCCGAGGTAAATATCACGATGTTTTTTGCAGTATCAGGATGGTGAAT
Source organism: Undibacterium sp. Rencai35W (assembly GCF_049340185.1). Lineage (NCBI taxonomy): Bacteria > Pseudomonadati > Pseudomonadota > Betaproteobacteria > Burkholderiales > Oxalobacteraceae > Undibacterium > Undibacterium sp. Rencai35W. The sequence continues at coordinate 19,813 of NZ_JBMPPC010000002.1, forward strand.
CTGACGCTCTAATGCAGTAATGCAACGCAGGCGAAAAGCCATCCAGGTTTCTGAATATTCGTGATCAAACTGCCCTGACATCCAGCGCGTAATCGCTTGTGCAAAAATATCTTGAAACGCCTGCTTGCCATTTGGGGTCGTAAGCAGGAACCGTTTTACCTCAGCCGGATCATCGAAGGCGGGCACATGTTTGGCCAATACTTCATGATGGTTGTACTCGTTAAAGTCGGGGTCACACTCCCAGTCTGCGACATTGAGCCTGTCTTCGGTTATGCCCTGCAAGCAAGCGATCGCCGTACGCGCAGTCTGTACATGACGGTGCAATTTACCTGTGACTACCCGCGATACTGCCAGATCGCGTGCTGCCCACCAGCGCCCCAGATGCTGCGCCTGCTCCTTGCCCAACTCAGATAGCTGATCATAATTTTGCTTACCGAAGGACGCCTGTCCATGCCGAACCAGATAAATTTGTGCCATTGCGACGACCCTTCAGTTTGCAGAGCGAATTCAGAATGAGTCGAGTGTAAGGCTCAGGATATAATTGATCAAATAAATAGTTATTATCAAGTTAAATTAATTTCATGCATATTTCAAAAGTCGATCTGAATCTGTTCACGGTATTTGAGGCTATCTATACCGAGGGCAGCGTGACCCGCGCAAGCCAGAAGCTGTTTCTGACGCAACCAGCGATCAGTCACGCACTGAACAGGCTGCGCGTCATCTTTGAAGACCCCCTATTCACCCGCCAAGGGCATGCCATGGTTTCTACACCATTGGCACGCAGCATCATAGAACCCGTAAGACAAGCGTTACGCGGTTTGGAAGTTACTCTGGCGGATGCAGGCAAGTTCGACGCGATGCTGGCGAACAAGCAATTCAATCTGGCTTTGCGTGACGTTTTGGAATCAACGGTACTACCGCCTTTACTCAAGAACATCACGGAGCAAGCGCCACAGGTCAGCCTTGCGGCGATTCAGGTCGAGCGCCGCGAACTCGTCAGCGAACTTGCCGCAGGGAGCATTGATCTGGCGATTGATATGTTATTACCCTTACCGAATGAAATCCGCCGTCAAAAAATAGTGCAAGACACCACCGTCGTCATCGCACGCAAAGACCATCCAGCAATTAAAAAAGGCAAGTTAGACCTAGATACTTATTTGCAAGCAGAGCATGTACTCGCCAGTTCAAGACGGAAGGGTATGGGATTGGAAGATTTTGAATTGAGCCGCCTCGGCTTGCAAAGACGCATACGGCTGCGCTGCCAGCACTATTTTGCGGCTTGTCGTGTCGCCAGTCAGACAGATCTGTTGCTCACCATGCCGGAAGGCTACGCACGGATTGCGAATCAACAGTTTGACAATCAGATTTTGTCGTTTCCATTACCAATGCCGTCCTGGGATGTGTATTTGTATTGGCATGAGAACGTAGAAAACGATCCAGCTAATCGCTGGCTGCGCGAGCAAGTCACCGCAGGGTTTTTGACAAAAACCAAATAAGATTTACGCAAACTCTATTTGATTTTTCTTGGAGAAATCTCAGAAAATTATTTCGTCGACTTATTCGGGTCTGAATCAACTTGCGGGTCAGGCAATAAACACGCGTCGACAATTTGCAAATCATTATCTTTTGCAAAACTAAGAACGAAGTGGTAGGCCAGCGGTTCAATCTCACGCAAGGCCTCATTCACGACAACAGAGCGCACACCATTCAACAAAATAGGACGTACAAACGGCGAGTAAATCAGGTGCGAGTTTCTCCCTGCATCAGGGCGAAAACAGGACATGGCACCGCACAGGCGCTCAGCCCAATCGCTGGGACGAAACTGTTTTCCATCACTGGTAACTCCTTGGATGAAAAATTCGCGTATCGGTGATGAAGTGTTTTTGATGGAATCGGCCATGTGATCGGCTTGCTCTGAACCTAAGAAGACAACCTGGCATCCATTGTAGGTCGGTAAACCTTGCGCCAAGCTTTCAAATAACCTGAGTATTATATCTTATAGAAGACTTGATTCAAAAACTGATCGCAGATAAACCCGTTTTGATGCATGCGAAGAAATGTTACCCACTAACTATAGTGTATTTACGAACTTAGTAAAGCTTACTGGCAGAATGACTCGGTAAAACAGTAACAAAACTACGGGTCGAACTGTTCAATAAGAAAAAGGCTTGCCGGAATACGCAAGCCTTTTTTATCGCCTTGACACAGATGCAAACTCTCGCGTCAAGCATCCTCAGAGGAAAGGTCCGAAGCACTCATTTCAGTTTTGAACAGCGCTGCATCCCGGACATTTTTTTGCACCGCTACGGCCGCAAACAAACTCAGTACGTAGGACATCGCGTAAAAACCTTTTTCGCTCAGGACAATCGTTGCATTCCACAAACCCACAGCAAGTAAAAGCAAGGCGGCACCAACCGATAACCAGCACAATCCAAAGTACAGCCCCGTCACTGGAATACCTTCCTGTTTGTCACGCACGGATTTTTGTAAAGAAATCGCAGAGAACAGTCCATATAAAATGAGGGTGAAGTAATAACCTTTTTCATTCAGCTGCATAGTCGCATTCCACAGACCAATTGAATAAGTAAGGGCACCGATAAACAGGGCAAGCCAGGACGCACCGATAAATGCGCCGGATGGGGCGCTTTGTTTTAGTTTCAATTGATTTCCTTCAGTCTTTTTTGCAATGCTGCAATAAGTAAATTAAATATATCTTACCTGCGTGAAAAGGGACGCACGGCAAATTTATAACCAAACCGCAAAGGAGAGCAATAACAACAGCAGCATCCACAACAATAATGCCCGCCAGACCAGCCCGACGGCACTTTGCAATGATCTTGGTGAAGCTTCCGCACCTGGCTGGCTTTCGATATCCAGACTGTCAACATCCACGGCACTGGCATCAGCGCTCAATACCATCGCTTTTGCTTCAGGTTCGCCAAGACGTACCCCCAAGGCGCCACCACCCGCCGACAGAATGATGCCTACCAGTTCATCTGACCAGCGGTCAGCATAATTACGCCATGAGTACACTGCGTCCTCAAAATTACCTACGACAGCAAATGCAATCGCCGTAAGATGCGCCGGGATCCAGTCTATCCAATAAAAAATTTTCGTTGCATATTGCCCGAACTCTTCGTTCTTCATATGTTCTGGCTCATTCCAGGCTCGTGCCAGGTACTCGGCAACACGGTACATTACGGCACAAGCTGGCCCAACCGGCATCAGAAACCAAAAAAATACACCGAATACATTACGGTGAGTCGCGATCAGTGAGCGCTCAACCGCGATCCTGGAAATTTCAGAGATATCCATGCCGGACGTATCGAGATGCGTCCATTCGGCGAGATGTGCTTTAGCCGCATCTTCGTCACCGGAGCTCAGTGCCAGCTGGATGGAGGTGAAATAATGGCTGTAGCGTCGGAAACCGAGAGTCAGATAAACGATCAGCACATTCCATGCAAGCGCTGCAAATGGATTGATACGCAAACACAACCAATAGATCAATGCCGTAGGTAAAGTCAGTGCGATAACGAGTATCCACCATCCCATGCGACCGTGTTTGGCCTTACCTGCGTTACACCACGACTCGATCTTTTCTGCCAGATTTTGTACCTGTAAATAAATCGGATTGTCGACCCGCAAAGGTTTCAATTGTTCGATCAGGAGCGCACAAAGTATGGAAATGAATGTCATGGTGAGATAGTTTAAATCGTTTCCAGCTTGAAATGGATTTGTTAATGCGGCAAGTGTAAACTGATTTAGCTGGTTTATGAAGCCCAGCATTATTGCGAGCCTAAGCGCTTACTGCCTTATGCCCGCAAAAAATGAAATAAGTTACGTAACATGCCTGCCGTTGCTCCCCAGATAAAGTGCTCACCGTAGGGCATCGCATAGAAAGTTCTCTGACCTTTTCCGTCAGGCAAATCAATTATGCGGCGCTGATGATGGCATCCATCCATTAAAAAAGACAAGGGCACTTCGAATAATGAGGCGACCTCAAAAGGATCTGTTTTTAAATCAAACGGAGGCTGCACTAATGACACAACCGGTGTGACCTGATAACCAGTACCAGTCTTATAATCGGGCAATACGCCAAGAACATTTACGTGCCTGCGGTGCAGGCCAATTTCTTCCTCAGTCTCGCGCAAGGCAGTCTCGATCGCTGACCGATCGCTATCCTCAAACCTGCCACCGGGAAAACTTATTTGCCCCGCGTGATCATTCAAATGGGCCGCCCGGTGGGTCAGCAACAGAGTTAAGCCCGTGTCGCGCAACACAAGGGGCATCAATACTGAAGCAGGTTTAAAGCTGCGAATCGTCGAGAGCAAATGCTCATCAGTTGTTTCCGGAGTCCAAACTCCCGGCTGTGCAAAACGCTGTTTTAGCCATGCTGAGGATAAATGGGATTCTGGTACGGCATCCTCTCCCGCAACAGAGTGCACAGGCAATTCCTCTGGATTGAACTTCAATTTCACACCGACTTCCTTAATTAAACTACTCGGGGCTTTTAGTGATGAGCTAATATTTATTTCATTTCAAAATGCAAAAAAGGGACGCCGAGGCATCCCTTTTTTGCAACGCATGACAAACAATATTACTCTGCTTTCGCAGCTGCTGTCTTACGTGTTGGCAATTTCTCTTTAATACGAGCAGATTTGCCTGAACGTTCACGCAAATAGTACAACTTAGCGCGACGTACATCACCGCGACGTTTAACTTCGATCGAAGCGATCAGCGGAGAATACAATTGGAATGTACGCTCAACGCCTTCACCAGATGAAATTTTACGAACGATGAAGTTTGAATTCAAACCACGGTTACGACGGGAGATGACAACACCTTCGTAAGCCTGTGCACGCTTACGAGTGCCTTCAACTACGTTGACGTTAACAACTACTGTATCGCCAGGAGCGAATACAGGGATATTTTTGCCGAGGCGTGCAATTTCTTCTGCCTCTAATTTTTGGATCAGATCCATTTTTTACTCCTGATACCATCTTGCTGACGCTATACCTGCTGTGCTCAGTAGAGGATGGGGTTAAACAAGCAGGTCAATACCTGCACTTAAAGTCAGATCCTAGGAAATGACTGAACTACAAACTACTCAAAAACTTCTCGTCAGCCTTGCTCAGCAAACCTGCATCACGCGCCTGAATAATCAGGTCGGGGCGTTTGCGCAGGCTCGCTTCCAACGATTGTTCACGACGCCATTTTTCAATGTCAGCATGATTTCCCCCCATCAAGACGGCAGGAACTGGAATTTCTTCAAATACATCCGGTCTGGTGTAATGCGGGCAATCAAGGAGGCCATTTACAAAACTATCCTGTACGGCAGAATCATCATCATGCAAAACCCCTGGCAATTGCCTGATGACGGCATCCATCAACGCCATCGCTGGAATCTCACCACCAGATAATACAAAATCGCCTAGACTAACTTCCTCGTCTACATACTGATTAAGCAAACGCTGATCAACCGCTTCGTACCGGCCACAGAGTAAAACAACACCATCCAGTTGCGATAACTCCATCACACGTCGATGCGTCAAAAGACGTCCCTGCGGTGACAGATAAATTACTTTGGAAGCAGCATTATTTCCGGACTGTACCTGACGCTGTTTTGCTGCATCAATTGCTAACTGCAGAGGTTTAGCCAGCATCACCATACCAGGACCCCCACCATAAGGCCGGTCATCCACGGTACGATGTCTATCTGTTGTGAAGTCACGGGGATTCCACAGAGATATAGCACACTTTCCCTGTTCAAAAGCACGACGAGTGACGCCGGACTTGGTCAGCGCAGCAAACATTTCAGGAAACAATGTAATGACATCAAACTGCATATCGCATGCCTTTCGATCTCAGAAAACTATTTCTCATTGCAGCACGCTTAATAATCCAAGCCCCAGTCGACGATAATTTTGGCGCTCTTCAGATCAACCTCTTTGATAAAGCTGTCTACGAAGGGAATCAACCGTTCCGATTTAGCCAAATCAGCCTCAGAGACGTTAGCTGCTGCAACCCGTAAAATAGGATGAGCACCATTATCCATCAAGTCTCTGACCTGACCTAAGTCTTCACCTTGCAAGTTGTGCACTGATGCGCCAATCAGATCCACCCAGTAGAACTCTCCATCCGGTAAGACTGGGAAATGACTACGGGGAATCTTAACAATTGTGCCCTTGAGCGCTTCCGCTGCATTTCTGTCAGCGACGCCTATTAGTCTCGCAACAACATCCTCGCCGTGAATCTTGGACTCCATGCGATCAACATCGTGCAATTCAGGCCATATTTTCGCATTCTCCAGCCACCATGTTTTGGCGCTGAGCAACGCATCGGCATCATTGGAGTAAGGGTGCACTCTTACCCAACCATGAATGCCGTATGCCCCCGAGACGTAGCCCACTAGGACTAAATCTTCAGGAACATGCACTCCAACTGATATCACTTGCTAACAATCAGGCAGCAATTAAGCTGCAGCTTTGCCAGATTGCGCTACCAGACGAGCAACTGCTGGTGACAATTGTGCACCAACGCCTTGCCAGTAAGCCAGACGATCTGCTGCAACACGTACTGTCTCAGCATTACCATTTGCGATCGGATTGTAAAAACCGATGCGCTCGATGAAACGACCATCACGACGATTGCGTGAATCTGTTGCAACGATATTGTAGAAAGGGCGCTTTTTTGCGCCACCACGAGCTAAACGAATAACGACCATAATATTTCCAAAAAATGTCTAAACGCGGAAAAAGCCGCAAATTATAGCCTGCTTCGAGATCAAACCGCAAGCACTATCCAAGATTCAGTCGTGTTTTACCGACGATGTCCGGGCGACTAACCCAGCCGAGATTTGAGAATAAGCCAGCAGGGGGCATCGTCTTGCTCTAGAATCACGCATTACTTTGCAGAACACCTATGAATACCATCCATAAAAACAAAACCATCACTACCCTGCTTGCCGCAACACTCGGAAGCGCGGGTCTGCACCGCTTCTATTTAAAAGGCAAGCAAGACATTTGGGGCTGGCTACACTTAGCAACACTACCATTGTCATGGCTGCTTGGTCATTTCTTTTTCGGCTCGCCACTACTTGTGACTGCAAGTCCATTTATCTTGTCATTTTTAATTGCTATGCTAGAAGCATTAGTACTTGGACTGACAGCCGATGAGAAATGGGATCAGCAATATAATGCGCAATCCGGGCAAACCAGTGAATCTTCATGGCCTTTAGCACTGATTTTAGTATTAAGTCTTGGGGTAGGAGCTTTTGCATTAATCGCCACAATTGCACGCGCTTTTGACCTGTTATATACGGGTGGCTCTTTCGGCTGACATAAGAAACAATCTCAATAAAAAAGCGGCCTCAGCCGCTTTTTTATTGTTTGATCAGCACACTAATCAGAACTGATCTTCAGTCAACGCCAAAACACCGGCACTACCTTCTACAATAGAAGTACGCAATCCCTGAGCCGCAGACAATATGTGATCTGCGAAGAAACGTGCCGTAGCGATTTTAGTCTTATAAAAACTAGAATCACCCTCACTCGCCTGCAATTTATCCTGGGAGATCAATGCAGCCCTAGCCATTTGCCAGCCGCCAAGCACAATACCAGCCAGTTTCAAATATGGAACGCTACCGGCAAACACCGCTTTAATATCCGTTTTAAAATTCGCCGCGACAAAAGCGACTACCTCCTCCATAGCATCTGCACCCAATACCAGCTGGCGCTGGATTGCCTGCAAATCATCGGATTGCACTGCAGCTAATTCGGATGCTGTTTGACGCACCTGGGCAATCAGCGCCCTGGCCGTTGCGCCGCCATCACGAGCAGTTTTGCGACCAACCAGATCGTTTGCCTGAATCGCCGTCGTACCTTCATAAATCGTCAGAATCTTGGCATCACGGTAGTGCTGAGCCGCCCCAGTTTCTTCAATAAAGCCCATTCCACCATGTACCTGAACACCTGTTGACGTAACATCCAAAGACATTTCAGTAGACCAACCTTTGACAATAGGCACCAAGTATTCGTAGCAAGTCTGATTTGCTTTACGCACAGACTCATCGACGTGGTGATGAGCTGCATCACTCGCAGCTGCGGCTACATAAGCAAGCGCACGGGCACCCTCAATCTGCGCACGCATCGACATAAGCATACGACGCACATCAGGATGATGAATAATAGTGACGGGGCCAGCAGAACCCGATAAATCACGCGACTGAACACGGTCTTTCGCATAGCCTACGGCTTTTTGATATGCACGCTCAGCGATACCAATACCTTGCAGACCGACCCCGAAACGAGCTGCGTTCATCATGATGAACATGTATTCAAGGCCACGATTCTCTTCGCCAACCAACGTACCTATCGCACCGCCGTTATCACCAAATTGCAGTACTGCCGTCGGACTCGCCTTAATACCCAATTTATGCTCAATCGAGACGCAGTGCGCATCATTGCGCGCGCCCAGGGAGCCATCCGCATTTACTAGGAATTTAGGAACAATAAACAGAGAAATACCTTTGACGCCCTCGGGTGCGTCTGGTGTGCGAGCCAACACCAGGTGAACGATATTTTCAGCCATATCGTGCTCACCATAGGTAATGAAAATTTTCGTACCGAAAATTTTATAAGTACCGTCGCCCTGAGGAACTGCGCGTGAACGCACCATTGCCAGATCTGATCCCGCCTGCGGTTCAGTCAAATTCATCGTGCCAGTCCATTTACCGGCAATCAGATTTTCAAGATAAATCGCTTTTTGTTCATCACTGCCTGCCGTCAACAATGCCTCAATCGCACCATCACTTAATAACGGGCACAAGGCAAAAGAAACGCTCGCCGAATTCAACATCTCGATACACGGTGTAGCGACCAGCTTTGGCAAACCCTGACCACCAAAATCAGCTGGATGCTGCACGCCTTGCCAACCAGCCTCACCAAACATCTTGAACGCTTCTTTAAAACCTTTAGTCGTGAAGACCTCGCCGTCTTTCCAATAACTCGGCGCCTGGTCTCCTGGCCAATTTAAAGGGGCAACAACTTCGCCAGTAAATTTTGCATTTTCCTCTAATACAGCTTCAACAGTTTCCGGCGTCGCGTCTTCACAACCTGGCAGGGCATTGACTTCGGCAAGACCCGCCAGCTCGTTCATCACGAACAGCATATCTTTCAGTGGCGCTACATAACTCATATTTACTCCATGAAAAAGGACAGGATGATCAGGATCATGTCAGAACCAGAGAAAATACTCTGTCAGCTTGACGACAAACCTGCCTATCCTGTCCTGTTAATATTCCAAGACTGCTCACGACAAACCGTGTTTGCCGTGCTCACATTGAATTGATTAGCCTAACTCGGCAACCAGTTGCGGTACGATTTCAAATAAATCACCAACGATACCGTAATCAGCCACAGAGAAAATTGGTGCTTCAGGATCTTTATTAATTGCCACAATGGTTTTTGAATCCTTCATACCTGCCAGATGCTGAATTGCGCCAGAGATACCGACAGCGATATACAACTGCGGAGCAACGATCTTACCGGTTTGACCAACTTGCCAGTCATTTGGCACAAAGCCAGCATCAACTGCCGCACGAGACGCACCCATCGCGGCACCAAGGCGGTCAGCCAGCGGCTCCAAGACTTTAAATGCGTCACCAGAACCCATACCACGACCACCAGAAACGATCACTTTCGCCGCAGTCAGTTCAGGGCGATCTGATTTAGCGACTTCACGGGAAACGAATACAGATTTGCCTGAATCAGCAACAGCAGCAATGCTTTCAATCGCAGCAGATCCACCTGTAGCCGCAGCATCAAAGCCTGTACTACGCACAGTGATTACTTTCACCGCATCGGCAGACTGTACGGTTGCGATTGCATTACCTGCATAAATTGGACGCTCGAACGTATCAGGCGAATCTACTTTAGTAATTTCAGAAATTTGTGACACATCGAGTTTAGCCGCAACACGTGGCAAAATATTTTTGCCGTAAGCGGTAGCAGGCGCCAGAATATGGCTATAAGCGGAAGCAATTGCCAACGCTTGCTCAGCAACATTTTCAGCTAAGCCATCAGCGAAATAAGGTGCATCTGCGTGCAATACTTTGCTGACACCAGCAATCTGAGACGCCGCCTGGGCAGCGGCAGCAGCGTTATGACCAGCGACCAGGATATGAACGTCGCCACCACATTGAATAGCAGCAGTAACTGTGTTTAATGTACTTCCCTTCAAGGAAGCATTGTCGTGTTCAGCGATGACAAGTGTAGTCATGATGTTTTCCACATTGGTTGAACCAGATCATCTGGCACAAAGATTATTCTTAAGGACTAAGGACGAATGAATTAGCTGATAACTTTAGCTTCGTTCTTCAGCTTGGCAACCAGAGTCGCGACGTCAGGCACTTTAATACCGGCGGAACGTTTTGCTGGTTCAACGACTTTCAAAGTCTTCACACGTGAGGTCACGTCTACGCCCAGATCCGCTGGTTTTACATTGTCCAATTGCTTCTTCTTGGCCTTCATGATGTTTGGCAAAGTGACGTAGCGCGGCTCGTTCAGACGCAAATCTGTTGTGATGATCGCTGGCAAAGTCAACGATAAAGTTTCCAGTCCGCCGTCAACTTCGCGTGTCACGGTCGCTTTGCCATCAGCAACGACAACCTTGGAGGCAAAAGTCGCTTGTGGCCAACCCAATAAGGCTGCCAGCATCTGACCTGTCTGATTGCAGTCATCATCAATTGCCTGCTTGCCCAGTATGATCAGCTGAGGCTGCTCTTTGTCAGCCAGCGCTTTCAACAGTTTAGCCACTGCCAGAGGCTGCAGTTCAGCGTCGCTCTCGACTAAAATACCGCGGTCTGCGCCGATCGCCATCGCAGTACGCAAAGTTTCCTGGCATTGCGCGACACCACAAGATACCGCGACAACTTCAGTCACAACGCCGGCTTCTTTCAAGCGCATTGCTTCTTCAACGGCGATCTCGTCGAAAGGATTCATCGACATTTTGACGTTGGCGATATCCACGCCAGTGCCATCGGATTTGACGCGTACTTTGACGTTGTAGTCGACTACACGTTTGACTGGTACCAGGACTTTCATAGTTCTGCCTTTACTGAGCTAATTTTTGAACAGAGATGGTGAAACGGATTAATTCTGATGAAGCGAATGTTGCGAGTGCAGCAAATTGACGTATACGTAAACTTCATCAATTATAAGACTAAATTGGTCTAAGCCACACAATTTAGCACGATCGTTCTTTTCAATCCAGAGCCACAGTAGAGCAGAACACCTAAACAAATGGTTTTCCACAACAAACGACTACATGGATCATGCATAAAAAAAGCTCACTTATCGTGAGCTTTTCTATACTGAGAATTGGTGAATTAATGCTGACATGCTGTCACGCTATTATTTACGCTTAATAAAATACTCGTACTCTTTGCTGTTTTCCAAATGAGAAAGTAGTTCATTGCCAGTTTGCTTGGAGAATGCTTTGAAATCTCTCACTGAACCCGGATCAGTTGCAATGACATGCAATACTTCACCAGTGATCATATCTGCCAGGGCTTTTTTGGTCTTCAAAATTGGAAGCGGACAATTCAATCCGCGAGCATCCAGTTCTTTATTGTATTGCATGATTTTTTCCAGTAGCGGGAATAAACAATTTGAACAGCAAAATACTTACTAAAACATTTGCACCAATTCTACCGGAAATTTAATCAAGATGGTGCAACGCAACAACGAGACCCCGGATTCCACATTGATTAACAATTGTTTGCACAATTTTAGTGAGTATCTGTTGTTAGCTGATCACTCAAGAACTTGCCCAATCAGCAAATACCGGCTCCAGACCTTGAGTACGCATCCAATCTGCCATCGCATAACCAGTTCCGGCACGCCAGGGACGTAATTTTTCAGGACTGACCAGACGATACTCTAATAATTCGGGGGACAATTGAATATTGCCCGAGGCTTTTACATGGTAGGCGATAATGACTTCGTTTTTTTTTGATGAACTCATATACGCCAATGAGACTCACCTGATCGGCGTCGAGATTAGTCTCCTCCTTCAACTCGCGTGCAATCCCCTCTTCCGGCGTCTCACCACGCTCCATAAAACCAGTAATCAGGGCGAAAGTTTTTTCTGGCCAGGCAGCATTCCTTGCAAGCAAAATATGGCCCTCAACCTCGACCAGCGCGGCTAATACCGGAAGTGGATTGTCCCAATGTGTCCAGTGACCTTCCGGACACGCCAGTCTAAGTCGGGAAGCTTCTTGCTCATCTGCGCGGTGCGCCAGTGACGCGGCACATACGGGACAAAATTTTAGTTCCATTATTGGGGATCGTTTAACGACCAGTGCGAGGAATTTGCGGCTGCTTAGGATGAAAGCGCGCCATAGAATATGCGTCGACAAATACGCCGTTGCGCAGCGAGTGCGCACGCATCGTGCCCTCGATCTCAAAGCCAAACTTATTGTACAAATGAACTGCCGCCGCATTATCACAATACACCGTCAATTCAATACGCAATACGTTGAGCCAGTTATCTGAGAGACTTAATATCTCAGCCAGTAAGGCAGTGCCAACACCGCGCCCGGTGAACGAATCCGCGACCGCCATGCCCAGACCTGCCACATGACGACGACGTGATTTTTTTTCGAGATGCAAACCTGCCGTGCCCACTACAACACCGTCATACACTGCAATTAACAAAGTGTCGTCAGGATTAAATTGCTTTAATCGTTCCTGCCACATTTCTACCGTCGGGTGCGGCAATTGCAAAGTACTTGTAAACGCATTGGTACTTGCATACACCCGTTGGATCTGGGCAGCATCTGCTGGTTCGGCACGGCGTATAAAGATCATAGGCGCTCTTTAATCCAGTTAGGTACATCAGCCAGCGCTTTTAACAGACCGCTAGCATCAGTACCGCCGGCCTGAGCAATATCAGGGCGACCGCCACCTTTACCACCAACCTGTTGCGCTACGAAATTGACCAGCTCACCTGCCTTAAGTTTAGAGGTTGAATCCTCAGTCACACCAGCAACCAAACTGACCTTGCCATCATTCACAGCAGCTAAAACAATTGCAGCTGTTTTCATCTTGTCTTTCAGCTTGATCATGGTTTCGCGCAGAGCTGTCGCATCCGCCCCCTCCATAACCGCAGCCAACACTTTGACACCGTTGACGTCTACGGCTTGTTCCAGCAAAGCATCACCCTGATTCGCTGCCAGCTTGGATTTCAATACCGTTAATTCTTTTTCAAGAGACTTAACGTGATCTTGCCATTGTGCTATGCGCTGTGTCAATTTCTCCGGTTGCGTTTTTAATGCACTGGCAATGTCATTGACACGTTGATTTAAGGTTTGCACCAGATCCAGAGCGACTTCGCCAGTGACGGCCTCGACGCGACGAATCCCTGCGGCAACACCGCCTTCAGACACAATTTTAAATAATCCAATGTCGCCTGTACGCGACACATGGGTACCGCCGCACAACTCACGCGACGTACCAATGTCCAGCACACGCACTTCATCACCATATTTTTCGCCGAACAACGCCATTGCACCATGCTTGATCGCATCGTCATACGACATCACCTGCGCCTGCGCAGCGGCGTTAGACAAAATTTCACGATTAACAATAGTTTCGACCTGCAAAATCTCGGCATCGGTCATCGGCGCGTTGTGACTGAAATCGAAACGGGTTTTCTCAGCATCAACCAGTGAGCCTTTTTGCGATACATGAGCACCCAGCACTTCACGCAAAGCCTTGTGCATCAAATGTGTAGCCGAGTGATTGCGCACTGTTTGCGCGCGCACGGCTGTTGCGACTTGCGCATGCAAACTTTGACCGAGTTCTAATGCACCTGAGGTCAAAGTACCGTGATGACCAAAGACATCCGCCTGAATTTTTTGCGTATCAGCGACTTCAAATACAGCGCCGCTAGTCGATTTCAACACACCAGAGTCACCACACTGACCACCGGATTCAGCATAAAAAGGCGTTACGTCAAGCACCACGATACCAGCCTGCCCGGCTTCTAATTTGGACACAGCACTGCCATCCACATATAAGGCAATCACTTTACTATCGTTGCTCAATTGCTCGTACCCGACAAATTTCGTTTTGTCGCCACTATATTCAATTGCTGCGGCCATTTTGAATTTGCCTGCGGCACGAGCGGTTTGCTTTTGATGCGCCATGGCAGCATCGAAACCAGCCTCATCCAGAACCACATTGCGCTCGCGGCAGATATCTGCAGTCAAGTCCAGCGGGAAGCCGTAAGTGTCATAAAGCGTAAATGCGGTTGCGCCGTCCAGATTTTTACTATCTTTGGCCAGAGCTGCTTCCAGAATCTTCATGCCATGTTCCAGCGTTTCGCCAAAACGCTCTTCTTCCTGTTTCAAAACCTGAGCAACGCGCTCGCCAGCCTCTGCCAACTCAGGGTAAGCAACGCCCATTTCTTTCACGAGATCCGCGACCAATTTGTAGAAAAACGGTTGTGGCTGACCCAGCTTGTGTCCATGGCGCAAAGCGCGGCGCGTGATACGACGCAAGACATAACCGCGTCCTTCGTTACCAGGAATAATGCCATCCACAATCAAAAAGCCTGCACAACGAATGTGATCGGCAATCACTTTTAAGGAATTGTGGTTCAGGTCTGTACAACCGGTTTCACGCGCTGCTGCCTTGATCAGATGCTGAAAGGTATCGATCTCATAGTTGGAATGCACATGCTGCAATACCGCGGCAATACGCTCCAGTCCCATACCGGTATCGACGCAAGGCTTTGGCAAAGGATGCAAAACGCCTTGCTCATCCTTGTTGAATTGCATGAACACCAGATTCCAGATTTCGATAAAACGATCGCCGTTTTCATCAGGAGAACCCGGAGGACCACCCCAAATTTCTGGGCCATGATCATAAAAAATTTCAGAGCACGGACCACATGGCCCTGTGTCTGCCATCTGCCAGAAATTGTCTGATGCGTAGCGAGCGCCTTTGTTATCACCGATGCGGATGATGCGCTCAGGCAGTACGCCGATTTCGTTTTTCCAGATATCGTAGGCTTCATCATCCTCCTGATACACAGTCACGGTCAGTTTGTCTTTTGGCAGGCCATAGACGACTGTCAGCAATTCCCAGGCATAGTTGATCGCGTCGCGTTTGAAATAATCGCCAAATGAAAAGTTACCCAGCATTTCAAAAAATGTATGGTGACGCGCTGTGTAGCCCACATTTTCCAGATCATTGTGCTTGCCACCGGCACGTACACTGCGTTGGGCTGTGGTGGCGCGGGTGTAGTTGCGCTTGTCCTGACCAAGGAAAACATCCTTAAATTGCACCATACCGGAGTTGGTAAACAACAAAGTCGGATCATTACCAGGGATCAGGCTGGACGAACGGACTCGTGTATGGCCTTTAGATTCGAAAAAGCTGAGGAATTTATCGCGGATTTCAGACGAGTTCATAGTAATTTTCAGGGCAGATTGATGCGGTTTTAAAGGTTAGCTCTTGATTATACGTGATAACTTCGCGCATTTTCTCGTCAAAACTCATTTCGACCAGGCAAGTTTCAGCGTGTATTGACATGCCAACCGAGAATAATATTCTCCACACCACAGATAAAACAAAACCCGCCTGGCATCGAATACCAGACGGGTTCTACAGAAAAATACTACAGTGAAGCGTTTTACTTATTGTGCGGGAGCACTTGCGGTACGTGCATTGTGTTTTTTCGCGTAGATTTTTTTACTTGCGCGATTTTCTTCATGCTCCAGTTTCGCACGTTCTTTTTTCGTTACGTTGCCATCTGCTTTAGCGGCTTCTTTGTCTGTTTCGATTTTTGCTTCGCGCTTTTCAAGGTTCGCTGTTTCTTGTGCAGTCAAAGCGCCACTATTCACACCATTAGCGATACGTTTTTGTTGATTCTCTTGACGCTTGTCGATGTTAGGCGTGTTTGTGTTTTGAGCAAACACAGGGATAGCAAACAAAGTTGCAACGAGTACGGAAACGAGTTTAACTGATTTCATGATAGTGCCTTTCTGTGTTGTAAAAGTGGAGCGCTTCTTAATTAATCTGAGTCATTTTTTGTATCACTCATGAGCCTATAACGAGCTCGAATACAAGCCTGATGACATGAAAACTGTAAGCCGTGTAAGAAATCGTAACCGTCAACCCAGGCGATAATTCCACCAATACTTTAGGTAATAAAGTCGTGGGAAATCAAGTCGATCCTGTCGGTACAAAACGCATCCACACCCCACCCGACAATCTCGCGCGCCCGCTCTGGCGTATTCACCGTATAACAAAATACACCATAACCTGCAGCCTTGATTTGCGCAGTAAGCTCAGCGGTCAAATGACGGTAATTTGTATGCAAAGCGACCGCTGAAAGAGTTTGTAGTCGCTGTTGCCAGTCGTTCTGAATCTGATCCGTCAGATATCCGCGAGGTATCTCTGGAGCGGATTCTCTGGCACTCATCAGAGCATCAAATGAGAACGATGAAAATAAAACTTGTGCCCCCGCTTGCATTTGCCGGGTCATCTGCGCAACCACCTTACCCGTTTCCGTCTCAAAACCTGGCACGGGTTTAATTTCTACATTCATCCAGATGCCGTGCTCAAGGCAGAATGCCACTACTTGCTGATAGCTCGGAACGAGCTCTCCCGCAAAGTCATTTGAAAACCAGCTACCCGCATCCATCTGCATTAAGGCATCTGCCGTCGTGCTGGCAACGTTGCTATCGCCACGAACAGTTCTGCCAAATAAAGGATCATGCATCAGCACAGGTATGGCATCCTTTGATAACATGACATCGAATTCAACCGCACGGAAGCCATACCTGAGACCACACTGCATCGCAGCAAGGGTATTTTCCGGAGCCAGAGTGCCGCCGCCCCGATGAGCGACAACTTTAGGATAAGGCCACATCATTGCTCTCCATGTTGACTCTCCGATTTGCACAAAAAGAAAACGTACAGGATATATGCAGACCACAGAAAAAAACAAGACCGCACTCGGACATATTCGGGTTCTCGATCTGACACGCGTACTTGCCGGCCCATGGTGCGCACAAAATCTCGCAGATCTCGGTGCAGAAGTAATTAAAGTTGAAAAACCCGGGTCTGGCGACGACACCCGCACCTGGGGCCCTCCGTATCTGCAGGACGCAGACGGCAACAACACGACTGAAGCAGCCTACTATCTCGCCGCCAACCGCGGCAAACAAGCAATCACCATCGATATAGCCACAGCAGAAGGTCAGCAAATTATTCGCGAACTGGCACAGCAATCCGATGTAGTTCTTGAGAATTATAAAGTTGGCCAGCTTAAAAAATACGGGCTGGACTATGACAGCCTCAAATTATTAAAACCAGACCTGGTGTATTGCTCGATCACCGGTTTTGGACAGACGGGCCCATACTCTCATCGTGCGGGTTACGACTTTATTGTGCAAGGCATGGGTGGCTTTATGTCGCTGACTGGTGAACGCGATGACCTGCCCGGCGGAGGTCCGCAAAAAGCAGGTGTTGCAATCGCTGACCTGATGACAGGGATGTACTCAACCATCGCCGTAATGGCAGCGCTGACCCATCGTGACCGCACTGGCGAAGGCCAATATATCGACATGGCACTGCTTGATGTACAGGTCGCGATGCTGGCCAATATGAACACGAATTATCTTGCCAGTGGTAACGCGCCAAAACGCTGGGGCAATGCCCATCCCAACATTGTGCCTTACCAGACCTTTGCAAGCTCTGATGGTCATATCATTGTCGCAGCAGGTAACGACGGGCAATATCGTAAATTCGTTCAAGCGGGTGGACGTCAGGATCTGGCCGATGACGATCGTTTTATCAGTAACCCACTACGCGTGCAGCACCGCGACATATTGGTTCCGCTGCTGGCAGCCATGGTGCAGCAAAAAACAAAACAAGAGTGGATCGATGTGCTGGAGGCGGCGGGCGTACCTTGTGGCGCGATCAATTCGCTTGATGAAGTCTTCGACAATCCTCAAGTCATCGCACGGCAGATGCAGATGGATTTACCACATCCAAGTGCAGGTAAAGTCAAGCTTGTAGGTAGTCCGATGAAGATGTCAGCAACACCCGCAGTATATCCGCTAGCACCGCCCCTACTTGGGCAACATACCGATCAGGTGTTACAAGACTTACTCCATTATGACGATGAAAAAATTGCCGGACTAAGATGGAGCGGCGTCATTGGTATTAAGCCGCTGTAACGCAACACCAAATTAAGGAATTAACGATTATTTACCTTGTCACACAAACCAAGGTCAACAACCGTGCGCTACGCTGCGTTAAGGACATATCATCAATGTTGCGGAGTCTGTCATGCGTAAAGTAGCGATCCTCATTTCTGTCCTGGTCGCGAGCCAATTAACGGCTTGCGCCACACGGGGTTATCAGGCATACCAGGATTCTTCCAGTTCCCCATATCCGTCAAACTACCAGACACCTTATCCGGCACAGAACCCAGCGTATCCTAATCAATATCAGCAGCCAGCCTACCCTCAATATACGCAAGGATATCAGGCACCTGCTCCTGCTTATGTCGAAGTCGCTACCATTGTCGGCATGCGTGAAGTCGGGCAAGCCAGTCATAATCAAGGCGGTGCTGGCGCTCTGGTCGGCGCTGTACTAGGTGGTGTGATCGGTCATCAGGTCGGCAAAGGCGATGGCCGCAATCTGGCGACACTCGGCGGCGCAATAGCTGGTGGCATCGTCGGCAACGAAGTCGAACGAAACAATGCTCCGCAAAAAATAAAAACCGAAATGACCTTACGTATGTCAAACGGCGAACAAAGAACTGTGTTGATTGAACCAGGTTCTTACTACCGGATTGGTGACCGCATCAAGGTCAGTCATCAGAATGGTCAGCTGAATATTGTTCAATAAATTTTCACTGCACTGTCAAAGATAAAAAAGGGAGCTATATACCTATATGCTCCCTCTCTTATTCCTATTGATAAAAATCAGCGATATTGGTTAATCGCATCTCGGGTTTCCTGCGCTATCCGTCTTGCCGCTTGCGCGTAGTCTTCAGAGATAACAGGTTTGGCGTATAAAATTGCCCGTGACGAATTGATCATCATGCCTGTACCTGACAGCGTCTTGCCAGACGAAACGGTTGCTGCAATATCTCCACCCTGCGCGCCAATACCTGGCACCAACAGTGGCATCTCACCTATGATCTGACGGACTTGCGCTAATTCATTCGGAAATGTCGCACCGACAACCAGCGCACATTGTCCATTCGTATTCCATTTGTTGGCAACCAGCTGAGCCACGTGCTGGTACAAAGGTTTGCCACCTGCATCTAAAAATTGCAAATCAGATCCGCCAGCGTTTGAAGTGCGGCACAGCACAATCGCACCACGATCTTTCCACTCCAAATATGGCGCAATAGAATCAAAACCCATATATGGATTGACTGTCACAGCATCGGCATCGTAGCGCTCGAATGCTTCACGCGCATATTGCTCAGCCGTTGCCCCGATATCACCTCGTTTAGCATCCAGAATGACAGGAATAGCTGGATAAGTCGTCTTGATATAGCGGCAAATGGCCTCAAGCTGATCTTCTGCACGTAAAGCCGCAAAATAGGCAATTTGTGGTTTAAACGAACAGGCGAGATCGGCCGTTGCATCAATCATCGTCTTGCAAAAAGCAAAGATTGCGTCCGGCTGGTTCGTCAGTTCCGGCGGGAAACGCGATATATCAGGATCTAGCCCAACACACAGGAGAGAATTGTTTTTCGCCCAAGCCTCTGTCAATTTTTCGATAAAAGTCACGATTATTCCTCTATATATTCTTTACGCATATTTTTGCAGCATTATCATCCGCACCAGATTCATAGCTCAGATAGTTTGCCATAGCCATGCATTATAACTTGATGGAATAGTCGTTAATCCCTGAAACGTCCGAATACCGACGAGGTATCACAGGCATCTATGTTTCTTATTTGATTATCCATCTCATAAGGTCGATAATTAGATGAAACCATTATCTCTCGCTCATTATTTCCATTTACCTCTGTCACAATGAAAAATACCGTTCCTGGCCAAATCGATTTACTAGCGCTGGATAATCAGTTTTGCTTCGCCTTGTACTCCGCATCTCTGGCGATGACAAAAACCTACAAGCCTTTGCTAGATAAAATCGGACTAACCTATCCGCAATATCTGGTCATGATGGTGCTATGGGAGCACGATGGCATTTTGGTCAAGAACATAGGCGAAGCCTTATTCCTTGATTCTGGTACCTTAACTCCACTCCTGAAGCGAATGGAGGCAGCAGAGTTGCTTACCCGTAATCGAGATGAGATTGACGAGAGACAAGTCAGGATACATCTGACAAAACAAGGCAAATTACTGAAAAAAGCAGCAAAAGAAATTCCCCTGCAAATCATGTGCGCTAGCGGACAAACTAAAGAGACTCTGATCAATTTAAAGACCCAACTCTCTCAGGTTAGAAATGATTTAACGGAAAGCAATTTATCCTAAGGCGTAGTTATTTTCAAAATTTTTCGCAAATTAGATTGCACGCAATTTAATTGTGTACTATTATATTTTCACTGGCAGATAAAGCCACATTAGAATCAATTTTCAGACTGGCTTTACTATAATTTTGACGCAACTCTCACGCAAGACAACTCAGGAGAATCACATGCAAGTTCTTTACACAGCAAATGCGACAGCAACCGGTGGCCGCGATGGTCGTGCCGCTTCAGATGACAATCAATTAGCAGTTAAACTGACTACGCCAAAAGAGCTCGGTGGCGCAGGCGGTGAAGGGACGAATCCTGAGCAAATGTTTGCCGCAGGCTACTCAGCATGCTTTATCGGTGCGATGAAATTTGTTGCAGCCGCAACGAAAATTGCATTGCCTGCCGAGACATCTGTGAACGGTTTAGTTGGCATTGGTCCAAATGGCAAAGGCGGATTCGGACTGGAGGTCGCACTGAATGTCTCCATCCCAGGTATGGAACGTACTGCAGCAGAAGCACTGGTTGCGAAAGCGCACGAAGTTTGCCCCTACTCTAACGCGACACGTGGCAATATTGATGTGAAAGTCACCGTAGTGTAACCAGCATCAGTAAATCAGCACCAATTCAGTAAGATTAAAGCGCCCGGAAAATTATTTTTTCCGGGCGCTTTTTCGCTAAAATGACTGGATGACTACCTCATCAAATCAAGTAAGCAGTATTCCTAATCTCGGTAAACAGTTCCTAGCTCAGGAATTGACATATGCAAAACTGATACCGGCTTTGCGCAAGGCATTTGCCAGCGACATGGTTGCACCACGCAGGCATGTGCACACATTGTCGGAAAACCCCGCCTCTACTTTATTACTCATGCCAGTCTGGCAAACGCACGGCACAACCGGTGTCAAGCTGGTAACAGTGGCGCCTGAGAATAATGAAGCCCCATCGGTGCATGCCATCTTTATCCTGTTCGATACGACGACCGGTACACCCCTCGCCATGATGGATGGGGAGGAACTAACGCTCAGACGAACCGCTGCCACATCAGCCTTGGCCTCTGCTTATACATCTCGCGCTGACAGCGAACACCTGCTAATGGTTGGAACAGGCAAACTGATTCCCTACCTCGCAACAGCACATTGCCAGGTACGCCCCATCAAAGTAATTACGGTGTGGGGGCGATCACAGGAAAAAGCAGAACAAAGTCTGCATGCAATACTAGAACAACGCGAACTACCGAAAAATATTCAGTTAAGCGTAGCAACAAATCTCAGCAAAGCGGCAGCGCAAGCGGACATCGTCAGTTGCGCAACAACTAGCAGCCAAGCCATCGTGATGGGACACATGGTGAAAGCAGGTACTCACCTTGATCTGGTAGGTGGATTTACACCCAATATGCGTGAAGTCGACGATACACTAATGGCGAAAGCACAGGTTTTTGTTGACACCTATGCAGGCGCACTAACTGAAGCGGGCGACATAACACAAGCATTGGCAAATACTTGTCTGGAACGCAGTTCGATCGTCGCAGAACTCGCAGAGCTGGTAAGCGGCGAGCATCGCGGCCGGTCAGACGAGCAACAGATCACTCTCTTTAAATCGGTAGGCACTGCGATTGAGGATTTATGTGGAGCAAATCTAGCTTGGGAAGCCTATCAAACAAGTATGGTGAGGTCTATCTGACGGTTCATTCGCTATTACATTTACTAACAATACTTACCCTGCAACAACTTGGTTTTCTTGATCTACTGCTATATCCTTGTTAAGTATCAACAGACTTCAAGTTAATTTATAAAAACTAACTTGCACCAGTTATTATGAAATCAGCACTATTAGATTTGTCACAAGAAGCCAAACTATCAAAAAGCATCAGGCAAATCTATTACGACTTTAAAAATCTCGGATACTTTGATCAGTACGGTTCTTCTTGTGTTGCCATGGCTGCATTACTTAGCAATTTGTTGGAAAAACAAGGATTCAATACGAAAGTGCAGGCATGCTATGCCATTGTGAAGAATTCAGATCAACAATTCTTTCTCGGGTACAAAGGTTATGCAAAAACAGGGCAAGTGGAAGGTCACGCTGTGTGTATTGTTAATGATCGTATTTTGATTGATTTTGGTCTGGGTAATGTAAGAAAAGATTTCGACTCACAATTTCACAGAGCAATTTGTTCCGACATTGATATGAATCCAAGTCAAGGCTATGTCGCAAGGATTCATATTAATGAAAAAACCACTATTGAATGGCACACAGACTGGATTCCTCCTGACATTGCCAACGAATACATGCAGCAAGCTCCTTTGTTAGAGCCAATTATCAGTAATTACGAGCGTTACAAGAAAAACAGAATTGCTTTTCTTATTAAGCAATTAGTATTTCAGAATAGAAAAATATCTGTAAACAATATCGTTCGTATCTAGTGAAAGAAATGCCGTCGCTCATAGTAAGTACTAATTTTATATTCAGCTATTTAACTGACTGTCTCTGTCAACCACTCAAAGCCTCTTTAGCCGCCTGCTCTGGTGTCAGTCCGTCAAAAAATAAATCGGTGAACCAATCGATTTCTTCTTCAATGTGTTCTTGCGCTTGATGCAAAGTCGCGCCACCGGCGACCAAGAATCCCTCAACTTCAGTGCACCATGCAATCAGCGCTACAGTGTCAGGATCAAGTTCTTCATTTTTCTTTGCCATGCTATTTCTCCCCGACGATCAATACGTCTGACTATTAAACCGATAGTAAGACACTCAACTTGTACTTTACCATGGGAGTCGGTCGGTAAGCACCGCTCAAGTGATCAGACAAAACCCAGATTACGTGAACTTGCATTAAAATTTTTGAGATTGGGCAGCAAGGACAATAAATCTGTATCAGAGGCTCCCAGCCATTTCCCCAGCGTCGCGGCATATTGATCAACCGACGTCGTAGGCAGTAAGCGACCCTGCCCCACATCATCGGGCCCGTCACTCGCGACAGCAGGTGGTGTACCGTAAAAGCGCTTGCCGTTGACCGCGCCACCGAGCATAAAGTGCATGCTACCCCATCCGTGATCTGAGCCGTCATTATTTCCACTCAAGGTACGGCCAAAATCAGACGCAGTAAAACTGGTGACGTTATTAGAAACACCCAGCTCAACCGTTGCACTATAAAACGCGGACAAAGCATCGGCGACGCTTTTTAATAATCCCGGATGCGTATCCAGTAATCCATCATGGTTATCAAAGCCCCCCATAGATACAAAAAATACCTGCCGCTTGGCGCCTAATGCACTAGCGCTGGAGATCATTCTGGCGACCATTTTTAACTGATCCCCTAAATTGTTATTCGCAGGAAAGACCGTATTGATTGCTGGCGCGCCAGCTAACGCAGAGGTCAAGGTATTATTTGCATCCATGGATCGCCGCGTAACACGGTTATATTCGTTTTCAAATAAATTCGCGCTAGTCTGACTCATCAATGCCTGTAACGCACTTGAGCATGCGGCAGAACCAAACAACGGCTTAGTAGAGGCTGATAATGGTACGGATCCTGTTGTCGATACCTGATACTGGACTGCGGTATTCCCCGACAAATACACGGCATTACCAGAGACGTTCACGCACGTAAAAGTGGAATTGCCATTACCGGACTGAAACAAGTCGCCCATCCTGCCGCCCCAGCCTGACACCGCCCCCTCAGGAGCGGACGATTGCCAGACAGATTGCTGGTCGTTATGCGAAAAAAGTTTTGGCGGTAATGGCACAGTTTTATTTGTGTATTGTAATTTGCTGGTCGGCTGTATCAGCGTGCCGACATTCAGCAACACGCCCATCTTGCCAGCATCAAAAATCGGTAGCAACGGAGCCAGCTCTGGCGCTAGCGCATATTGCCTGCTAAATCCGGCATTATCTACAGGAGCAAGCGAAGGTGTCAGTATGGTCGATGACAGGCTATCCCGGCTATAAGCCAATGTCGGACGCAGTTGCTGGTAAGCCGCATAGTTACTGGAATCATACGGTACCAAAGTATTACCGTAGTCATTCCCGCCATACAGAAATACACACACAATCGCCTTATAGTCGTTCGCAGTAGCGGCCGATGCCTCTGCCATGGCCGCCAGATTCAGCGCCCATGGTGTAGCGACGCCAGCCAAAGAAAGTGCCGATGCTTTTCTCAGAAATGCCCGACGTGAAGCACCCATCTTATTCATATTGTCCATGATGCTTCCTTATTTTTGAACGATAAATTCTGGTGCTGCCATGACCATCGTCAGGGCAGAATAAATACGGTTATTACGTGCGGCCAGCGTACCGCCCGGCATACTATTGATCGCATTACGTATCAGGTTGTATGTCGCGCTACTAAGCTGACCAGCAAGCAAAATCAGGTTCAATTCATCGACTAAGGACTGAGCATTATCTGCCAGCGGTAGTAAGGCGGTGTAGTCGGCAGTGACATCGCCGATACCAACGCTCACAACACGCTGCATAAAATTAACATAACCGATCACCGTCGATTCATTGGTAATCTGAAACTCTGGCGCAACCAATGAAGCATTGGCAATCACCGTATTTGGTGGTACATAACCGGGGCGAAAAAAATTAAATACCGAGGGTGAGCGCAGAGGACTTTGTCCAAGGCGGGTAGCGGGATCAGAGGTATCGCCAATACGCCACACACCGCTCGGTGAATTCGCATTGAACGCTCTGGCCCAGGCGGTCAGTCTCAGAATAGGTTCGCGCAATTTGCCAAAAGCAGGATCACTGATCTTTGCATCATTACGTGCTTCACTATCAAGCAAGATTGCCTTGATCACGGCAGTCAAATTACCTTTGACGCCATTCCCATCGTTGTTAAAAACACCGGCGACTCTTTGCAGATAAGCAGGACTTGGATTGCTGCATACCAGGCGCTGTATCAATTGCCGGCTAATAAACGGTGCGACATTGGAATGTGCAAAAATACCATCCAAGGCGAGCTTCAAACTATCAACACCATTCGTTCCGGCGGGAATAGTCATGCCAAGAAAAGTCTTAGCACCGAGTTCGTGCCGGCTTGGCACCTGAACCATAGGCCGACGCAAAAAATCCGGTGTCGTCAATTTCAAACTATCAATGCTGAAATCCCATCCGGTAAATACTCTGGCGAGCCCGGTTATGTCGTCCAGAGTATACGATTCGATAGTAGCGCCGTTATTTAGCTTGTTGCTGCCATCCAGATTCAATTGCAATAAGCCAATGCTAAATAACTGCATTACCTCGCGTGCGTAATTTTCGTCAGGCAAAGCGCCCGTAACCGGATTGTATTTGACGTTGCCGCGAAAGGTCAGGTATTGCCCCATCGGAGCACTAGTAGATATTTGCTGCAGCAAGGTCCGGTAATTGCCAAAAGCATTGGTCTCCAATAAATCGAGATAAGTCGCCGCCGAAAATGCTTTCCATCCGCCACCGATCAAGCCATCAATCGCTGCAACCGTAATTTCAGATAAGGCAAAGGTGATGCGCTGCCGCAAAGTGTCGGGTGAGGCAATTAATTTGTACCAGGCGACTGAATCAAATCCTGCTTGCGAGTTGCGGAAAGTGTCTGCGTTATAGCTATTTGCTACTAGCCAGTCAAATCGGCTGGTGGACGCGGGCAAAGCGAATTGCTCATTCAGCCAGCCCTCATAACCTAATTGCTGCACCCGGCTAATTTGCGCTCTGGTAGCACCCATCGATGCCTGCGCCAAAAATCTGGCCGCCTGTGCCGACGAGATGCTGGCAGATGATGGCAAACTTTGAGAACTGGCTACAGGAGGTGAAGACATTGCCTGGTCCGCGCTAACCGGATTAGCGGCATTAGAAGTGACTCCACCAGAACCACCGCATCCGCTCAACACCAGTGCAGACAGCATACCGCTGGCAACACCTGCGCCCGATAAACGTGATATCACCTGCCCCTCAATATTAGTGCCATTAGTGAGATTGGTGCCATTAGTGAGATTAATGAAATCGTCTGATTTGGCTAAACTGATCGAATCTGGTCTATCTGCTAAGCTCGTAGTCTCTGACATGGGTGTCTCCGTTGCGATGGGCGATCATTTAAAAGATGTCCGTTTTTTCTGTGTTTTACATCTCGTTCTCACATGTTGAAACAATAGATAAGTTGACGCAGGATTCCTATCCGCAGTTTGTAAGTAGATGTCACGCAAACTGATTCAGGATCAATGTGATCGCTACTAGGTGTTCCATCAGAATTTGTTCTGCGTTCCGTCCGAAAATTTTCAAATACTCACCCGAACGATCGTCAAGCCTGCTTACCGAAGTCTCCAATTGTTACAAATTAGCGAGAGCCGATTATGAGTAATTTTGGTCTGAGGCGAGCGTTGTATTTGCCTGTAATATCGAATTACTAAGCAACGCCAGCAAAGAATGGCAAACTAGCTCAGAATAGCTGTCGATTCATCAACGATGCCAAGGTCTGCTATAGCGGCACTGTAGTGCTCACTTGTTGCGCACATTAGCGATTACTTATAGCAGTCACCTCAGCACGATTCCCAAACGCCCATCAAATGGAGAAGCAAGTCATGACCTCTCTCACTATCAACAACAAAGTACATACGCTAGACACCGATCCGAACACGCCTGTTCTATGGGCGTTACGTGATTCATTAGGTTTGACCGGCACCAAATTTGGCTGCGGCCAGGCCTTATGTGGTGCCTGTACTGTGCATGTGAACGGGCAAGCAATACGCTCGTGCGTCACACCAATTTCAGCAGTAGCGGGACAAAAAATTACGACCATTGAGGCAATGTCGGGCGACAAAGTTGGCAAAGTCGTACAAGACGCCTGGATCAAGCACGATGTGGCGCAATGCGGCTACTGTCAAAGTGGACAGATCATGAGTGCCACGGCCTTGTTGAAGTCGAATAAAAAACCGAGTGATGCTGATATTGATTCAGCAATGGCAGGCAATATCTGTCGTTGCGGGACCTATGTCCGTATCCGCGCTGCGATCCATGATGCAGCCAGCCACCTTGCCTGAACCAGGAGACGATCATGCATTTTGATACCCGCAATGAATTACCAAAACAATTGCAAGCCATGCTGAGCAAAGAATCCGGTGCCAGCAATTCGATCAGTTCACAGGCGGATCTGCCACGTCGCCGTTTTTTGAAAGTAGCCTCACTCAGCGGCTTTGCACTTGGCGTCTATCCTCTGATCGGTGCAGCACAAACCAATGCAGACGGATCTGGCGCTAAAGCGAGCGAACTCAAAGTAACCGAGCAACCGGCAGCATTTGTCCGGATTGATAAAGACGGTACGACAACAATCACGATCAACCGGCTCGATTTTGGACAAGGTGTACAAACTGGCTTACCTCTGATCCTTGCAGAAGAACTCGATGCCGACTGGAGTAAAGTCAAGAGTGTGCACGGCGACAGCAACCCAGCCTATGTTGATCCTGTGTTTGGCATCCATCTGACCGGCGGCTCCAGTTCCATCAAACACTCGTACACCCAGTACCGCGAACTCGGTGCCCGTATGCGCTCAATGCTGGTCGCTGCAGCGGCGAAACAATGGAATGTGGACCCTGTCAGCTTAAAAACACAAAACGGCGTAGTGATTGGTCCTGGCGGCAAGAAATTGACTTATGGTGAACTGGCAGAAGCTGCCATGAGCCTGCCAGTGCCAGAAAAAATCAGCCTCAAAGATCCAAAAAATTTCCGCCTGATAGGCAAGCCTGTAGGCCGGCTTGATGCCAAAGCAAAATCCACAGGAACGCAACAATACGGCATTGATACCCACCTGCCTGGCATGCTGACGGCCGTTGTTGCACGCCCTCCCGTGTTCGGCGGCAAAATCGCCAGTGTCGACGACACAGCGGCAAAAGCAATTCGCGGAGTGAAAGCGGTTATCCGTATCCCGGTTGATCGTGGCGGCGAAGGGATTGCCGTGATTGCCGACGGTTACTGGCCGGCAAAACAAGGCCGTGATGCGTTGAAAATCCAGTGGGATAATGCCGCCGTCGACAAAGCCGACAGTGCCCAGTTATTAGCCAGCTACAAAGAGCTGTCCAAACAAACTGGCAAATTGAAATACAACGACGACATCTCAAAACTGGCGGCAGCACCACTCAAGATTGATGCCGAATTTGTCTTTCCGTTTTTAGCCCACACGCCAATGGAACCCTTGAACTGCACCGTAGCATTCACGGGCGACAAGGCAGAACTATGGGTCGGTACGCAAATGCCAGGCCTAGACGGTTTTGCTGCCTCAAAAACACTGGGTATTCCCCCGCAAAACGTCAAGGTTAATACCCAGATGGCCGGTGGTGGTTTTGGTCGCCGGGCCGTACCGACCAGCGACTTTGTTGTTGAGGCATGTAACGTCGCCAAAGCCGCCAAAGCAGCAGGTCTCAACGCAGCTGTTCGCACATTATGGAGCCGGGAAGACGACGTGAAAGGTGGCTACTATCGCCCTATGCACGTACACCGTGCCCAGATTGGTTTCGACGCGAAAGGCCAAATTGCAGGCTGGGATCACGTGGTCGTCGGACAATCGATTCTGGCTGGTACACCGTTTGAGGCAATGATGGTCAAAGATGGAATCGACGCCACCGCATTGGAAGGCATGAGAGAGCCGTATGAAATTCCTATGCGTCTGTCAGTTCATCATCCCAAAATCAACGTCCCGGTATTATGGTGGCGCAGCGTTGGCTCCACCCATACAGCATTCGTGATGGAGACTCTACTCGATGAGATCGCCACTGCCACCAAGCAAGATCCAGTTGCCTATCGTCTGAGCCTGATAGGTAACAAGCATCCGCGTCATAAAGCGGCGTTGGAACTGGCCGTCGCGCAATCTGGCTATGGCAAAAAAACACTGGCGAAAGGTCATGCATGGGGTGTCGCGGTTCATGAGTCCTTCGAATCGGTAGTCGCGTATGTTATCGAAGCATCGGTCAAAGATGGTACGCCGATACTGCATAGCGTAACAGCCGGCATCCATTGCAATCTGGCAGTCAATCCTAAGAGCATCGAAGCACAAGTTCAGGGTGGCGCACTCATGGGTTTATCGATGTGCATGCCAGGTGCGGCGATCACATTGAAAGACGGCGTAGTGGAGCAGAGTAATTTCGGTGATTTTGTGGTGCCACGCATTACCGAGATGCCCAAAGTCAGTGTCCATATCGTACCAAGCGCTGATGCACCAACTGGCATGGGCGAACCAGGTGTACCGGCACTGGCACCAGCTTTTGCCAATGCCATAGCTAAGATCACTGGCAAACGCTTACGGGAATTGCCGTTTAAACTGGTTTAAACTAGTTTAATCTGGGCTTACATTTAGTGGAGATAAGTTAGCTGTAGTTAGCTATAACAAGCCAACTTGAAACTAGCTCGAATAAAAATGGGGTGGCAGTTGCCACCCCATTTCACGTTTACAACATTGCTTTAAATTTATTGCATATCCACAAAAAAATCCCACCCGATACAAAGTACAGAGCGGGATTCGGCAAAAATGCGCTTATATTAACAAAGCACGTCTTTAGTATGTCGCAACCAGGGATACACCACTAATCGTCGTATAAGCATTTAGCAGCAAATAGTATGTGCCTGCTGCCGGCGTGCTGACTGTGATAGTCTCTACGGTCGTCGCACCATCCGATTTTTGGGTGTAAGACGATGTCGTCGGTGCGGAACCCAGCTTCTCGTAAATATCAGCATCACCGGTACCGCCGGTAGTTTTGAATGTGACGCTGGTTTTACCTGCCGGAACAACGATTGTATAGACTTTGCTAGCACCGGCGGCGAGTGAAATACCTGTTACCGGCACTCCATTCGTCAATACATTCGATGGCGTTCCTGTCGTGTAGTTTGCGACAATCTGAACACCACTTGATGCTGCATAACCATTCAGCAATACATAGTAAGTACCTGCTGTTGGACTGGTTAAGGAAACGCTTTCAGTCGTAGAGGAACCATCTGACTTTTGCAAATAAGTCGTTGTTGTCGGTGCTGAATTTAACTGCACATACAAATCAACGTCACCTGTGCCGCCAGACGTCTTAAAGGTAGCGTTGGTAGACCCAGAAGGTACGACGAATGAGTAAGACTTCTGCTGACCTGATGTGAAGGAAAGTCCCGTCACTGGTACGCCGTTAGACAAGACTGTGGTCGTTGGCGGCACCACGACACCACAACCTCCGTGAACACCGACTGTGTTAAATGCCGTAGTGACATCAGCCACGGTATAGCCGCGATTTGCCGCTGCCTTTTCTACACCGCAAGCGCCTTGATCGAAGGTGCTATTTGCAGTCCAGTACAGGCGGTTTGCATCCGCCATGACTTCAAATGCTTTACGGGTATTCCAGCCCGAAGTTGTTGCCAGCAAGTAGAAGGCTTTGTTGAACACACCGCTGGTGTAATGCACATCGAGGCTGCTGGTGTAGTTCGCTGCATTATCGATAGAACCGCCATCCAGCGGTGGATTGTACATATAACGCAAAGCACCACTGGCTTTGAAAATATCAACACCAACTTTAAAATCGTTAGTCCCTTTGACATAGTACTTGACTGCTTCACCGGCCATATCCGAGAACGCTTCGTTCATACCACCGGACATGCCAGAGTAAGTCAGATTCGAGTTCTGTTCTGTGAAGCCG
Organism: Undibacterium sp. Rencai35W; assembly: GCF_049340185.1. NCBI lineage: Bacteria > Pseudomonadati > Pseudomonadota > Betaproteobacteria > Burkholderiales > Oxalobacteraceae > Undibacterium > Undibacterium sp. Rencai35W. The sequence continues at coordinate 50,955 of NZ_JBMPPC010000002.1, forward strand.
TGACTAATTTCATGACCAGTCACATCCAACGCTGTCAATGGGTAGAAAGTAGAAGCACCGTCACCGAAATTCATTGCTGTACCATCCCAGAATGCATTTTCGTAGGCAGAGCCGTAATGTACGCGCATCATCAATTTTTGACTGATCGGACGTACACCCAGATAAGTCTGGTACATGTTGAAGACCTGATTACCAAAGTAATGCGCGTCATTCATCGGGGAGTAAGCACCGTTCACTGTTTTGACAGTATTGCGCGGGCAGGTAAAGCTGTGCAACGTGCCGGAACCGGACGTCGCGTTGTTCATGTTGTAGGTATCAACATTCGTGCTGCTCAACTTGCAGGTAGAGCCGCTGACTAACACGTCTAAATAACCATAACCAGCTGTGGTGCCGTATTCGTATTGGCCTGTTTTGGCGTTACCACCAGGACCTGTGCCGCTCAGAGTGTGAGTCAGGCCTTCCCATTTTTGTAAAACTGCACCGGTATTGGCGTCAATCACATAGTGCGGCCGGCTAGGCTTGGCAGGATTGGAGGTATCCAGGAAAGACACTACGTAAATCAATTTAGCAACGTTATTTGCACCGAGTTGCACATGCAATTTTGCCTGCTCATTGTCCGTGGAATTAACACGTGACTGCGTCTTTGCCAGAGTCAGTGCTTGCGACGCTGAATACAGAGGATTGGCGCTAGGCAGATCGTTCGTCACATTCCTCAGCATCGCACCGGATAGCGTTGGCTGCGTAGCACCAGGCATCACATGCTCAACGATTGCCTCACCCCAGACAGGTACGCCCTGGTGAAACTGCTGGTAGCGTGTTACCACTTTACCGTTAGCATAAGTCTGGCTGCGAACTGCCTGCAATTCACTGGCCGATAGCCCAAGTAAATCTCTTGTCGCTACTGTGCCGCTTAAAGACTTGGCAGCTGAGAGCGTTGCGGCAGACGCTACGTATTTATCCAACTCAACACGTTCAGCAGCCATCGCATTGCAGGCACCTGCAACCAATACCGCCAACAATGTTGGGCGTAATATTTGTGTCAACTTCAAAGCTTGTTCCATATACTCTCCATTTTCAAATTGCCACAGGGATTATGTCCCTGTGAGTATTAGCGAACGCGGTTAGCGTTGATATAAGTCAATCTAAAAAAACCAAGTGGATCAGAGTAAGGGCATTTGATCTGTATCCCAGCAAATACACTGAAAATTCATGCTGAACCAAGTCCAATTCTCCAGCCGATTCAACTCGCTATTGCCCAATAGCTGACACGCAGTTAATCAGACATTAAAAGGCTTGGAAATGTAGTCGTTGTAATATTGCAATGTGAAAAATGTTACATTTACGTCACCACAATAGAAAATTCTGATCCTATTACTATTTGGCACAATTACCACAATTAGTTATCAGTCTGGAAATATAAAAAAATGCCATTATGCCTATTTTTATAAACTAAGTTTTTACAAAAAGATAATGAACTATTTTAATATTGTGTAAGCTTATCAAGATTTGACAATCAGGCTTTTTTACTCTGTCTGAATTACTATCAGCCACTCAATCCATGGACAAAACAATGGTATCGCTGAATTTCAAACTCGCAGATTCTCATGCGCACAGAAAAGAAATTCTGAGCATTAATAATGAATACATGACTTGGGTCGTAGCTGGAATTGAAGCCTCATTCGGCATACCGGTCGCAGACCTGCTCGGCATGTCCGTTCCTGAATATGGCGAAAGTGTGATCGACAAAGTATGCGGCGATACGCCACCGCGCGGTGCTTTCTATCTGGTGGAACTGGATGATGAATTAGCTGGCATGGTCGGCTTGCGCTACCTTAGCGCTGGTATCGCTGAAATTAAACGTTTATACATCCGCCCAGATTTTCGCGGCAAACACCTCGGAAAAACTTTTTTATGCAAAATACTCAGCGATGCTAAAGCATTCGGATATCAACGTGTCGTTCTTGATACCGCCCCTTTCATGCTATCCGCTCAGCATCTCTACAAAGCCATAGGATTCAATGACTGCGCTCCCTACGAAGGAACCGAAGTAGCGAGGTCCTTGCAGAACAACTGGCATTTTATGGAGATGGATTTGAACAAAATAACACTGAATCAAACGACATCCGAGCAGTAACTAGACGCTCATATTCATCACCTCATTGTCACTGCCTCACTTTCGATTGCGCAATACTTCACCAATAAAAATGCAGACAGGTGAGGCCTGGCGCCGATTTGGATAACAAAGACGACCGTCCCGGAATTCGGATGCCAACGTCAGCATTCAGGAATCAGAGTTCAGCCAATCATCCATAAAATTAAAACAAAACGCTTACCGCCAGGCAGATACTAAGCTTTGCATTACCTCGCCGCAATTGAAACTCAAATGAATTCCGGCCGCCAAATAATCAGGCTAAGCAACTGATTATTAAAGTATTTTCAATAAATTCGACGAATCGGTCTTGAAATAGACGCCCCTCGCCCATATAATTAGCACTCGTCGGGAGAGAGTGCTAATAACACCTCGCTCACTTAAGAATTTACGTGTAGCTATATCTGGTCAGCGATTCACTTTTCTGCCCAATTGCAAATAGAGCTACACATTATTTTGTAAAACCATTGCTATTTATAGCTAATCAAAAGGAGTTTGTATGAACCTTCGTCCCCTGCACGATCGCATTATCGTCAAGCGTCTGGATCAGGAAACAAAAACTGCATCCGGTATCGTATTGCCTGACGCAGCTGCTGAAAAACCAGATCAAGGTGAAGTACTCGCTGTTGGTAACGGCAAAGTGCTGGAAAACGGCTCTGTACGCGCATTAGAAGTCAAAGTGGGCGACCGCGTCCTGTTTGGCAAATACTCTGGTCAAGCAGTCAAAGTTGACGGTAACGAAGTTCTGGTGATGCGTGAAGAAGACATCTTCGCGATCGTACAGAAGTAATCCCTACCCGTATCACAATCCCATTCAAGATTCTGGAGATTTAACATGGCAGCTAAACAAGTAATTTTCGGCGATGATGCACGCGCCAAGATCGTTAATGGCGTGAATATTCTCGCTAACGCAGTTAAAGTAACATTAGGTCCTAAAGGCCGTAACGTTGTTCTGGAGCGCTCTTTTGGCGCACCTACAGTCACTAAAGACGGTGTTTCAGTCGCTAAAGAAATCGAACTGAAAGACAAGCTGGAAAACATGGGTGCACAACTGGTGAAAGAAGTGGCTTCCCGCACTTCTGACAACGCTGGTGACGGTACAACAACAGCGACCGTTCTGGCACAAGCCATCGTTCGTGAAGGTTTCAAATATGTAGCAGCTGGTTTCAACCCAACTGACTTGAAACGCGGTATCGACAAAGCGGTTACAGCCATCGTTGCTGAAATCAAGACTCTGTCCAAGCCAACAACAACCAACAAAGAAATCGCTCAAGTTGGTTCCATCTCTGCCAACTCCGATGCAAACATCGGCGACATCATTGCCAAGGCAATGGACAAAGTCGGCAAAGAAGGCGTGATCACTGTTGAAGATGGTAAATCTTTGGACAATGAGTTGGACATCGTTGAAGGTATGCAGTTTGACCGTGGCTATCTGTCACCGTACTTCATCAACAATCCAGAAAAACAATCTGTTATCCTGGAAAACCCGTTCATCCTGTTGTTCGACAAAAAAATCTCGAACATCCGTGACCTGCTGCCAGTATTGGAACAAGTTGCAAAATCCGGTCGCCCACTGCTGATCATCGCTGAAGATGTCGATGGCGAAGCACTGGCAACTCTGGTTGTGAACAACATCCGTGGCATCCTGAAAACTGCTGCTGTTAAAGCACCAGGCTTCGGTGACCGTCGCAAAGCCATGCTGGAAGACATCGCTATCCTGACCGGTGGTCAAGTGATTGCTGAAGAAGTTGGCCTGACACTTGAAAAAGCGACTCTGGCAGATCTGGGTCAAGCTAAACGTATCGAAATCGGTAAAGAAAACACCACCGTGATCGATGGCGCTGGCCAGGCTGTTGGTATCGAAGCACGCGTTAAGCAAATCCGCGCGCAAATCGAAGAAGCAACTTCTGACTACGACCGTGAAAAACTGCAAGAACGCGTTGCCAAACTGGCAGGCGGCGTTGCTGTAATCAAGGTTGGTGCTGCAACTGAAGTTGAAATGAAAGAGAAAAAAGCTCGCGTTGAAGATGCTCTGCATGCTACTCGTGCTGCGGTTGAAGAAGGCGTTGTTCCTGGCGGTGGCGTTGCTCTGTTGCGCGCACGTGAAGCAGCTGGCGTGATCAAAGGCGACAATGCGGATCAAGAAGCAGGTATCAAGTTAGTATTGAAAGCTATCGAAGCACCATTGCGTGAGATCGTTGCAAACGCTGGTGGCGAACCAAGCGTTGTGGTCAATGCGATCATCAACGGCAAAGGTAATTTCGGTTTCAATGCTGCCAACGATACATATGGCGACATGATCGAAATGGGTATTCTGGATCCAGCCAAAGTAACACGCTCCGCATTGCAAAATGCAGCGTCTGTTGCTGGCCTGATCTTGACAACTGATGCTTTGGTTGCAGAACTGCCAGAAGACAAACCAGCCGGTGGTATGGGCGGTCATGACATGGGCGGTATGGGTGGCATGGGCGGGATGATGTAATTCCGCAAGGGCTTACATGCTGACCACGTACGAAGCTTGGCACTGATTTAGTGCTGACTTAGTGCTAAATCAGACGCTAGGAAAAGCCTCACAATTCTGTTGTGAGGCTTTTTTATTTTTAAGTTTCGATTTTAGAATCAACTACCCCTCAATTTAATTATCCGATGCTGCAAAAGCAGTGACATCAATCCTTCAATATTTGACAGGCCAGCCGTTCGCGACAAGTCTATTGGATTGTTCACACATCGTCGTATTCATAGAGTAAGATTCTCAACGCAAATATTTCTGTTTCCCGAGAACCTATTGATCTGCGCTCGCGTATTGGCGGAGTCAGCTGAATCTACACATTAAGCTCTATTTCAACGCTCACATCCAAAAGCAACTATGAAATCCTCTCTGACGCGCTGGTCCGTTATCGGCTACCTCCTCTTCTCTGCTTTTTTAATCGTAATGGCCTGGCGTACGCACAGTGAAACGACGATTGCTATCGTCGCAAGTTCGGTGTTGATGTTTGCAATGTGCTGGGCTAATGCAACGCATTTATTGGGGGCGAAAACTGCGCTGAAATTCATGCTGATCGCAGTCAGTTTTGGCTGGTTTGCCGAACAAATGGGATCGTCACGCGGCTGGTTTTTTGGTAGTTATGTTTATACCGATGTGCTCGGATGGCGACTGGGCGATGTGCCGGCGGTGATCCCGCTGATGTGGTTTGCACTGACCTATTCCTGCTATGTGATCAGCAATCTGATTGTATGGCGTACACCGGTCGACACCAAATCAAGCTACAGCAATATCCTGTTTATGTCGTTTCTTGCGGCAATGCTGGTTACCGCATTTGATCTCGGCGCAGACCCTTACATGGTGTACAAGCTCAAAGCCTGGATCATGACAAAAACTGATGGCTGGTGGTTTGGCGAAACGATCCAGGGTTTTTTTGGCTGGGTCTTTGTCTCACTCATGATTTTGCTGACCTTCCGCTTATCCACGCAGGATCTTCGATTACAGGCCGGGAGCACCTATGGGAAGCGTGACGCATTGCTGCCTATGGGTTTGTATGCCAGCGCGATGGTATTTCAATTACTGGTCGGCTATCCGGTCGAAATCCGTAGCATGACAGTGTTTGTGATGGGCATTCCTCTGCTCTGCGCCTGGGCAGGCTGGCGGCAGTGGAATAATCATGAAACAAATATAGTTCCAGTCAGCAAAATCAGCGAAGCGCAACTTGATCAATCGCAGTACCAGGCCGATCCTTTGGCAGATACCACCATTGCCAACATCGTCGGACCATGGGCATTACCGTCTGCCAGTGGTATGGCACACCTCGCCAGCCACGCAATGCAGTGGCGAAAAATCGGCATCGTGAATCAGCAGTTTGATCAGTGGCAAACCAATGCCAGTATTCAACACTGGGCACCGGCAGATAGCAGCACCCCGGCAGAAATTACTCAGGCATTGCAAACCTACCTGGCTAACGGTCAAGCTTTGCCAGTCTGGGCAGATCTTGCCAAAATCCGTCGTGCCGAAACGCTGTTTATCGATTACGGCATGCTGTCATGCACTCTGCTGTTTTGTTCAAGCCTGCCGGAATGCTATGTGATCCCCGATTTGTCCGCCGTCTTACACGTCGCCGGACAACTGGAAAAACATACCGAATACAGAATACGGTCAACGGCTGCGATGATTTTTCCCGTCATGATGAAAGACGGACTCACCAGCCCCGATGGTAGTGGCATCGCGCAAATTCTCAAAGTCCGTCTGATTCACGCGACGATCCGTAATCTGATTTTGCATGGAAAACCCGAAGATGTCGTATCAGCTTTAGGTAACAGACAAAACGATAAAGATGCTGGCATCATCCCACCGCTGGCTGCGAATGCATTACCAGAAACCTCGAACAATATGTACCAGGCGCTGTTTGCACACGGCTGGAAATTAGGCGAGGACGGCTTGCCATGCAATCAGGAAGAGCTCGCCTATACCTTGTTGACCTTCGGTTATGTATTCTTACGCAGCCTGCGTCGTCTTGGTCTAGGCTTATCGCAAGACGACGAAATTGCTTACCTGCATAGCTGGAATGTGGTCGGCCATATCCTCGGAATACAACGTGAATTAATGGCTGACGATATGGAGCAAGCCGAAGCCATGTTCGCGCAAATGCAAGCCCGCGGACGCGCAGATCCAATCTCGCCGGACCCACGTCCAGGTCTGGGTGTCGCACTGATGGCAACGATGGAATCTGTCATTCCCTTCCGTGTGATCAAAGCTTTTCCGGTTTTGATGACACGCTACCTGTGCGGCTCCGCCACTGCGCAAGATCTGGGAATTGATCAGCGCGTGGGCTTATTGCCAAAAACTGTCTTCAGCCTGTTCATGCTCATCACGGCAGCCATTGACGGCATGGTGCGTCTGGTGCTGCCGGAATTTTCTATCTCCCGCTTCATTACCCGGGTACTCGGTACGCAATTTATAAGCGACATCCTGATGGACCAGACACGTCCGCTCAAATTGCCGGAGCATCTTTTATCTAATGTGAATACGATGATGTCTGGCTGGTCCTCCGATCCAAAAGCTCCCGGCTGGATGAATTCTCTGGAAACCAAAATAGCCGAAGTGATCGAAAAAAAATCTATTCCCGATGAAAATTTATCGAGGATAAAAAACTAATGCGGCAACAAACGATTGAAATAATAAATTTGCATTATCTTCTGGACAAGTTTCACGAAATACTCATAACTTCGCACAAAATGGCGCTTGACAGAAAAACCTCAGCGCCACGATACTACATCCTTCGTTTTGTGCATCTAAGCACGTGCGTAACACGATCGCTTCCATCATTACAGGTGTAGCAGCCCATCTTGCAACTCATGAGAAGCCGACAAAATAATGCCACTCATTTTTTGATAAAAATCGCCAAATACTTTATTGGCGGTCTTCTCATGCCTGCATATTTCATTGCCATCTTAATGGCATGGTCACTAACCACAAACACCTTTGCCGCAGAACCAACGACGATGGTTCTGGCGGGGACGACACAAAAAACACTTGTACTACGTGATATAAATCCCACGATTGACGCCTGGTCCGCAGTCAATATGATGTCCGACCCCAAAGGCACGCTTAATCTAGAACAGGTCATTGCCGATCAGTCACAATTTACCCAGCCTAAAACATCCTCAGATACGCTGGGGCTGCGCAAAGATGTTGTGTGGATCCGCATCCCGCTTGCCGTCTCATCAGCCAGCGACGGCCTTTGGGTCCTGGATATTGACTACGCTGTTTTAAATAAAATCGATGTGTACCTGACTCAGAACAATCAGCAAGTACAACATAGCTTGCTGGGGAACATGCAAGCATATTCCAAACGACCAATCACCAGCCGCTCTCACGCACTAGGGCTAAAACTCAAGCCCAATACTGATTACACCCTTTACCTTCGAGTAAAAACTGTCGGCGCAATGATTGTACCGATCAGTTTAAGCAAGCCTTCGAGTTTCCATTCACGTGCGCTGAATGAGCAAATGCTGCAAGGATTGATGACAGGTCTGGCTTTATGTCTGCTCATGTACAGCCTAGCACAATGGTTCAGCCTGGGAGAGCATCTGTTCCTGAAATATGCCATCCTGCTGACGGGTAGCCTGATGTTTTCCCTGCTGCAGTTTGGTGTCGGCGCTCAATACGTCTGGACTGACAACGTCTGGATGGAGTTACACGCCGGTGGTCTTTCTGCACTGATCGCCGCATGCGGCTCCTTCCTCTTTATCGAGCAAGCACTGGCAGGCCGTGATCGCCATCGCTACTTCGGCGTCATGATGAAAGGCGGTGCCTGCCTGACGATGGTCTTCGCAGCGCTCTATTCGTTCGATATGATAGACATCCATATCGTAACCGCCATCATCAGTACGCTTGGTATGACCCCAGCTCTGATGGGCATGCCGGGCGCTATTGCCAGAGCTCGGCGCGGCGATACGGTAGGTGGCTACTTCCTTAGCGCGTGGGTCGTGTATTTTGTGACTACCGCTATTCTGATTGGTGTTATCAAGGGCAGTATCCCGGCGAATTTCTGGACCTTACATTCATTCCAGTTCGGTGCCACATTTGACATGCTGGTATTCATGCGCGTCCTTGGCCTGCGTACCAAGGCGATGCACACCGAAGCACAAATTGCGACGCGCGAACGGGATACCTTACATTCGATGGCGCACACGGATCCCCTGACCGGATTGCCGAACCGCCGAGGCCTCAATACCACACTAACCAATCTGCTACCGCATGCCTCACCCGAAAATATACTTGCCGTATATATGCTCGATCTTGACGGATTCAAACAGGTGAACGATCGATACGGACATGATATCGGCGATGAATTACTGGTCGCCGTGGCACAACGTCTGCAGGCCAATCTACGCAGTGTCGACCTCGTCTCGCGCTTGGGTGGCGATGAATTTGTTGTGATGTCGATGGGAGTCAATAACGTGCAGCAAGCACATGATCTCGGCAAGAAACTGCTTGATGCCTTCAGCGCGCCATTCAAATTACGGGAGCAAATTTGCAGTGTCGGCCTCACCATCGGTTACGCATTAGCGCCGCAAGACGGACATGATGCAATCAGCCTGCTAAAGCGCGCAGATGCTGCCATGTACTCAGGCAAACAAAGCGGCAAGCATTGCCTGCGCCGCGGGGAAGCGTCCGAAGGTTTAACCTGATAACAACGGGCATGACACCACAGCTCTGCATAACAGAGTTAATACCATCAGAATAAATGGTATTTTCAAAAAAGAATCCGCTTATTCCATGCGGCCTTCAGCCCGAAAAAGCCCTAGAAGGCGCATCAATCAAGGTGCTGATGTTTTTTTAAAACGCTTTACACGTCCCTTTTGATACATCGTCTGAATCGCCTCTTGCTGCGCAATAAACTGCTCAAAGGCCGTCAACAGAATCACATATCTTTGCTCACTCTCATCCGATTTCTCTAGCTGCATCAAGGCGTAACACGTTGCCTCTAAGGTGGACAACTGATCAGGTTTATGCGCTTTGCGAATCCGATATTGCGATTCTCCCGTATCACGTAAAGTCACACGCGGCAGAGTCTGTAGCAAACGATTTTGATAGAGCATCTTGCGACTTTTTCGCCAGGTCCCATCGAGTACGATTAAGCGCAATAACCGAGGCTGCGCCAGTATTACAGGGTCCAGCAAAGGCGCTGTCTCCATTCCTGATGATGCCTCTTGCGGCGTCTCTGGGTACAGCAACACATTATGCCGGTCACCCGCTTGCAAAATTGTAAGAAGCCAGTTCTCATCAAACACCTCACCGATATACAACTGACTCTCCTCCAGACACAGATGCAGCAAACGGGCGCTCCCTTTAGCATGCGGCACCTCCAAGGGATGCTGCAATATAACGACCTCTACCTCGCTGCTGATGGGGGTAACCCATGGGCAAATGCATGCAGATTGCGGGCGCAAGCATCGTTCGCAACCAGGTCGCCTGGTCATCACGGGTGGGTCGGTTGTGTGGTTCTGCATGGTTCAGATTCATCCGTCATAATGTTTTACATTTTCTGCGATCCCGACGCCAGCCGGGCGCGATATTATCCGCTGATTGATTATTTATTTTGCCGTTTATGATGCTGACTCGAATTCGCCCCTTAATTTACCTGATCCTGATACCGCTCTTTGTGAGTTGCGGTGGCGGCTCTGGCGGTGCTGCCACCAGTAATGCAGCCACCAATACCAGCACAAACACAGCGACGGGAACGAACACCGGTACCGTAGTTGTGCCAGACACGCCACCAGCTGCTTTTGAAAAACGTGCTGCATGGCTGGCCGCTCGCTGGGGCAGATCGTCACGATTGCTGCTAGGCCTTGGTTCTATTGATCTGGCGTCAATGCAAAAACAAACGCTTAAACCTGACATCTACGACATGTATCTGACCGGTGTCGGCGCCGGTGCCTGGCCAACCTGGAATAGCCCGTCTGGCGCCTACATTCAAGTCGTTGCAAAAAACGCCGACACCATTGGCGCCGTACCCATGTTCACCCTGTATCAGATGGCGGCTAACGGTGATGGTAATTTGAGCGGACTCAGCAATGCCAGCTTTATGAACCAATACTGGGCAAACGTACGCCTGCTGTTTCAACAAATCAAAACCTACGGCAAACCCACTCTGGTGAATCTGGAACCTGATTTCTGGGGTTACGCGCAGCGCGCTTCGACTAACAATGATCCGTCAACTGTCTTCGCCTATGTGAATACCGATGCTGATTGCAGCACTCTCGCCAACAATGTCAGCGGAGTAGCAAGCTGCCTGCTACAGATTGCGCGTAAATACGCGCCAAATGCGTACGTCGGCTTTCCACCTGCCTTGTTTGGCGATATTCAATCCTCGCATCTGAGCTTCATGCAGCAATTCGGCGCAGGCAAAGCTGATTTTATCGTTATGCAAACGCTAGACAGGGATGCTGGATGCTTTGAAAGCAAGCCACAACCCAGCTATTGCGTACGAGACGGGAGCAACTGGTACTGGGATGAAACAAACCAGACCTCACCCAATTTTTCCGAACATTTTGTGATCGCAAAAAGTTTTTATCAAGGCCTGCAACTACCGATTCTGTGGTGGCAAACCCCATTAGGTGTCGCGGCGACACAACCAGGATCATCGGGTGCATGGCGTGATAATCGTGTTCGTTATTTTCTGACGCATGCGAATGAATTGGTTGCCGCAGGCGGTCTGGGTGTCGTCTTCAGCGCCGGAGAAAGTCATCAGACGACGATCAATACGGATGGAGGTCAATACAAGACTTTATCTGAACGTTATCTGTCTGCGCCAGCGGTATTGCCCTAATCCGGATTTGCATCACGCCTTATTTTATCGGCAAACACAACAACTGATTCCGATGCATTCCAACTCACTCTTTTTGCAATAAATTTTTCAGGGCAGGTTTTAATACCGGATAGCGGAAAACAAAACCCGCTTTGTTCAAGGCCTGCGGTATCACTCGCTGCCCTCCTAACAACAAGACTGCCCTCTCCCCCATCGCCATCTTCAACAAACCAGCAGGTGCGACTATGCATGCAGGCCGGTGCAACACACCTGCTAAAGTTTGTGTGAACTCCTCATTCCGGACTGCGCCAGGAGCCGTCATGTTGACTACACCCGTCAAAGTAGTTTGCTCTAACGCGAACAGGAATGCCGCGACATAATCATCAATGTGTATCCAGCTCATCCACTGCTGACCTTCGCCAAGACGGGTACCCAGGCCGAGTTTAAAAGGCAGCAGCATTTTATGCAGCATGCCGCCAGTTGCATCGAAAACCAGTCCGGTGCGCAATATCACTGTACGAATACCGAGGTCATTTGCCTTAACGGCTTGCTGCTCCCATTGCGCACATAAACGCGCCCCAAAATCCAGTCCGGCGACCCCGTTTTCGTCATTCAGTCGATCGCCAGTATCACCGTACCAGCCAATCGCTGAGCCGCTCAAAAAAACGCCAGGCTTACTAGTCGCAGCCGCCATGCGGGCGACAAGATCACGTGTCAATGCGACCCGGCTATCGAGTAAAATTTGTTGTCGTTTTGCAGTCCAGCGCGCATCAACAATCGGTTCACCGGCGAGATTCACTACGGCATCAAATTGTACTTCCGGAGTCCACTCGCTGAGCGCTGCCATCGCTCGTACACCCGGCCCGCATATAACGCCGACCTTTGCAGGCCGCCGGCTCAAGACAGTGATCTCATGCCCCTTTGCCAGCAGTGCACGACACAAACCTCGCCCGATCAAACCCGTACCACCTGTGATGAGAATCCGCATATTCTTTGCCTGTTAGAATGATTGAAATGATTGAAATGACCGTACTGACTGATGCCAAATCGGTACAGCAAAGTACGATGCAATTGATCGCAATGGATATTCCTCATCTTGCCACAACCGGATTTTCCCGACATGCCTATCGACCTCGCCTTACTGCAAACACATCGTCCGGAATTCCAACATTATTTTGGCGACACATTAGAATTCATTGCATTTCTTGCGATAGCACCCCGTATAAAAATCACGGGACATGCCAGTTTATCTACCGCTGAGCTGGCAGCAAGCCAGCAACATGCCCTACGACTAGCCACAATCAATAGACCGGATGATCCGCATCTGATTATCACTTCTACATTGAGCAATACAAGCTGCTTAGAGGTAGAGGAAATCAATTTCTCCGGAATTTGCAGCCTGCGAGATCAAGCGCAACAACCGGCCATCTTGAGTGCAAGTGCCCTATTGGTATGTGAAGAAACGCAGGAACTCATTCTGCATCGTCGCTCTGAAAGTGTGGTCACTCATCCGAATCACTGGCATGTCATTGGTGGTGCAATGCATCCGCAACTCGACCTTGATCAAGGACAATTGAGTCTCTTCAAAACCATACAAAGAGAAGTGCAGGAAGAAACTGGCTTGATGATCGAGTTCGACAATATTCCGGCTCTGTCACTGGTCAGAGAAAGTAGTAATGGCTTCATACAATGCGCGGCCATCGGCATTGAAATCAGCGCTAAAACACTCGAGGATATCCAGGACAACTGGGAAGGTCGTACAGTGCGCATTCCGTTCACAGACCTGGCTACGTGCCTGCGAGAACCGCTGTGGGTTCCTAGCGGAAAAGCTCATGTACTTACCTGGCTGTCATTACGGGCAATGCAATCACTAGATGATGGGCAATTTCAAGAAAAGAACAGGCGATTCAATGCAGGAGAGTTACTGGCAGAGGTTTTACGTGACTGACGTGTTTTTTTACAGTAGCGCTAACGCCTGAAAAAAACTCAACGCATCTCTTCAAGAATTTTTAAAGTCTCATCAAAATTCCAGACACGGCGAATCTCTATGACATCATATTTCAGGGCGATATTCGGTGGGAATGCGGCATAACGTGCATTGACCCTGACGATACGGCGCACCGCCTCATCCAGATCAGCCCGGCCACTGGAACGGTTGATCACGACATCCTCAACGCTGCCATCACTACGAATAATCACCGTCACCACCGGATCGCCACGCGCTTTGTCTTTTGCCACTTGTGAATAATTCAGATTGCCATTGCGCTCAATTTTTTGACGCCAGCTCTCTACATACATCCGTACCGGAAATTCTTTATCCTCGCTACCCAGGAAACTGCGACGACGTGATTTACTCATATCCTCTGTGGATCGCGGCACAGGTGGATTGCCGCGCAACAAATCGAGACCGCGTGCCTGATCCAGAGCACGGCTAGCCAGATCGCTGCTGAGTAAATTTTTGGGTAAGACGATTCCCTTATCTGCGCTCTTGTCATTACCGGCGCCAGCAAGACTATCACCACTGCGATCACCACTCCGGTCACTAGCATTATTTCCAAGCGGCGCTAAGGTTCTCGGTTCAAATTTCGCTTGTCCTGAGCTTGCCTGAGCTGCCTGGGTCGCTTGTGTTACCTGTGCGGCTTGAGCAATACGTTCTCGTTCTTTTTGCGCTAATGCTTCGGCTAGCTGACGCGCCTGCTCTTCTGCCTTTTGTCGCACGACGAGTTCCTCTGCCTGCTTCTCAAGTTTTTGACGTAGGGCTAATTCTTCTGCCTGCTTTTCCATTTGTTTTTCGATCTGCTTTTGACGGGCTATTGCAATGGCTTGTTGCTGAGCAAGCTCCTCAGCCTGTTTGCGTAGCTGTAAGTCAAGTGCTTGCTTTTGCTTGCTATCTTCGTCCTGACGACGTGCCAGATCCAGACGCATGGCCTCTTGCTGCTGACGCTTTAATTCATCCTGACGTAACTGTTGCGCCAGCTCAGTACGCTTGCTCTGCTCTTCTAGCTGTTGCTTTTGCAAAGCCAACGCAGCAGCCTGCTTGGCGGCCTGCTCCGCCAATTTTTCATTTTGTTTACGTGTTACTTCTTCGGCCAACTGGCGGTTGTCTTCTTCAAGTTTTTTTGTTGCGAATTTTTGTTGCTGTTGCTGTACTTGCGTCTCAGCTAACTGGCGCATTTCCTCTTTGAGTTTTTTTTGCTGGACAATTTCTTGCTGAATCAGCTCCGCCTGTTTTTTCTCATCCGCCAATTTAGCCAGCTTTGCCGCCTCCGCCGCTTGCTGTAAGGCTGGATCAGGAGCCTCGGGCAGATCAGCAAGTTTGACTGGCTCAGATTGCTTCTCCGGTTTTGGTTTCAATTCTAGCTTCGGTGTACTTTTTCTTTCCGGTTCTTCCGGACTTGGCAATGGAACCACGAAGCTATCATCCCTCATCTCATCCTGAGCAATGATGCGTGGCGGATTCTCGGGCAAATCTTCAGTTGTAGACGGTATCGCGTTTGCGCTCGGCACGGGTGGAGTCAGTGGCGCCGGTAGTCTGGCTATTTTTTTGGTAGCTGTTTTATTTTTCACCGTAATCGACTTCGTCGGTACAGGAACAGGCTTAGGAATCGCCGGTGCGACAAGTTGTATTGCCGACACTGGCAGCGGCGTGACCAGCGCTTGCTGTGAGCTTGATGGTAACGGCGGAACAGGCACATCAGTCGCAGGCAAAGATTGCAGTGGTGGTGATGCGGGACTCTGAGCTGCTGGCAAGGCATTCACAATTTGTATACTTAAAGGAGGCGTCGGAGCACGCCGCTTTTCCCAGGGCATTTCTATGCCGGGTAGCCCCAGACCAGGAATACCAAACTGCAAAGACAGTACGAAGGCGTGGATCAATAGCGATACCAGCACGCCTATCAGCAGGCGCTTGGTTACTGGATCAGGCATTGATGATTCGCGTTGTCGTGGTCCGAAATTCATGCAAGGTGATGGTTCTTTTTCGTAATTCAGCGTGCATTATCGCATGGCAATTTTTATGTGCGCTACCCAATCTGTCAATCTGCCGTAAGCCCGCAGAATTACCCTATTTGAGAGGATAAAACCCTGAGCAACAGGCAGGCTAAGATTGTTGTCGTACTCACTATGCTCAATTCAGCATGTTTAGGATGGAATTTCATCAAGACACCCGCAAAACAATATCGTATGCTGATCGCATGAAAAAAATATCCATTATTGACTCCCATACCGGCGGCGAACCTACTCGCCTGATTATCGATGGCGGACCGGACCTCGGTACCGGCTCGTTGGCCGAGCGACTGGTGCGCTTCCGCACAGAATTTGATCACTATCGCTCTGCCACGGTGTGTGAGCCGCGTGGCTCCGATGTTATTGTCGGAGCCTTGGCCTGCGCACCGCACGATAGCTCATGTACGGCGGGTGTGATTTTTTTCAATAATGTTGGCTATCTCGGCATGTGTGGTCACGGCATGATTGGCTTTGTTGCAAGCCTGGCCTATCAACATGAAATCAATATTGGTCAGCATCGTATTGATACTCCCGTAGGGATCGTGCAAGTTGAACTACATGCAGATCATAGCGTGACCGTACATAACGTAGCCGCCCGACGCTACCGCCACGCAGTGACGCTTGAAGTCGATGGAATAGGCGCAGTCACCGGTGATATTGCCTGGGGTGGCAACTGGTTCTTTTTAATCGCCACACATGGACTGAGGTTGGACCGGTCGGATATTGATATCCTCACCGATTATTGCTGGCGAGTCCGGCAAGCAATTGAGGCACAGGGCATTACTGGCGAAAACGATGCTGTCATCGATCATATCGAACTGTTTGCAGAACCGGACTCATCGCAAAACCATAGCAAAAATTTTGTTCTATGTCCCGGCAAAGCCTATGACCGCTCACCTTGTGGCACAGGCACTAGCGCAAAGCTGGCCTGTCTGGCAGCTGATGGCAAATTGGCGGAAGCTGAAATCTGGCGGCAGGAGAGCATCATCGGTAGTGTCTTTGAGGCCTCATATAAACGCGCACCGGATAACTCTCAGGCAAACAGTATTCTGCCTAGCATACGCGGTCGCGCTTATGTGAATGCTGAAGCAAGTTTGCTTCTGGATGAAAACGATCCGTTCATCTGGGGAATTCGCTAAAGAAAAATTCGCTGACATCGTCAAAAAACATTCGCGCCATCTACCGGGTTTAGCCTTGCGGCGGCGGTAGTTTAAGCGCGACTCAATACAACATCGCGGTAGTCGCTCGGTGTCATGCCGACAGTAGATTTGAACATCCTGGAGAACGCACTGTGATCCTGATAACCGCATGCGGCGGAGATATCGGTAATAGTCTTTGTCGGATCAGCCAGCATCGATGACGCTGCATCGAGGCGGATCTTGACTATCATCTGGCGCGGTGTCAGAGCAAATATTTTATAGAAATACCGTTCTATCTGAGCCACGGACAAGCCCGTCAGCTGCGCCAGATCTGCCATCTGGATATTCTGAAAATAATGGCTATGCAAGTGCCTTACCGCAGCGGCTATCTGATGATAGATCGGATGCCGCTGATCCGGCATCGCCAGGTCGCGCGAGATTCCGGTCAAGCCGATGATGACATTATTCACATCGCGCAAAGGTAACTTCTTGGTCAAACACCAGCCTGGGTCCATATTCGGGTACAGATGCAGTTCTAGCTGATCATTCAGCGCTGTGTCGCCATTTAAAACCAGTTGATCTTGCTCATCGTAATTCACTGACAAAGAAGCCGGAAAAATCTCCGCAGCGGTTCTGCCAATTAATGCTGATTTTTCTCTTTCGCCGACCCGATTTACCAAAGTCTGGTTCACCACCACATAACGCCCTGCCATATCTTTTACGAAAAAAACGACATCCGGCATCGCATCAAATAAAGCTTCAGCAAAAAAAACGTCGGCAATTTCATTCGCAATCTGATGTCGCTTGGAATTAACGTCGGCGCTGGAGGTGATGGGCATGGAATCAATGAGCATGGATGGTGGCCGGGAGCATTATTGAAAGAATAATTAATATTATTCATTTTACATGGAACAACAGCAACAAGATAAATATTCAACAATATTTTAAAAACAATGCAACACTTTACATATATTGTTAATATATTTAAAGTATATTAACATATGAAATGAACTCTTACCCTGCTCTAAAATTTCCACTCAATCACTGGCATCATCAACCATCGAGGAAACAGCATGAAAAACAGCAAATGGCACGGCGTCTTCCCAGCAGTCACCACAAAATTTAAAGCCAATGAGGATCTTGATCATGCCGAGATGGAAAAGCATTACGACTTCCAGATTGAAAGCGGCGTACACGGTCTGGTGACTTGCGGCTCTCTGGGAGAAGCCAGCACGCTGTCGTTTGACGAAAAACTAGAGGTTGCTCAGATCGCCTTGCAGGTTGCCAACAAGCGAGTGCCGGTGCTGGTCAACGTCTCTGAAACCCGCACCGCCAATGCGGTTCGCTTTGTCCAGCGCGCGGCAGAGATGGGGGTGCAGGGTTTTATGGTCATGCCATCAGTGCTGTATGCCGCCGATGCGCGTGAGGCCAAAGACAATCTGCGCACCATTGCCAAAGCAGCCCAACTGCCCATCATGGTGTACAACAATCCGGTGACCTACAAAGTCGACCTGACGCCCGAGGATTTTCAGGATCTCGCCGATTGCGAATGGCTGGTGGCGATTAAAGAATCTACTGACAATATCCGACGCATCACGGATCTGCGTAATGCCGTCGGCAATCGCTATCAATTATTCATGGGAGTCGATGATCTCTCATTTGAAGGATTGGCCGTCGGTGCCGACGGTTTGCTGGCAGGTCTGGTCGTAGCATTCCCCAAAGAAACGGTCGCGCTCTATCAATTGATGCAAGCAAAACGCTATGACGAAGCGCTGAAGCTCTATCAGTGGTTTATGCCTCTGCTGCATCTGGATGTGTCGACCAAGCTCGTCCAGAATCTGAAACTGGTCGAAGCACTCGCTGGTGTTGGCAATGAAAATGTCCGCCTGCCACGCCAGCCGCTGGTCGGCGCAGAACGTGAACGGGTAAACGCAATCGTGCGCAAAGCACTAGATACACGCCCTGACGTCTCGGCCTATCTTTAAGCTAAGCTTAAAGCCAACCCAAGCTGGATGCGCGGATCACCACCGCGATCTCCACATCATTTCTAACACTAAAACCGGCACCGGTCTGTATAACCAATCCGTGCCCAAATAAACAAACCAAGCAAGAATTTGATAAAACATCAAAATTACAAAGTAAAATTCGAAAAATTAACGATAAAATCCATACAAAATACAGAATTCGGATACCCGATGTTTGCCACCGCCCCCAAGTCGCCCCCTGCCCCAATGATGCCTCTGAGTCTTCCGGCCCCGAAATTACGCGCGGCCGACATCGCCTACGATGCGATAGAAAGCATGATCGTCACGCTGCAACTCAAGCCAGGTTCACCCATTGTTGAAGCCGATCTGGTTGACCTCACAGGTATGGGACGCACGCCGCTGCGCGAAGCATTGATGCGCATGTCATCGAACGGTCTGATTGAACAATTGCCGCGCCGTGGACTAATCGTCAGCGATATCGAAGCCGCTGAACACATGACCCTGATTGAGACCCGCCGCGTGATCGAACGACTGATCGCCAGTAGTGCCGCCCGCCGTGCGACACCTCAGCATCGTATCGATATGGTCGAATGTGCGAATCACATGATCGTCGCCGCCAAATGTGCGGATCTGAATGCGTATATGGCAGCGGATCAGGCGCTCGACCATGTGGTACACGAAGCTTGCCGCAATCCCTCTGCTGTCGCTGCTGTCGTGCCTTTAGTAATTAAATGCCGTCGCTTCTGGTATGCGTTTCAGCATGAAGGTGATATTGAAGAAGGTGCGCGCTGTCACCTGATGCTTGCCAAAGCGATCGCCAAGGGCAATGAAGAACAAGCGGTCAAAGCCGCAGAATCATTGATGGATTATCTAGAATCATTTGCGCGCAAAGTCATCAACGGCTGAGAGAACTGGTATCGACCATGCTATCCGATGCCGCGACTCCCCACGCTGCGCCATGCATACCAAGGCAATCGTTGACCAATCGCTGACCAATCGTTTACTCAGGTAAGAAGCGGGACAAAAATCATTGCACAATACATTTTTCAGGCAATCATCTGGCATTTGCCCTTGATACGGGCAAGCGTTTGACATTCGGTAACGCGCTGCTTACCAACCATAATTTCAGCCGTATCATTTGAGGATCTGCGCGCCGGTGTTCGGTGCGTGCCGTTAACAATTTCAACAAACCTGATTCAGTGACGCCAGGCATCGTATGTTCAGGGATCGTCGCATAGCCTGCACCGAGCAGACGTAACTCGCGTTCGGCGACGCCTGGCTGAATCAGTTCAGACACATCTTTCAGCGGCACCCACACCACATCGTCAACCAGATAAAAGCGCAGATGATAGCCGTCAAATACATAGTATTTGCCCTGCCATTTATTCAGCGCAGCATACTCGGCCCAATATTTGATTGCAGGAAGGATGGCCAGCAGATCGCGGGCAAATAAATGGCCCCATAAGGGCGATGTGATTAACAGCCCGATCGGAGCATATTTTTCATCAAGAATAGCGCCGATTTTCCACGCCACGTAGGACATGGCAAAACAAAACAGCAAGCGGAAGAAGAAAGAGGTCATCGCCGCTCACCGATTGTTTATTGACGTGGCAGCGGATCCAGCTCGCCCTGTTCGCCTTGCGAGACATCGGTCGTTTTGCCCTGACCAAGCAGCACAGGCGGCACATAGGTTGCCAGCAGATGTTCACGGCTTGCCGGTGTCTCCAGACTGACGCGACCGAGAGCGCCACTGCGATAATCGAGTAGCAAAGTATGCGCGGCTTTTTCCAGATCCCACTCACCGCCTTTAAGTCGATACGCACGTTTTTTTGCCACACCTTCGATCACGCTGACACCATCGATGCCTTCGGTAGAAAAGCCATAACGCGCTGTGAGAAACTTAGAATAATTCAGCAATAAACGCTCTGCCAAAAAGGTCGCAACCTCTTCTTCGATCAAAGCATTCACACCGACCGCATGACTCGCCGCCAGCATCAAGCCATCGGTAGGATGCGCAATCTTTGGCCACAACATACCGGGAGTATCTACCAGAATCATATTCTTACCGAGGTACAGACGTTGCTGTACCTTGGTCACAGCAGGCTCATCACCCACATTGGCCACACGTTTTTTCAGCAAGGCATTCATCAGCGTCGATTTACCGACGTTAGGAATCCCCATGATCATCATACGCAAAGGCTTGGTCGGCACGCCACGGTGCGGTGCCAGCGCCAGCGCCAGACCGGGGACTTTGGCAACATCCGACGGCTTTTTACAACTCAGTGCAACCGCGTGTACGCCTTTTTGCGCATTATAAAAATCCAGCCATGCCTTGGTCGCATGCGGATCGGCAAGATCGCTTTTATTTAAAATTTTCAGACAGGGACGCTGACGAAAATTGCGCAACTGCTCAACCATAGGATTGCAGCTCGCTTGCGGGATACGTGCATCGAGCACTTCTATCACCAGATCGGTACTTTCCATGGTCTCTGCGGCTTTTTTGCGCGCAGCGTTCATGTGACCGGGGAACCATTGTATGGACATGCTTATTCTTCTTTTTGGTAAAACAAAGCGATATTGTACGGAAGTCTGTCGCCAAAGAGCCGGAAGTTTCTGGATTAAGCCGATAAAAGTTCAGTTTTAGGGGAGTATTAGCTAATTTAATGCCAATTCCGCATATTTTATGCGGCGATAAAAAAATACTCTACCCCAGTATATTTTAGTATGTCTATCTGATAAAACCTTGCAATTTGGACTTTAGCGACATCCGATTCGAGATTCTATGTCCTGCCTCAATCAGAACTGTCCATGACAGACCAGACGAGCAGAGGCGAATCCAAGATCTGATGCTGATCAGTGCCAATCAGTAACGACAAATACTGACCAGCAAAGATTGTGTGTCAGCCTGCCACCAATCCATGGTGGCAAGTTAAGAACACACTAATCTCGCCTAGTAAAAGGCAGGACCCCTTGTTACCCGGGAATATCAGGCTCAACCAGCGCCGCCAGTTGCACTAGCGATTCCTGCCAACCGAGATAACACATTTCGAGCGGAATGACATCCGGAATACCCGCCTGAGTTACGCTGAGCTCCGTCCCGCACAACACAGGTCTGAGCGTCACGGTCACCTCGATCACTCCGGGCAAAGCAGGATCGTCGAATTTATCGGTATAGCGAATCCGCTCATTCGGCACCAGCTCCAGATACTCGCCGCCAAACGAGTGACTATTCCCGCTAGAAAAGTGATGAAACGACATACGGAACGTACCTCCGACCTGGGCATCCATGTGATGCACCGTGCAGGTGAAGCCATACGGAGGAATCCACTTTGCCATGGCACCGCTCTCAAGAAAAGCGCGATACACTTTTTCAGGTTTAGTACGCAATACCCGATGCAGTTGGATGGTACGGTCAGACATAGTAGGTCTCCTTCGCTATATGTGAAATAACCAGATCAATCTTACTTTCGAACACCGCCAGGCACACTGAAATCAATCCCCTCCGCCGCGGCAATCCCGTTTACGCGACCAGGATAGCTCAGCCAGGTCATTGCGATATTGAGTTCGCTGATGATGCTTGAAGCCTCAAGCTTTGTGCCATGATCGAGATCCATACTTTTGGTCGCATGGGCATCCTTGACGAGAGTCAGGTCGTATCCACGCTCCAGTGCACCATAGGCCGTGGCGCGAATACACCAGTTGCTTGATGCCCCGGCGAGTACGATATGCGTTACGCCTAGTCTGGCAAGCTCCTCGTCTAACGCGGTTTGCTCAAACGAGGAATTGAAATGCTTGTGGATGAGCAATTCATTCTTTAGCGCCACTAACTCTGGCACCCATTGCCATTCCGGACTGTCATAGAGTAGATCCGCGTCGGCATGCTGAACCCAAATTACCGGAATCTCCTGCAGGCGAGCCCGCTCCACCGTACGTGCAATGTTTTTGATAATTCTCGACGCATCCCACGCGCCGTTCATTACACCAACCTGGACATCAACGACCAGTAAAACGCATTTATTACCGTCTCTTAGTGTTGCCATTACAAATACCTCCGGCTAAATATTAAAAGTTCATACAATCATAAAACATGGATATGTGTTTGCGTCATTCATATTTAATCATCTCAGCAACTGTCGAAACGTCGTTACGAAGGCGTTACAATGGCTGCACCAAATCGCATCAGCAAATTAAAGTCGTCCGAGAATTAGCATTTGGTCGCACAGAAGCAGGGGAGCGCATCGCACCAACTACATTAAGCGCCCACAAAAATAGCGGAATTGTGCAAATCGGTTTGCGATAATCTAGCCCACTAAATAGTTATTCGTGGATATTTCAACGTCACAAGATCGAACTCAAATCACTCAAAATCACTCAACCAGATCAGGAAAATATATGATCAGCCGCCGCCAATTTATCATCCAGATTAGTCTGGCAAGTAGTGCATTAGCCGGTCCTCAGCTTAGCGCAGAAAATACCATGCTCAGTGAGAGCGATCCAACGGCAATGGGCTTGGGCTACAAGTCTGATGCGAGCAAGGTCGATAGCAAGAAATTTCCTGATTATGTCGCAGGACAAGAATGCGCGAATTGCGCTCTTTATCAGGGCAAATCTAGCGATGCCAGCGGCGCATGCTCTATCTTCCCTGATAAGCTGGTCACTGCAAAAGGCTGGTGTAGCGCCTGGAATAATTTGGCATGATGCACGGATACGCCGTCGATCAATTTACATAGCGTCAACTAACAAAATACCTGCAACCGCTTAATCAGCAAGTTCAATTTTCAATCAAATCATGAGCATCGACATCCCAAAAGAAATCCGCAACAGAGCAATCTCCTCCATTGAACGTTACTTTCAGGAAAACATGGACGAGAAGATCGGCAACCTCGCTGCAGGCGCTTTACTGAGCTATTTTCTGGAAGAAATTGGTCCGGTTATTTACAACCAGGCCGTAACCGATGCGCAGCAGCGGCTAGCCGCGCGGGTGCAGGAATTAGATTTTGAGGTGCACGAAGAAGAATTTCAATACTGGCAAAAATTCGATCGCAAGCGCAAGTAAGGGAATCATTCTTGTCGGCAGATACGCCTACTTTTTACCTTCATCTGCCTCAAATTTTTTGATACTGTCGACAAGCTGATTCACCAGTGGATTTGGCACAGCAATCGATAGTTGATAGTGTTCGATCTCAAATCCGTTGTCCGTTTTATGTACGACACCGGATGCCTGACAGATGCCCATTTGCGTGGCTAACTGCTCGTCGAACCAGAACCAGGTTTTGTCAGACGACATGGCAATATGGCGATTGATTGCTTTGAACGCCCAGGCGCTGGGTCGTTCGAAATGGACTTTGCCCCAGGCTTTAAATTCATCGCGAGTCCAGCGTTCGGTTTTATCGGTACCTATGTACACACCGTTTTTTGCGATCTTGTCGAAATAGGCCAGACGGGAATGCGCGGCGTCGTCATGCCATTCGTCGAGAAAAGCATGCAGCGCCTTTATCTCGGCGGGTTGCTCTGCTTGCGACAGGGCAGGTTCTGCCACAGGCGCTGCACCGGCAATTGAGGCCATTGCAAACAAACTCGCTACAATAAAAAATATACGGAAATAATGCGAACATCGTTGGTTCATCGCGGCACTTTCGGTCGGCTTTCTGCCGACAAGGTCTGCTGACTCGTATCAGCAGACAATAAAGGGAGTATATGCATTTTTAATGCTTTATACGCTTGTAATACGTAGAGTTTAAAATATACACTAACCAGTATAGCAATTGATCAATGTTCATAAATGGTGAGTTATACGCTGTTGCATAATCAATCTGAAATGCGACCTGAGATGCGATTTATCAGTAATTCAGATGAAGATGAACGGGTCTATTTTGCTTGATCCTTCAGCACAAAGGAAATTGACATGAAAGGTCGTATCCCTGCCCGCTTCGCGCCGATATTATTTGGTGGCATGCTGTCCATCATTATGGTGTCAATTATTTCTGCGGTAGTGCTGGTGGTCAATCAGGGCATAACACCCGATTTCGCTATACGCTGGCTCAAAAGCTTTTTGAGCACGTGGCCGATTGCTTTCCCTACCGTACTGGTGATTGCACCACTCGTGCGTAAGTGCGTGGTATATCTGACGACGGATAGTTAGCCGCAGTTTTTGCGGGTGAAACATTGTAAGCGTACTCAGAAGACCAGGCTGTACGGCGTAGCGCTCAACTATCTCTAGCGCGTATGTAATTGTGCGATTCTTTGCTCTACATAGGCTTGCAATTCGGGACTGAGGCTGTTACTTGACTTTGCCCGCTGGAACGCGTCAGCCGCTTCGCCGGAACGCCCGTCGGCCTGTAATGAAATCCCCAACCCCATCCACCATACCCCACTCTGTGGATTTTTCTTCAGCGCACTTAAGTAGAGCTCTGCGGCTTCTTTATGACGTCCCTCACGCTGCTGTAATGCGGCCAGAAACGCGAAGTAATCTGCGCGTTCTGCGGCATAACTGACACTACGCTGCAAAGTCTCAATCGCGGACGGGACACTCACTTTTTCAACTTGTAGCCGAGCCAGTATCATCGCCAAATTGACTTGACTCTTGTCGAGCGCCAAGCCACTTTGCAGCCAGCGCATTGCCTCTTCATGACGTTTGCTGTCGATCAGTATGCTGATCAGGGTTTGTCTTGCTGCAGCATGTTGAGGATCAAATTTCAGTACCTGCTCAAGGCTGGCAATCGCATCGGCATTACGGCCTTGTTGCAGAAGGACTCTGGCTTGCCGATACTCGTTATCTGCTTGTTGTTGCGGCGTGATTTCTTTGACAGTTTTCACTATAGTGGCGACGGTGTTTGCAGTAGATACCGCGGAAGGCGTTGTTGATGTGATTGATACTGTCGCTGGTGTGTTCGACGACGCTGCCGAAGCAAGATTCGTATTGCCAGTTAAGGTACGTCCGTCCGCCTTACCCGACGTACTGCTTGGCGCTAATCTGGTCGCTTGCTGTTGCTGGCGCTGATTGTTGCGGTCGTCCTCTTGAGAACGGGCATTTTTTTCTGCAATCGCCCAACGCCCCATGGCATCAAGGTCCGAACTCATTTTCAGATGTAGTAATTGTGAGGATAAGGGAGGCAAAGTATCGGTACTGAGCTGCTTTTCTACGGGACTTAAAGGAGCGGTATCTGCTCCCGCTGATGCCGTAGTAGTAACTGCTGCAACTACCGTCTTAGCAAGCGATGCAGAGGCTGGCGTAGCAGTAGAAACTACAGGCACATCAGCAGATTTTTTTTGCGCTGACGTTGCTGATGCTGTGATGCCACTAACAGGTCTTACAGGTCGCCAGCTCATCCAGACGGCCACACCGGCAACGATGACGATAACACTAGCGATCAGTATTTTCATTAACAGGCCGTTACTGCCACTACGGTCAAACGACGTGTCAGGAATCGCCCGGACCATTGCAGGACCAGTTTCAACCGGATTAATCGCAACACCGCGTTTGTCCAGATCCTGCAACATTTGATTGATCAGACTCATTTGAAATAGATCCAGACCGAAATAAAAGCCAGCACCACAAGTCCTAGCGAGAAACGAGAAAGCCAATTACGGATACTGAATAAACTAACGCTGCCCAGAGTGTCATTAGCGGCCAGCAATACCTGGCGCAGACCAACCTGTTGCTTGCCCGCGCCAAAGCTGAGCATCAGTGCCTTGTTCGCAAGTATATTCAGCAAGCGCGGAATGCCACGGCTGCACAAAAACAGCGTGCTCAGCGCGACAGGGGTAAACAGATTACTCCGCTGGCAGCCCGCGACCGCCAGACGATGAGCAATATAGGTCTGGATTTCTTGTCTGTTCAAGGGGCGTAGATGGTATTGGAAAGTGATGCGTTGTGCTAATTGGCGAATATCATTACGGGCGAGCTTGATGTCTAACTCGGGCTGTCCGAACAGGACAATCTGTAGCAGTTTTCTTTTTTCTGTCTCCAGATTACTCAGCAGACGCAGGGCTTCCATGGTCTCCAGAGGCAGCGCCTGCGCTTCATCAATGCATAACAAAACACGCTTACCTTGTCTGGCAAGATCCAGCAGACGATGGTTGATCGATTTGAGTAACTGATGCGGATCCTGATTTACGGGTGCCTCAAGCTCATCCGCTACAGCTCGCATCAGGCTAGCCGGATCCAACAAAGGATTAGGGATATAGGCAGTGAAAAAATCCGGTCCCAGAGTCGCCATGAATTTACGGCACAGCATTGTTTTACCGGTACCGACCTCACCAGTAATTTTGATAAAGCCTTCACCATTTTTTGCGGCAATCAGCAGGGTATTTAGAGCAGCCTGAAAAGTTGCAAATAAAAAGAAGTAACTCGTATCCGGCGTGATACTGAACGGGACTTCACGCAAACCAAAGTGAGACTTGTACATACCTAATTTTTTTCTATCTTCCCGCGCGGTGCCAGATTCTGAATACGGTTTTGACTTTCCAGAATGTCCTGCTCCCATGCGCCGTCGCCCTGCACGATAGTCGGTTTGATCAATATCACGAGCTCACGCTTTTGTACCACCTGATTCGTATTACGGAACAAGGCACCGACTAGTGGCACATCACCAGCTCCCGGGATCTGCGAGCGATCATTCGTCGTTGCCTGGCGCATTAGTCCGCCGATCGCAACGATACGGCCATCCTGTCCGCGCACGACACTGTCAGTCTCTGATACGGCACTTGATGCCAGTGGCAATGTCAGCGTACCGGAGGTTCCGAGATTCAAAGTTTTTTCTACCGTCGTAACATTGCTGACAGACGGGTGTACATGCAAGGTGATATTGCCGTTCTCATCAATCTGAGGTGTCACGTCCAGAGCCACACCGGAAAAGAATGGTTGTACCTCGACACTTGATGTCGGCGCTGAAGAACCTGTCGTTGAACTTGTCCCGGGTGTAGAGGTCACCTTGGTAACGAAGAACTCGTCTTTACCGACTTTAAGCACGGCCTTTTGATTATTCAGTGTGGCAATCCGTGGACTAGATAAGACATGAACATTACCTTGCGACTCTAAAAAGGACAGCAGTGCAGCAAAATTACTGGTTTGAAAAGCCAATCCGAATAAGGACCCTGCAGCGGTGCTGACAGCACCCAGTGCAGTGCCACTGGTTGCCGTCAAACCCGTATCTGTCGCCGTCACCGTCGTCGTACTGAGGTTAGTACCGGGCGATACGAAGCCCAGCGAAGCACGACTGTTTGGCGCTGCGTTCAACGAAGCGAAGGACGCCCAGTTAATACCAGACTGAAAGCGGTCATTCAATTCGACTTCAAGTATCTTCGCCTCCAGAATCACCTGGCGATCAACCGACAGTTGGGTCGCCTTCAGATAGGCACTGACATTACGCATCTCGTCGGACATTGCACGGATCACGACAACACCGGATTGAGGACTGATGACGACCTGACGACCTTCTTTGCCGGCACCAACGATAGTGTCTAAAGACAGCTTTAACTCAGACCAAAAATCGCTATTGGAAGTCGTTGTGATTTTGCTCGAATTAATCGATTGTGAATTGTTTCCCTGATTGTTTTGACCCCCACTATTCGACGAGCTACCGCTACTTTGTACTGAATCGGAGACTGAGCCAGAAATGACACGAATATCAGATGTACCTTTACGACTTGAGGCCAGATAACTGATCTGAAAAATTCTAGTCTGCAAGGTCAGTGGTTTGATATAAATACGCGTCCCCTCAACCTTGTATTCATAACCGTATAACTCTCTGATCGCATCCAATGTTTCCATCAGACTGACGTCTTTCAGGTTCGCCGAAATCGTACCGGTAACATCAGGATGAACCAGCATGTTATAGCGCGTTCCGGACACAATTCCCATAAAAAACTGATTTGCCGGGACATTAATAAAGTTCAGATTAAAGCGCTCTTCTGCCGATTTGCTGGCTAATGGCAAATCTACTTTAAGCTCGGGCAATAATGATAACGACACGGCTTCAGGCGCGGCTGGCTTCACTGGCACAATCGCTGCCTTGCGCATTTCCTCCTTGATCAGGTCATACGTCTCTTGCTTCGATGCAGGCGTAGTGCATCCCGCTAATACGAGCAAGACCGCGGGGAATGCCGCTAGCAAAGGTGACAATAAGTTTTTTCTCATGCTGATATGCCTTTAAAGTCGTGCAATATTATTTTTTTGCATTAGCGGGAGGAGTATTTGATGCACGAGTAGGTTTTTTTTCAAAATCCGGAAATAATTTCAATGTCTGTAGTTCTTTGCCGTTGCGCAGAACAACCTCTGCCTCATTAATTTTGATCACTGTCTGCTCATTGAATTTATCATTCAGCCCAAGGGTTTTTCCACTAATGATCGCCAGCCTGCGACTGGGTGAAATCAATACTGATTGCAATACCGGGCCAGCAGCTATTTCATTACTACCCATCGTCGCTGGCAGCAACAAGGTATCCGGTGGCCGGGTAGGATCCGGGATACTTTGTGCCGCGACTAGTGCAGACTGACTCAACAACGACAACGCCATAAACAAGCTCACAATAGGCAGGATCAAAGTCTGACGGGAGCAATATCCGGGGTTCCTACTGAGGCAAGTCATAAATTGAGCCATTTCTTTTCCAGACTCAAGGTGAATAAAGTCAGTGTCAGGCTTGCGGTAGGATAGGTGTCTACCCGAATCCTTGCCTTGCTCCAGTACACCTGTTCAGGCATTTGCTCAAGCTCACGCATGTACGTCAACATATCGAGATAATTACCGGATACCACGATCTCAAATCCATGCTTATAAATGACACCATTTTCGGCAATCAGACCGTCAGCGGCAACGCTGGCTGGCGCACCTGCCGGATTAATTACTGGATTAATGACCGGCACCGCTCTGGCATTGATATCGACTTCCTCTGCGACACTGGATACTGGCAAAGTTTTCAGTGATACGAGCTGCAATTTCTGATTACGCTTTAAGATATTTTCTAGTAAAGTCCCCATCTTTTCAGGAGGAATCAGATCTTTTTGCACGTGCTGCATACGCTTTTCGAGCTCTGCTAACTGCTGCTGAGCTGAGAGCAATCTTTGCTTGTTCTCCGCATCTGGATCAACTTGCTTGATCGTGATTTTCTGCGCGATCTCTGCTTGTATTGCGCTGATTTGCGCTTGCTCTTGCTTGATTTTTTCTGATAGCGTTTTCTGTTTTAAGAATTGCGGTTCAATAAAAAAAGTATTTGCTCCAAGCATGATCGCCATCACTAAAACGGCAAACGTAATGCATCGTTCACGCAAACTCAGTTTGTCGATCTTAGCGGCAAAGTTAGTCCATTGCTGACGTAATTGTTGGTTCATTTTAGTTTGACTCCGACACCATCTGCTGCATCGATACTGCCAGAGGATCTTAGCGAGAACTCGATAAACGGAACCTGCGTTTTTGATTTTAATAAAGCGGTAGTACTGGCATCTGGCTTATCCGCGTCAACGGATGGCATCTGCATCTGTAAAGAAGAAAAGCTTTTTCCTTGCAAGCTATTTTCTTGCTTTAGCCGGTTGACATAGACAGGCAGCAGCTCAGGTTTAAGCGCTCTTCCCTGCAATCCAATATCGCTACCGGCACCGTCAATACTTAGTCCCGTGAGCCAGACGCCATTAGGAATCTGCCTTGCAAATGCCTGTAAATAAGCTGAGTAACCTTTGGTGTTACCAAAATCACTTTTCTGCAATAAATTCAAAATTTTTTGCTTGCTAGCTAATTCAGTTTCTGTTTTCAGAATTGAATTTTCGATTTGCCTGTTTTTTTGTGGCTCGATAGCATTGGCTCTTACTTTTCCCACTTTCGCTTCTGCGTCGCGCAATTGTATATTGACGATATCTGCCGTTTTGACAAAACTAGCCGTTTGTAGCGAGGTGTAGATGGTGATGGCGAACACACCTAACATCAGCAAACCCGCTGTCTGCAACATGGTGGCAGCTGAAAAATACGTATTTTTCTTGAGAAAAATCGGATTAAAGAGATTAATCTGCTGGCTCATAACACAGTCTCTTCGTGACGTAGCGCAGCACCGATTGTCATAAAAAACGCTTGCTGACTATCCTGGTGCGCCAGCACAGGCACCTTCGATATATCCAACACATCTGCAAAATTCAAAACCTCTACCGCCATATAAATATTGGCAGCAAGATAGGCCTGTAAATCTTTAGATATCTCATCGCCTAATGGTGCCAATACCAATTTAGCCGTGGTGATAAAAGTATGCTGCCGGTCAAAATTATCGAGTGAGCGTTGCAGCTCAAGCGCGATCCGTTCATAAATAGCATTTTTGCTATCGGCATCTTTAGTCTGCAGCTGCGGGAGACTGATATCAATTCGACGAGACAGATATAACTCACCTGCATAGCTGACTGTCAACAGACCACCGTTTCCATCAAATGATAATAAGGCCAGCCCTCTACCCTCCGGCTCTAGCAATACGGATACATTGCGCTGTGCGAGGTCAGTGATGTCGATGACATCCAATGGAATACCGGCATTCTCAAAAGCAGCCTGACGCTCGGAAATAATTTGATTACGAGCAGCTACCGCATACATGGAGTGTGCTCGCCCCTGAATAGCTTTATCTGCGGGAATATCAAGAACGTCAATGGTGGCATCGTCAATGTGATAATCCAGCATATCTTTCAACCGCCAACGCATCGCATTTTTTAGTTCATCTGGCGGCACATTCGGCGACTCAACCGAGAGCAACTGAAATTCACCTTGCGATAGCATCAGGCTGTATCGATAATTTTGTGCATTCAATTGTTTTTTGAGGAGCTTCAGCGTTTCTATCATGTTTGCTGCATTAGGAAATGAGGTAAGCATCTCTAGTACCGGCTTCCCATTTGCAGGCCGGGTGACGTGTGCAATTCGCGCACAATCACGCTCCAGACTGATTGCCATCCATCCTGCATATTTCTTGTTTTTTGCAAAAAATCTCATGCACAGAATCCAAAGAATTGTTTCACTTGACGTTAAGTTAATATCGAACCAGTGTCAATCAATGATACGCAAAAATGATGCGCTAACGACGATAAGCAGACAGATGTCAGTGATTTTCACGCAAATAGATAAATTCACCAGCGTTCTTGTAAATACCAAAGCTGGCTTTTGATTTTGGATTATCTACGCCTGTACCCAGCCAATTGTATTTAAGCCAGGGGAAATTGGCCGTCGTTGCAAGCGGTCCGGTTCCTCCAACAGCTACACACCGGTTACCCGCGGCGGTGCTATCCAGATTCAGCGTCAAGTCTGTCCAGCCAAAATTGCCTGCACCGGGAGCACTTAATTTAACAGTCTGATTCGGCGCAGTACCAGTTACGGTGATTGCCGTCTCACATGCTGTCAATTGAGTTTTAGTACTCGTTGCAGGATAGGCAAACGCCATATCGCTGGCTACGATATTACTGCAGCTATCCAGAGTATTCAGATTCCATCCAGAAGCTGCATTCCAGTATTCCAGTCTTAACGGAACAGGCAAGGCAAGCAATTCTGATCCAGATGCGTTTGATAATTTCAATCGTCCGTAACGCATTTTAGTGCTGGCTATTTTGACAGCTTTACAGGCACCGGCGGCGTTGCTGCTAGTGCCTGTAGGGTCTGGGACGCAGGTAGGATTGGTGGCGTCCATGTCTCGGTCCCAAAGCGGAACAAGTCCATTATCAATGCCTGAGCTCTCTGTCACGCCTAGCCCAATTGATAGAGTATCAAATGGACCATCAGGAGCTGCCAGTCGCGTAAATTTATTTGCAACAAAAGAATAGGCGCCATTCACCCATGGTGATGCCGGAGGTGCCGTAATCGCCAGGCGATTAATAGCAACCGTACTAGAGCCATCCAGCATCTGCCCCGTAACGGTGGCGTGTCCATATAGCTGCTGATAATTCAAGGTCTTCACATTACTGAAATTACGCGCCTCTATGGATGCAGTCAGGTTAAAAGGCTGATCCATATAAATGAATCCGCCTGCAGTACAAAATCCATTGAAGGTCGTCGGTTTGACAACAGAAAAGTGATCCGGAATGAATCGACCAAATGACTGTGTTGTTTTGTTCCCGATCGAGCATCCATAACGTCCGTTCGCGTCAATTACATCTGAGAGGTATGCATTGCCTGTCGTTGAGGTCACACAATCACACGTATTACTAGCCGCGCAGTTGGCAGGCTTGAGATCGATACTGGTGAAATTATCGTCGCGAAAACTACCGGTACTTGCATACAGATAACCAACCTCGGAATAACTCGCATTATTACTGACGCCAGTGGCGTTGGTGCCGACAGTCAGGTTATTCGTCGTGTTAGCGAGGTATAGGTTGCCTACCTGACCGCCATTTTGTTGGGAGGCAGTACTTGGATCTTGTGCTGTTAATTTGGATGTATCAAGAAGTAAGGTGCCGCTATAACCTGAGGCGGGGCTGGTAGTCGCGCCTAATGTGAAAGAGGTGCCAGCCTTGATAACGGTTGTATCATTAATCGAGGCCGGTACAGCCAAGGCTGTCGTACTCATTAAAGGCGCCACAGGCCGGACGGAAAAATTATCCGACGAACAGCCATAAATATTCGGCGTCATATTCTGATCGCGGACGCGGCAACGCAGATTTTTATACGACTGAGGAAGATTAAAATCTGCCGCTAACGTCTTGCGTCCGGCATCCCCTGCAACAAAAGTGATCGACTGGCTCGCAACCGGTGAGCTGTAAGCGCTGCACGATGCCGGTGGCGTCGTATCATCAAAAAGCTCGACCACTACATTTGATGCAGCGGTGTAACTGGTCGCTTGAGATCCATCTGCCAGTAAGGCAACGATATCGAATTTAAAATTACTTCCGGCTAGTTTGGTATAAATGGGATTTCTTGCAGATGGTGTCGCGATCAGATTGCTGTATGCCAACTGAGTCGGTTTACCCGTTTCCATACATTCAAAATTAGCAACGCAGGGCGTATTGGCGAAAACAATAGCGCAACTCGCCGTACTAGTTGCATTGTTATAGCACTTGACACCGTTTAGAGGAAGCGAACTGAGGCTGCTGACACCCAAAACATAGGCACCACCAGGTGCAGTGGGCTGCAAAGCTACGGTTGTGCTAGGTGCTCCCGAACCTAGTGTAAATGTAGATGGCGTAGCCGTTACAACAGGTGCTGCGGGAGTAAGTGTCAGACTGCCAGTCAAAGTACCGGAGTTCACATAGTCACTGGCATTGCATGGTACAGCCGAAGTCTTACATGCCAGGACGGTCACGTTCTCTGGACATAAGGTACCGATACCGTCATGCTGAATCTCCAAATGATCATAAGGTGGCACAACTGGTGAGCCAATTACAAAGTCATAGCTAAAAGTATAGGTACCGGGTGCGATGAAATCATATTCAATACCGATACCGGTATCCTGATAAGCCGTCACAATGGTATCGTTCATTGAGGCTGCCTGTAAAACTGAACAGGTGCTACCTGTAAAAAAAGTACTCCATCCTGAAGCGCAATAATGTGTGAAGGAGAGCCCACTACGTTCGCGAAAGGACTCTACAATATTAACTCCTGCAGGAATACTCGTACTTGATGTACAAGTAGTACTCGGGGAGGGGGGAGGATAAGTACCAACTACTACGGATGCACCATTACCACCGTACTTAACGCCGCAACCGCTATCACTACCGCCTAAATAAGTATCGAACACATGGTAGTAACGAACCGGATTTGCTGCACTAACGGCATAACCTGCTGGAATCACTAATGTAACCTCTGCCGTCATGAAATCCAATGGGGTCGTATAGCGCCACACTACAGTAACCTGAGGTCCGGAAGTGATACCAAAATTACCGGTAGCCGTTTGCTGAACACCAATTGAGGACGGATTAGCAGGCGTTGCCGCTGAAATAGAATAAGTGTTAAACATACCACCGGTCGGCGTAAATGTCGTTACATTATGCCCAGGGCCGTACACCTTACCATTTGCACGTATAAACACGCCATTGTCCAGACTGGTACTGGGAGGGACGGCAGTAGGGCTGTATACCTGCCCTGTGTTGTTGAGACGTTTAACCTGAATATGCGTCGTGTCTTCGACATAAATATGCAAGCCGTTATTGGCGTTCGTACCGCCAGCAGTATTAAATTCAATGCCCGCAGCTGATGCTACCGTTACTACACCGACGCCGGAGAACATCAGGCCCACGGCGTACAAACACAATTTATAACAGGCTGACTTGATTTGATGATTCATTTCGCCCACTTCCAATGTTATGTTGCGGACCACATTCATTGAGCAATCACTACCGGCATAACCAGGTCTTTTAACAACTGGCACCGTTTGCCACCTTACGGCAGGTATTCACACTGGCAGAAATTTGTCGCTCTACAAAATTTGATGCCGGTGATGTACCAAATGTTGCGGTCGATGTAATCTGATACACCGTAATGACGTTGCCTCCCTCAGGCAGGCTGGTGCTTTGGCAGCTCACCTGAACAGAAAATTTATTTAATCCTCCGGCAAGAGTCGAAATAGTAGTTGGTGATGAGGGACAAACATACTGAGTGGTAAATGGTGTCGTTGCAGGATTTGTATTTTCCGGTGCCATGATCTGATAAGTGCCCCACTCTATCCCGGTTTTTGCCGCCTGATAGGCTTTACTTCCCAATAAATCCTGCGTTGAACTGGCCTGCTCCATAGTTGAAAGGGACAGCATAAATGTTCCCAGAGCAGATAATATGACCAATAAAAAAATCGCAGCCACCAAGGAGAAACCACGTGCGCGCACCGCGTTCATAGAATCGGCCCGATTAGCGCAACAGGCGGACTTCGCATTCTCACGGAGTAAATAAAATTCAGGGAACATTACTGACATGAACATCATGGTAAAGCGTAACGGTTTCATTACTCTTGGTGATACCCAACCGTATCGAGACCAGACCGGTTCTTGCTGTCACACCAGAGGCAAAGTTAAAACTACAACTGCTTACATTATCGGCCAATACAGGAGTGCTTGAGGTCACGGTCGGACAGCTACTAACACTAGAATTGATGCCATAACCGGAAAAACGATATAAGTGTCCCAGGCCATTACCTGCCGCATCTAAGCCTGTTAATTTACATGCATAAAACACGGCTTGCTCTGTTCCGGAAATGATATGAAAGCGATTTGCCGGTGAGGTAAAAGGAAATAATTTAGAAGGTGACAAGGTGATCTGAGTCGATGTAGCACCAGTCGTAATGGATGCAACCACACCTGAATTATCACTATTATAAGCATCAGCTCCAGTGATGCCGAGATTGTAGATGACTACCCTATCGCCAGCGGCAGGTGCGGTACTCAGCGGGCCGATGGTCTCTACAATCGATGTTGCCACGGCCGTATCCACCACATTACCCGGTACATCGGCACGATAACGTCCACCAGTTTTAGTCGGTAAAAATTCAATGCAGCTGGTATCGGCAGCCACTGTTCTGACGCTATTCGGTAAAGCCAGATGCAAGTCACGCGAAATACGCCGCACCGCTGTGTCTGCGATATCACTCAATTCTGTACGCCTCGCCAGGTCGAAATAACCCTGCACCGGCTTTTGTATAAACACGGCAACACCTGCAGCTAATATGCCGGTGATCGTCATTACCATGATGGCTTCAACTAAGGTGAATCCTTTTTGGTAATACTGAAAAAGCGAATGATGAGGCATATCAGGGTACCGCCCGGGGTGCATAACGCAAGCGGTAAGCAGTGAGCAGTATCGTATTGGCAGCGGGATCCTTGACTGTCACATCGATCTGCAGCGCGTCATTATTATTGAGGGCAGGCGTAAAAGCAGTAGCCCCCACCTGTGTAATTGCGACTTTGGCGCTATAGCCAGTTGTGCCGACCGCGTTACCGCTAATGTCGTAGATAGTCGTCGGTAAATCCAGATTATTGTAGTCTGCCACATTATTCGCAGTGCGAGGAACACCGGCAAGATTACTTACTCTGGCGGTCGCAGGTAGTACATCCTCTGAATTTGGGGCTCCACCAGTACAAGCCGCCGTATTGGTCGCGGTACCTACATTCGCATCAGTGGGGAGACAGTAAGTGAATGCTTGCAATGTAATTTCTTCCAGCAGAGACTCGCCTATCGCAATCGCTTGTTTACGCAACATAGGATCGGCACTGGCCTTACTCGTTACGTTCATCACAGACAAAATACCGACCATGGCTAGGCTGACGATGACGATAAACATGATCAGCTCGATCAGCGATATGCCCGATTGCCTATTGATAATGATGAATTTAGTGGACATAACCAGTGTCACTTTCTATGGTCATCGTCCGTGTGGAGCCATCACCTGTTACGCCTAAAGTAAGTGCACTAGAAAAACTCGGTTTACCAAGCGCATCAAAAGAAAAAAGTGCAGCGCCGGTAAAACTGATCGCACTAGGAGGTATGCGGGAAAATATTTTTTGATCTGCCGGATTCAACACTGCATTGGCAAGTGTGGCCGACGAACAAGTGACCGTTGACACGTATAAAACACAAATAGGACCTGCTGTGGAATCAATCCGGACAAATACATTTTTTCGCTGCGCAATCGCTACTTTTTGCGCATAGCGCACCATGCTTTGGCTCTGGTCAAAAAAACCGCGCGCATCAAAGGCTTTTTTATCGGAGAAACGGGGGATGATTGCTACGGAGAGAATACCGATCAATACCAGTACCATGATCATTTCGATCAAAGTAAATCCTGTCGCCCTTAATGAAATGAAGATGGTGTTGGTTCGCATAATCAGATCGCTTACCAAGTTGATTTGTCTGAATCATATGACACGCCCGGCAGTCCAGACATGTAAGAATAAAGCTAGCTCGATACGGTATTGATACAACACTGGTGCATATCATGATGTTGTGCTCACTTAGGAAGCCCAATATTACTGGCATTAGCTCCCGACAGTGACATCAATACAATAACGGACATGAACTAGAAAAAATTCATGTCCGCCTCATTACTATCGCAACCAGACTATCAGAATCAGGTACCAGTTATTGAATAGGCAAATGTCACACCGGCATTCGTGCCATCGCCATAGACAGCATTGCATGTAGCAGGAGCACTTGTCGCCGCGGCAGTATCAGTCACGATATACAAGGTTTTTGCCACCGTTGGTGCTGGCAATGCACCGACAGTTATCGTGACAGCAGGGTTAAGTAAAGCGCCTGCATCTGAGCATTTTGCTACTTTCACGCAGACATTCGCTGTTACAGTAAAATTTTTGGCTGCGCAACCGGCATAGTTAATGCCTGCAGCGGAACTAAGCGCGCCGCCATATCCTGCAGCAACAGATGCATTTGCATCAGATCTCAAATCGACAAACTTAGGCAAGGCTGTTGCAGCCAAAATGCCAAGAATCACAATTACCATGACCAACTCAATAAGGGTAAAACCCGATTGTTGCTTATTCATTTGCATCTCCTGTTTTTACGTGAACTGTTACCTGGGGTTTGTTTCGTGTTTGTTTCGTGCCTACTTCATTTGTATATCCTTTGAGTAGACATAATAAACTCTTAGTGCAACTCAATTACAAATCGTACCGGCAATAAATTTACTGATTAAATCTCGATCTCATTACACATTAACAGTTAGCAGCGGTCACACCTGCGTTACTGTATGTTGGTGCGAAACCAGCGCCGGTAGGTACGGTATAGGTTACCGCGCAAGCAGCATGCGTAGCATCAGCACTTACAGTAAAAACTGTTGCAGATGTTGCAACGGGTACATAATCGGATAAAGCAACACCTGCAGCCGTCGTAAATCCGGCAGCATGACCAATCGAGGTCATCGCACTGGTCGGGTAACCATTCGCCATCAATATGGTAGAACCTTCCATCACGACCGATGTACCCGGAGCAAGCTGTTGGGTCAACTGAATAGAGTGAGCCAGCACTGCCGCTGCTTTAATTGTACCTAAAGCACCATTCATCTTGGCGATACGCGCATCTGTCTGTATTGCCGCAAACCTAGGCAAGGCTAAAGCGGCCAGAATGCCGAGAATCGTAATAACGACAATCAGTTCAATCAGCGTGAAGCCATGTTGTCGTTTAGCTATTTTTTGATTCATGATGTACTCCAGATATTCGGATAATGACTATGCTATTAAAAGATACAGAGATACGTAAAAATATAAAAAGCATCTAAAATCAGGTTCAATTCAGACTAGCATTTCCGTATCGCAATAGTAGCAAACAATTGTTAAAGATTGGCATTCGATCAGCGCTCACCTAGCCTGTTAGCGCCACTCTGTCTAAATTACAACACTTTTACGGCTGAAGCAGAATCACACAAACAGGGCGTACACTTCCTGCAAACAGCTCACACTCGCCTCGCTGGCGCGTCTTAGCGTAAAAACGACGCATCAATTTTCCACGCATGTTCGCACAGGGGAACATTCATTTTTTGAGTGCGACTTTTCCCAAATCCCAAATCGGTAAGAAAATACCCAGAGCGAGCACCAGCACCAAAACACCTAGCCCGACAATCAGTATTGGTTCAATATTAGAGGACAAGGTTTTTAATTCGTATTCAACATCTCGCTCATACATACTGGCGATCTCGTCCATCAGATCATCCAGCTCGCCACTCTCCTCACCCACTGCGATCATCTGCAGTACGATGGGGGTAAAAATCCCTGCGACGACAGCGGTACGTAGAATGCTCTCTCCACGCTCTACACCGTCACGCATTTGCTCTATACGGACAGATATATAGCTGTTATCGACCGTTTGGGACACAACATTAAGTGCCTGTACAATCGGCACGCCACTTTTGCTGGACAGAGCGAAGCTACGTGCAAAACGGGCCAGAGTTCCTTTGAGTATGATGCGGCCAACAATCGGGATTTTTAATTTCACTTTATCCCATTGATAACGGCCATTACGTGTACCTACATACGTTTTGAAAGCAACGATCGAAGCAATTAACGCAAATAAACAGACGGGCCAATACTCCACTGTGAAATTCGAAACGCCTAGTAAAATCCTGGTCATCAGAGGTAGCTCTGCATTAAATCCGGCAAAAACTTTAGCGAATGCAGGAATAACAAAAATATTAATCACCGCCATCGCGAGTACCATCGCAATCATGACGAAAGTCGGATAACGCAATGCCGACTTGACGCGCTCCTTCATCTCTCTTTCAAACTCAAGATGCGCGTACAGGCGGATAAAAATATCCTCTAGCTGCCCCGTCATTTCTCCTACACGCACCATACTGATATAAAACGTCGAAAATATATCCGGATGGCGTCGCATCGCGGCAGAGAGTTCGCGTCCACCATCCAGGGACTCACGCAGATCCAAAATTACTCTGGCAAATGATTTGTTGATTGCAGACTCTTGCAAGCCCGCTAGGCCGCGCATGATGGGTACACCAGATTTAAGCAAAGTATAGAGCTGACGACTAAAAAGCTGCACATCCAGCGACAATACTTTGGGCTCGGTAAATTTTTTCCACCAGGTCATCTCGCCGCTTTTAGCTGGTTGACTGGTGGGATTAATATGTATTGGTGTAATTCCGCTATTAAATAACTGACTCGCTACCGCGCCACTATCCGCGCTTTCCAAGACACCCTCGACTAGCTCGCCGCGAGCGTTTCTGGCTTTGTAAGCGAAAAAAGGCATGTTATTCCTCTAGTTGATTACTGATGCGCATTGCTTCAGCAATCGTCGTTTTACCGGCAATAGCCAAATCTACTGCATGCTTACGCAAAGTGTGTCCGGCCATCTGCTGCTGGCCGATTTTTATAAAACTTGCCGGATCCCCGTGATTTGCCGCATCCGCTACGGCTTGGGTGACTTCCAGTAACTCATAAACACCAACCCGGCCACGATATCCTGTGCCATTGCAATGACTGCAACCACGGCCTTTATGGTAGACGTATGCATCCACGTTCTCACGAAGCTCTTGCTTTAGCCACTCCCTCTCGGTGGCGCTGAGCAGTGTCGGCTCGCTACAACTTTCACAGATAACCCTGACCAGCCTTTGCGCCAAGACTGCCTGCAAAGAACTGCCGACCATAAAACGTGGCACACCCATATCCATCAAACGGATTGGCGTGCTGACGGCGTCATTCGTATGCAAAGTAGACAATACCAGATGGCCCGTCATCGCAGCACGCATACCGATTTGTGCTGTTTCCTGGTCACGCATTTCACCGACCAGTAACACATCGGGGTCCTGACGTAAGCTAGCACGCAATACTCTGGCAAAACTAAGTTCAATCTTCTCATTCACCTGCACTTGATTGATGCCTGCGAGGCGATATTCAACCGGATCTTCGACCGTAATCAGCTTACGCCCCTCGGTATTTAATTCGGATAAGGCGCCATATAAAGTCGTCGTTTTGCCGCTACCGGTAGGACCGGTGACTAATACCAGGCCATTGGGCCGGTTAATGATAGTACGAAATCTCGCCAGCATATGCTTGGGCATGCCGATACGTTCCAGATTTAGCGTACCACCACTTTGATTCAGTAGCCGCATGACTACCGATTCACCGTATTGAGTCGGCATCGTGGAAATACGGACGTCAATCTGTTGCTGTCTTACTTTGATTACAAAGCGGCCATCTTGCGGTATGCGTTTTTCTGAAATATCCATATCGGACATCAACTTCAAGCGCAGCACCATGGATGGAGCGATTTTAATATCGGTTTCAGTTTGCAGATGCAAGACACCGTCAATCCGAAAACGTATTTGCAAACGCTTTTCCTGAGGCTCTATATGAATATCCGAGGCACGTATCTGAGTTGCATCATCAAACACTGATTGCAGTAACTTGACGACAGGAGCGTCCTCCATCCCCGGCGTGACGCTAAGCATGCCAAAATCGATATTGGTATCACCAAGTTCTTGCTCCAGCTCTTTGGCCAATCCCGATATTTCGTCGGTACGTCGATATACCTGATCAATTGTTTGCAATAGTTCTGTTTCATTGACGACAGCTAACAGAATTGGGGATTTGACGATGCGAGTGATTTCATCATACGCAAACAGATCGGTAGGATCGGCCATACCGACCAGTATTGCACTGCCTTGATTCTCCAGAGCGAGCGCCCTGAATCGACGGGCCTGAATCTCAGGCAGCAGCTTTACAACACCGGGACTGAGATTGTATTGCTTCAGATTGATGTACTGGATGTTAAGCTGCTTCGCCAGTGCGCCGGATATTTGCTCTTCGGTGACAAAGCCGTTTTCTACAAACACTTTACCGAGTTTTCTGCCGCTACGTTTTTGTTCAGTCAATGCTATTTGAAGCTGCTCTTCTGACATCAGCTTCTGCTGCAGCAAAATTTCCCCTAAACGGACTTTCTCTGGTCTTGCCATTCGTCTTCCTTTCTAGGGTCTTCAATGCAGTGAAATGTGACTTACTCTACACAAGCGGAGAGAGGCTTGCAAAGTCTTTCATCATAAATTATGCAGAAATCGTCTTTTGACACCATCTCAATCTAATTCGGCTAGCACTTTAATATGTGCAACAACGCTGCGACCGAGTGCAGACAAGTTATAGCCGCCTTCAAGACAGCTCACGATCCTTCCTCTTGAGTACTGTTTTGCAACCATCATGATTTGACGGGTGATCCAGCTGTAATCCGCTTCGACTAACCCCATCTGTCCCATATCGTCTTCCTTATGCGCATCAAATCCCGCAGAAATAAAAATCATCTCAGGTTGATGCTGATGTAGGGCTGGCAGCCATTTTTCGGTAATGGCTTGGCGCACAACATCGCCATAGCTATGCGCTGGAATCGGCAAGTTCACCATGTTTGCAGCAGGATGATCTGTGCCGGTATAGGGATAAAAAGGGTGCTGAAAAAAACTCACCATGAGTACCCGCGGATCATCACGGAAAGTCTCTTCCGTTCCATTTCCATGGTGAACATCAAAATCGACAATGGCGACTCGCTGAAGCCCATGTACTTCCATCGCATGTTTAGCGGCGACCGCAACATTATTGAACATACAAAAACCCATGGCTTCACGCGGGGTCGCATGGTGTCCGGGTGGGCGAACCGAGCAAAATGCATTGTCTAATTCACCGGCGATCACTGCATCTGTAGCTGCGATTGCTGCGCCCGCTGCACGCAGCGCAGCGCGCCAGGTATAAGCGTTGAGCATGGTGTCCGCATCAAGCGGGAAGTGCTGATATTCAGAATTGACCCCGGGGCAGTTCTCGCGGATACGATAAATGGCATCCTGCGTATGTACTCTTGCCAGAGCTTTTTCATCAGCGACTGGAGCCTCTCGAAATTCCAGCAAACTATCGATACGGCTTGCAATCAACTGATCCTCAATTGCCTGCAGGCGTTCGGGTGATTCTGGATGCCACGAACCCATTTCGTGGCGTTTGCAGTCAGCGTGGGTATAAAACGCGGTTGTCATTAGTGTGCTGTCGTAACAGGACTGGCGCTTCTCATCAAAGGCCTGTTCAGGCATCTGGTAAGTTTGTGCGCGTCCTAAGTAAATTAGTACGTCTCCATTGAGAAGTGTCACCCTATTTAGTGTTTTTTGCAAATCGCCTATGGTTTTGACATGGTTTTTGATGCTGATTCGCGCTTATGCTGGTGCGTCAAAAATACAGAATGCCTTGATTCGGTTTACACTAACCATCTTGTGCTTTGCATGCTTTCTCTGACTGACCTAACAGGCCCACCATGTTTTCTAAAGTTCACGCTGTCGCAAAACAAGTTAATCAAGTCATTATTGGTAAAGACCAGCAAATACGTCAGGCCTTAGTCTGCCTGCTCGCCGGCGGTCACTTGCTGGTCGAAGATGTGCCTGGTGTAGGCAAAACTACGCTGGCACA
The DNA here is from genome assembly GCF_049340185.1 of Undibacterium sp. Rencai35W. Lineage (NCBI taxonomy): Bacteria > Pseudomonadati > Pseudomonadota > Betaproteobacteria > Burkholderiales > Oxalobacteraceae > Undibacterium > Undibacterium sp. Rencai35W. The sequence goes on from NZ_JBMPPC010000002.1 coordinate 94,370, forward strand.
CGCTCTAGCGATTTCGCTGGGCCTGCAATTTAATCGTTTGCAATTTACCAGTGATCTTTTGCCTGCAGACGTAGTAGGCATTTCGATTTTTGACAGGGAGAAAAGTCAGTTTATTTTCCATCCTGGCCCGGTATTTACGCAAGTATTGCTTGCCGATGAAATTAATCGTGCCACCCCAAAAACTCAATCAGCATTATTAGAAGCAATGGAGGAGCGCCAGGTCAGCGTAGAAGGTAAAACGCGCCCACTCCCCTCGCCCTTCTTTGTGATCGCCACACAAAATCCCACACATCAAGTTGGCACGTTCGCGTTACCGGAGTCGCAGCTTGATCGCTTCCTGATGTGTCTGTCTCTTGGCTACCCGGACGCTGCAGCAGAACGTGCCTTGCTGATGGGCGAAGATCGCCGGACTTTGCTGCAAAACCTGCCGGCAGTGATGCGCGCCGAGGAATTAGTCGAAGCGCAAAAATTATTGCGTCATATTCACACCTCCCCATCGCTGATTGACTATGTGCAGTCTCTAGCGCATGCAACTCGCCAGAGCGATACCTTTGCCGACGGGATGAGCCCGCGTGCTGCAATTGCGCTGTTACAAGCTGCCCGCGCCTGGGCTGCCCTGGAGGGACGTGATCATGTCATTCCCGAAGATGTGCAGGCCGTGCTGATACCAGTGATTGCCCATCGCTTACGGCCACTCAAATCTGTGAGCGGTAAAACCAATGCAAGCAGCGAATTGCTCCAGCAACTGATGTTGCGCATCGCAGTGTAACGATAGCCAAATAACAGTCAACGGACCACCATCGTTATTATTGCCAATCTATGCTGACCTCTATACGCGAACGCTTTCGTCGACTGGTTTTTCTTGAACACAAACCGGAGAGTGGTGAGGTACTGCTCAAGCAACGACGTGTGTTTACATTACCTAGCAAAGCCGGATGGATGTTTGGCTTGCTCATGATTGTTTTATTCATTGCCTCCACTAACTACAATCTGAGTCTGGGTTTTGCACTGACTTTTGTGCTGGTTGCGTGTGGCATGATCAATGCATATTTTGCTTTTTTGAATCTCGCCTACCTGCATTTACTTGCCGGGAGTGCACAGCCCGTATTTGCTGGTGAGGATGCGCAATTCATCCTGCACATCATCAATCGACGCAAACGTCATCGTTATGCAATCTGGATAGGCTTTTCTCAAAAAGGTGCGACAGATCATGCCATCGACGTCGCACACGAGAGTCGCACCAGTGTCACACTGAGTTACCCGACAGCGGAGCGCGGTTACATGTCGATCCCCAGGGTACGCCTGCAAACCTGGTTTCCATTAGGTCTGTTACGCGCCTGGAGCACGTGGTTACCTGATGCACAGGTATTGGTCTATCCTCGACCAGAAGAAAATGCGCCGCCGTTGCCACAACAAGGTACAGAAAAAAATGATGGTCAAGGCCACGCCGGAGATGAAGATTTTTCGGGAGTACGCGCCTACCAGACAGGTGATGCCATGAAACATCTGGCGTGGAAGCAAATAGCCAAACTTGATCTCGAATCGGGCGGCCAACTCGTGACGAAGCAATTTTCGGGCGGATCCGCCAGCGATATCATTCTCGACTTTGCCAGTTTACCAAGATCAATGGATCTGGAATTAAAACTCGCCAGAATGACGAGCTGGGTACTTGAGGCAGATGCGGCGGCCTTGCCATACGGATTTCGGCTTGGAAATATAGATTCTCCAATCACGACAGGTCAGGCTCATCGCCAGGACTGTCTGCGTGCCCTTGCCTTGCATGACCTCACCGATACGCGTCGCTCATGAACCAATCGACCCCGAACATGTTGAGTAAAAATGGAATCGCCTCCATGCATACCAGCTGGCGCAAGCTGCCCCTGGCGCGTGACAAGGCTGATACCTTGCTACTGATGTTCGCATGTTTACTGGTGCTGCTGCCACATACTTTGCACGCAGCATGGTGGGTATCGGCGAGTTGTCTGGGACTGTTTGCGTGGCGAGTCTGGGTCACCCTGACCGGACGCCGCCTGCCACCATCATGGGTGCTAGTACCGATTGCCGGCATGATGATGTGCGCTGTGTTCTGGCAATTTCACACTTTCTTTGGCAAAGAAGTCGGCGTGACCATGCTGATGATGCTGCTGGTTTGCAAATTACTGGAAATGCATGCCAAGCGGGATTTATTTGTCGTCATCTATTTGGGTTATTTTCTGCTATTGACGCATTTTTTTGACGCACAAACGATCGGCACCGCCGCGATGTCATTGTGTGCCTTAGCCGCTTTACTTACGGCGCAATTATCGTTTCACTATACGGGCGTAGTGCCATCATTGTGGCAAAGATTAAAATTAGGTTTGTCCATTTTAGGTCTCGCGATTCCGCTAACTATTGTCGCGTTCTATCTGGTGCCCAGGATTCAAGGGCCTTTGTGGAAATTACCCGGTGATGCACAAAGTGGACATACCGGATTATCAGACTCCATGGCACCGGGAAATATCAGCAAACTTGCTTTGTCGGAAGATATTGCGTTCAGAGTCAAGTTTCCAGATTTTACGCCATTCAAAGCACCACCTAAAAATCTGCTGTACTGGCGCGGCATCGTTCTCACGCACTTTGACGGGAGGAACTGGACTCATGGCGAGATACCGTCAGGCAATAGTACTGCCAACGCTAAAAGCGCCATCGCATTTTCTGACAAACCGATACGCCAGGAAATCATCATGGAGCCAAACAATCAGCGCTGGCTTATGGCGCTGGATATGCCTGCCGAACCGGCAAACCTGACAGACCTTGGCAGCAATCTCAATAAGCTCAAAGAAATGACCGCCTCCCAAGCGATCCATAGTCGGCTTCGCTATGAGGTCATGTCCTACCCGGCTTATCAATGGCAAGCAGAATCTGAACTAGCCGATCTGATCTCTGAAGTCGAACTGCCGGCGGGATTCAATCCGCGCACACTAGCGTTCGCAGCGGATCTCAGGCAAAAATTTCAAGATGACGAAAGTGTCATCAAGGCGGTACTTAATTATTTTCGTGATGAGAATTTTGTTTATACCTTAGAGCCCACGTTATTGGGCACAAATAGTGTTGATGACTTTTTGTTTAAATCACGCGAAGGATTTTGTGAACATTATGCAAGCGCATTTGTCGTTTTGATGCGTGCCATCGATATTCCGGCACGAGTCGTGACCGGGTATCAGGGTGGTGATATGAACATCATTGATGGCTATATGGAGGTCAGGCAATCAGACGCTCATGCCTGGGCAGAAGTCTGGCTAAAAGGTAGGGGCTGGATAAAAGTGGATCCTACTGCTGCTGTAGCGCCAAATCGGGTCATGTTAAGTTTAAACGATGCCATTCCCCGCAACGGCATCACAGGTGCGATCAGTAACGCTCTTGGCAACAACTCCCTGCTGACCGGATTGCGCATGCAGTGGGATGCCGTCAATAACTCCTGGAACCAATGGGTTCTGAATTACAACCAGGCGAAACAGCTCGACTTCATGCGCTCTTTTGGCCTGGGAGATTTGGATTGGCCGAAAATGACGATGTTATTTTTCGCCATCAGCGCGCTATTGATGGCGCTATATGCGCTCCCCTTAATACGGTACCGTACGCAATTATCACCGCTGGATGAGATTTATCTTGCGTTATGTAAGAAACTGGCGTCCAAGGGATGGAGTAAAGCGGCTCATGAAGGGCCTCAGGCATATTTGCTAAGGCTAAAAACGATCATGCCAAATAATAGTTACGGTACGGTAAAAACCTTTTTGAATCTATACACAGCAGCAAAATATGGTAAAGCCGAGTTACCATCTGCTATCCTCGTCTCCCGTTTAAAAACTTTACTTAAGCAATATCGCTGACCTATTGATTTCCATGCTCAAACTATCTGCATCAACTCATTCTCCGACCAAGTATATTGGGCTCATTACAGCACTGACCATCGCCTTAACAAGTGCGCCCTATGCGGCAGCGACGGTAAAAAAATCGAGTCCTGTGACAACAAAAAAAACCGCTTCCAAACAGGAAGAGAGTGCAGAGTTCGCGCACTTTGCGCAGTGGAAAGAAGTTGCAGACTTTATTGATCAGATGGTAGTGAGACATGGCTTTGATAAAGCAGAACTGATTGCGACATTTGATCAGGTTCGATACGTAGAATCAGCAATCCAGCTCATGAAGCCCGCCCCTGCAGGTAAACCCAAAAATTGGAAAGCCTATCGCGCCCGCTTTGTCGACGCATATCGCATCAATGCTGGTATCGCGTTTTGGGATAAGTATACGGATGCGCTGAACCGGGCAGAAAACCAATACGGCGTTCCTGCTGAAATCATTGTCGGTCTGATCGGTGTAGAAACGGTGTTTGGTAAAAACACCGGCAATTTTCGTGTGATGGATGCACTCACAACATTGGCGTTTGCCTATCCTGACACGCCAACACGCGCAACTCGTATGGAATTTTTTCGAGGGGAATTAGAGAACATGCTGTTGATGGCCAGAGAATCGCGTCTCGATCCATTTCAGTTCAAAGGGTCTTATGCGGGGGCAATAGGCTGGTCACAATTTATGCCTAGCAGCATCAGAAAGTTTGCTGTTGATTTTGATGGCGATGGGCAAATTGATTTACTGGCGTCACCAACCGATGCCATCGGCAGCGTGGCGCACTATTTATCTATGCATGGCTGGAAGAAAAATTTACCGACGGCATTTCCAGCTACCCTGGTGATTAATCCGGATAATGAACAAGATGTGAGCAAACTCAGCTCAATATTAGGCCAAGGATTACGGGCAAACTATAAACTTGACGAATTACGCCCGGTTGCAACAACCGCTAGTCCTGATGCGACCGACAATTTGCTCTATGGTTTGATCAATTTGCAAAACGGAAATGATCCAACGGAATACTGGCTTGCTACCGAGAATTTTTTTGCCATCACTCAATATAATCGTAGCTATTTTTATGCGATGTCGGTGATTGATTTGGGTAAAGTCATTGCCGCCGCACGTACAAAATAGGAGGAGTTTCGATAAAAATCACCGGAATTAGCTGAAAGTTGCCACACAGAATTTTCCACGCCTGAATGATATTTTTCCCGATTAATATTGCTAAATAGTATGACTTAAACTACATTAATATTATCTAATGATACATTTACGTTATCAGAAAGCAATGTGTCAAGAGATTTAACAATGTTTTGCTATTCTTCTGGCAAGAAAAATCTATTTTAAAGATACAATATTACCGTTTGATTAATCTTTTATTGAAGCAATGTTTTTTTGAATCAATAAGCTAAATAGCGAGGTAATTATGGCAAATCTGACACAGCTTGAATCCGATGAAATCGACTACGATCCAAATAATTTGTTGGACACATTGATTAAACAGTTGCATTTAAAAAATGATGCCGCTTTGTCTAGGGCCTTGGAAGTAGCTCCTCCAGTAATCAGTAAAATCCGTCACCGCCGCCTGCCAGTTGGTGCGTCCCTGTTAATTCGCATGCACGAAATCAGCGATGTCAGCATTAAAGATTTACGTGAACTGATGGGTGACCGTCGTGCGAAATTCCGTATCAGCGACAAACAATTCAAACCAAAAGAAGCTGCGGCGAATAGTTAAAAATTTCGACAAAAAATTTGTCGTCAGGCACTAAATTGATTGAGAATGCCGTAAATGTATCTGAGTACATTTACGGCATTTTTGTATCTAAAACGTATTGTGACACGCCATTTCAATCCACAATACTATGTCAGGCAGGAAATACGCCTGTAGACAAATAACGATCACCACGATCGCAAACAATAAATACGATCGTTGCATTTTCTACTGTATGAGCAATACGTAATGCTACCTCACAGGCACCTGCCGCAGAGATACCACAAAAAATACCCTCCTCGGCAGCCATACGACGCGCCATATGCTCAGCGTCCGACTGGCTGACTGATTCTTCCTGATCGACTCTGGCTTTATCATAGATTTTTGGCAAATACGCTTCTGGCCATTTTCTGATACCGGGAATCTGTGAACCTTCTTCTGGTTGCGCACCGATAATACGAATTTCAGGATTTTGCTCTTTCAAATAAGCAGATACGCCCATGATTGTTCCTGTCGTACCCATCGCACTCACAAAATGCGTGATGCGACCGTCTGTATCACGCCAAATTTCAGGGCCAGTGGTTTCATAATGCGCAAGCGGATTATCTGGATTCGCGAACTGATCAAGGATCACCCCCTTGCCTTCTTTTTGCATTTGCTCGGCCAGGTCACGAGCATACTCCATACCACCAGTTTTAGGCGTCAGGACAATCTGCGCGCCATATGCGGCCATACTTTGACGGCGTTCTATACTTAAATTTTCTGGCATCAACAATACCATCTTATAACCACGCATAGCCGCAGCCATGGCTAATGCGATTCCGGTATTGCCGCTAGTTGCCTCAATCAGGGTATCGCCGGGCTTGATACGGCCACGCAATTCGGCGTGCTTAATCATGGACAATGCTGGTCTGTCTTTCACCGATCCAGCAGGATTATTGCCCTCTAATTTGCCCAAGATAATGTTGTTGCGACGCTTGATTTCCTCGCCGGGAATTCTTTGTAGCATCACAAGCGGTGTATTTCCTATCGTATCTTCTATGGTCAAATAAGGCATGGTGATCGTTGGTATGAAATTTAAAACATCATTTTAAACGCTGTAGCGCCTTACTGCTTGGATCACAATAAGGCACAACCAATTTGCAGTGTAAATAAAAAAACCTCCTGAGTATTTCCATACCCAAGAGGTTGTTTGATTCTGATTTTTTAGCTGATACAGCCGGATCTTTTTACTTAGAGGCAGATGCCTTAGCAGAAGCTTTGGCAGTTGAAGCCGCAGCTGATGCAGATGCCGGCATTGATGCAGCGGCGGATGCGCTAGCAACTTTTTCAGCCTTATCAGCCTTAGCTGGTTTTGCCGGTTTTTCTGCTGGCTTTGCTTCTGCACCTGCTTTAGGCTGGCCATTGACCGTCAAACCTGCAGCGGACAACTTGACTGCGCTCTTTTCACCGATGCCCTTAACGCGCTTTTCAAAATCGGCCCAATCTTTGAAATTTCCGCCTTTGGTACGCTCTTCGATAATTGCTTTAGATTTTGCTGGCCCGATACCTTTAATGCCATCCAATGCGGCCTGGTCACCCTTATTCACATCGACGTCAGCAAAAGCGAAACCCATCGTGACAATCATTGCGGCGATAGCTAAAAGAAATTTCTTGAACATGTAAGCACTCCCAATTAAGTTGAATTGAACTGCGTTCATTATTGACGCTGTCGAATTGATTTATAAGATCAGACCGAAATACCACCTCGTTCTGTTTCAATTAACGACCTGAGGATGCGCAGGTTGACAGCGATAACAATATTAACAGTAAATTAACTTTGATTAACAAAGTGGCTTACGCTGTAGCAAATAATTCTTCTTTGGATACGGTGGCAGTACCGAGCTTACCAACGACGATACCACCCGCGCGGTTCGCTAACATCACCGCATCTTTCATGCTCATGCCAGAAGCCAGGCTTGCTGCCATCGTCGCAATGACGGTATCTCCCGCACCCGAGACATCATAAACTTCTCTCGCCATCGCTGGCACGTGAGTGACGTCATGCTCTGTGTAGAGGCTCATTCCCTCTTCTGAGCGAGTCAGTAATAAGGCATCTAAAGATAATTGATGGCGGAGGGTTTGCGCTTTTTCTGTCAACTCAGTCTCGCTAGTCCAGTCGCCGATTACCTGACGCAATTCTGCTTTATTCGGCGTCAGCATGGTCGCTCCCGCATAACGCGCAAAATCACTTCCCTTCGGATCCACCAGCACAGGCTTGCCCGCTGCCTTAGCCGCTGCAATCATCGCAACGACATTCACCAAACTACCTTTTGCATAATCGGATAGGACGATTAAATCATACTCAGAAATGAGTGCGTTGAAACGAGACAGCTTGTCTTGTAAAACGTGCTCGGTCGGTTTTTCTTCAAAATCAATTCGCAATAATTGCTGCTGCCGTCCAATCACGCGCAGTTTGATAATGGTGGAGATCGCCGTATCGCGGCTTAAATAACTATCTATGCCTGATTGCCTTAGCAAGTGTTCGACGCTGTTACCAGCCTCATCATCACCGATCACACCCAGCAAGCCAGCGTGTAAGCCTAAGGCTGCGGCGTTACGTGCGACGTTAGCGGCACCGCCGAGACGTTCTTCGCGCTTCTCTACCCTGACAATCGGTACCGGTGCTTCTGGAGAAATGCGATTGACCTCACCGAACCAATAGCGGTCCAGCATGACATCGCCAGCGACCAGAATACGTTTTGATTCAAGCATGCGAATCATGTGCGTGTCAGGACAGAACGGCCGATGCCATGGTATTCAATACCGATTTCGGTCATGACCGCTGGTTCGAATAAGTTACGACCATCAAAAATAACCGGATGATTCAACAAGGATTTCACTTTGTCAAAATCTGGGCTGCGGAATGCCTTCCACTCAGTGACAATTGCCAAGGCATCCGCCTGGTTAAGGGCATCCATAGGATTGCTGGCGAAACGAATTTTTTCAAGCAATGCCGGACTATCAGCAAAGTCCAGTGCAAATACACGCTTTGCCTCTGGCATAGAGACTGGATCGTACACGGCAACACTGGCGCCTTTACGCAATAGCTCGCCTAGCAAAATACGTGACGACGCAGCGCGCATATCATCCGTATTCGGTTTAAATGCCAAACCCCAGATCGCAAAATGCTTACCGCGCAAATCATCGCCGAAGCGCTTCACTATTTTTTTACCAAGCACCAGTTTTTGCTGTTCGTTGACGGCCTCAACTGCCTGTAAGACTAATAAGTCCAGACCATAATCCTGTGCAGTACGCTCTAAAGCCTGTACGTCTTTCGGGAAGCAAGAGCCACCATAACCACAACCGGCATATAAAAAGCTATGTCCAATACGCGGGTCAGACCCGATACCGTGCCTTACCGCTTCAATATCAGCACCAACATGATCTGCCAGATTCGCTAATTCATTCATGAACGAAATCCGCGTTGCCAGCATTGCATTGGCGGCATATTTGGTGAATTCCGCAGAGCGCACGTCCATCCAGAAAGTACGTTCGTGATTGCGGTTGAAAGGGGCATACAGTTTTTTCATTTGCGAATGCGCAATACTGCCTTGTGGCGTATCGTCACAGCCAATCACTATCCGGTCAGGACGCATGAAATCTTCTACAGCAGCGCCCTCTTTCAAAAATTCTGGATTAGAAACAACAGAAAATTGTCCCTCTGAATTACGCGCAGACAATTCTGCTTTGACCGCAGCAGACACTTTATCCGCAGTGCCGACAGGCACCGTTGATTTATCGACGATGACTTTAAAGCCCGTCATGTATTTGCCAATATTACGAGCTGCGGCCAATACATATTGCAAGTCAGCTGATCCATCTTCGTCCGGCGGAGTACCTACCGCGATGAACTGGACATCACCATGGGCAACACTGGCGGCAACATCAGTTGAAAACTGGATACGCCCGGCAGCACGGTTACGTGCAACCAGTTCCTCCAGGCCCGGCTCATGAATAGGAATACCACCGTTATTCAAAATGTCGATTTTGCGTTGATCGACGTCAAGGCAAAATACATCATTACCCAACTCAGCGAGACAAGCACCGGTGACCAGCCCGACATAACCCGTGCCAATAATTGTAATTTTCATTTTATGATCACAATCCCTAGATAATTTTTACGTTATTTTTTATGAGTAAAAAACTCAATTCATCACATTTAATTCTTCGGTACGGCGCGGTGGATAAGTTTCCCAACGGCTGCACCCTGGACACTGCCAGTAAAATTGGCGTGCTTTAAAACCGCAATGAGAACACTGATAGCGTGCAAGTTTTTGTGCATAACCATGTACCAGATTTTTGACTAAGGACAATTCAGGCCTGACCTCTGGCGGCGCCACCATCAGACGCGCATCGAGCAACTTATCCAGACCTAATAAGGTTGGCGTGCGGCGTAATTCGTCACTGACCAATTGGTTCGCTGCATCAACCGTATCCAACTCCAGAGTCGCTTTGAAGACGACCTCTAATAAATCAATGGAGGACGCTTCTGCCAGATAGCCTTTAAGTAAATTCAAACCTTCTTGTGGGCGGTCCAGCTTACGATAACCATCCATCAGTCGTTGTGCGACAAGCGCAACATGAGGAACACTTTGCTGCTCTACACGACGCCACGCAAGCAAGGCTTTTTCGATTTCGCCGTTTGCCAGATGGACATCACCCATCAGGATCGCTGCGCGTACATTATGGCGATCAGCGGCCAGCGCTTTTTCTAACATCGCCAATGCAGCATCTGGATGTGTATGTACCAATTCATCCTGTGCCATTTCACAGTAAAACTGTGCGATTTCTTTTTGTCGTCCGCCGGCACCAGATTCTTGCAAGGCATACGCCGCCTCAATCGCCCTAGCCCATTCTTTTTCACGCTGATAAATTTCTAGTAGCGCGCGCCTTGCCTGAATCGCATATTGTCCGGCAACCAGCTGGTTAAAAGTTTCTTCAGCGCGATCCAGCAGACCTGCTTTCAGATAATCCTGACCAAGCTCAAACATCGCCTGGGTCTGTTGATCTAGCGGCAAATCGGGGCGAGATAAGAGATTTTGATGTACACGAATTGCACGCTCAGTCTCACCACGACGGCGAAACAAATTACCAAGCGCAAAATGCAATTCAACGGTCTCAGGATCAAGTTTAACGATTTCGATAAAGGCATCGATCGCTTTATCATGCTGATCATTGAGCAGAAAATTCAATCCTTTGAAGTAGCCGCGCGGCAGACTACGGGACTCCGAAATCAACTGACGGATATCGACGCGAGCGGCGATCCAACCCAGAGAAAAAAACAAGGGGATGCCTAGCAACCACCAGATATCAAATTCCATTTTTTATTTTCGCTTATATGGTGATCAGATATTTCGAATGCCATCGGGTTGAGGCGCTTCGGTGCTTGCACGTTGCGCTGCAAGTCTCTCTTTTTCAATTTCTGCGATGGTTTTTTTATGTTTAGAAATATCACGTTTGTGGCGAAAAACCATAGGAACCATCGCCAATGCACCGAGAATACCGCCGCACAAAAAGAAAGCGAGTAGCAGTATAACCAGAGGTGCAGATTGCTGATATCCCAAAAAATATTGCAAGGTGACGATTTGATCGTTCTTCATCGCAAAGCCAAAAAAAATGATGAATAAGATCACAGTAATGATGCGAGAAATGATTTTCATAACAGTATCCTAAGTAGCTCTTATGGAGTTATTGACACCGTAACACAGAGAGGAGCGACAAGCATGCATGGAGGCATCTTTAAACTCATACGGAATTGTACGTGAAAAAAAACGGTATATCGGTCAAGCCGATATACCGTTTTCACTTTTTTGCATACTTTTTAAGTGTCAGGCCGCCGAACTGACGACTAAACTAATCGTCTTGTATCGGTTGCCCTACCATTGCATCCACACGCTCACGCAATTCCTTGCCTGGTTTGAAATGGGGTACCCGTTTTTCAGGCACCATCACTTTGTCACCAGACTTGGGATTACGTCCAATGCGCGGAGGCCGACTATTCAAGGCAAAGCTGCCAAAACCACGGATCTCAATGCGATGCCCTGTTGCCAGCGCATCCGACATTGCATCCAAGATGGTTTTGACCGCGACATCCACATCCTTTGCTACCAGTTGTGGATATCGCTCAGCCAGGCGAGCAATCAACTCAGACTTTGTCATCTAAAACTCAGCGTCTTAATTGATGCTTAGTTTTTGTTGTCGAGCTTAGCTTTCAACAATGCGCCCAGGCTTGTAGTGCCAGAAGCTGCATTGGAGTCAGTTGTCATTTTTTGCATTGCTTCTTGTGTTTCAGCACTATCTTTTGCTTTGATAGACAACTGAATACCACGAGCTTTGCGGTCAATGTTCAACACCAAGGCTTCAACGCTGTCGCCAACTTTCAGGTGTGTACCGGCATCTTCCACGCGATCACGGGAGATTTCAGAAGCACGCAAGTAGCCTTCAACATCATCAGCCAATTGGATTACAGCACCTTTAGCTTCGACAGACTTGACTGTACCAGTCACGATTGCGCCTTTGTCGTTCATTGCGCAGTAGTTGTTGAATGGGTCGCCTTCCAATTGCTTAACACCGAGGGAAACACGTTCACGCTCAACGTCGATTGCCAATACGATGGCTTCCAGTTCATCACCTTTCTTGAAGCGACGAACTGCTTCTTCACCTGTTTCGTTCCAGGACAGGTCAGACAAATGTACCAGACCGTCGATGTTACCGGACAAGCCGATAAATACGCCGAAGTCAGTGATGGACTTGATCGCGCCGCGAACTTTGTCACCTTTCTTGTGATTGATCGCGAAATCATCCCAAGGATTGGCTTTGCACTGTTTCATGCCCAGGCTGATACGACGACGTTCTTCGTCGATTTCCAGAACCATGACTTCAACTTCGTCGCCCAACTGAACAACTTTGTTTGGTGCCACGTTTTTGTTAGTCCAGTCCATTTCAGACACGTGAACCAGACCTTCGATACCTTGTTCGACTTCAACGAATGCGCCGTAGTCGGTCAGGTTCGTTACTTTACCGAACAGACGTGTGTTCGCTGGATAACGACGTGACAAACCTGTCCATGGGTCGTCGCCCAATTGTTTTACGCCCAGGGAAACACGGTTTTTCTCTTGGTCGAATTTCAATACTTTTGCAGTGATTTCCTGACCAACTGTCAACACCTCGGAAGGGTGACGTACACGACGCCATGCCAAATCAGTGATGTGCAACAGGCCATCGATGCCGCCCAGATCAACGAACGCGCCGTAGTCAGTGATATTTTTGACGATACCGGTAACTACTGTGCCTTCTTTCAGGGTTTCCATCAATTTTTGACGCTCTTCGCCCATAGACGCTTCAACTACAGCGCGGCGGGACAATACAACGTTATTACGCTTACGGTCGAGCTTGATAACCTTGAATTCCATGGTTTTGCCTTCGTAAGGAGTTGTATCCTTCACTGGGCGTGTATCAACCAAAGAACCTGGCAGGAAAGCGCGGATGCCGTTTGTCAGAACAGTCAGACCACCTTTGACTTTGCCATTGACAGTACCGATAACCATCTCACCAGACTCCAGCGCTTTTTCGAGCGCGAGCCATGAGGCCAGACGTTTAGCTTTGTCACGGGACAAAATTGTGTCGCCGAAACCGTTTTCCAGCGAATCAATCGCTACGGAAACGAAATCGCCGATGTTAACTTCCAGTTCGCCCTGGTCGTTTTTGAATTCTTCAACAGGAATAAAGGCTTCAGATTTGAGGCCAGCGTTCACGATCACGAAGTTGTGGTCGATACGAACGACTTCAGCAGAGATTACTTCACCGGAACGCATATCCTGGCGTGACAGGGATTCTTCGAATAAAGCTGCGAAGCTATCTGCACCGGTAGCAAAATCTTGGGACATAAAAACAGTAGACATAAGGTACTCGAGTTATCCAGAACACGGCAAAAACGCTGTGTACACTGGGTTAGGTTAAACAAACCCGCACTGACTTTGCATCAGCACAGGCACTTCAGCATTGATTTCCAGAAGACGGATGCACCGGAAATCAATTAAATTCACAACTTACTTTACCAACCAATTTGCAACATTTTTACTAGCATTTTGCCAGTGAAGTTATTGCGTTACTGGCTTGCTTTAGCGTATAAATCCAGTACGATTTGCACCGCCTGCTCGACTCCCATTGCTGAGGTATCGAGGATATACGCCCCTGGCGCGGGCTTGAGCGGCGCTGCGGTGCGGGCACTATCTCTCGCATCGCGTTCCGTCAAATCTTTTACCAAGTCTTCCATATTAGCAGAAAAACCCTTTTCAATCAATTGCTTATATCTTCTTGACGCACGCGCTTCAACACTTGCCGTAAGATAAATTTTTTGGGTAGCATCGGGAAAGATCACTGTTCCCATATCACGCCCGTCCGCCACCAGTCCCGGGGCATAGCGAAACGCTACCTGCAAGTCAACCAGCGCCTTGCGGACCTCAGGCAACACCGCGATCTTAGAGGCAGCGACACCGATTGCCTCCGCCCGCACGGCATCGGTCACATCTTGCTCGTCGAGCAACACATGACCATGCACAAAACGACAAGGCAACACTCTTGCCAGCTCAGCCAGCTTCGCTTCATCATCGAGCGCAATGTGATTTTGCTGTGCCGATAAGGCCGTCAGGCGATACAAAGCGCCTGAATCGAGATAATGAAAACCCAGTTGCTTAGCGACGCGATGCGCTACCGTGCCTTTACCTGAGGCAGTTGGCCCATCTATCGTAATAACTGGCACAGTCGGCATACTCAAAACAATTCCTTGTGGTTGATTTTGGCAAACGCCTCGAAATAATCGGGGAAGGTTTTCGCTACGCATTTGGGATCATTAATACGCATTGCAGCACCACGGCGGGCAGCGCCATCAAGGGTGGCCAGCGAAAAACACATTGCCATGCGGTGATCGTCGTAAGTATCAATAGTAGCAGGCTGGATCTCGGCGGGCGGTGTAACGGTCATATAATCTGCACCCTCTTCGACAATCGCACCTAGCTTTCGCAACTCTGTCGCCATGGCAGCGATACGATCCGTTTCCTTGACGCGCCAGCTGGCGATATTGCGCAAAGTCGTGGTGCCATTGGCATATAAAGCGGCAACCGCAATCGTCATCGCTGCATCAGGAATATGATTGAAATCCATGTCGATCGCCTGTAGCACGCCATTCGACCTGGCCTCTATCCAGTTGTCGCCACGAATGATTGTCGCGCCCATTTTCTCTAATGCTTCGGCGAAACGAACATCACCCTGAATACTATGCAAGCCAACGCCTTCGACCCGTACCGGCCCGCCCGCAATCGCTCCGGCGGCAAGGAAATAGGATGCCGACGACGCATCGCCCTCGACATGAATCGTCTGTGGCGATACATAACGCTGCCCCGTTATGATCGTAAATGCCTGCCAGCCATCGCGTTGCACAGTTACGCCAAAACGCTGCATCAGATTCAAGGTAATTTCAATATAGGGCTTAGAAATCAACTCACCGATCACTTCAATGGTCACATCATGATCGCGCGCCATCAGCGGCGCAGCCATCAACAGCGCGGTCAAAAACTGACTGGAAACATTGCCTTTGACTTGCAAGCGATGGGCGTGAATATGACCGCGACGAATGTGCAGCGGCGGGAAGCCGGGATTGCCGGTGTACTCAATCTGCGCACCAACTTGATTTAAAGCATCGACCAGATCACCGATCGGGCGCTCATGCATACGCGATACGCCGTGCAAGGTGTAATCACCACCAATCACCGCGAGGGCCGCGACCAGCGGGCGAATCGCGGTACCCGCGTTCCCCATAAATAAATCGGCCTGATGCTGCGGCAACACGCCATCGGCTCCCGTGACCGTGTAGTTCTGCGTCGCGCCATCCTGCGTCCACTGCACCCCCAATTGTTGCAAGGCATTCAGCATGACCAGGGTATCGTCAGACGCTAGCAACTCAAGGATTTGCGTCGTTCCTTGTGCCAGCGCAGCCAGCAATAAAGTCCGGTTAGAAATACTCTTGGACCCCGGCAAACGCACCGTGCCTTGCGCCTGCATCACAGGATGTAAATCGAGGTAGTGCGGATAGTGTTTGGCTTGTTGGCTCATGCGGATGATTTATATCGACTAAATAAGGTTGGAACGGATATTCATGCACATTCATTGCGCATTTGTTATGCACTCATCATACTAAGAGAAGCAGATACTCCTATCAGTATATTTTTATAGTCCGCATCAGTATTGCGGGGTTAAGCATGTTTTAAGTAAAAAATGGGGGAGTATTTATTTCAACGCATAGCATCATGATCGGAATCAAGCTCAGTCCCCGCCCTCTTTACTCTGCTTCTCAGCAGCTTCTATTGCCGAGATCCAGTTATGGCGCGCTGCCTGCGCATGACTATAAATGGATTCAATGCCAGACGCATCGGCATTCACCAGATGCTCCCGCAGAATCGCCAGTCGCGCAGTATAAGAATCCAGCTCCTGCAACATCGCACTACGGTTTGCCAGGGTAATATCGCGCCACATTTCCGGCGAAGAACCGGCAATCCGGGTAAAGTCGCGAAAGCCGCTGGCAGCATATTGAAACAAGGTATCGGCATGCGGCTTGCGTGCAATATCATCCACAAGAGCGTACGCCAGCAAGTGCGGCAAATGACTGACCGAAGCAAACACCGCGTCATGCTCAGCCGGACTCAGGTAATGAATAATCGCGCCGCATTGCTGCCACGCATACGCGACTCTGGCGACTGCCTCATCCGTATTCTCAGGCAAGCGCGTGATAACGGCTTTTTTTCCCACATACAAATCGACTAATGCCGCCTCGGGGCCGTTTTGTTCGCGTCCGGCAATCGGATGCGCTGGCACGAATTGCGCAAGCTGATCGCCCATCACCTGCCGCGCCGCCTCGACCACATCGGACTTAGTACTACCCGCATCGGTAACGATGGTGTCGGGCTGCAAATACGGCTGAATCGACGACAAAATTGCTGCCGTCTGGGCGACTGGCGCAGCGATCAGCACCAAATCTGCACCACGCACCGCAGCGGCAGCAGAATCCGCAATCTCATCGATAATGCCGAGTTGCTGCGCGCGCTGCAATGAGACCAGACTGCGGCCGACGCCGACCACATGCTCAACGGCTCCCGCCTTTTTTAAGGCCAGAGCGAATGAACCGCCTATCAGACCAACGCCGAAGATAGCGACCCGTTTCAGCCGGTGTTGGATCGACTGCTGCGCTGTCGGTTTCAACTTATCAGCGCTCATCATTGCTTGTCATTAGCCATCATCAATCTCACAAATATCCAGCGATCAGGCTGCCAGTATTTCTTTTAAAGCAGAGATGAAAGCAGCATTTTCTTCCGGCAAACCAATAGAGATGCGCAGAAATTGCGGCAAACCGTAGTTACCAACTGGACGCACGATGATGCCGCGCTTCAGAAGTTCGAGATTGATACGCGCTCCTGCACTGTCTTCGTCACCGACTTTGACTAAAACAAAGTTACCGAACGAAGGAACGAATGCCAGATTCAGTTCTTTAAAAGCCGTAGTCAGCTGTGTATATCCATCGGCATTCAGCTTCGCACTTTTTTGCAAAAACTCTGCGTCATTCAAGGCTGCAATCGCAGCGGCTTGCGCCATAGAATTGACGTTAAACGGTTGACGTACACGGTTCAATAAATCCGTGATGCCAGGTTGTGCGATCCCAAAACCAATACGCAAACCAGCCAGGCCATACGCCTTGGACATGGTGCGCGATACCAATAAATTAGGGAACTGTCTGACCCAGGCAATCGAGTCATATTGCAAGTCGGCGGCAAGGAATTCGTTATACGCTTCATCGAGTACCACGACCACATCAGCTGGCACTTTTTTCAAGAAGCTCTCGATCTCCGCCGCTGGCAAAAACGTCCCTGTCGGATTGTTTGGATTGGCGATAAAAACCAATTTAGTATCCGCAGTAATCGCTGCCGCCATTGCATCTAGATCATGACCAAAATCTTTCGCTGCGACCACAATCGCCCGCCCGCCAACTGCTTGCGTCGCCAATGGATACACGGCAAACGAATACTGCGCGAACACGACCGACTGCCCTGGCTCAACAAAAGAATGCGCAGCTAATTCCAGTATGTCGTTACTGCCGTTACCTAAAGTAATCCAGTCCTGCGGCACAGCGTATTTCGCCATAATCGCGGCTTTTAATTCAAAGCCATTCGCATCAGGATAACGCCCCAAATCAGCCGCCGCTTTCAGCATCGCTGCCTGTGCGGATTGTGGCACGCCGAGCGGGTTTTCATTTGATGCCAGCTTGACGATTTTTGATTCGTCCAGACCAAATTCGCGCGCGACTTCAGAGATAGGCTTGCCGCCTTGGTAAGGGGCAATTGCGCGAACATAGGCGGGGCCAAATTCAGTACCAAATTGTATAGACATAGCGACTCCAAAAATTGTCCAGCATCTGGCTGGATTGATAAAACAAATGATATTTTTAATTACATCACGCAATATTGGTGCGGGTTTCAGAGCATTTTCGGCTTGAAAGGCGCACCCACGTTGCGGATAGCAAGTTCAATGTATTTTCCATGCCTTAAATCGTGCAAGGATAAGAGCCCAGTATTTTAAAAAATGCGGCATTGTCATTCAGATCCGACATCGCCCTGGCGACTTTATCGTCGAGTACATGGCCTTCGACATCGACGTAAAAATAGTATTCCCAGTTGCCAGTACGTGCCGGGCGTGATTCGAAGCGCGTCATCGAAACGCCGTGCTTGGACAAAGGTGCTAACAGGTTGTACACCGCACCGGCTTTATTCGGCACCGCCAGCACCAGAGAGGTCTGATCCTTGCCGCTTGGCGTTGTATGCAGACGTCCGATCACGGCAAAGCGGGTGCGGTTGTGCGGGTCGTCCTGAATATGCGCGCTGACCACACCGAGCTGATATTGCTGACCTGCGATTTCACTGGCGATGGCAGCCATGGTGGCGTCGCCACTGGCCATACGTGCGGCTTCGGCATTGGATGCCATCGCTTGTCGTTCGATATGCGGATAATGCTGATTCAGCCAGGCCTGACATTGCGCCAATGCTTGTGAGTGCGCGCAAATACGCGTCACACCATCCATGTTGCCGGTCTTGGTCATCAGACTATGCTGTACCGCAATCGCGAGTTCACCGCTAATGGCGAGACTGGTTTGCAATAACAAATCGAGCGTACGGTTAATCGCGCCCTCGGTTGAATTTTCTATCGGTACCACACCAAAATCGGCAGTGCCCGCCTCGGTTGCGCGGAACACTTCATCAATCGATACACATGGCAAAGCCTGAATCGCATGTCCAAATTGCTGATATACCGCCTGCTCACTGAAGGTACCGACCGGCCCCAAAAAGGCAACTACAACGCGGCGCTCAAGCGCACGGCAAGCAGACATGATTTCACGGAAAATCAATTGGATATCCTGGCTCGCTAACGGCCCCGGATTGCGCTCAGCAACACTGCGCAATACCTGCGCTTCGCGTTCCGGACGAAACACCGGTGCATTGGTCTCGGCTTTGACATGACCGACCTCTTCCGCGACACGAGCACGCTCGTTTAACAAAGACAGGATTTGTGTATCGATGGCGTCGATTCTTTGACGCAATGGGAGTAATTTATTATCGCTCATAAGAAACCTAAAAACCGTTTAGCGAGTTGATGAAAACGTCGCGGCGTAATCACACTTGTACCAGTCACAGCATTCCCGCCGGTTAGCGTAGCGTGATGGTAATGATGCTCGCCTCTCTTCCGACTTTTGATCTTTATCCTTAGCGCCACGGTTTCCAGGTGATGGTGAGTGCCATGCAAAGAAAGGGCTAAAGAGGAGAGGCTATCGGGTCGCTCGCAGCTCAAGTATGAGCGCGGGCAAATTCTTTCATAAAACTAACGAGGGTTTGCACGCCTTCGATCGGCATGGCGTTATAAATCGAGGCGCGCATACCGCCGACCGATTTATGTCCCTTTAATTGCAGCAAGCCGTGTTGCTTTGCCTGCGTTAAAAATGCGGCATTCAAACTTTCATCACGCAAGAAAAATGGTACGTTCATACGTGAGCGGCAATCCTTAGCAACCCGGTTGACATAAAAATCCGATGTATCCAGATAGTCGTACAGTAGTTGCGCCTTCGCGATGTTTTTCTGCTCCATGACAGCAACGCCACCCTGACGCTTTAGCCACTGGAACACCAGGCCGGCAATATAAATCGCATAGGTTGGCGGCGTGTTATACATGGAATCGTTGTCGGCGACGATTTTCCAGTCGAAGGCTGAGGGGCAAATTGGCAGCGCATCGCCGAGCAAATCCTCTCGCACAATGACGATGGTCAGCCCGGCAGGACCGATATTTTTTTGCGCGCCACCGAAGATCACACCGTATTTAGCAACATCAATCACACGCGACAAAATGTGCGAGGACATATCCGCCACAATAGGCGCGTCGTCCGTGTCAGCACTCACATCCGGTACGAAATGGTATTCAACGCCATCGATGGTTTCATTCGTACAGAGATGTACGTAGGCGGCATCTTTTGACAATTTCCAGCTATCACAGGGCGGTACTGCCGTGTGTCCGTTCGCTTCGGCGGAAGCGGCGACATTCACCTTGCCGTATTTTTGCGCTTCTTTGATTGACTTGGCGGTCCACGATCCGGTATGGATGAAATCTGCGGTTGCCGGTTGCGGTTTGCGTCCCATCAGGTTCATAGGAACAATGGCGTTTTCACCTAAACCGCCACCTTGCAGAAACAGAATTTTGTAATTGTCCGGCACTGCCAGCAACTCGCGCAAATCGCTTTGCGCTGCGGCGATGATGGACATAAATTCCGGTCCGCGGTGACTCATTTCCATCACTGACATACCGCTGCCATGCCAGTCCAGCATTTCTGCTGCGGCCTGCTGCAATACTTCTTTAGGCAATACGGCAGGTCCGGCAGAGAAATTGTAGATCGTCGTCATGCAATTTACTCCGCAGCAGCTGGCTCGTCATTAGCGCCGGTGTCAGCAGCCGTATCCGCACTTGCATCGGCATCCGGTTCGTCAACATCCGTTTCCACAATGCGCTGCAAGCCAGACAGCTTGGTGCCATCCTCCACAGCGATCAAGGTGACGCCTTGTGTTGCACGACCCATCTCACGAATCTCTGAGACACGGGTGCGTATCAGCACACCACCAGTTGTGATGAGCATGATCTCATCATTGCTATCCACCAGCGTCGCCGCAACCACCTTGCCGTTACGTTCAGACGTCTGGATCGCGATCATGCCTTTGGTACCGCGGCCATGACGGGTGTACTCAGTAATCGGTGTACGCTTACCGAAGCCGTTTTCAGTCGCGGTCAATACCGATTGCTGCTCGTTTTCGGCCACCAGCAGCGCAATCACTTGCTGACCTTCTTCCAGATTCATACCGCGCACACCACGTGCCGTACGGCCCATTGGACGTACATCGTTTTCGTCAAAGCGCACTGCCTTACCCGAATCGGAGAACAACATGACATCGTGCTTGCCGTCCGTCAGTGCTGCACCGATCAGGAAGTCGCCATCATCCAGATCCACCGCGATAATGCCGGCTTTACGTGGATTACTAAAGTCGTTCAATGGCGTCTTCTTCACGGTACCAAGGCTGGTCGACATGAAGATGTAATGGTCTTCAGGGAAGCTGCGGTTATCGCCTGACAATGGCAGGATCACTGTGATTTTTTCACCATCTTGCAACGGGAACATATTCACAATCGGCTTGCCGCGGGAATTACGTGAGCCTTGCGGCACTTCCCAAACTTTTAACCAGTACAGACGACCACGATTCGAGAAGCACAGGATGTAATCATGCGTATTGGCGACAAACAATTGCTCGATCCAGTCGTCATCCTTGGTCGCTGTGGCCTGCTTGCCGCGACCACCGCGTTTTTGCGCACGATATTCAGACAAAGGTTGCGACTTCATGTAGCCGGTATGTGACAGTGTCACGACCATATCGACTGGCGTGATCAGGTCTTCTGTTTCGAGATCGGTGGCATTATGCGTGATCTCAGAACGACGAACGTCTTTGTTGCCTTCTCCGTATTCATTGCGGGCAGCAGTCAATTCGTCAGTAATGATGACGGTGACGCGCTCTGGCTTGGACAAAATATCCAGCAAATCAGCAATCACGGACATCACGTCTTTGTATTCGTTGACGATCTTGTCTTGCTCCAGACCAGTCAAACGCTGCAGACGCATCTGCAAAATCTCTTGCGCCTGATCGTCGGACAGCTTGTACAAACCGTCCTTTTGAATACCATAATGCTTAGGCAAATTTTCTGGGCGGAATGCATCGATACCGGCTGGATTATCTGCCGCAGTCCGCATTAACATCTCACGCACCATGGAGCTGTCCCAAGCGCGATTCATCAATTCTTGCTTCGCTAAGGGCGGTGTCGGTGCTGCTTTGATGATGGCAATGAAATCATCAATATTAGCCAATGCAACCGCGAGACCTTCCAGAACATGGCCACGTTCACGGGCTTTGCGCAACTCAAATACCGTGCGGCGTGTAACCACTTCGCGACGATGCGACAGGAAGCAATCCAGCATCTGCTTCAGGTTCAGCAATTTAGGCTGACCGTTCACCAGCGCCACCATATTCATACCAAAGGTGTCTTGCAGCTGCGTTTGCTTGTACAGATTATTTAATACGACTTCTGGCACTTCACCGCGCTTCAGCTCAATGACGACGCGCATACCGGACTTATCGGATTCATCACGGATGTCAGAAATACCATCCAGTTTTTTATCGCGCACCAGCTCGGCGATACGTTCTAGTAGAGACTTCTTATTGACCTGATAAGGTAGCTCATCGACGATCAATGCAGTGCGGTTTTCTTTGCCAAACTCCTCAAAATGCGTCTTGGCACGCATGACCACACGGCCACGACCAGTACGGTAACCGTCACGCACACCGGATACGCCATAAATAATGCCGCCGGTAGGAAAATCCGGTGCAGGGATAATTTCGATCAGCTCATCAATCGTGCAGTCCTGATTACGCAAAACATGCAACGCACCATTGATGATTTCGGTGATATTGTGTGGCGGAATATTGGTCGCCATACCTACCGCAATACCCGATGCGCCGTTGATCAGCAGATTCGGGATGCGGGTCGGCAAGACGGATGGTTCTTTTTCTTTGCCGTCGTAGTTGGGAACAAAATCGACAGTTTCTTTCTCAATATCGGCGAGAATTTCATTCGCGATCTTGTCCAGGCGGCATTCGGTATAACGCATCGCTGCCGCATTATCCCCATCGACTGAACCGAAGTTACCCTGACCGTCGACCAGGGTGTAGCGCAGAGAAAAATCCTGTGCCATACGCACCAGCGTGTCGTAGATCGACGCGTCGCCGTGCGGGTGATACTTACCCATGACTTCACCGACCACGCGCGCACATTTGACGAACGGGCGGTTATACACGTTGTTCATTTCGTGCATCGCGAACAGAACGCGTCTATGCACAGGCTTCAAGCCATCACGTACATCCGGCAAGGCACGGCCAACAATCACGCTCATGGCGTAATCGAGGTAGCTCTTGCGCATTTCTTCTTCAAGGGAAATCGGGAGTGTTTCTTTAGCGAATTGATCCATTGGCGGGCCGGCAATTTAGAGCTTGGTTAAATAACGATGCATTCAAAAAAAACCATGCAAATTCTCATCAAAAAAACAAGAGAAATGCAAATTAGGCATTTTTAGTGCTGAACTTCTGATTTTAACATGCTCGTCATATGAGCAACACCGTTTTTGAGCCAGGCCCATATTCATCCAAGTGTCGCCCAAATGACAGCAAGTGAGGAATGTCTTATGTTGTAATCAGTTCATAACAATCACAAATACACATTTATTTATCCAGACGGAGACAAAAATGATGACAACAATTAAAACATATGTAACTTGCCTGATTACCATGACGAGTCTGTCATGTCTTGCACAAACTGACATTAAAGCAGCCACACCGAATAGCGCATATGTTCAGGACGGTCGCGGCATCGTTGCAAGAAGCGCATTCGGGCTATGCTGGCGCACCGGATACTGGACGCCTGCCGACTCCATTCCCGGTTGCGATGGCCCTTTATCAGTACCAGTAGTCACGCCAGCAGCGCCGCCAATTGCCCCTCCTGCGCCAGTAGCTGTGCTCCCCGTACCAGCAAAACCTGCACTGCCAAAACGTTGCGATTTTGCAGTCACATTGCAAAATGACGAGACTTTTGCATTCAACAAAAGCATTTTAAGTAACGCGGCCAAGCAAAAAATCGATGCAGAGGTCACGCCCAAACTCGCAAATTGTGCCAAAGTGGATCTAGTGATTGTGACCGGACATACCGACCGCATAGGCACTCAGCAATATAATCAAAAACTTTCTGAAAAACGCGCCGACGTCGTCGCAGCTTATCTGACCAGCAAGGGTATTAACGCCACAATAGACACAATGGGCATGGGTAAAACTCAGCAAATCATGTCCTGCGATGACAAACTGGGGCAGGTAAAACTCGCTGAATGTCTGGCACCAAACAGACGCGTTGTGATTGAAGGTCGAGGCCTTGCCAAGTGAAACGCCCTGTCAATGACGCGCAATTGATGACAACCTTAAGTATTTGCACTCAAACATGGCAAGTTGCTAAAACACGACAAATTCACAAAATGTTACTTTAGCGATTTAACAATCTTAGCTTAGTGATACATCCTATGGCAAAATGGTAAGGTGTTACAACGCTATTTCAGCTATGGTAATTTGATGATGAAATAGTATTGTCATCAAGCACGTGGTAGTATCCAGTTTTATGCAGTCAATTGCGCAGTTCATCTGCGGTAGGTAATCTCACCCGAGAGGAGAAATATGAAAAATTTAGTAAAACTCGTTATCGCAGCTTCCTCAGTAGCCGCTTTTTCAGTATCTGCACAAGATATGACAGATATCAAAGCAAGCACTCCAAACAGCGCTTATGTACAAGATGGTCGCGGTGTCATCGTGCGTGATCCATTCGGCCTGTGCTGGCGTACTGGCTACTGGACACCGGCTGACGCGGTTCCAGGTTGCGACGCTCCATTGGTCAAACCAGCACCAGTAGTTGCTGCACCTGCACCAGCGCCAGAAGTAGCGCCTGCACCAGCACCGAAGCCAGTTGCTCCACCAGCACCAACATCTGAGAAAGTTACTTTCGCAGCTGATGCATTCTTTGATTTCGACAAAGCAGTACTGAAACCAGAAGCAAAAGCAAAATTGGATGACATGGCATCAAAACTGAAAGGTATCAACCTGGAAGTTGTGATCGCTGTTGGTCACACTGACTCTGTCGGCTCTGATGCTTACAACCAAAAATTGTCTGTAAAACGTGCAGAAGCTGTTAAGGCTTATCTGGTTAGCGCTGGTATCGAAGCGAACCGTGTCTACACAGAAGGCAAGGGCAAAAAACAACCAGTTGCTGATAACAAATCAGCAGAAGGCCGTGCTCAAAACCGTCGCGTAGAAATCGAAGTAGTCGGTACACGTAACGTTAAATAATTTTTCCGCCCGTAGGCGGTGAATTACAAAAACCCCGCTACGGCGGGGTTTTTTATTATGGACACGTCCTGAAGGCTTTTATCAAGTTGGACTACAATAGCCAATTTCACACGTAATAGTCTTATACCCTCTCACTTCAGGCATCTAAACTATGTCAACAGTTAACGTCGATCCCGCCGAAATTCAAAAATTCAGCGATCTGGCTCACCGCTGGTGGGATCCCAGTTCCGAATTCCGCCCACTGCATGAAATCAATCCACTGCGTCTGGAATGGATTAACAGCCGTATAGCACTCGCAGGAAAAACGGTCATTGATGTCGGATGCGGCGGCGGTATACTTGCCGAATCCATGGCAAAAAAAGGGGCAAAGGTCACAGGCATCGATCTTTCTGAAAAAGCACTCAAGGTTGCCGACTTACACGGCCTGGAGTCTGGCATCAGCGTGCGCTATGAAAAAATTGCCGCAGAAGATATGGCAGCCCGTGAGGCAGAGCAATTCGATGTGGTTACTTGCATGGAAATGCTGGAGCATGTACCTGACCCGGCCTCAGTGATTCAAGCCTGCTATCGCATGGTCAAACCCGGTGGACATGTATTTTTCTCTACACTGAACCGCAACCTGAAGTCCTATGTATTCGCGATTCTGGGGGCAGAATATATTTTGCAACTGCTACCCAAAGGCACACATGATTATGCCAAGTTCATCACACCGGCAGAATTGTCTCAGGCAATCCGCAATGCTGGCCTGCAGGTTGAAGCCTTAAAAGGCATGAGCTATAACCCCCTGACGAAAATTTACTCACTCAATCAGGATACCAGCGTCAATTATCTGGTCGCCTGCACTCGTCCAGTTTAACTACCTCACCCTCTTCCGCAGCGACTCCCGCTGCGGAAAACATCATCTATTTCTTATGCAAACTCCCCGCGCTATTTTGTTTGATCTTGACGGCACACTCGCCGACACCGCCCCCGATCTTACTGCAGCGGTAAATCTGATGCGTAGCAAACGTCAATTGACTGAAGTCCCGTATCTCAGTTTGCGGCCCTTCGCCTCCGCAGGCGCCAGAGGCTTGCTAGGCGCAGGCTTTGATATCAAACCCGAGCATCCTGATTATGAAGCGATGCGGATTGAATTTCTGGCAAATTACGAGGGCGCTATTGCAGTACATAGCCAACTGTTTGCTGACGTAACTCAACTCCTGCAAGGCATAGAAGAACTGGGCTTGCCATGGGGTATCGTGACCAATAAAGCCACGCGTTTTACCATGCCGTTACAACCTTTGCTCGGCTTGCAAAATGCTGCCTGTAGCATTTCTGGTGACACGACACCGCATGCCAAACCCCACCCTGCTCCGTTACTCGAGGCCGCCAGGCAAATCGGCATCAAGCCTGAGGATTGCTGGTACGTAGGCGACGACCTGCGCGACATACAGGCGGGGCAAGCTGCGGGCATGTTCAGCATCGCCGCAGCTTGGGGATATTGCGGTGCGACAGAGCCAACCCACTGGAAGGCAGATGCGATTCTGGACTCACCTTTAGAGCTGCTAGAGCTGATACGCGCAAAACATAGCCAGCGAACCAGCCCTTGAAATAATCAATATCCACCGCACATCAAGGTTACACGCTACAATAACGTTCTGTTTGGGGACGACCTGGTTTCGACAGGGGTTGCAAAGCAGCGCAGGGCATACCGAGGCCTGACTACCTCGTAAATACAATCAGAACTATATAACTGCAAACGATAACTCGTACGCATTAGCAGCTTAATTGCTTGCTAACTCTACACCGTCTCTTCCCTAGGGCGGGCTGGCAACAGCAGTAGAGTCATTCATAGGGAATCGTCTTAAGTTGGGTTACTTAGCTTTAGACTAAATAATAGGTGACTCGTCCAGCCGCAGCGTGTGCGTCCGCGTCGTCTGGATTAAATTAAATGGCAGCACTAAGTATGTAGAACTGTCTGTAGAGTGCTTCTGGACGCGGGTTCGATTCCCGCCGTCTCCACCAATATATCAACGCCAACGGGTCTCCGTTGGCGTTTTTATTTGCGTAATGCCGCGTGTTCGCGGGGGCTGGCGCGGGTGTTTGCGGACTGCGGGCTACCCTCGGAATGAGCACTCGAGGCTGGTTTCCGCTCTCTCCAAGCCGATATTCTCTCCACCTCTCCTTTCCCAAAAAAGCCCAAAGTCCGCAAAGGCCGCCTTCCACCCCCTTATAAATCAATGGTTTACACGCGGACGAATCGACCGGTTTCATTCTGGCATTGGTAGAGCGAATCGTCTTGATTTGAGGGGTAGAACATCTGATATTTATCATAATCCGTTGGTTCGGCCAGCCGTGGGCGCGTTGCAAGCCATCGACTTGATTCGCGTCTGCCTCCCCGCCTGAATCGTGGCATGGCGCTTTTCATTGGCCCACTCCAATGATTGATTTACCACAGACAACAAAATTGCACACCTGACAGTATTGACAGGCGTATCTCGTCCGCCTTTTCAAAATTTGTATCGTTGTGTATTTCCTGCTACGCTTCGCAGCTAATTTACAATAAGGGCAGTTTGTGCGCTTTTGCTTTTCAATCCACAAGGCAATATTCGTTTGCGTGATGCTTACCGGGGGAAGCTCGCCCGCAAGTGCCGACAACCTGAAAATTGGGCGTGACATACAGCAGCAATTGGCCCTCCCGGAAAATAAGATCGACGTCGGCATTGCGGCATTGACCTTCGCCAAGGAAATTTATCCAGATATTGACGTCGCCGCCTATTCGAGAAAAATAGACTTGTTGGCTGACAAAGCACGACAACTTGCCAATGGCACGCAAGACCCGGAACGAAGAATTCGAGTGCTCAATACGGTCCTTTTTCGAATGGAAGGAGTTCATTACGATCATGCACCAGATGCTCGACGCAAGAAGGAATACTATTTTCTGAATGGCATACTGGATACGAAACAGGGCATTTGCTACACGATGCCATTGCTCTATATGGCTGTTGCTCAACGCCTGGGCTATCCGGTGTATCCGGTTCATGCGCCAGATCATCTGTTCGTCCGCTACGTCGATCCTTCCTTCAAACAGCAAAATATCGAGGTGACCAGCGGCGGAAAATATTTCGAAGACGAATGGTATATCCAGGACTTCGCTATCGGGGAAAAGGGACTGTCCAGCGGAAGTTATCTCAGGACCATGACCTATCGAGAGTTTCTTGGAGACATGTTGGGCGCGAACGCATTCATTGTTGGAACAAGAGATGGCGAAAAAGCTATCACATATTATGAAATCGCACGCGAGCGCGACCCGAAATTTGCCGACAATTATTTCAATCTGTCAAATGGGTACCACATCAAAAGCAGAATAGGCATCGCCGGATGGAAAGAGAAATATCAAAAATTGTCTGAACAATATGCGTTGAAGGCGAAAGAACTTGGGTATGTCGATCCCGTTGAAATCGATAAAGTTAGAGGGTTAAAGGGAAAATGAAATTTTTTAAAATGCTTTCAGCCGTATTGCTGAGTTTCGCGTTTTGTTCGATGGCACACGCCACCTATTACGACAAGGAAACCGGTCTTTTTTACAACTACCATCGAGATCTTGATCCGAGTACCGGCCGATATATTGAAAGCGATCCCATCGGACTTAAGGGTGGCATAAATACCTACACCTACGCCTACAACGCACCAACAAAATACACCGATCCGACTGGGGAGTTCGTCCCACTAGTGATTGCCGGCATTTGCTGGGGTGGTGGATGTGAAGCCATCGGAGCGGCATTGGCCGCTACTGCTGTATGGTGGGGAATTCAACATACCCCCGCCATTCCGTCGACTAGCACCCCGGCAAATGCAGGTGGACAATCATGTGTTGAACAGTGCTACCCAATTTTAGAGCGCCCCAAAAAAGGGTGGTGGGATGATTCGAACACATCAGATTTCAATAAATGTATGGCCGCATGCCAGGAAGCAAAAGCCTGTCACAAGTAAGAAAGGATGATCCATGGATAAAGAGATAGCCAAACTCGTTGCGCTTACGGCGTTTCGCAGTTCAGCGGATATTAATAACCTAATTCCGTTTTTGAAAGAACATTGCAGTGAAACAGAATGCCGCGATTTTGGGTTGGCTATTGCAACTGCGTCTGCAGGAATTAGTGAGCACGTATTGACAAAAATTTTTGCTATGTATCCAGATTTGGAGGCAGAGTTTGACATGCAAATCCGTAAATATGGCCGCCCAATCTAGGCCAAATGCGCTTGTGCGGAAAGCATTTTACTGAAATGATTTCCACACAATATGTGTCTCAAGTTCGTTTGAGAGTTGATGATATCCCGACTTTCGACAGGTACCCTTTTTCGCTTTCTGCAGTGCGTAATTTGGACGTCCTCGAACTGCACCCCAATGTCACCTTCCTTGTGGGAGAAAACGGGTCTGGAAAATCCACTCTTCTGGAAGCCATCGCGGTGTCATTCGGATTCAATCCTGAAGGCGGTACGAAGAATTTTGGTTTTAATACCCGAGCATCTCATTCGGAGTTACATAAATTTATTCGCCTATCTAAAGGCGTCAAATTTCCTCGGACCGGATTCTTCCTTCGCGCCGAAAGTTTCTTTAATCTTGCGACAGAAATCGAAAGATTAGATGCTGAACCAGGCGGGCCTCCAATAATTGATTACTACGGTGGCAAATCACTACATGAACAATCTCATGGGGAATCGTTTTGGGCTCTCCTGATGAATCGATTCGGCGGACAAGGGTTCTACGTGCTTGACGAACCTGAAGCCGCGTTGTCCCCGCAACGTCAGCTCGCAACGCTTGCCAGAATTCATGAACTTGTCAATGACGACTCTCAATTTATCATTGCAACTCATTCGCCGATTTTGATGGCGTATCCAAACGCGTATATCTATGGTTTTTCGGAACACGGCATTGAACGTCTTACCCTTGAAGAAACGGAGCATTACCAGGTCATGCATGACTTCGTAATGAATCCGAAGCGAATGCTTGATGAACTTCTCGACTCGTCAAAACATGGCGACGGCTAAGATAATTTCTGTCGGGGCATCCCAACAGCAAAGGAGCAATCGTTGAGGTACGCACGTTGACGGACAACACAAAATTATTTTCCCCCGGCTTCTTCGGCCGCTTTTTCAATCGCTCGCCCAATTGGGAACTCCATCTTTCCGCTCCAACATCAACACTCGTTTTCGACGGGCAGAAAACAGCCATAGACCTGCAAGCGATATTGTCGGCGCGAGTCGAAGATGGCTACGTCTGGAGCATGATCGCGATTGGCCCGTGGCGACTCGAAGGCCTGACAATAGACCGACGCGTTGAACTTGGCAAAACGGCTCAATATTTAGCCGAGCAGCTTCGCCGACAACAGGAGAACGAGGCTCGTCGAAAGGAGGCCGAAGAGCTGGCGCGCCTGAAACTGGAAGAAGAGGAGCGCCGCATCAAGGCCGAGATCGCGCGACTCCGCGCTGAATTCGAAAAACTCGTACCCTCGCTTGATCGCCTGTCTGCCGCCTACAACGAATTGCTGGGCCGGGGTTGGTATATACGGGAATATTTGCGGAATGACTTTCTCTCGAAATGCCAAGGTGATATTGAAGTCCTACCAGCCCTGGCGACGGTTCTCGATCACCCGCTCTTTCAACATGAAAAGAAGGCAGCAGCCCACGCTGCGCATCGCCGACTTGCACGCGCACTGACATCGCCCTTCGCTGGCATAAAAGATTACAACGACCAGTTCATCAATGCCGAGAAAGTCCAGTGGGCGGATTTTTTCAAAAACGTGGAAAAATCGGAACTCACCGACGAGCAGCAGATTGCATCCATCGTTCACGAGGACAGGAATCTGCTAGTCGCTGCAGCAGGTTCCGGAAAAAGCTCTACGCTTGTTGCCAAGGTCGGGTATGCGATCAAGAAAGGCTACATCAAGCCGGAACAAGTATTGGCACTGGCATTCAACAACGATGCTGCCAAAGAGCTCTCCGAGCGGCTCGACAAGCGCCTGAAGCTGCCGATCAAGGCGCAGACATTTCACAGCTTGGGCAACGAAATCATCAAAAATACGCTTGGGCGAAGGTCTTTGCTTACGAATAACAGTAGTGAACTGCAGAAATTGCTCGACACACTGTTGATTGACAGTCCTGGCTACCGCACCCTGTTCTATTTGTATCATGCGGCGTTCTGCATCACTGAACCTGAGCAGGAGCATACTTCCGTCCAAGCATATGAGACCTATATTCGACGTGTCGGTGAATTCGATAAGGATAGGAAAATCTGGGGGGTGCCGACGTTGCGCGGCGGAGTGGTACGCTCGTTCGAGGAATTGTCGATCGCGAACTGGCTACACGTACAAGGCATTGAATATCGCTATGAATCATTCTACCCACATGATGTAACGCATCTTGGGTGGACCAAATACGAACCCGATTTTTGCTACGTTCTGCCGGACGGGCGAACTATCTACCACGAGCACTTCGCACTCCGCCCTGACGGAACTTCGCCGTTTGGCCAATCGTATGTCGAAAGCGCAAAACAGAAGCGCGCGCTCCACAAAAAATATGGAACGCTCTGTTTTGAAACCACCAGTGCCGGCTTCAAGAATGGTCGTATCTTCACCGACTTGCAGGCCGCACTTGATGCGCACGGCATCCCGTTTGCTCCGATGACGCATGAAGCAATCGCCGACACCCTCAAGGGAAATCCACTCAAGGAATTTACTAAATTAGCTGGCGCGCTCATTGCCCACGCCAAGGAGGGTGGGCTCACCGAGGAGTCGATACGCCAGCGAGCGCAGAAATTGCGAAACCAGTTGAGAACCCAAAGTTTTCTGGCGCTTTTTTTCCCGCTATGGGAGAAATACGAGGAATATCTCAAGCGCACGCGGAAAATCGATTTCGCCGATATGATTGGCGAAGCGGCGGCCTTGGCATCCAGGAAAGAATTTCCGTCGCCATATAAATTCATCCTGGTTGACGAGTTTCAGGACATTTCGCGAGGACGTGCCAATCTGGTTCGCGCGCTCCTCGACCTGCATCCGGACTCTGTTCTTTTTGGTGTCGGTGATGACTGGCAATCAATTAATGGCTTTGCCGGGTCGGATCTCTCGATCATGCGTCAATTCGAAACCGAATTTGGACGCTCTGCAACGAATTACCTGAGCCTCACCTTCCGGAGCAATCAAGGTATCAGCAACGTCGCGGCGATGTTCGTTTCCGAAAATGGCACGCAAATAAAGAAATCGGTCAAATCCATCCAACCCAAAACAAAAGATGTGGTTCGGCTGACGGAATTCAACGGGCTCGACGACCAGCGAAAAAAAATCGCTTCGAAATTGGGAGAATTGGCTGAGAAAGCTTCCATTGAAAATCGTGTGATCTCCGTCATGTTACTGGGTCGCTATAAGTACACGACGACCGAGGCGATCACGGATGAGCAGGTAAAGGAATGGAATCTTACCTTTGCGGGGCGTCTCAAAATAATCCGCAAGGAGAAAAAGAAAGACGGAGAGATTGTCGACGCGGCTCTCGATACAGTTCACAGTTCCAAAGGCCTCGAATCCGATTTTGTACTGGTCCATAGCCTTCAGGCGCCGTTCCAGGGGTTTCCCTGCAACATTGAAGACGATCCATTGCTGACATTGGTACTTCCAGACCGGGAACCATTCTCATACGCAGAAGATCGCCGGCTTTTCTATGTAGCGCTCACTCGCGCCAAGGAAGAAGTCACGCTATTCGTTTCGCGAGGTCAGGCATCTCCTTTTGCCATCGAGCTACTTGGGAAAAAATATCGGGGAATGGTGACATTCGAAGGCCTGCTCAATCCGCCGGAGATCTGTACGACATGCGGGCAAGGCTACTATGTTCCTCGACCTGGTAAGCGTGGACCATTTCTTGGATGTTCCTCTTTTCCGACAACTAAGTGCAACGGATCTAAAGATATGCCTCTGACGATGGTGGCGTAGTGAGCACGGCTCGCAATATTTGGCGAATGCGTGACTCGGGACAACATCCTACAACCGAAGCCGTTGCTCGTCCCACAGCGCCGGCGGGTCAACCGCCAGATCGAACAAAGTGATGTGATCCGGCAGAGCATCGTCGAGAATGGCATTGACGATGTCCGGCGCCAGCGTGGTCAGGTTGACCATCCGACTGACGTAGCTGTTATCAACACCTTCCTTTGCGGCGAGTTCCTTCAGCGACCTGACCTCGCCGGAATCCAGCATGGCGAGCCAACGATGCCCGCGAGCAAGCGCAAGTTGCAGCGGCGTCGCGGCACAATCCCATGGTCGCGGCTTGGCCGTTTCACCACTGGGCAGCGTGACGAGCTTACGGCCACTACGGCGCTTGATGCGGATCGGGACCGAGATCGTGAGTCGGCCGGAGCTATCCGGGATCACCTCGGGAGCGCCAGTCTGGTCGATGCGAGTTTCGCTCATACCATTTCCTCCTCAACCGGCTCGGTTGCTTCCGGGTGTAATTCCAGCGCCAGGCGCTCGATGCCGTTCGCATGCAGTCTGAGTTCGATGTCATCCGGCGAAACCACCACCTTTTCCACCAGCAGCCGCACGATGCGAATCTGCTCGGCTGGAAATAGCTGATCCCAGATCTGGTCGAGCCGCGTCATCGCCACTGTGATCAGCGCCTCGTCAAGCGTGGCATCCAGTTCGACGGCCCGGGCGACAACGTCCCCCAGCAGGCTTGGCGAGCGCAGCGTCGCACGCAACTGATCTAGCACCGCCGACTCCAGTTCGGCTGCCGGCAGGCGCGGCAAACCCGATGCTCCCGCATGTTCTTTCGCGTCCCGCTGCGGAATGTAGTAACGGTACCGGCGTCCGGTTTTCTTTGTCGTATGCCATGGAGACAATGCGCGCCCGTCATTGCCGAATACGATGCCCTTGAGCAGGAATGGCACCGTCGCCCGAGTCGCATTGGCACGCACATGGCTATTGCTGGCCAGAATCGACTGCACATCGTCCCATGTCTTGCGGTCGACGATTGGAGGGTGCTCCGCCTGATACCACTGTTCCTTGTGCCGCAGCTCGCCGAGATAGGTGCGGTTGCCGAGCAGTTTGTAGATCAAACTCTTGTCGATAGGCTTGCCCTCGCGCACCTTGCCCTCCTGCGTGACCCAGGCTTTAGAGGTCACTCCATCGAGACGCAATTCCTTTACCAGCAACGTCGACGACCCCAGTTCGACGAATCGCTTGAAAATATGCCGGATGATTTTGGCTTCGCGCTCGTTGGCCACGAGCCTTCGGTTCTCGACGTCGTACCCGAGCGGCGGCACGCCACCCATCCACATTCCCTTGCGCTTGCTGGCGGCAATCTTGTCCCGGATGCGCTCGCCGGTGACTTCGCGTTCGAACTGTGCAAATGACAGAAGGACGTTGAGCATCAGCCGCCCCATCGACGTCGTGGTATTGAATTGCTGGGTTACCGAAACGAACGACACACCCTGCCGATCGAACACCTCGATCATCTTGGAGAAATCGGCAAGACTGCGCGTCAGGCGGTCGATTTTGTAGACAACCACGATATCGACCTTCCCGGCCTCGATATCCATCATCAGACGCCTCAGCCCAGGCCGCTCCATGTTGCCGCCGGAAAAAGCGGGATCGTCGTAGTCGTCGGCGACCGCAATCCACCCCTCGGCGCGCTGGCTGGCGATATACGCATGGCCGGCATCGCGCTGAGCGTCGATCGAGTTGTATTCCTGATCCAGCCCTTCCTCGCTGGACTTTCGCGTATAGACGGCGCAACGCAGGCGACGCTTGAGTATTTCGCTCATTTTGCCGCTCCCTTCTTCGGCTTGGACGGCGTCTTGAGCCCGAAGAACAGCGGGCCGGACCAGCGGGTGCCGGTGATTTCCCGTGCGATCACGGACAGGCTCGGGTAGAGACGCCCTTCAAATTCGTATTGATCATCGGCGGTTACCGTGACCCGATATTCGATCTTCTGGTATTCGCGGGTGAGGACGGTGCCAGCCACAGGCCGGTAATCGCGGTCGCGCTTCTTGAGTTTGCCCGTTTCGACCAGCGCGGCGATTCGCCGGCGGTTGCGCTCCAGCAGTGCGCCATTGCTTTTGCGGCACTCGTTCTCCTGCAGCTTGTAGGCAATGCGCCGCTCCAGGAACTGCCGGTTGTGGGTGGGCGTCTCGGCCGCAAACAGGCGGCGCCAGAGCGACTTGATCTCAATCATGGGCAGTGCGGACAAGCTGGAAATCTGCGCGACCAGCGTGGGCGGCATGGTAGGAATAGTTGGTGGCACTTTCATTTGAACTCCGGTTTTCTGGTTGACGGGTTGTCATGAACGCTCTGGTCACCAGAAAAGCCAAGTACAAAATCGCTCTCTGCGCCATGCCTTGCGGACTTCGCGAGATTAGTGTTTCGTAAGCGGACAATCCCGCGCGCCAGGTAGTGGGCGACTTCGCTGCATCGCTGTTCGGCGGTCATTCTGGACGGTGGCGTCTGGTTGACGTCTTTCATTGGTTAGCCCTTTATCATTTCAAACTGGTGTGATCCACGATTATCCGAATCTGCCCGTCCTCGCGTAATCCCGGAATTGCGTAGCCATTAGGGTGAAATCGAAAAATTGCGGGATCTCCGCCACGACAGTCCAACTCTTGACGAAAACGCCGACGCCGCCAGCAACCAGGCATGCGTTGAAATATTTACTACTTTTGTACGATTGCTTTCTTGAAATATTACTCACAGACCCTCATTTGTTCGTGTTTTCATAAAAAACCTGAAAAACGCAGTTCAGCCAAGCTCAACGGACGGCATCCAAGGCGGCTTTTGGCCACGGATTACCCATGCATGCTTTTCTGATAACAACATTCAACAAACGGAGCAACATGGCAAGAACATTTAAAGGAATCCCATCACTGCACCGACTGCTGGAGTCAGCGCCCGTCGAAACCATCAAAACGCTCGTGCTTAACGTCGACGAAGCACAACATGCCGCCTGCTTCGCCGATGTGCCATGGCCGGCAGACGATGCCGACGATGCGCAGATCGACGCGACCCGGCATGCCGCACTCGAGGTGGCACTCGGATTAAAACCAGAAACGGCGATCCCGCTGGAGCAGCACGCGCTGCGGATCCTCACGCTGTCGGAGGGGCGAGGGAGCGAGGCGATTGGCAAGGTGTCGGGCCGGATTTTCGATACCGACAAACTTGCCGCGTTCAACACGCAGCGCGATGGCTATGGCCGGGCCGGCTGGTTGTACCTCAATGAGGAAACGCTGTTCGACGAAGCGGAAAATCTGTTCTACGCGGATCACTACCGCAACCTGGGCAAGATGTATGAAGCCTTCGAGGTCGATACCAGTGGCGGCATCGAATTCGAGTGGAATGCCACCACCAAGGCGGCACTCGAGCAAAAGCTGCAGGAAGAGCTCGATCTTGCCGAGCCCTGCAAGATCGACCACATCCGCGTAACCAATACGCGCGACGACGGCACCGAATACGAGTCGCACCTCCTCATCGTTCGACATGCCGGACCGCTGTCGAGTGTCGCCGCACTGAAAGACGGACGCAAAAAGCCGCTCTACTACCGCCCGGCGATCGAGGCGACACTGATGTATTGCCCGCAGGATGGCGTGGTCGAGGTGTTCGCGGAAAGCGCTGGCGTCAGGCCGGTGGTTGCGTCGGCGTTTGCGGTAGTCGGACTGAAGCATGATCTCTCGGACAAGCCGCTTACCCTCAAGCAGTACAATCTCGCGCGCTTCCTGGATTCGCTCAAGCTCGACGTGCCCAGCATTCCGGGATTTGACATTGAGTTCGTGACGATCGTGGAGGCCGAAGCCAGGCCCCAGAATCTCAGGCATCGTGCCTCGCTCAAGGTTTCGCCGGGTGACGACATCGAAACCGTCGCTGGCGAACTGTTCGGACCGGATAACATCTTCCGGCGCGCCGCCGTCATCAGCAAGGTGGTGATTGCCGTGCGCTATTCGATGGACGGCGAAGGCAAAACCAAAACACTGAACATCACGCTCAGCGATCCCAACCGCTGCAACCTGCGCAGCAACCGGGATCCAAGGCAGCGGGATTTCGGATTCGCGCTGCTGGCACATTGGGGAATCCTGCAGACGGTGCGGCAACTGGACGCCGCTGAAGAAAACACGATCTTCCCAGCATTACTTGCCCTTTATGATCAACGGGAAGGCCAGATTTCCCGCAAGTATCTTCACACACGCGGCATCCCTGTCGATACGCTGCTTGACGGCGGGTTCCTGGTGCGCCGCGGTCGCCACAATTCCATCGATATCGATCTGGACGACGGTCAGGTGCAGATGGTGCCCGTCTCGCCCTCATCGACGCCGGGTCACGTCAGATACGATTGTCCGCAGGCCGGGCTACCGATTGAAATTCCCGGCCTGATGCTGGAATATTTCGAGATCAAGCGCGACTGGATCGAGGAGCGGGTTGTCAATGGTCTTCGCGCTTCGCTCAAGCCGGTCGGGCAGCCGTTGCACGATGACGGACTGATCTATCTCGGGGAACTGGATTTGGATTCCGAGAGAGTGCCCGGCTACCTCGCCCGGCAATTGCACGATGGACGCGTGGTGAGCAGCTACGACACCCAGCTGCGCGCCAGGCATGACGCCGGTACCGGCATCGTTCTTTCCGCCGGCAATACGCATCCGTCGTTCCTCGGCATCAATGTGGTTGTGCCGCTCCCATCGATGCTCGCCACCAATGCCGCCGCAATTACCGTCGACATTGCCCGTCTCAAGAGCGTCTACATTCAGAACAAGACCTTGGCACGCGGCGGACTGACCGTCGATTTTGCGGTCGACGGCAATCGCACGGCCACACTGTTCATTCCCGGCAAGCCCGCCCTGACCATCGTCGGCGAGAAGCAGATCAAGATCATCCAGCGTCTTGTCGACGCCTATCGCTCTGGCAATCCTGCGGTGGCCACCAAGGATCTGATGGATGGATCCGGTTCGCAAAGCCCCAGCCAGGCATTCCGTAACTGGGATTCCATCGTCGATACCTACATCGGCACTGCCGGCAAGCGCGGCGCGTGGATGCTGCTGGTCTGACCAGCGTCTCATCAGCGTTTAACCTCCCCAACGGGCCGCCACAGTGCGGCCCGTTTCCTTTTGCGGGTTCGCCCCGTCTCACGAGCGTCTAAGTTTTCGGTATAGAGCGTCTCAATTCATATCCGGAGGATTCGGGTTTCCTTAAACACACTTAGGAATACCCAAGATGCACATATCTTCCTCACCTACCCGGCAAGGCACCGCAGCAGCGGTCTCCGTTTCGCCGGAATCAATTTCTGCCCCCAAGACCCGCCTCGCGCAGCTCGACCTGTCAGAACGCTGGGGCATTTCGCCAAAAACCCTGGAACGCTGGCGCGTGCTCGGCATTGGTCCGTGCTTCCTGAAGCTGGGAGGCAAGGTCGTCTACCGGCTCGAAGATGTCGAGGCGTATGAACGGCATTCCCTGCGCCAAAGCACTTCCGAAGCGGCTCACGCCGGAGGTGCAGCATGAGCCGCCTCACCCTCGACCGGGCGTTCACCACGCCCGTCACCAAACTTGCCCAGTTGCCGGCCGACGCCCTGTTTGACCTGAAGACCGAAGCGGCCGATATCCTGACCGCCGCCAAGGGTCTCATCGAGCACATCGACACCGCCGTCGAACTGCGATTCGCCGAACAGGCCCAGACATTGCGCTTCGCAGCCGGCAAGGACACCGGCGTCGTGCATTTCACCGATGGAGCGGTACGCGTCACCGCCGACCTGCCCAAGAAAATCGAATGGGATCAGGCCAAGCTGGCCGAAATCGTTTCGCGCATTGTCGCTGCAGGCGACAACCCTGCCCAGTACGTTGACGTCAGCTATCGCGTGGCTGAGACGAAATACTGCGCCTGGCCAACAGTGCTGCAGGAGCAGTTCACGCCAGCCCGCACCATGAAAACCGGCAAACCCGGCTTCCGCCTGGCGCTGATCGATGGTGGAGACACGCAATGAGCCTGCCCATCATATCCGCAGACCAGCGGCTCGCCGAAAAGCGCGGCAGCAAGCTGGTGATCTTCGGCCCATCCGGCATCGGCAAGACCAGCCTGCTCAATACCCTCTCCGCCGAACGCACGCTGTTCGTCGATCTGGAAGCCGGCGACCTGGCCGTACAGGACTGGACGGGCGACGCGATCCGTCCGCAGACCTGGCAGGAATTCCGCGATTTTGCGGTATTTCTCGGCGGTCCAAATCCGGCACTGCGCGACGAGCAGCCGTTTTCGACGGCGCACCACCGCTTCGTGTGCGATCAGTTCGGCGATCCGGCTTCGCTGGCGAAATACGACACCTATTTCATCGACAGCATCACCGTGCTGGCGCGCCTTTGCTTCCAGTGGTGCAAGGGGCAGCCGCAAGCCTTTTCCGAAAAAACCGGCAAGCCGGACAGCCGCGGCGCCTATGGCCTGCTGGGGCAGGAACTGATCGGTGCGCTGACCCACCTGCAGCACACCCGCGACAAGAACGTGGTGCTGGTCGGCATCCTCGACGAAAAGACAGACGACTTCAACCGCAAGGTGTTCGTGCCGCAGATCGACGGCAGCAAGACCGGCCTGGAGTTGCCCGGAATCGTCGACCAGGTGATCACGATGACGGCCTTGAAAGCCGATGACGGCAGTCTCTATCGCGCTTTCGTCTGCCACACGCTCAATCCGTGGGGCTATCCAGCCAAGGATCGCTCGGGCCGGCTCGACCTCACCGAGGAACCGCATCTCGGCCGCCTGCTGCACAAGATGGCTGGTCCGGTGCGTCCGGCCGCCGAGCGCCTGCGCTTCGACACGTTGCCATCAACACAAACCCCGCAAGACACCGAATCCACTTCACTGCAAGGAATCTGATCCATGAACAACTACAACCACACCAATCCATGGGCCGATTTCAACGACGCCCAGAACCAGCAATCGTATGACGTGATCCCGAAAGGCACGCTGGCGCGGGTACGCATGACCATCAAGCCGGGCGGCTACGACCAACCCGATCAGGGCTGGACCGGCGGTTACGCAACCCTCTCCGACAAGACCGGCTCGGTCTACCTGAATGCCGAATTCGTCGTGACAGAAGGCGATTTCGCCAAGCGCAAGATCTGGAGCCTGATCGGTCTGTACAGCCCTAAAGGACCGGACTGGGCCAACATCGGCCGCGCCTTTGTGCGCGCGCTGCTGAATTCGTCGCGCAATCTGCAGCCACAGGATAACGGCCAGCAAGCTGCAGCGGCGCGCCGGATCCAGGGATTCGCCGATCTCGACGGCATCGAGTTTCTGGCGAAGATCGACGTCGAGAAAGATCAGAACGACGAGCCCAAGAATGTCATCAAGGTCGCGATCCAGCCGGACCACAAGGACTATGCGCGACTGATGGGTTTGCCGTCCCGTGCTCTCGCCTCGTCCGCAGGCTCGGCCCCGGCAGCGCCGACACCTGTGGCGCCAGCGACTCAACCATCGCGGACTCCACCACCGGCTCCCGCCAACGCACCCGGCCGCCCGAGCTGGGCGCAATAGGAGACCGCTGCCATGATGCTCAGACCACGACAACACATCTTTGTCGAGCGCTCGGTAGCGGCGCTCGACGCTCACGGCAACACGCTGGGCGTGGCGCCGACCGGCGCCGGCAAAACCGTCATGCTGTCGGCCACCACTGGCCGCATGCTGGCCAACCGCGACGCCAAAGCCTGCATCCTGGCCCACCGCGACGAACTGGTTGCACAGAACCGTGCCAAATTCGAGCGCATCAACACCGGCGTCAGCACCTCGGTGTTCGACGCCAGAACCAAATCGTGGGATGGCCGCGCCATCTTCGCGATGGTGCAGACCCTGTCGCGCGACAACCATCTCGATACGATGCCGGAGCTCGACCTGCTGGTAATCGACGAGGCGCATCACGCGGCCTCGGCCAGCTATCGCCGCGTGATCGAGCGCGTGCTGCAGAAGAATGCGAAAGCCAAGGTCTTCGGCGTCACGGCGACACCGATGCGCGGCGACGGCAAGGGCCTGCGCGAAGTTTTTACCAATGTCGCCGACCAGATACGCCTCGGCGAACTGATCGCGTCCGGCCATCTGGTGCCGCCGCGCACTTTCGTGGTCGATGTCGGTACCGCCGACGCGCTGTCGCAGGTCAAGCGAACGGCTTCCGACTTCGACATGAGCGAGGTCGAGGCGATCATGAACAAGACGCCGGTCACCGATGCAGTGATCCGTCACTGGCGCGAAAAGGCTTCCGGCCGCAAGACCATTGTCTTTTGTTCGACCGTCGCGCACGCCGACAGCGTATGCCAGGCATTCAATACCTCCGGCATCGCGGCGGTGCTGGTGCATGGCGACCTGTCGGAAGCCGAGCGCAAAACGCGCCTCGCCGCTTTCGAATCCGGCGCCGCCCAGATCGTCGTCAACGTCGCCGTCCTGACAGAGGGCTACGACTACACCCCAACTTCCTGCATCGTGCTGCTGCGTCCGAGCTCACACAAATCAACCCTGATGCAGATGATAGGACGCGGCCTGCGCACCGTTGATCCGGCCGAATATCCAGGCGTGTTCAAGAGCGACTGTATCGTGCTGGACTTCGGCACCGCGACGCTGATGCACGGCCAGCTTGAGCAGGAGGCGAATCTCGACGGTCGTGAATCTTCATCCGGCGATGCGCCGGTCAAGGAATGTCCTGGCTGCGAGGCGGACGTTCCGGCCGCCTGCCGTGAGTGCCCGTTATGCGGCTTTGTCTGGGAGCGTTGCGACGACGGGGCCGAGGCGTTGACCGACTTCATCATGACCGAGGTCGATCTGCTCGCGCGCTCCAATTTCCGCTGGTGCGACCTGTTCGGCGACGACTGCGCGCTGGTGGCCACGGGCTTCTCGGCCTGGGGCGGCGTGTTCTACCTGAGTGGGCGCTGGCATTCACTGGGCGGCGGCAAGTCCCTGCCGACGCGCCTGCTCGGCATCGGCGAGCGTTCGGTGTGCCTGGCGCAAGCCGACGACTGGCTGAACGACCATGAAAACGCCGACTCCGCGCACAAGACCAAGCGCTGGCTCAACGAACCGCCGACTCCGGCGCAAATGAAATATCTGCCGCTCCAGCATCGCAACGACTACGGCCTGACGCGCTACCAGGCGTCGGCGATGCTGGCTTTCCACTTCAGCAAGCCACAGATCAAGAATCTGGTGTTCGCTGCCAATGCAGCACAACGGGAGGCGGCTTGAGATGCGCAATCTGTTATCGGCAAGCAAAGGGTTTCGGCTGGCAGGCGCCGCACATCCGCATTCATCTTCAGATCGACGTCGCGCCCGCTCTACGCCGACGGTTCACCTTCTGCTCCATGCGCTGCCAGGCGGCATTCTCGCGCATCGTCATCAAAACGGAGGGTCGCATGATTGATCCGTCTGAACTCGAACTTGCGGCACTGCAAAGCTGCCTGGCGCCACTGGGCGACTACGTCGGCGCGATCGGCATGGATCGGCCGCTGGCCGACTACAGCAAGCGCGAAGTGCAGGGACTGGTCGAAACCATTGTCAGCGCCTATCAGGAATACATGATCGACGCGCACGAGCAGATGGCAAAGCGCGATCTCGCCTTCCTGGAAGAAAGGCTGGCGGCTTCTCGGCAAAATTCTCAGAAAAATTCACAGCAAGCCCCGCAGCAAACCCAACAGCATGGCTTGCAACACAGATCGCTGGCGCGTGGTACGGGAGTGCCGTTCTGATGCTCGACTATAACTCCCAACCGAAATTTCACGAGCGCGTCGCCGCCGTGCTGGACGCCGCGCTGCAGGCAGAACGCGACCAACAGGCAGCGCGCACTTATCTCGGTGCATCGCGACTGGGGGTCGCCTGCGCACGCGCGCTGCAATACGAGTTCGTGCAGGCGCCGGTCGACCCGGAGCGCGAACTGCCGGGACGCACGCTGCGCATCTTCGAGGTCGGCCACACGCTGGAGGACCTGGCGATCCGCTGGCTGCGGCTGGCCGGATTCGAAATCTACACCCGCAGGCAAAGTGGCGACCAGTTCGGTTTCGCCGTCGCCCGCGGACGCGTGCGCGGCCATGTCGACGGCATCCTTGCCGCCGGACCGGCAGCGCTCAGCATGCTTTATCCCGCGCTATGGGAATGCAAGACGATGAATGACAAGAACTGGCGCGATTGCGTGAAACG
Organism: Undibacterium sp. Rencai35W; assembly: GCF_049340185.1. Taxonomy (NCBI): domain Bacteria; kingdom Pseudomonadati; phylum Pseudomonadota; class Betaproteobacteria; order Burkholderiales; family Oxalobacteraceae; genus Undibacterium; species Undibacterium sp. Rencai35W. The sequence goes on from NZ_JBMPPC010000002.1 coordinate 137,723, forward strand.
TGGCGTCGCGCTGTCAAAACCAGTCTATGCGACCCAGATCGCGATCTACCAGGCCTACATGGAACCGGCGGTACCAGGCATCTCGGCTCACCCGGCTCTGTTCACCGCAATCAACAAGGACAGCCAGGAACTGTATTTCGAGCTGGTGCCGTTCGACGCAGCGCTGGCGCAACGGGGATCCGATCGCGCGGTGCAGATCCTGCAGGCAACCGATGCCGGTGAACTGCTGCCGCGCATTGCGCACGATTCGTCCCATTACGAGTGCCGCTGGTGTAACTGGCAGGAGCGCTGCTGGAGCAAACAGGCATGAGAAATGGCATCGACTGGTTCGATTTCAACGATGCTGGCGGTCAGGTCAATCCGCGCATGCAGCGGGAAGACACAGCTGCATTGCGACACGGGCTGTTGGCAGGCATCGATGCGGTTCTGCATTATCTGCTGCCGCAGGGCCGGGTGCGCGGTGGGAAATTCTATGTCGGCGACACCGATGGCAATCCCGGCAAAAGCCTCGTGGTGGAACTGGCCGGTGAGCATGCAGGGTTGTGGAAAGATTTCGCTTCCGGCGAAGGCGGCGACCTGTTCGACCTGTGGGCAAGAATCCGGGGCTATTCGATTGAAAGGGATTTTCCTGTTGTTGCGACCGAGATCGGTCAGTGGCTGGGCATGCGTCCGGTCACACCCCTTGCCTCTGCCCGGACGGATATCCGCAGTCCGGCCATTGATGAACTCGGCCCCTACACGGCGAAGTGGAACTACACCACGGCCAGCGGTGAGTTGATCGCCTGTGTCTACCGCTACGATCCGCCGAGCGGCAAGGAATTCAGGCCATGGGATGTGCGTGCCCGCGCCTGGCGCACGCCCGATCCGCGTCCGCTTTATAACCTGCCGGCGGTCGTCAAGTCTACGACCGTGGTGCTGGCCGAAGGTGAAAAGTGTGCGCAGGCATTGATCGGGCTGGGCATTTGTGCGACGACCGCAATGAATGGCGCCAAAGCGCCTGTCGACAAGACCGACTGGTCGCCGCTGCGCAACAAGCATGTGCTGATCTGGCCGGACAAGGATAGCCCAGGCTGGGACTATGCCGAAGCTGCGGCCCAGGCCATCGTGGCTGCCGGCGCGCTGTCGGTCTCGATTCTTTTGCCGCCCGACGCCATGCCGGAAAAATGGGATGCGGCCGATGCCGTCGCCGATGGCTTCGACTGCAAGGCTTTCATCGCAACAGGCGAACGCGCGACGATCAAGGCGGCGCCCGCGTCGCTGCCGGTGTTTTCTCTCGGTGCGATGCTGGACGATCTCAGTCCTATTCCTGACGACATCATCAATCCGCGCGTGCTCACGCCGGGCGGCATGCTGGTGTTCGGCGGTGCTCCCAAGGTCGGCAAGAGTGATTTCCTGCTGTCGTGGCTGGCCCATATGGCGGCAGGCGCTCCGTTTCTGGGTATGCGGCCGCCACGTCCGCTGCGCGTGTTCTACCTGCAGGCGGAAGTGCAGTACCACTATCTGCGCGAGCGGATGCGCGACATCAAGTTGCCGGCATCGCGCATGCTGGAGGCACGCCGCAATCTGGTGGCCACATCCCAGTTGCGCATGGTGCTCGACGACCATGGCCTGCAGCAGATCATTCCGGCGATTGCGAACGCTTTCGGCGGTGAGAAGCCTGACATCATCGTGATTGATCCGATCCGCAACGTGTTTGACGGCGGTGACGATGGCGGAGGGGAAAACGACAACGCCGCGATGCTGTACTTCCTCTCGCAACGGGTCGAGCGACTGCGCGATGCTGTCAATCCGGAAGCGGGGATCATCCTCGCCCACCATACCAAAAAACTATCGAAGAAGCAGTTTGAGGAAGACCCGTTCCAGGCGCTCGCGGGCGCCGGCAGCCTGCGCGGTTATTACACCACCGGGATGCTGCTGTTTCGCCCGGACGAAAGCAGGACCACGCGTCAGCTGATTTTCGAGCTGCGCAATGGCCCGGGCATTCCGACCAAACATGTCGACAAACTCAATGGCGCGTGGTGCGAGCAGGATCCGAACGTCGAACGCCTGGTGAAGCAGGACTATGGCGACAAGCTCGATGCCGAGCGCCGGCGCAAGCACGACGTGATCCTGCAGATGCTGTTCGACGAGGCGCAGAAAGGGCGCGCCTACACGGTCGTCCAGTTCGCGGAGAGCTTCGAGAACCAGGCGGGTCTGGGTGGCCGCTCTACGGTTGCCGAGCGCATCGGTGTGCTGGCTACCAAGGGCTACGTGAAATTTTTTCAGAATCCGCGCGATTACGGGCTGACGGCGCCGACCCGCAGCAAGTTCGGCTACCTGTGCGTGGAAGGCATGGCCCTCCTGCGCCCAACCGGGCCGCCTGACCCCGACACGGGCGAGATTCACGAGGCACCGGTGTCGGTGCTGCCTACCCATTACAAATGCCGCCAAAGCGGCGCAGTACTGCCAGTTGAAAACCCCCAGATCTGGATCTATCAGGATGAACATCACGAAAGCGAGGAGTACAACGATGACGAAATACATGCATGAATTACCCCAATCCCAGAATCCACGCGTGCCGGATTCTGGATTCTGGCTGGATGGTCAAACCGATATAAATCAGGGACTTGACGCAGATTCCAGAATCCAGCGGATTCTGGGCTGGATTCTGCGGATTCTGGCAACAACCCCAGAATCCATGCGGGTTTGCGCAGGGTTTCCAGAATCCAGTAGTTCACCCTACTACTACGTAGTAGGGAACCCTATGGGTTTCCCTACGCTACGTAGGGCGGTTCTCTCGCTCGGGGGTGTCTGATGCAAGTCATTCTCACGCTCGATCTGGGCACGGCCACCGGCTGGGCTATCCGCACACGCGACAACGGCATCACCAGCGGCACGCAATCGTTCAAACCCCAACGCTTCGAAGGTGGCGGCATGCGCTTCCTGCGTTTCAAGCGCTCGCTCACCGAAGTCAAGCAATCAGTCGATGGCATCAACGTCGTCTACTTCGAAGAGGTGCGCAATCACGCGGGCGTCGATGCCGCGCATGCCTATGGTGGCTTCATGGCGCATCTCACCGCCTGGTGCGAACACCACAACATCCCGTACCAGGGCGTACCGGTAGGCACGATCAAGAAGCACGCGACCGGCAAGGGCAATGCGGGCAAGGACGACATGATCGCCGCCATGCGAAGCAAAGGCCACGCACCGGCCGACGACAACGAAGCCGATGCGCTGGCGCTGCTGCACTGGGCAATCGATACCCAGGAGGACGCCATATGAAAATCCACAAACAATCCTACCGCTGTCCGCTGGACCGGCTGCTGGCACAATCCACCGATCTGGACGCGGTCAAGCAAAGCGGCTGGCGCGATCAGCGCATTCTGGTGGTGTCGGAAACCGACGAGCGGCTCGATTTCGTCGAGCGCGAATTCGTGCGCCGCCTGGACCAACGTCTCTACGGCTCAACCAGCAACGGAGGGCAGCATGACTGACTGGACCATCGAAGCAGTGGCTGAACGACTTATCGACGCGGACCAGATTGCCCGACGCTTGCCACCCGTCCGGGTGCAGGGCTACTACAACGTCTGGCCTTTGTTTGTACGCACCGAATACGAGCGCATGGCAGGCGACGATCCCCCGCCCCGACGATTTCCACCGGATCCGAAAGCTGTCGACCGCATGCTCGAGACGATGAGCTGGATGCAGTGGCTCGAACAGGAGCAGCGTCATCTGGTATGGATGCGCGCCCAGCGCTATTCCTGGTCCGACATTGCCAAGCGCAACGCCTGCTCGGTCAGCACCGCGCAGCGCCGCTGGCAATCTGCCCTGTCGGCGCTCTGCAAGCGAATCAATCAGCCACGAGAGATTGCGGGAAGTGGATGAAATCTGCGGGACATTGCTGGCGCATGAGGGAAATTGCGGAAAGTGGGGTCATCCTGGCGTGACGCGTTTCAGGAAAATTAGTCTATGATTTCGGCTATGGTTGCGAAAGCTGCATCTGAGCTGAACTGCAGACCAAATCACATTCAAGAGCCCGCGACGAGCATTGCTTCTCGCGGGTTTTTCATTTCCCGGATCCCATGCCTGAATTGCGTTCGTCCATTGCTGAGATCCAGATTGTGTTGCGGCCGGTCGATGCTCTGATCCCGTATGCCAAAAATGCCAAGCAGCACTCCGACGCACAGGTGGCACAAATTGCCGCCAGCATCGTCGAATTCGGCTGGGGCGCGCCGATACTGGTCGATGGCGAAGACAATGTCATTGCCGGCCACGGTCGTCTCCTCGCCGCACGCAAGCTTGGCATGAGCGAAGTGCCGGTGGTACCGATGACGCATCTGACCGAAATCCAGCGCAAGGCCCTGATCCTGGCAGACAACAAGATCGGCGAGAACGCCACCTGGGATAACGAACTGCTTGGCCTTGAACTGGCCGAATTGCAGGACGGCGGATTCGACCTGGGATTGACTGGTTTTTCGTCCGATGAATGGGACGCACTGATCAACGGCGGCGAACCTGAAAACGCGGGACTGACCGACGAAAACGACGTGCCGGGCGTTGCCGCAACTCCAGTGTCTGTTTCCGGCGATGTCTGGATTCTCGGTAATCATCGGTTGCTTTGCGGTGACGCGACGATGCCCGAGAGCTACGATGCGTTGTTGGGCGAATCGCATGTCGACATGATCTGGCAAGACCCGCCCTACAACGTCGACTACGCCAACAGTGCCAAGGACAAGTTGCGCGGCAAAAGCCGCGCCATCATGAACGACAATCTGGGCGACGCATTTGGCGGCTTCCTGCTGGCGGCGCTGGCTCCTGCCATGGCACGCTGCGACGGCGCCATTTACATCGCAATGAGTTCTTCCGAACTCGATGCGCTGCAAATGGCCTTCCGCGCTGCAGGCGGCAAATGGTCCACCTTCATTATCTGGGCCAAGAACACGTTCACGCTCGGCCGCTCCGACTACCAGAGGCAATACGAACCAATTTTGTATGGCTGGCGCGATGGCGCGAAGCACCATTGGTGCGGCGACCGTAACCAGAGCGACGTCTGGAACGTCAAGAAACCGCAAAAGAACGACTTGCACCCGACAATGAAGCCGGTCGAACTGGTCGAGCGTGCCATCCGCAACTCAAGCCGCCCGGGCGACACTGTGCTGGACTGCTTCGGCGGTTCAGGCAGCACCTTGATCGCCGCCGAAAAAACCGGGCGTCATGCACGACTCATGGAACTCGATCCGAAATACGTGGATGTGATCGTGAAGCGGTGGCAGGACTGGAGCGGGAAGAAAGCAACCCGCCAGTCCGACGGGCTGGAATTCGATGCGTTAGCTTCTCCGGTCAATGCATAGCACGTTGACGGAAATCGACGAGCTTGGCGACAAGATCATCATCGAAGCCAAATCCGTCGAACTGGGCCAGTCCCTCGCGTTCGAGGATACGCCAGCGCGCCGTGTCGTTCTCCGCACGGCGAAGCTCGCTGCCAATCTGTTCGAGATATAAATTCTCCTCGTCCGTGAGTTGACGCGGTTGTTGTTTGAGACTTTGCAAAATCGTAATCAGTTTGAGCATGGAGGTCTCCCGAAATCAATGCCGGGTACCGCGGCTGTTGAACAATTTTCCCGTCGCGCCAACCGGTATCCGTTCGAGCAATTCCAATATTTGCGCCCATGGGATGAAAATCAGCGGCTTGGCAAATGCTCCCGGCAAAGCGGAACTCCAGTTTCTAGTTTCCGAAGCAAACAGTCCGTCTCCAGTGACGCCGATCAGGGTTCCGATGGGTTGTCGCTCTGCGGCTATGTATCGCGCAATCGCGTCATTGATATCAGCCGGAGTCAGGTTATTGCGAGTGAGTAGCGAAAGTGCCATTGGGCTTCCGGTTGGAAATACCTGCAGGCCAGCATTGTTCCTCGTGCGTTTCATGTGATGTCCTCAAAATAATTCAGGGGCTCGCGCCCCTGTGAAAAAAGTCATTCGATCCCGTCAGCCGATTCGCGCCACATAGCGGCCATAATCGCTGCCTGATGGATCCACGAGCAGGATGGGTCGGCCCGGTGCGCTGATTTCGACACACAACCTGCCGTCCTCGGCATAACCGCCCTTGCCGCTCAGCCACTCGCGCGACAACAATAATTGCGCGGCAAAAGCGTCGAATTCAATCGCGCTCATCTCCCGCGTTTCGGTAACGAAGACCCGGTAGCTTCCCGATCCGCCAACCTCACTGAGATCGGCAGGCTTGCGGGCAAATGGCACGCGCAAATCGAGTTCCTCGACCTGGATGGCGTTGCCGCCGACAGTCAGCGTGCGCGGTGTGCGTTCGATCGTGATTGTCATGATGGTCATGCGCTTACTCCTTTCCAAGAATTTCGAAGCTACCGGGGCCGTTGCCCTCGTCGTCAGCGAGGAACGTCAGGGTCAATTCCTTGCCGTTCTGTAGTGTGATGACAATCCCGAAAAATTCTTCATCGAAAGCGTCCTGCGGAGGGCCTGTCCGCGCGAGGGCCGTGATTCGTCCGCCGACGAGGCGCTTGAGCTGGTTAAGGTAAAAATCCGTATTTGTTTGCATGGAGTTCATTCCGTTGTTGTTGATGACGCTTACATGAACGCTTCATTCACAAAAATCATCAAGCGATGATTACGTGATATCGCACATGTTTGTCGCTATTTAGGTAACGCCTCAATGGCCGCATGCATGGCCTCGAGCGCCGAATCGTAAAACTGCACTTTGATCAGCTGGCGCGGCGCGATGAAGGTATAACCCTGCTGTTCGTCGTCAGCCATGCGCAGCACGGTCAGGCCGTAGTCGAACCAATGCCCGGCAAACAGCGCGGTCGGGATATTGATTTGCCACATCAACCGGAATCGCCCATCCGGTCCCTCGCAGAAGCGAACGGTCTCGAAGCGGTTGAGCGCTATTCCCGCAAACAAGTCGTCCGCCATGCTCACGCTCCTGCGCTGATCATGTAGACGCGATCAGCGCCGGGCTCCTTGGTGGAGGTGATGTCGAGCTTGAGTTTTTTCTTGAAGGCGCCTGCAAAGGTGCCGCGCACCGTGTGCGTCTGCCAGCCGGTCACCTCAACGATCTGCGCGATGGTCGCGCCCTCCGGACGTTTCAACATGGCGATCACTTGCGCCTGTTTGCTTTTTTCGCGCGGCTGGCCATCGCCTTGCCACGTCGCCTCGGCGGTTTTGACGGCGATGTCCAGATCGGGATCGGCCGGCGTTGCTACTTGCGGACGACTGCAGCCGACCGCTGCGTAGCCTGCGTCGGTGATCACAATATCCTTGCGCTTTTTCTTGGCGAGGTCGCGGCTCAACAAGCCGTCGATCACCTTCTGGCGCGCACCACCTTTCAGTTGCGGTGGCAGCGGTTCAATGTTGCCGTCTGGACGTTCTGCTGCTTGTAACAAGACGGTGCGTTGGGTGTCGGTGAGTTTGATCGTGGTAGTCATGGTTCGGTTTCCTTGAGGTTGGATAATCCCCGCCGGTTGGCGGGGTGTGATGCTTTACTTGGTTGCCGCTACTTCGTTGGCCAGCGCCGGGAGGTCGATCTGGCCGGAGGCGATCGCTTGCAGGATGTCGTCGTCAAAACACCCGATCACGCGGCAGGCGCGGCGTTCTAGTTCTTGCTGTGCGATGCGCTGCCAATCCTTGAATGCGGCAAGTTGCTGCAATGCGTTGTTGCCGGTTGATCCGAATCCACGCAGGTAATCCTTGGCGTGTCCGGCGATTTCGCTGGTGTCTCTGGTCATGCTGTTTCTCCTTGGTCTGGTTGCGTCGTCAATCGCGACAACGACATGAACGCTTCATTCCGATCAAAAGCCAAGTAGGTATTCGATGGTTCTTGCGAATGATTGCGAACCCTTGCGCGTAGTTGCTAAAAAGCCGCAGAAAGATTGACCCGTGCCCCGCTCTGCTCCAACGCCGTGCCGACATCCGGGCTGCCCGGCGGTGCTGGTCACGCCGGGTTACTGCGCCAGGCACCAGGTCGCATTGCATCGCGACTATGGTCGCGCTCGGCGTGGTTTCGATGCCGAACGTACCTTCTACCAGTCGGTGGCATGGCGTACCCTGCGTGCCGCCTTCCTGCGGCTGCACCCGGTGTGCTGCCGTTGCGAGGCGCGTGGCGTGATCGTGGCGGCGGTGGTCGCCGACCATGTACTGCCGATCAAGGATGGCGGCGCACGGCTGGACGAAGCGAACCTGCAGGCGCTTTGCGTGCCCTGCCACAACCGCAAGACCGCCAGCGAGACGGCGCTGCGGGCAAGACGTCGCGCACCATAAAGCTGGCACAGGCGCGTAGCCCCCGTGGGGGTGTCAATTTTCTGGAAGGCTGGCTCGCCGATGCGTGCGCCAAGTCAAATTTTTGTACCCGCGAAATTCGCATAGGGGGGGTTCCCCATTACTGGATACGACGATGCCGCGAGGCCGAACACCCAAGCCGACCGCGCTCAAGCTCATTGCAGGTAATCCCGGCAAACGCAAACTCAACCCGCGTGAACCAAAACCGGAGGGCGTCCTGATCGAGCCGCCCGCCTATCTCTCAGACGGTGCCAAGGATGCGTGGCGCGCCGCTGTTCGCGCGGCGCCGCCTGGACTGCTGCGCACGCTGGATGGTTCGATTCTGGAGATATGGTCCTGCGCGGCGGATCTGTACAACAAGGCACAGACCGGCTTGACCAAGACAGGCTTGCTGGTCAAGGCGCCGAACACCGGCGTCCCGATGCAATCGCCTTACCTTGCGATCGCCAACAAGCAGGCGCAGATCATGATGAAAGCTGCCGCCGAGATGGGTTTTACGCCGGCATCGCGCTCCCGGGTGACGCTGCCGCTGGAAGCTGCTGGCGATCTGGATCCTTGGGCCGATATCGCTGGATGAACGCAGATCAATGACGAGAGCTAAATATGCCACCGTGGCGCGGCAATACGCCGAAGCCGTGGTGGCGAGAGACATTCCGGCCTGCCGCTGGGTGCAGCTCGCGTGCCAAAGGCAACTGGACGATCTGGCGCGCTTCAAGGGTAAAGGCAGTCCATACCGCTTCAATCCGAAACTGACAGACCGCACGGGCAAGACATTCGCTCCGGCGGACAACCTGTGCGCCTTCATTGAGCGGCTGCCGCACGTAAAGGGGCCGCTGGCCGGGATGTCGATCAAACTGGAGCCATGGCAGGTCTTCATCCTGTCTACAGTGTACGGCTGGGTCAAGGCAGACGGGACACGACGCTTCCGTCGCGCCTATATCGAGGTGCCACGCGGCAATGCCAAATCGACGCTGTCGTCGGCAGTTGCGCTGTACATGCTGGCTGCAGATGGAGAAGGTGGCGCAGAGGTGTATTCGCTGGCGACCACCCGCGACCAGGCCCGTATCGTGTTTGGCGATGCGCAGACGATGGCGCGCAAGTCCAGCGGTTTCCGCTCACGCTTTGGCGTTGCCGTTGGCGCACACAACATGCACGTTCTGGCGACAGGTTCCAAGTTCGAGGCGCTGTCGGCGGAAGGCTCGACCCTGGATGGATTGAACATCCACTTCGGCTGCGTCGACGAACTGCACGCGCACAAGACGCGCACCGTCTACGACGTGGTTGAAACCGGAACCGGCAAGCGCGACAACTCGCTACTGTGGGTGATCACTACCGCTGGCAGCAATCGCGCCGGCATCTGCTACGAGGTGCGCACTTTCGTAACGAAACTGCTGGACCGCGTGTTCGAAGACGACAGTCAGTTCGGCATCATATTCGGACTGGATGACGGCGACGACTGGGCCAGCGAAGCAGCATTGGTAAAAGCCAACCCGAACTGGGGTATCTCGGTACGAGCGGAAATCCTGTTGCCGCTGCAGGCCAAGGCAATGCAATTGCCCAGCGCGGTCAACAATTTCAAGACCAAGCACCTGAACGAATGGGTCAATGCCGATACCGCGTGGATGGACATGCGCGCCTGGGATCGCTGCGCCGACCCGGCACTGAATCTCGACAACTTTGCTGGACAGCCTTGCTGGATCGGACTGGATCTGGCGAGCAAGACCGATATCGCGGCACTGGTGCTGGTATTCGCGCACCCGGATATCGCGGGCGGCTTCGCCGTCTTCGGACGCTATTACCTGCCGGAAGATACTGTCATGGCGACTGGCAACAGCCAGTACCCCGGCTGGATGCGCACCGGACGCCTGACCGTTACTCCCGGCAATGTGATCGACTTCAGCTGGATCGAAGCAGATCTGATTGATGCGGTGTCGCGCTTCGCGATCCAGGCAGTGGCGTTCGATCCGTTTCAGGCGACGCAACTGTCGACCCGCATGATCGCCGAGGGCCTGCCGATGATCGAGGTACGTCCCACCGTGCTCAACTTTTCGGAGCCGATGAAGACGCTCGAAGCGCTGGCGCTGCAAAGGAAGCTGATCCACGATGGCGATCCGGTCCTGACCTGGATGGTGTCCAACGTGGTCGCCCATCTGGATGCCAAGGACAACATCTATCCGCGCAAGGAACGCCCCGAGAACAAGATCGACGGCATTGTTGCGCTGATCATGGCGCTGGCCCGCGCCAGCCTGCCGGGCGCGATCATGGAATCGATCTATGACCAGGGCGTCGGCATTTAACGCGCAAATCTGAATCACCTTTTTCGGCCCGTCCAGGCGTTTGTCTGGTGCGGGCTTTTTTAACTGCACTTCCAACAAGGATCAAGCATGAATGTCATTCTGAATATCACCACCAGTCCGCTCGCCCTGCCGACCGGCATCACCGCCGGACAACTCAGTCTCGCGATCACCGACGTCGCCGGAAAGCCGGTCAACGACGCCAGCGGGAATCCCATCGCCGCTCATGTAGGTACCGAAACGCAGGCGACGTTTGCTAACGTTCCCACCGGCGATTATCTGGCCACTGCCGTCCGTCTGGATACCAGCGGCAATGCCATCGGCACCGCCATTACCCAGCCTTTCACGGTGCCGCATCCGACCGTCGCGACCTACGACGCGCCACAGTCGATCACCGTCACGCTGGCGTAATCGTGTTTCGCCTGCCCGGCAACTGGAGTGAAATCATGAGCAAGTTCAGGTACATCGTGCTGCGCTGGCTTCATAAATTGCCCGGCAGGCGGACTACCCAGGTACCGGCATCGATCACGGCAACAGTCAAATGAGATCTAACCAAAAACTGGCCGCATGGGCCAATGCGCATCTTGATCTCATTGCGTTTCTGGTCGGCTTGGTTGGCTTCGCGTTATTCGTCGCCGGTATTGGCTTCATTTACTGGCCGGCGGCATTGATCGTTGCCGGTGCAGGACTGCTCATGTGGTCGTTCATGGCCGCACGGGCAGTCGCCGCTCGCAACACCAGAGATGCGCAGGACCACTGATGTTCTTTTCCGACATTGTATTTGCCGGCAACGGTAATGTGACCCAGCAAGGCAGTGGTGGCTGGCTGGGCTCAGCCCTTGGTGGCGGCTGGGGCATTCGTGCCGATTCCGGCGCCGTGGTAACGCCCCAGACCGCGCTCGCACTCACTGCCGTTCAGCGAGCCGTGACCATCCTGGCTGAAGCGGTGGCGCAACTGCCGGTGAATTTTTACCAGACCACGCCGGACGATGGCCGCACGCTGGTCAGGGATCATCCTGCCTATGCGTTATTGCGCGTAGCACCGAACGCGTTCCAGACACCGTTCCAGTTCAACGAATTCAAGCAGCTGTCGCTGGGACTGCGCGGCAACGCATTCGCGCTGAAATTCTATGATCGCGGTGGTCGGGTCAACAGTCTCTATCCGCTCAACGCCGACCGCGTACAGGTGATGGTGAGTCCGGTCGACCGCATGCCTTACTACCGGATCCTGCGCATGCCGGACGGCATCGAGGGAATTTTCCCCTTGCGCGACATCCACCATGTGCGCTGGATCTCGGACAACGCCTATACCGGTATCTCGCCGGTATCGCTTCATCGCGACGCCATCGGCGTGGCGCTAAGCACCGAGCGCCATACCGGCAAGATGTTCGGCAACGGCACGCATCTGTCGGGCGTGATCACGCGTCCGGCCACCGCGCCGGCGATCAAGGATCCCGCCGGCATCGAGCGGATCACGACCGAATGGGCCGCGAAATATGCCGGCACGGACAACGCCGGCCGGGTGGCACTGCTGCAGGAAGGCATGGACTTCAAGCCGCTGTCGATGAGCAATGAGGATGCCCAGCTGATCGCAGCGCGCCAGTACGGCGTGCGCGACATCGCCCGCATTTACGGCATCCCGGCGCACATGCTGGGCGACCTCGACCGTGCAACCCACTCGAATATCGAACAGCAATCGCTGGAGTTCGTGATCTACACGCTGATGCCGTGGCTGAAGCGCCATGAGGAGGCAATGGAGCGGGATTTCCTCTCTGATGAAGAACGACTGGGAGGAATGATTATCCAGTTCAGCGTCGCCGGCCTGCTGCGCGGCGACATCACGTCGCGTTACGCGGCCTACGCCCAGGCACGCCAGTGGGGCTGGATGTCGATCAACGACATCCGCCGCATGGAGAACCTGCCGCCGGTTGCCGGCGGCGATATTTACCTGCAGCCGCTGAACATGACCGACGCACGGACGCCGCAACCGGGTATTCCGCCGGCCGGTCAACCTGCGCGCGCCACCGACAAACAGATTGCCGCAATCGAGGCCCTGCTCTCATGAATCGTGCTTATTTGTCCACTTATTCGTCCACTTACTCCCCTATGTATCCGCATCTTATCTCCCAGATTTTTAACCGGGCGCACATGATGACGCCCGAACTGATGGCGCTGGCCGTCGAACTCGCCCGGTCGCACCTGTTTTCCGACGCGTCGGCTGCGACGCTACCGCAGACTGCCATGCAAGGCGCCGGCCCCGATGATGAAGACGATGGGGAAGACGACGACACCGCTTCCGGCATCGCAATGATATCAATTGCCGGTCCGCTGGTGCCGCGCACCGGCAACCTGAAACTGTGCCAGCAGATGACCGCCTATGAATCGGTAGCAGCACAGGTCAATGCGGCGCTGTCCGATCCCGATGTTGCCCACATCGTGTTCGACATCGACAGTCCCGGCGGCGCTGCAACCGGCGCATTTGAGCTGGCTGACCAGATCCGCGCCGCTGGCCAGATCAAACCGACCACCGCGATCGTTCATTTCAGCGCAATGAGCGGCGCCTACCTGCTCGCTGCCGCCTGCAACGACATCAGCGTCAGCCAGTCCAGCGGGGTCGGTTCGATTGGCGTGATCGCGCAGCACATGGATGTCTCGAAGATGAACGAGGCGATGGGCATCAAGATCACTGCAGTGTATTGCGGCGACATGAAGAACAACCTCACACCCAACGAACCGCTCACCGAGGGCTCGCTCCAGCAGTTGACCCAGATGGTGAACAGAAGCTACCAGCAATTCACCGGCGCGGTCGCGCAGTTTCGTGCCATGCCCCAGCAGCAGGTTATCGATACGCAGGCAGCACTTTATTTCGGGCAGGAAGCCGTTGACGCTGGTCTCGCCGACCGTCTGGAAACGCCACAGGAAGCGATTGATCGCATCGCGTCCGGTATCGCAGACACGCGGGCGGTGCAAACGCAGCAGTCCTTCCGCATGCAGATGCAGCGTCAGGCACTGCACCTAAGAGCAAGCGCAATGAATCTGCAGGTTCACATGTAGCCCGCTGACCTGAACACCGGAGCGCCATCAAGTCTTCCGGTTTGACGGTTTCCATTTACCCGATTTCGCCATGACCGCGTTCGCGTGTCAGGCATTCCCAACCCGCTCTGGCGCAAGCCCCGGCGGGTTTTTTATTTCCAACGGAGTCCCGATGAGTATCCAGAAACTGAAACGCGAACGCACCCAATTGAACACCCGAGTGCAGGAGCTTGCCGTGCAGGCGCAAACCACGCTATTGTCCGAGGCAGAAACCACTGAATTTTCCGAACTGGAAGCACGGTTCACGGCGCTTTCCGCGCAGATCGATACCCTCGATCGTGCAGAACGCATCGCCATGGCGTCGGCCGTCCCGGTCGACAGCGTCGAAACCGGCAAGCAGGCGCAGGCCGAAGCCACAGCACTGGCCTCCGGCCTGGCAAATCAGGTTGGTTTAGCTGGAAGCGGTCAGTATTTTGCGCGACCAAAGGATCACGTAGCACAAACCGCCCACAACATGAGCGTGTTCTCCGGGATCGTCGCTGCTCTCAAGCATTCTCCCGGCAATCTGGTCGCGGGCGCAGAGTTTGCGCGCAAGACAATGATGACCAACGGTGTCGGCGATGGCGTCGCCATGGCACTTTCCTCCGTGAACGCCTCGGGCGGCGCGGTGCTGATCCCGTCAGTGCTGGCGCAAACTGTGATCGAGCGTCTCGTCCCGAACGCCGTCGTGCGCGGCATGGGGCCGCTGTCGCTGCCGCTCAACAATGGCAACCTGACCATGCCTCGTCTTGCTGGCGGCGCGGTGGCCGGTTACATCGGACGCGACGCCGATGCCCCAGTGTCGCAACAGAGCTTCGACGATGTGCAACTGGTCGCCAAGAAACTGGCCTGCCTGGTGCCAATTGGCAATGACCTGATCCGCTTTGCCGGCATCGATACCCGTGTCGATGCGCTGATTGTCGAGGACACCGCATTTTCCATGGCCAACGCCGAAGACGTGGCCTTCATTCGCGGCGACGGCACCAACAGCACGCCGAAGGGCTTGCGCAACTGGTGCCTCGCGCAGAACGTGCTCAAGGCAACGCCGACTGCAGCACTTACCGGACAGGAACTGGTGCAAGCCATCATGCTTGATGCCGGACGCTGCGTGCTGGCGCTGCGCCGCGCCAATATCCGCCTGCGCAAGCCGGGTTGGCTGATGCATCCGGATAGCATGCAGTTCCTCGGTGATTTGTTGACCACGACCGGCAACAAGGTGTTTCCTGAAATTGCCGATGGCATGTTCCGTGGCTTCCCGATCGGCATCACGACTGAGATCCCGACCAATCTGTCCTCGTCCGGGGCCACCGGCAACGGCAGTGAACTGTACTTCGTCGATTTCGCCGAAATGGTGATCGGCGAATCGATGAATCTGTCCGTTGCGATCTCGATGGACGCCACCTATACGGATCCGGCAACCGGCAATCCGGTGTCCGCGTTCCAGCGCGACCTGACGCTGATCCGCATCATCACCGAGAACGACTTCGGGCCACGACATGCCGAGGCAATTGCCGTCCTGGATGGCGTGACCTGGTACCGCTAATCACCCTTCCATGCGCGGACTTCCCAGGCCCGCGCATTCGCTCATTCAGAAGACTGGCCCATGAAATCCATCAAATTCAAGAGACACTACCGCTGCTATAACCCCGGTGAGACCGCACATTTCAGCATCGACATTGCAGACAAGCTGATCACGGCGGGTGTCGCCGATGAGGTGTCTGCGACTGCCAATATCGCATCGGGAGCGGACGAAGAGCAGTCCGGCAAGGTGATCCGGAAAGCGCAACCAAAGGCAGCCAATGCTCAACCGGACTGACATCCCGGTTCCGGCGCTCACGCTCGACGACGCCAGGCTGCAGGTTCGCCTGACCGCCGACGAGCATGAATACGATGCGGACCTGACGGCACTGATCAACGACGTGCAGTCGATGGCCGAATCGGAATTGCGCTGCGGCCTGACCGACACCAGCTATCGTGAAACCCTGTCGGGATTCCCGACTTCGCGTTGGTATCTGAATCGCGGCCGTGTAAAGTCGATCGCGTCGATCCAGTATTTCGACACTGCCAACTTCCTGCAGACGCTCACCGCTTACACGTTGGCGGAATCGTGCGGACTCGCAATCATCTCTCCGGGAGCTGGAATCGATAAATTTCCTGACGTCACCACGCGCCCCGATGCGGTCACCGTTGAATACCTCTCGGGGTTTGGCAAGCCGTCCGATGTTCCGGACAGTATCAAGCGCTGGATGAAGCTGCAGATCGGCAACTGGTTCGCCAACCGCGACGCGGCAAGCGAGGTATCAAGCAAGCATGCGCTGGTTACAAACCCGTTCCTCGACGGCCTGATCGCGGAATATCGCGTGCGGACCTATGTATGACCCTGCAGTCCGGAAGTCTCAATCGGCTGGTGACCATACAACGCAAATCCGGCGACAAGGATGGCCTCGGCCAGTCCGCTCCCGTTTGGGTCGACTTTGCGCTGGTGTGGGCGAATATCCGCATGCTCTCCGGCAAGGAGTACATGGCCGGACAGGTTGAGGTGAGCAAGGCGATTGCCAGCATCCGCATCCGGTACCGCGAGGATGTTACTGCGGCCATGCGCGTGGTGTATCGCGGCGCAACCTACAACATCGCCGCGGTACTGCCCGACACGCAGGGCCGCGAGTATGTGGATCTGGCGGTTGCGATTGGAGCCAATCGTGGCTGACGCTGCGCAGGTTACCGGGCTGGACGATTTTGCCGCGAGCGTCGACGCCCTGCATAACGCATTGCGTGCTGCGTTACCGGACATTGTCGTGGACGGCGCAGCAATCATCGAAGCAGAAATCCGGGCGCGGGCGCCAGTGCGGACCGGCAACCTTGCCAGTGCGATCGACACCATCGAGACCCATGGCATCGACACTGCCTCGGCGATCGTGCAGATCGACGACAGCGCGCAAGGCCAGCAGGAGCACTACGCGATATTTGAGGAATTCGGCACGTCAAAGCAACCGGCGCGGCCTTTCTTCCGTCCTGGCGTCCAGGCGGCAGCACCCCGGGCGCAGGAAATGATGGTCGAGCGTATCGCATCCATTATCGGGGATGCCCAGTGAGCGTCGAAGCGGCAATCTTCCAGACGCTGAGCGCCTGGCCGGCGCTCGTCGGCGTCGTGATCAGTGCGGATCGCGTGGAGGAAACCGATGCGCCGCCGTATGTCATTTTTCAGAAGATTACCGGCATGCGTGTCCATTCCCTGCAAGGAGATAGTGGCCTCGCCAATCCGCATTTCCAGATCGACGTGTATGCAGAAACACGGGCCATCGCCATCGTGCTGCGCGACGAGGTCAGGAAAGCGATGCTGTCAAATCCTGATCTTGGCGCGGTTCACATCGCGGAAGGCGCCGCATACGAAGTCGACACCAAGCTGTTCCGCGAGCGCACCGATTTTTCGCTCTGGTTTTACGACTGAACATTCCATTTTCTACCGATGGCCGCCTGCGGGCGGCCTTTTCATTTTAGGAGCCATTTATGACCAATGCCATCCGCAGTCAGGGCACCCGGCTGCAACACGGTACGGGGGCCGGCCCGGTCGTCTTCGCCGACATTGAGGAATGCACCGATATACAGCTCGGCGGCGTCAGTGTCGCCGTGGTGGATGTCACACACCTGCTGTCCGACGGCAAGGAATCGGTACCGGGCCTGCTCGACCCCGGCACGATTACGCTGACCTGCAACTACACGGGCGGGGCGGTGCAGAAGGCGCTGTACGCCGACGTACTGGCGGGACGGACATCTCCCTACCAGCTGATACTCGGTGGCTCGGCGACACCGATCACGATCAGCTTCAACGCCTACGTCACCAAGTACGACGGACCGACCGCAAAGGTGGATGGCAAGCTGGATCTCGCCATCAGCCTGAAGATCACAGGCGTAACCACCACCGTATGAATTTGATAGACAAGCTGAGGAAACATGACAAACAGATTTGATAAAGCCGCATTGCTGGCTGCGCTGCAACCAAAAATCACCACGCTGGACATCGACGGCTTCGGTGAAGTGGGCATCATGCAATTAAGCGTCACCGAAGTGGAAGGTCTGCGCTCGGCGCTCAAACAGGATGACAGGACAGATCAGTTTGGTCTCTCCATGGTCATGCTTTCGGTGGTGGACAGCGACCGGCAACGGGTCTTCACGGACGACGATCTATCGGCACTAAAATCTGCCAGCAACGCTGTCATGGATGTGCTGGTTGGCAAGACGCTGGAAGTGAACGGGTTCAAGAAGGTCACCGACACAAAAAACTAAGAGACAGCCCGGATCGCCGCTTCCGATGCAGACTGGCGATCACTCTTGGCAAGTTGCCGGGCGAAATCGATGCCATGCCTTACGCCGATTACCTCGAATTGCAGGAATTTTATGCCATTGAGCCATGGGGTGTTTCCGTGCAGGATGCGATGCAGGCGCATCTTGCGTCGGTCCTGGCGAATGTGAACCGTGACAGCAGGCAACATCCGGAACCGTACAAACTAAGCGATTTCCTCCTTTACCACGCGCCGCCGCAGGAAGACCATGTCAGCGAACCTGACCATCCACGCGTTCAGGGCTTGACAGCACACCAATGGAAGATGTTATTGTTTTTCCAGGCACTACAAGCAAAACAGGAAAGGGAGAAGGCATTTGAGCAAACGAACTAAGGGTTTTTTGATTGCGCTGGCAATTGCCGCAGGCATTGCCGCGATTTTTGGCAATGGCGGTGGCGCATTTTCTGTGAAGCTGGCTCTGCTGGCATTCCTTGTCTGGCTGGGCTGGGGCGCATTTGTGCTGCTCTGGCGGCTTCTCCGTCCGGTACGCAACGTCGTCATGCCTGCCGCCGACGAGACACTCAGAAATGTCGGTTTTGGCAAAATCGCCGATGCCGGTCAACGTTTCAATAGCCAGATCGACAAGGCGACGGTCCAGGAGCCCGGCAACAAGCAGAACCCCTGAAAGAATAGAACCCGTTTCACTCAAGCCGCCCGACGCAAGTCCGGCGGCTTTTTAATTGGACAGACATGGCGCTCGGCAATCTCTCGATCACGGTCAATGCGGATATATCCCGGTTCGTCAGCAACATGGATACGGCTTCGCGCGCCGCACAATCTGGCATGGGAGAATCCACGGCGTCTGTCGAGGAGTTCCAGAGCAGCCTGATGCGCGCCGCAGCAGAAATGGAGCGCGCTGCCAAGGCAATGAGCGGCAACATGGTTGCCGCCAACGATGCAATCATTTCCAGTTCAGAGCAGTCGGCCGAAGCGATACAGAATATCGCCGATACCGCCAACGATGCTGACTTCAAGTCCGTAGGCCAGAAATTTGCCGAAGGCATCGGAACCGGCGTCGGCGTCGGAATTGTGGCCGTCCAAAAGGGCTGGGACGGCTTCACGGCCTGGGCAAAAGCCAAGGCTGTCGTTACCAGTGTCGCCATCGGCGCCATTTTCGCGGCAGTCGGGCTAGGCGCGGTATATACAGCGTATAAGGTCATCAGCGGTTCGCTCGGATTCATCGTAGGCCTGCTCACCGGCGACAGTTACAAGAGCGAGAGCATTGATGCCCTGATTACGGCTAACAACGAAATCAAGGAAATCCAGAATTCTCTCAACCTCACCGCCCAGCAGGCGTCGGCCACCAATGCCGCGATCGCCGCGCTCGGCGTGAACAAATCGGATTACACATCGGTGTTCAACAGCGCTGCCGGCGCGATCCGCACGAATACCGACGAGCTGGACCGGCTCGGCGTCAAATATAAGGACGTCAACGGCAACCTGTTGCCATTGACGGACACCATCCAGAATGCAAATGCGGTTCTCAATGAATATACGTCCGGATGGGATCGCAACCAGGCAGCCTCCGCTCTCGGACTTGGGACCGCCGCCCAGGTCGCCGCCGCTGCGACCGTCACCAAGGAAGCGATGGGTGCGGCTGCCGCGCGCCTGAACGACTATAACCTTGGCATCGGCGCCGAATCGCAGGCAGCGGTCAAGCGCTATGAAGACGCGATGCGCGACTTCAACCGCGAGACCCAACTGACATCGGATGGATTCAAGCGTGCCTGGGCCGACAATATCATGCCAATCCTGACGGATTTTGCGGAGTTTTTCCGCGACGGCTTTCCGTTCGCAGTGAATACCTTCCGCTACAGCATCGCAACCATCACCTCGCTCTTCTACGGACTCAAGACCGTGGTCTACATCGTGGCGGAATCGATCGTCGGCAGCATCTCGGCGATTGGCTCCGGCCTGGGAGGTGTTGCAGATGCGGGAGTCAAGGTGCTCAAAGGTGACTTTACCGGCGCGAAGGATGCGCTGATTGCTGGCTGGACCGACGCAAAGGGTCGGCTGGGCGAGATCGGCGACAACATCGTCGCACAGGCCAGGCACAACTCGGACGCAATGAAGCAGGCATGGGCGCTGGACGATCGTAACGAATCCGGTGTGGCTGCCGCCAAGGGCAAGACATGGGTGCCGAAGCCCAAGGATAAGCCGGACGGCCCGGCCGATGATCCGGCCAAGACCATACTCGAAGGCTATCTGAAGGCAGAGGACGCCCTGATCGCCGCCGAGAAAAAGAGCATGGAAACCCGGCAGGGTTTCCTCAAGCAGTCGTATGACAGCGAATACATCAATGCCCGCACCTACTACGACGAAAAGCGCAAGCTCATTGCCGATAACTATGCAGCGACGCTGGCCGACTACGACAAGGAAGTCGCCGCCGTCAACAAGTACAAGGCGGCGCTCAGCACAGACACCGACAAGGTAAAAATCGCCGCTGCCGACGTCAAGCTGATCGAGATTGCCGCCAAGCGCGCCGCAGCGGAAGCCGAGGCCAGCGCGGCCATGGTCAAAACCAGTTCCGAACAACTCAAGATCTATTCCGATTTCGACCGCGCCACCATCGAATGGACGCGCAACCAGGAATTGTCGAACGCCCAGCAGCAGTTCGCGATCGACCTGATGGGCAAGAGCACGCTCGACATCGCCAAGCTGACCGCCGCGCGCAAGATCGACCTGGAAGTGCAGGAGCGGATCCGTCAACTGCGGCTGAAGGATCCCAATGCAGATGTTTCCGGTGCGGTCGCAGCCGGCGCCGTGCAAACCCAGAAAGCAATCGACCTGATCCAGCAGCAAAACGACAAGCAGAAAGATCCGTGGTTCAATGCGCGCGAATCGATCCGCAAGTATGGGGAAGCGGCCAACGATGTCGGCACGCAGATCGGCAACGCGATGGACAATGCCTTCAAGGGCGCCGAGGATGCGTTCGTCAATTTTGTACAGACCGGCAAGCTGTCGTTCAGGAGCCTGGCGACGTCCATCCTTGCCGACATTGAGCGCATCCTGATCAAGAAGGCAATCGCCGGGATCGTTGATATGGCGGTGGGCGGGTTTTCGTCCGGCTTTGGTTCCGGATCAGGCGCGGGCTCTGGCGCTGGATCGGCAGGTTCGTGGGCTGGCGGCGACGGCGGCGGCATGGATGTCATGTCGGCCGCTGGCGGTTATGACATTCCGTCCGGCGTGAACCCGCTGACGCAACTGCACGAAAAGGAAATGGTGCTGCCTGCACCGCAAGCTGACGTGATACGTGGCCTCTCCGGAAAACCGTCCACCGGCAGTGGCGATGTCTCCATCAACATCACGGTAAATGCGCAGACCGGCGACAGCACCACATCGTCGACCGGGAATGCAAAGCAGATGTCACAACTGGGCGCCATGATCGGCGCCAAAGTGCGCGAAGTGATCGTGACCGAGAAACGCTCGGGAGGCTTGCTGGCGACATGACGACATTCACTTTCCCACCGAGCAATGCCAGTCTGACCGAAAAGCCGAGGATCGTGGTGGCAAAGTTCGGCGACGGCTACGAACAGCGCACCGCCTTCGGCCTGCACACCAATCCGCAATCATGGTCGCTCACCTTCGCCAACAAGCGCGCTTCCGAGCGCGACGCGATCATGGGTTTTCTGCGGGCAGCGGGAGGCGTTGCCGCATTCGACTGGCAGCCGCCAGGCGAAACAGCCAGCTCCCGCTTCAAGTGCGCCGACTACGCGGCGCAGATCAACACCGACAAGCTGTGGACGATCACCGCCACGTTTGAGCAGGATTTCGGAAATTAATTGTATGAATTGTGACTTGGTCGAACATGATGCGTCAGAATTTGGGGTCAGCCAGGATTTCCTGCAACGTACCTTTCATAACAGCCGCGACCGTCTCGGGGGACATAGCGAGAATTTCCTTCAAGTCAGAGAACGCAGACCTTGCTCCACCGTCTTCAGTCACTAGATCATCGAAGTACGACGCTGTGAGTGCGTATTCGATATCGAGTAGATTGTTGAGCTCACGTTCCGTCGGCAGCGAATCTAGCCCACCCTCGATCGCCCAGTCGAGAGCATGTCGGGTGAGCAAGACCGTGTACCGGAACGTCATCGGCTGATACGAAAGAAATTTATAAGCGGCTGCGGGAGCTATTACTTTGGGGGGAATGTGATTTAGAACGAATTGTTCAGCTTGGGCAGCAATCAACGCAAGCCTGTACTGGGGATAGCTATGGTTCCTCAATGCCTTGATTACCTCTTTTTTTAGTCCCTTTTTGAATAAATGTACCAACTCAATCACCCGCGCCTTGGCCGAGTCTGCATTGAGGTCAGCCGTCTGCCAGTGTGTAAATGCCTGTGGAAAGTTGGCGCGGATCAATTCCATCGACATCGCGGGCCTGCCAGATGACAGCTCTTTGATCAAAGACCGTACGAACGAAGTGAATTCGTCGGTGATCAGATCTTGCACTGTTGTCGCATTAAGAAAATTACGCTCTCGCTTGAGAGCCTCGCCAATCGACAAGGAGACATAAATGCGATCATTCGCCCCCGCAAACGCGGCTAACGAAGGACGCATAGTCCCCTCCCAGTTCTGGCCCTTGCTCATTTCGAGGAGAGCGACATCTGGAACGATGAATGACGAGTCCGGCTCCGCAGCAATCAATGCCGCAAGCATCGGTTTGCGCATTACGTTCTGATCAATTACATAGCTTTTCATCTGAGAGATTCATCCTGCATTTTCGACTCGAGAGCCAATGCCATGCAGCATACCGCAATAGCAGAATTAGGCAAATTACTCAACAACAATCATACAGTTCTTTGAGCGGCATTTTATTTCCATGACACTCCAACCCGACACCATCCAGTCTGAAATTCAGAGTCTCGCGCCTTCCGCACTGATTGAACTGTTCGTGCTGGACCTCGCCAAACAGGGCGGCGGCGTGTTTCATTTTCATACAGGCACCAATGAACTGTCGGGCGACGTCGTATGGCAGGGGCAGACCTATTCCCGCTTTCCGATTGAGGCGACCGGCTTCGACAAACGCAGCACGGGCGCGCTGCCGCGTCCGGTTGTCAAAGTATCCAATGCGCAGGGCCTGATGGGCGCCCAGGCACGCCAGTTCGGCTATTTCCTGGGTTGCCGGTTCATCCGCAAGCGCACGTTCGCGCGCTTCCTGGATGCAGTGAATTTTGCGGCCGGCAATCCGCAGGCGGATCCCAATCAGGCGCTGCCGGACGACATCTGGATCATCGACCGCAAGGCGAATGAAAACCCCACCCAGATGGAATTTGAACTGGCGTCAGCGCTGGACATGCAGGGTGTCGCGCTGCCACGGCGCCAGATGATCCAGAACTGCTGCGCCTGGGTCTACCGCTCGCCGGAATGCGGCTATGCCGGCGGCGCGGTCGCAAAAGAAGATGGCACCGCCACCGCCGACCTCATGCTCGATTTGTGCGGCAAGCGGCTCACCGACTGCAAGCTGCGCTTTGGCTCCGGCGTGCTGCCGTATGGCGGCTTTCCCGGCTGCGGGCTGGTGCAATGAATCCGATCTGCGACGCCGTACTCGCCGCGATCCGGGCCGACGCCGAACGGGCTTACCCGCGCGAATGCTGCGGCGTGGTGGTCGTTGCACGTGGCAGGCAGCGCTATGTCCCCTGCGCCAACATTGCGCCCGGCAACAGCCACTTCGCGATCAGTCCGCAGGACTATGCTGCAGCCGAGGAAACCGGCGAGATCACGCACATCGTTCACAGCCATCCCGGCATGTCGCCGCTTCCGTCGGAAGCCGATCTGGTCGGCTGCGAACGCTCGGGACTGCCATGGCTCATCGTCAACTGGCCGACGGGCGCGCTCCATACCTTTGCACCGACCGGTTACCAGGCGCCGCTGGTCGGGCGACCGTTTTCGCACGGCATACTGGATTGTTATTCGCTGATCCGGGATTACTACCGGCAAGAACTCGCGCTCGACCTTCCCGATTTCGAGCGCGACGAGGAATGGTGGCTGAAGGGAAGCAATATAGCGGGCGGCAATCTCTATCTGGACAATTTCCAGCGCGCCGGATTCGTCACTCTGACTAACGACCAAACGATGCAGAAACACGATGGCCTGCTGATGCAGATCGGAGCGGAAGTGCCCAACCATGCAGCCGTGTATATCGGCGACGGACTCATCTTGCAGCATTGCATGCATCGTCTGTCGAGCCGCGATATCTATGGCGGCTACTGGCAGCGCAGCACCGTCAAGGTAGTCCGGCACAGGAGTTTGATTGATGCACGATGCGATGCAAAACACGATGCGTGAAGTCCGGCTATACGGTCACCTCGGCAAGCGGTTCGGGCGCGTGTTCCGGTTCGATGTCAGGTCGCCGGCAGAAGCGATACGCGCGTTGCGCGCCAATCTGGAAGGATTCGAGGCATACCTGTTCCAGCATTCTGCGCCAGGCTTTCATGTATTTGTCGGCAAGACCAATGTCGGACAAAAGGATCTGCTGACATCAAGCGATGACGCCACCATCAGGATCGTGCCGGTCGTGGCCGGAGCCGGGCACGGTGTGTTCCAGACGATACTGGGTGCGGTGCTGGTCGTAGTCGGCGCCTATTTCGACCAGTCGTGGCTGGTGAATATCGGTGTTTCGATGATGGTCGGCGGCATCACGCAGATGCTGATACGCCCTCCCGGACCAGCCACGCCTCCCAACAACCAGGCTTCCTATTGCTTCAACGGCCCGGTCAACACCACCGCCCAGGGTAATCCGGTGCCGATCTGCTACGGCGCCATGATCGTCGGCTCGCAGGTTGTCTCAGCCGGGCTGTCAGTGGAGCAGATTGCAGTATGAGTACCGCCGTTTCTAACATTATTTCTGTTATCGATTCTGCTGCCGAACTGGATACCCCCGCACACGCACCAATCATCCGCGGCGCTGGCGGGGGTGGCAAGGGCGGCGGCGGATCCGGCGCGACGGAGGCGTCCGACAGCCTGCGTTCCCGGCAGATTGCGCGCGTCATCGATGTCCTGTGCGAAGGGCCGATTGTCGGACTGATCAATGGCCTGCAATCGATCTACCTGAACGAAGTGCCACTGCAGAACGCCGACGGGTCCTCTCAGGTTTCGGGCGGTCCGCTGCAGAATGCGAACGGCACCTTCAATTTCGTCGATGTCGCCGCGCAGTGGCGCAACGGCACGCAGGACCAGTTGCCGCTTGATGGCGTCTCCGACGTCGAATATGAAACGGCGGTCGGTGTCGAAGTCAAGAACGGCGTGCCCATCGTGCGCACGCTGACGAACCCGAATCTCGACAGCCTGCGGGTCACCGTGTCGGTACCGGCCCTGACCACGCAGGACACGACCAATGGCAATATCACCGGCAGTTCCGTCGACATCACAATCGAGATACAGACCAATGGCGGCGGCTATGTCAACAGGGTCAGCGACACGATTGCCGGCAAGACCAGCAGCCGCTACCAGCGCGCCTACCTGATCAAGCTGGAAGGGGCCGGACCGTGGGACGTGCGCGTCACCCGCGTGACGGGCGACGCCACGACCTCAGCAGTCAACAACAAGACCTACTTCGACAGCTATACCGGCATCATCGGTTCGCGCCTGGCTTACCCGAACTCGGCGCTGGTGGGCACCCAGATCGACGCTGCGCAGTTCACGTCCATCCCGAGCCGTGCCTACGGCATCAAGGGCCTCATCATCCGCGTTCCCACTAATTACGACCCGGTGGCGCGCACCTATGGCGACCTGTGGGACGGCAGCTTCAAGCTGGCATGGTCGGACAATCCGGCCTGGTGCTTTTACGACCTGCTGACCAACGGCCGCTACGGACTGGGCGATTTCATCGATCCGTCCAGCATCGACAAGTGGTCGCTGTATGCGATCGCGCGCTACTGCGACAAGACCGTGCCGGACGGTTATGGAGGCTTCGAACCGCGCTTTACCTGCAACCTGTATCTGCAAACACGCGCCGAAGCGTATTCGGTCGCCCAGAATTTCGCCTCGATCTTCCGCGCCATCACGTTCTGGAGCGCCGGCACCATCGTTGCGATGCAGGATCGCCCGGCAGACGCCAGCGCCCTGTATACGAACGCGAACGTGATCGACGGCGTCTTCAATTACTCCGGCACATCGATCAAGCAGCGTCACACCGTGGCGCTGGTAGGCTGGAACGATCCCGCCGATTTCTACCGTCAGAAAATAGAGTATGTACAGGACGACGAAGGAGTCAGGCAGCTGGGCGTGGTGCAGACGCAACTGACCGCCTTTGGCTGCGCATCGAAGGGGCAGGCACACCGGCTGGGCCACTGGCTGCTGGCCACCGAAAAATACGCGACCGAATCGGTTGCATTCAAGGCGGGACTGGACGGCTGCGCGCTCTATCCGGGCGCGATCATCAAGACCGCCGACCTCAATCGCGCCGGCAAGCGCATGGGCGGCAGGCTCGGTCCGTCAACCGCCTCGGTACTGACGCTTGATGCCGATTTCGTGCTGGAAGACGGCAAGACTTATTCGATCAATGTCATCGGCAGCGATGGCAGCACCAACGCCTGTGCAATCATTGATCCGGCCGGCACGACCCACATTGTCAATATATCGCCGCCACTGGCAACTGCGCCGCAAACCAATGCGATCTTCGTGATTGCGGCCAACGACCTCGCCGCCGAGACCTGGCGCGTGATGGGTGTGCAGGAGAGCGGCAACAACGTGGTCGACGTGATGGCGATCGCGCACTACGATGGCCTGTTCGATCTGGTCGACCGGGGAGTCATGTTCGACCTGCCGCAGGTCAGCAACATCAAGACCGCGCCGGACAGTCCGGGCAACCTGACCGCCATGACATCTCCCTACATCGTCGCCGGTCACGTCGCAGGACTGCGCCTGACCCTGTCGTGGGAGTCGTCCGCAGGAACCTTCCGCGTGTCCTGGCGCACTGCGTCAGGACAGCAGGACGCGCGCGAAGTGCATCAAACCTCGATCGATATCGACAATGTCGACCTGACCACGTATTACTTTTCGGTGGTGGCTGTATCCACCATCGGACGTGAATCTGTCCCGTCAGTTCTCACCTATGTAGTCAGTCCCAAGACGACCGCGCCAACGCCGCTGACCGCACTGTCAGCCGCCGGTGATATCCTCCAGATACATCTGACCTGGATCTATGCTTCAGCGGTCGACACAAAGCTGCTTGAAATCTGGGGCGGCGCGTCGAGCGACCAGGCAAGCGCCGTCAAGCTGGCCGAAATCGCCTACCCGACCGCACAATGGACGCAGCAGGGTCTGGGTGCCGGCATCACCCGTTACTACTGGGCGCGGGTGGTGGATACCAGCGGCAATTCCAGCGCATGGTCGGGGCCAGCGTCGGCCACCACAAGTACCGACGCGTCCGATATCCTCAGCTACCTCGCCGGCCAGATCGGCAAGACGGAACTCGGGCAGGACGTCCTGAAACCGATCGAGGATGCGGAAACGCTCATCGGCCCGGTGCTGCAGCAGATCGACGTACTGCTGAACGGAGTTGGCCAGCAGGACCAGCTGGCGGCGACCCAGCTGACCGGCCTGATCGCTGCGGACAATGCGCTGAAAGCCGCGCGTGACACGCTGACATCGACCATCGGTGGCGTCGCCACCCAGGTGACGACCGAAGCGACCAAACGCATCACAGCCACTGACGCGCTGGCGAGCCAGATCAGCAGCGTGTCAGCTACCGCCAACGGCAATACCGCGTTGATCCTCACTGAGCAGACCGCCCGCGCCAACGCGGACAGTGCGCTCTCGACGCTGGTGACGACCGTGGCGGCGACCGCAAACAGCAACACGGCTGCCATCACCAGCGAACAAAGTGCGCGTGCCAATGCCGACAGTGCCATATCGACACGGGTAGACAGCGTCGCTGCAACGGCCAACGGCAATACCGCTGCCATCGTCTCAGAGCAAAATGCGCGCGCCAGCGCCGATGGTTCGTTATCCACCCGTATCGATAACGTGGTGGCGACCGCCAGCGGCAATACTGCCGCCATCGTGACGGAGCAGAATGCGCGAGCCGGTGCGGACGGTGCCCTCTCCACCCGCATCGACAGCGTGGTCGCCACTGCCAACGGCAATGCGGCTGCGATCCAGTCGGAAGCGTCTGCGCGCGCCAGCGCCGACAGTGCCTTATCGTCTTCCATCACGACAGTCGCGGCGACCGCTAATAACGCCAGCGCATCGGCGCAGACTGCCACCAGCGCGGTCGCATCAACCAATGGACAGCTATCGGCGATGTCCACCATCAAGACGCAGATCGCCACCGGAGGCCGGACCTATCTGGCCTCAATCGGCGTCGGCGTCTCGAACAGCACCGGCATCGTCGAATCGCAGATCCTGCTGTCCGCTAACCGCGTCGCGATGATCGACGAGAGCAGCGGCACACTGACCACACCCTTCGTGATCCAGGGCGGGCAGACCTTTATCAGCCAGGCGCTGATCGGCACCGCCTGGATCACAAACGCAAAGATTGCCTCGGCTGCAGTCGGGACGCTCAATATCGGCGGCAATGCTGTCACGATTCCGGCATCGATCAGCGGCAACGGCGGCGCCGGACCGTTTTCCGGGAGCGGCAGCTATGTGATGTCGCAGGTCTTTGCCGCCACGCTCAACGTCAGTTACACCGTGACGACGCCGGTGATCGTGCTGGTGACGTGGCAATCTGGTGCGCCTGGTGACGGCGGCAACACCAGGGTGGAAATACGGGCGGACGGCAATACCGTTCTGGCTGCGTCGGACACGGCGCCGTCCAGTATTACCACTTCCCACGTGGCATCCGCCGTCGTCAATCTCGCGGCGGGCGCCCATTCCTTCACGCTGTGGTTCGCTAACGACTGGCCTGGAGGAGGCACCTGGAATCTCGGAAACTGGTCGTTGACTGTGCTGGGAGCGATGCGATGACGGACTTTGCCAAATACGACAACACTGGCCGGATACTGGCGACCGGCAGCATGCCTGCCGCCATGCTGGCGCTGCAGGACGGCAACATCTATGCCGGCACAGTGGATGCAGACCGGCATTACATCGCCGACGGAGTGGCGTTACCAAGACCGGTGAATCCGGCCACGTTCGCTGGCGCCACACTATCGAACCTGCCAGCGCCCTGCGTGATCCGGATCAATGCGTCCGAATACCCGTGTACCGACAGCACGGCGACGCTCAACCTGACGCTGGCCGGGACCTACGCGGTCACCGTGATCGCTTTTCCGTTTCTTGACGCCATTTTTACCATCACAAAATGATCATCTATCACACCGAGGATTACCGCGTGTTACGCGCGAAAGTATACCCGCCGCTCGCTGATCTGGCCGATGCGCTTTACTGGCAGGCAAAGGGGGACGCATCAAAAATGGCCGCGTACCTGGCCAGATGTGACGCCGTCAAGCAGCGCTATCCGAAATCGTAACTGGAATTTGCACTTTCACTACCAGCCACCTTCGGGTGGCTTTTTTACGTCCGCAACTTCATAAACAAGGAAATCCCTCATGACCATTAAAGGTATCAGCGCGCGGATCGAGGACCCGAACACCGGGGCCGACTCGACATTCCATGTCATACATTTTTACTCGGTCGATGTGCGCAACCAGCTCTCCACCGCGCTGCTTGAAGGCTATGTGTCGCAGGATGCGCAGGCAGCTGGCCGCAATGCGCTGATGCACCACAACGTCCAGGTGCCAGGTATTCCCAACGCCACAGCCGCGCTCGACTGGCTGTACGCGGCGGTGGTTATGCCTGCGCCTGTGAGCGCAGATGGCGCTTCTGCGTTGCAGAACGTATTCGCCGGCGCAGTACTCGTACACGAAGCCGACTGATTATGGCATGGTACAAGACGGGATCGGTCTCGCTGGTTAGTGGCAGCAATGCTGTTACCGGCATCGGTACCGATTTCGTGACGCATGTGTCGTCGGGCGGCATTTTCTGCGCGCCGGACGGCCGTATCTACGAAGTTGGCAGTGTAACGAGCGCAACTGCCTTGACACTCGTCGCCAGCTATACCGGTTCGAGCATAGCGAATGCGCCTTATGCGATTGCACCGACGCAATCTTACATTGTTGACCTGGCTGCACAGGCATCCGCGCTGCTGAACACCTTCGGTGGTTTCAGGGATGCTTACCTGGCCGGCAATCTGGTCGGAGCGGGCCTGCAACTGAAAGGCGTGCTGACCGATCCCGGCCTGCTACCCGCCTCGGGCACAACGGGCGACGCCTACCTGATCGGCAGCAGCCTTTATGTCTGGGTCGGGACGACGTGGAAATCCAGTTCGATTCAGGGCCCGAAAGGCGATGTCGGAGACGTCAATCCCGCCAGCCTGGCCGCTGCCGCATCCGCGCTGGACAGCAAGAATACCGCGACAACTGCAGCAGGCACTGCCACCGCTGCCGCCATCTCAGCACAGACTGCTGCCAGCAACGCTGGCAGCGCACTGACGACGACGCTCGTTGCTCGCGACGCAGCATCGGCGAGCGCAACTTCTGCGACCGGATCGGCCACCGCCGCGCAGGGTAGCGCCGTTGCCGCGGCAGGATCGGCTTCGTCGCTGGCGGCGGCACTCAGTTTTTTCCGGTCCGTATTTCTCGGTCATTTCGCTGCTGATCCGGCTTTGGATGGAAACGGCAATGCGCTGGTTGCCGGCGTCGAGTATTTCAATACGACCTCCAGCAAGCTGCGCGTCTATGACGGCGTTGCCTGGGGCGACTACGACAGCACCGCGCAGGCTGCGACGCACAACGCTGTACTTAGCGCCGCCAGTGCAGCCGCATCGGCGTCGACTGCAGGCGATGCCGCGACCACGGCAACCACCCAGGCAGGTATCGCCGTCGCGCAGGCAAGCACGGCGACAACGTCTGCGGGCACCGCAACAGCCCAGGCCGGAATTGCCACTGCCCAGGCAAATGCTGCCGCCAGCAGCGCCACCGTTGCTGCGACACAGGCATCGATTGCCACCGCGCAGGCGTCAACGGCGACTACCGCCGCCAGCACTTCCTCCACACAGGCAGGAATAGCTACTACGCAGGCAGGCGCCGCCGCTGGCAGCGCCGCGACCGCAACTACCCAGGCGGGTATCGCCACGACACAGGCGAGCACAGCGGCAACCAGTGCCGCCACTGCGTCGACCGAAGCCGGCATCGCCACTACAGCAGCGACCAGCGCAAGCACCTCCGCCGTCAATGCCGCGGCATCGACTGCCACGGCAGGAACAAGCAGGGACACCGCGGTCTCGGCGGCGGCAACGGCTACCGGAAAAGCCAGCGATGCATCCGCGTCTGCCGCGATCGCCGTACAGGCGGCGCAGCAGGCAACTGCCGGCAACCTTGTGACGTCCGTCGCTGGCAAGCAGGGCGCAGTGCAGCTTGGTGCCGCAGACATCTCCGGACTGGCTGCCGTTTCCACATCGGGCAACTATGCCGATCTGTCCAACCGGCCCAGCGTCGACCAGCTGGCGGGTTACGTTGATCCGATCGCCTACGCGCTTGTTTTTGGAAGCTGATCCATTTCACCCGACGGAAAGATCTTGAATGACAACTGCATTTACACGCACGCCGATTGCAAATATCGGTGCCACCCTGACTCCGCTCTACGTGGCACCCGCCAATACCAAGGCGGTGCTGGTCGGCTGCATCCTTACCAACAAGACGCCCGGCGCACTGCCACTGACGGTGATCATTCGGCCCGTCGCCAATGCCGGCGGGGGCGACATCAACCTGCTGCGTAATGGAAAAGTCGCGGGAGGCCAGTCAGTCGATCCCGCGCAAGGCAGGAAATGCATTCTGCTGCCCGGCGACCAGATCATGGCGCAATCGGTGCTTGCCAACGCGTTCGATGCCAGCGTATCCGTGCTTGAGGGAGTGTCCTGATGGCCGAATTCTATGCAGTCGGCAGCGGGGACACCGCCGGCACCGATCTCGGCGACAAGAGCTTTTATGGATTCCGCCTCAACCCGCAAACCGGGCACCTGAATGTCGAAGTCATCAACGACGGCGTCTCAATCGTGTCCATGCCCGACCCCTCGGTCATTCGCGCCGACGACTACCGCCAATTCGTGTGGACGACGGACACGCTTGGTTTTTCTTTCGACGCCAACGGCCACCTTCTCTTAACTATTTATTGACCATCTACTGAGGAACACATGACGCAAATCATCGATCTCGGCAAACTGCGCTTTCATTTTGCCGGCGACTGGCTGGCCACCACGATTTATGAAGCGAACGACATCGTGAAATACGGCGGCAACGTCTATTGCTACACATTCGCGCTGGCCCAGGCCGGCATCCTGCCGACCGACACCACCCACTGGGCACTGATGGTCAAGGGTTTCAATTTTACCGGCACCTTCCTGCCAACCCAGGCTTATCACGTCGGCGAAGCAGTTGCGTATGGCGGCAAGGTGTATGTCGCGATCGCCGACAATACCGGACAGATTCCACCGAATGCCACCTACTGGTCCCAGTTCGCGGATGGCATTGAGTTCATGGGCGCGTACTCCGGCACCACGCCCTACAAGAAGAACGACATGGTGATCTATGGTGGCAGCGTCTATATCGCCAATATCGACACCACTGCCAACCTGCCCAGCAACGCCACCTACTGGACACCCTTCGTGTCCGGCATCAACCCGCAGGGCATCTATAACGCGGCGACCGCCTACGTTAAAAACGATGTCGTCGCCTATGGTGGCAGCGTCTACATTGCGCTTGGCAATACGATCGGCAACCTGCCCAGCAATCCGGCCTTCTGGCAGGCATTCGTTGCCGGCATGGCGCCCAAAGGCACCTATTCAGCCGTGGCGGGTTACGTCAAGGGCGACATGGTGTCCTATGGCGCGAACTGCTATATCGCCAAGGGCGACACCACAGGTAACCTGCCAACCAATGTCGCGTACTGGACGCTGCTCACACAAAGCGTAGCCAACCGCGGCGCTTACTCTGCTGCGACCCAGTATTACATGAACGACCAGGTGGTATTCGGCGGGAGCCTGTACCAGGCCAGGCAGGACACGCTGGGCAACGACCCGACCAGCGCCGCCTACTGGTCGCTGGTGGTCTCAGGCTTCCGCCTGATCGGCCCGTGGGCGACTGCCACGCAGTATTACGTCAACGACATCGTCAGCTATGGCGGCAACACCTATGTCGCGCTGGCCTATCACGCGTCGGCCGCCTTCCAGATTGACCTCGCTGCGGCCCGTTGGCAGAAATTCAACGGCGGGATCCGCTGGCGCGGCGTGTGGGGAACAGGCGTCAGCTATCTGGCAAACGACATCGTCACCGACAACATCAGCACTTACATCGCGCTGGTCGACCATGTGGCCGGCGCGTCGATTGCGTCCGACCTCGCTGCTTCCAACCTGCAGGTGCTGGCGCTGGGCCAGAGCGTGTTGCCCGGCATGGCGGGCAAGGCTGGGCTGGTGCTCGGCAACGACGGCGTCAACCCGCTCTGGGTGCAGGGCGTCTCGAGGATGAAAACCGCTTTCTACGCATCGCAATTTTAAAAGGAAAAGGAACATGGCAATTTTAGGAAAACAGTCGCCGGCAGCGGCCACCGAAGCTGTCCTCTATGCGGTCAGCGTGGGAAAGAACGGCCTCGCAGCAGTCGAGGTTTGCAACAGGAACGCGGTACCGGTCAAGATTCGCTTGGCGCTGCGCAGCGTCGGTGAAAACGCGACACTCCCCGCAAGCTATATCGAATACGACACCCCGATCCCCGGCAACGGCGTGTTCGAGCGCACTGGCATCCAGCTGACAGCCAGCGAAGCGATCACGGTGCAGTCGGATACTGCCAACACGAACTTTATCGCCCTTGGGCTGGAGGAATAAGCATGGGACGCACACTCACAGCAATGCCTGCAGCTATTGGTAATGTCATCAGTCCATCACACCAGATGTCGGCGGCATCCCTACCGCGCGCATCGTATGCGCTTATTTCCGCCAATTCCTCGAATTCGATCAATGAAACGGTGTTCCTCGATGCGGAGTTTCGCGCCATCGCGCCATATAACGCAGGACCGGTCGGTGCCGGCCAGGCGACAGGTGGCGGCGCGTCCGCTTCCTTTGACCGCTTCCTTGCAACCTACAAGGATCATGCCCAGACTTCTGGCGCCTACAACGGCGGGCCGACGCAAACGCAGCCCAGCTCCAACGGCACCACCAGTTCGTGGGTCAATGCCACCAATAACAGCGGCGAATTCGGCAATGACAATACCTGGGTGTCCGAACGCGGCCTGCAAGGCAACACGGTCCAGCGCGCCGGCACCAATACCGTCATGGCGCAAACAAACTTCTCGTATATCAACAGCGATCACAGGGATCGCAATGCGGTCCTGACGCTTAACGCCGGCCAGGTGTCATTGACCAGTCGCTGGCGTCCGACGCCGCCTTCCCTGCTCGCGCTGCAAAAAAGCAAGGCGCGTACAAAATCCATCGCCGCGCAGTTCGGCGCAGGATCGCAGATTGCCAGCCAGTTCGGCTCTGCCTCCTACAACAACGTGCGCAAGGAATTCGTCACGGTCGCCTACAACACCAGCGTCGCTGGCCAGTTCGACGTGAAGATCTGGAAGAACATCAACTTCGATACGGTCGACGTGACTGCGCTGGGCGTACCGGATGTCGCGCAAACTGTCAACATGAACACCGTCAGTGGCTGGGGTTCGAATACGACCGAGTCGCAATATCGCGTGACGCCGGTGCTGGTCGACAGCGGCGACATCTACCTGATGGCATTCTTTCCGTCCGCTGCTATTCGCCTGTTCAAGATGGTACGAACCGGCGGCGACACGACCAATACCTTCACCCTGCTTGATTCCATCACCACGACCACCAGCTACGGGCTGGAGCAGGGCAGCGACTACGGCATGAAGACCATGCAGTCGCGCAACGGCCAGCTGGTCATCTGCTTCTGCCCGTATTACTACTATGGCACCGGCATCGAATCTTTCGTGGTCGACAAACGTAACAGTTCCTGGGCGCGCGGTTTCCAGTATGCACTGACAAGCGGCGGCTGCCAGGTCTTGCCGTATGGCGACGATGGCTTCGCGAACTGGTTCTCCGGTAACTACTACGCGAGCAACAATCAAGGCGCGTATATCCAGGGATTCGTCACACCCGGCGTGACTGCCGGCGCGTCGCCGGTGTGGACCAACGCCAACCTGTATCTGCCGGTTGCCACTGCCCCGAATACGACGAACTACCCGGGCATGAGCCAGGTGTGGGAGTTCGCCCTGCAATCTGAACTGCCCTATTAATTTACCGGAGAAGCGCAAATATGTTTATTACTTTTCATGACAAGGGCGGCGCGTCGGTTTCCGAAATCGATGGCGACTATCCGTTGCCGGATGGTAGCTCGACTCTGGCCTGCCGCTACCAGTTGACCAACGGTGTGGTGACTGACCAGTATCCAGGTAGATCCGATGCCGATGTCATCGCCGCGCTGCACGCAACGAACGCGGCCCAGACGACCGCGCTGGAGGCGACACACAGTCCGCCTGCGACCGTCCTGACCCGTCTCGCGTTCATGGAACTGTTCACATCCGATGAACTGGATGCGATCTATACCGCGGCAAAAACGGTTGTGGCAGTCGAAGTCTATCTGGACAAGCTGAAGGTCTCGGACGTCATCGACCTGACCAATAACGCGACCGTTGCCGGCATCGGCAGGCTGCAATCGGCCGGACTGCTGACGGCGGAACGCGCGTCCGCCATTCTGGCAGGGTGCGCACCGGCTGCAGCGACGCCGTAATTCATCAATATCAACGCCCTCTAAAACCACCTTCGGGTGGTTTTTTTATGGGCGAAAGGAATGACATGCAAATAGATCAGGAACGCATTACCCGCGTCGAATCGAAAGTCGAGTTTCTCGAGAGTGACCACGAAAGGCTACAGGCGGCACTGCTCCGGCTGGCCGACGACATGCATCAGATGGCACTGGTCAACGCCGAGCGGGCGGAAGACCGGCGCGCCATGGAACGCGCATTCAGCCAGCTCGAACTGGACAAGGCGGAATTCGTCCGCCTCTGGGCCAGAACCGACGCGATTGTCGAAGCCCATGCCGCCGCCGAAAGAAAGCGCATGGAAGACGCACTGAAAGAAAAGAGCAAATGGATCGGCGAGCTGGTCAAGACGGCCCTTGCGATCGGCGCGGCCATGTTGCTTTACCACCTGGGAATACATCCACTATGAACACACCTGCACACGAACACGCCATCCACGAAACCATCACCATCGATGTGTTTTACCCGGACCATCCGCCGCGCACTGAGAGCGCCGTATTCAGGGCGACGAAACTGCACTGGCACTGGCTGCAAGCAACTTGCGGCGTATGTGCCAGCCGCGAACGGGTTGAGATTCACCACCGGTTCATTGAGTGGGCCGACAGCGATGGCGTGAACTGGGACAAAGTCAAATCCATGCATCCGGACTTTAACTGGACAACATTCCACGTCGCCGCTGACTTCATCGACAGCATCTATAACACCGAGCCGTTATGCGAGAAACACCATCGCGGCCCGGCACCCCACGGAAAGCATTTCACGCCCGAGCCGATCTGGAACATGCAGAAGTACCAGCGCTTCGATTTTGTGTATGCGCCTGATGAGGTGAAGTCATGAATCCGGACGACTTCATCGCAGCGATCGCACCTGCGGCACAGGTATCGATGGCACAGACCAGGATTCCGGCCAGCTTTACCGTCGCGGAAGGCGCACTCGAATCAGGCTGGGGGAAATCGCAGCTGGCAACTGACGGCCACAATCTGTTTGGCGTCAAGGCTGACCCTGCGTGGCATGGCGACATCCTCGCCATGCGCACCCGCGAGTTTATCAAGGGTGAATGGGTCATCGTGCCGGCCAACTGGCGCAAATATCCGGACTGGCTTTCCTGCATCACTGATCACGCTGCCTTCCTGCTGACCAACCCGCGATACAAGCCTGCATTTGCGCAATGCGGCGATGCCGAAGCATTCACCCACGCCATCGCGGCTGCCGGTTATGCAACCGACCCCGACTACGCCAGCAAGATCATTGCCGTGATACGGGCGCACGCGCTGACGCGCTTCGATTCCCGCTGACCGCCAGCCAGGCTGGCTGACCATTTTCGATAAGGAGATCGCAATGATCGTCAAAGCGCTCATTTTTTGTCTGGTGCTGTCCATGTGGTTCGCTTTGGTGGTGCTGGGCAAAGCGGACTCAGGTTCGTTCATCGCCGCCCTGCAGGCAATCCTGGTCGGCGGTGGCGTATTCCATGCCGTCATGACCAACCCAAACGGAGGTCAGGGTGCGGACAAGTCATAACGTCGTCGTCCTCACCCTGGCCTCCTTCATCCTGTCTGGTTGCGCATCATGCCGGCTTGAGGCCGTCCCTGTTTTTCAACCCGCAACTGAACATCCCGCTACCGAAACAGTACGGGCCACCTTCGACAGAATCGAATCTGTCACTTTTCTTCACTGTCAATATTAGGAGCCATACCATGTTAGCCTTTTTAGCCACCCTCGAAGCCATCGCCCAGATCCTCCCGGCCCTGAACTCGCTTGTACTTGCTGCGGAGGCCATTCACCCAGGGCCGAACCTGGGTCAAAGCAAATTGAATACGGTATTGAACACCGTGCAAGGTGCGCTCACCGCCACCGGACAGGCCGTGGTCACGTATGAGCAGATCAAACCGGCCGTTGTCGGCGCGGTGTCCGGTATCGTGGCCACTTACAATGCCGCAGGCGGCTTCCCTTTGCCGGTCGCGCCAATTGCCGCGCCTGCTTCGCCGGCATTGCCCTTGGATCCAGTTGTGCAGGCTGCATCGACTGCTACAGGAGCCGCGCAATGAAGCCGCTGCGGGTTGCTCTCAGCGGTTCAGGATTCAAATTTCCGGCGCACGTCGGTGCGCTGCTGGCCATCCGGGACGCCGGCTACACGCCGGTTGAAATCGCCGGTACTTCTGGCGGCTCGATTGTGGCGACACTGGCGGCCTGCGGCATGCCGCTCGACGCCATGCGCGATCTGACCTTGTCACACGACTGGTCCGGCATGCTGTCGTTTTCTCCGTGGTCGCTGCTGACCAATCTGGGGTACTGCTCCGGCACCGCCCTGCTCGACTGGCTCACGGAAAACACAGGCGGCAAGACATTCGCGGATCTGGACATTGATCTGGTCGTCATGGCGTCGAACGTCGCGACCGAACAGCCGTTCGAGTTCAGCAAGGCAGCCACGCCGAACGTGTCGGTAGCTCTCGCCGCGCGCGCGTCGGCATCAATCCCGTTTGTCTATGCGCCGGTGACCATGGCCAGCGCTGCTGACACGCCAG
The DNA here is from genome assembly GCF_049340185.1 of Undibacterium sp. Rencai35W. NCBI lineage: Bacteria > Pseudomonadati > Pseudomonadota > Betaproteobacteria > Burkholderiales > Oxalobacteraceae > Undibacterium > Undibacterium sp. Rencai35W. Next base: position 175,997 of record NZ_JBMPPC010000002.1, read on the forward strand.
TCATGCTGATGGATGGCGGGATGGTCAACAATATCCCGGTCGACAAGCTGACCGATGACGCGCTGCCCCGGATCGGCATTCAGCTGGTTGCCAAGCAGTCGCCGCTCGGTGCCGGCACGCACTCGATCTTCGACATCGCGCCGCGCGTCATTGACCTGATCCTGTCCGCAAATGAAAACACCCATGTGGAACTGGATGAGCAGGATGGCGCCAAGTTCGCGTTTGTCGAAACCGGCTATGCATCCGGACTCGACCGCAACATGTCCGTAGCCATTCGCACCCGATTGATGCGGGACGGGTACGAGACCACCAAAAATGCGCTGGCTACATTCGCATAGTCCAAGCCATTCACACGGTCGTCCGGCAATACCTGGGCCTTCCGAATCAATAAATCACAGGAATATTCCATGAAGTATCTGAGCGTCTGCAGCGGTATCGAAGCCGCTACTGTCGCGTGGCATCCGCTAGGGTGGGAGCCGGTCGCATTTTGCGAGATCGAGTCCTTCCCTTGCGCCGTGCTGGCGCATCACTACCCAGGCGTACCGAATCTGGGGGACATGACCGGGGTCGCCGCTCTCGTTCGATCCGGCGCGGTGGCGGCGCCGGATCTACTGGTCGGCGGCACGCCCTGCCAGGCCTTTTCTTTTGCCGGACTGCGTCAATCGCTGGACGACGCGCGCGGCCAGTTATCACTTTCTTTTGTGGATCTAGCAAATGCAATCGACGCAATGCGAACTGTTCCAGCCATCATCGTCTGGGAGAACGTGCCCGGCGTCCTCTCCACCAAGGACAATGCCTTCGGCTGCTTTCTGGGAGCGCTCGCAGGGGAAGACGATCCGCTGCTCCCGCCAGGGAAGAAAAACGGCGGATTCGAGCGCTGGCCGAACGCTGGTTGTGTATATGGCCCCCGCCGAACAATCGCGTGGCGGGTGCTTGATGCCCAATATGTCGGAGTGGCCCAACGACGCCGCCGTGTGTTCGTTGTCGCAAGTGCTCGAGACGGGTTCGATCCCGCAGCGGTACTTTTTGAGTTCGACGGCGTGCGCCGGGATATTGCGCCGCGCCGCGAATCGCGGCAAGAAATTACCGGCACTCTTGGAGCACGCGCTTCAAGCGGTGGCGGGTTCGGCACCGACTTTGAATGCGCGGGAGGAATTCAGCCTGTAGCGTGTGGCGTGACCGGCGACGTTGCCCATACGCTGCGCGCCGAGGGATTCGATGCCAGCGAGGATGGCACCGGGCGCGGCACGCCCATCATTTGCATGGCCCACGGTCAGGGCGGAGCGGAAGTACGCCATGACTCATGCCCGACGCTGACCTGCAACCATGAAGCGCCGATCGCCGCATATGCAATTCAGGCCGGAGCGCTACGGATCAACCCGCAAAGCGGACCGGATGGTGTCGGTGTTCAATCCGATATCGCGTACACGATCGAAGCGCGCGCCGAAGTGCAGGCGGTTGCCGCGTATGCGTTTCAGCCAAGAATCGGGCGCAACGGGCGCGGCGACATGGGCGATCTGGTCAATTGCCTCAGCGCACGGTCGGGTGAGTCGGGCAAAGGGGATGCCGCCCCGTGTGTGGCGATCGCCGGCGACATTCGTCATCCGCCGATTGGGGGTGATCAGGAGGTTGTCGCGTTCTCCTGCAAGGATTACGGAGCAGACGCCGCCGCCGAATTGTCCCCAACCTTGCGTGCAATGGGACATGCTTCCAGCCACGCCAATGCTGGCGGACAGGTGGCGGTGGCCATTGCCCTGCAGGATACATCTGGCCGCTGCAAGGCGGAGAATGGCAAAGGATGGAGCGATGACGGCGCCAGCTACACCCTGGACGCGGCGTCAACGCAAGGCGTGGCTTATGCATTTGCTCAAAATACCCGCGATGAAGTCAGGATGATGGGTGGCAACGGCCAGATTGTTGGTGCGCTGGCCGCGCAGCCCGGCATGAAGCAGACGTGCTATGTGGCGCGGTGCGTCGCCTTCGAGCCGCGCTACTACACGCGGGACAACAAAACGGGGGGAGCGCCGCGCGACACGGTGATGCTGATGCGCGATTGCAAAACCGGCGATAGCACGCCGCATGTCGCAACCGGCATGCAGGTGCGTCGCCTGACGCCCATGGAATGCGAGCGCCTACAGGGTTTCCCAGACAACTATACTTTGGTACCTGTGCGCGGCAAGTCCGCCGCCGACGGTCCGCGATACAAGGCGTGCGGCAATTCCATGGCCGTGCCGGTGATGCGTTGGCTCGGGCAACGGATTCAAATGACTATACTACAAGTGCGGTAAGCGCGATCTCGATCCATGTGCGGACAACTGCCCCCGCTACGGCCCACTCAACACAAGGCTGCATGGGAGTACCATACTATTTCGTAGTTAACCGTTGCAGTTGGTTGTTCCAACAGCAATACAATCAATGCGAGCATCTTCGTGGACACTATCGGTCCTGAACAAAGAAGTCGCGTTATGGCGGCGATTAAGAGCTGCAACACCAAACCCGAACTTGCAGTCAGGCGGATGTTGCACGCACTTGGTTTTCGCTTTCGTCTCCACCGCAAAGACCTTCCGGGTCGCCCCGATATCGTGTTACCGAAATACAAGACCGTCGTCCTTGTCAATGGGTGCTTTTGGCATCAACATGCCGGCTGCAAGCTCGCGAGCAGACCAGCTTCTCATCAAGAATACTGGGAACCGAAGTTGGATCGGAACATTGAGCGCGACAAAGCAAATTGTGCCAAGCTCACTGCTCTCGGCTGGCGTGTCGTCATGATTTGGGAATGCGAACTTCGGGATGCCAGCGACGTCTCACTGCGGCTTATGAATTGCCTGAAACATCCCTCTGACTCCGTGGACGAATCATATTTCGGTTAAACGTGGGTAAGCATGGCATGGGGAAGACGCCGGTGACACGTTACTTTCTCAAAAACATGTCAATTACCGTGTCCAGGGTCAAGACATCTGGCAGTCTTGCAGCACTAACATCCCATTCAAAATTGCTATAGTCCGGAGCCTCCTCGAGGTCAAATGCGAAATATACTGCCTTGTCAACGATGCCAGGGCAGCCCATCGTCCGGAGCCTCGCCGCAGTCAACAATCGTGCGCCATTCCCACCAATTTTTGCAAATGACGTCAATGGGAACAAGCCAGGCGAGCAAATCAGCAAATAGTGCGCCGTCGAAATTCTTTGGTCAATCCGTAGCTCCTCGCCGGCCTCACCGGCGCAGTAAGCATAGACACTATTCCTCAACGTCCAAGTGAAGTGATCAATGCTCTGCGTAGTGCCAACGAATACATTCGTTTCCGCAAGCGGAGGAAGACGCTCGCCTGTCGATCGATCCCTTTCCGGCAATGGAGCGTGAATTCGATTTGGCTTTTCTGCTTTGTGGATTCGGTAGCTATTGAAGTTACTGTGTTCCCGCTGCGTCGCACGGTCACATACATGTTGCACAATGTCATCAATAAATCGCGTAAGCACGTCATCCCCACTACCTGGACGAAGAGGGAAAGCACCAAGACCAGGCAATATTTCGTTGAATTCCTCCCACCCCTTTTGCGCCTCGCCCGGATATAAAACGTAGGCGCCATGAGTCCTCCGAATCGCGTCGCGATAGGCGTGCATCTTTAAGAGGTCATCTCGCTTGTATTTCCCATTCCCCGACTCAGGCACTTCGTCTAGCGTTGAGCTGCTTTCCTTACCAAATATTTCCTGTAAATCATCAATTCGATATTTTGCGTCAAAGTGAACATGCACCATTATTTCTTGGTGCTCAGCTTCAACCGCGCTGAATTCGCTTGGCCACAGGCTCAAGGTGCAGTCGGGCCGCATCCTCTCCGTCCATGATCCCGCAAAACCCCGCTTGGCATTTCTTCCAAAGGAGCGGTTGTAGCCGAATTGCACGTTAAGCGAACGCCCACAGACAACTCGTGTTGCATCAAATGCTAGATGCTCGCCAGACTTGAGCTTGACGCCGAAGCCGTCGTCAGTTTGCTCCATCAATGTTTCGACCAATGGCGTTGTCAATTCAAAATAGTTGGAAACAATCGACAGCAATTTGAAAAACACCCAATATTCATAAAGAGTAGCAATGTCGCGTTGTCCAGCACCATAAACATCATCGCCGCCATTCCACGTCAAGCGCGCTGCCATATCGAACTTTAACCACGACTGGAAGATTTCCCGATAACCTTCTTTACGCTGAAGCACCGGGCTTCCAAGGGGGAGGATATCGAGTTCGGACAGATTTCGAAAAATATCTGCATTCAGGGAATGAAGCAAATTGCTTTCCAATGCCGAGATTTGCGTCTGCAAACGCGAATCGGCTTCGCTTTTCTTTTGCCCACAACGGGCTTTTTCCGCCGCCAGCTCATCCAGTTTGCGCTGCATACGCCGCAAGAATGCGACGAACGACTCCAACGCAAACTTAACAAACTGGTTCTCCTTTGTGTCTTCTGTTTGAGCGCTTCGATATGTAGGAATTCGCTCGGGAACTGAGGGCATCACCGCTGCAAGCGGATGGCGAGCATGAATCGGCACGCGCCGCGGGGCTTTCGCAATCTCACGCATTGTTTTTGCGTTTGCGCGAAATCCGCGCCGCACATCGATTATTCGTTCTTCCGCCTCCCATCGACTGTGCGGATGCGTTGATATTCGATGCAGCGCGTCTCGAAATGCTCTTGAACTGATGAGTGCTCGGAGAAAAGAAAAGCGTTGATGTATGGTTGAAGACGAATTGCCCGGCGACGGAGCAAGTTTCATGCTTGTAGGCGCCCTGAGGTCCATCGCCAATCCGACACAAGCCTCTGTAATGTCTTCAAGCATCAGTCGATAATGATCCCGATGGCCTAGCTTCCGGGGTCTGATTTCAATGGCGGCAGTGCCTAGAAGCGCGCCAGTTGCGTCTATAACTTGAAGTATCAGTTTGCCGGTATTGAGTCCGGTAACCAGCGTGCCGCAATGTGCCAAATGTGGGTTGGAGCTGGCGGAAACGATGCCGGCGCCCGTTTCCTCGACCAAGCGATAGTTGGAATCGGAAAGCTCATATTCGTAGCGAAGCCCTTCCAGTAGCTGAATTGGCTCCTCACCGAATTCGGCGACCTCCGATGGAGTCAAGCGTTGTATTGCGGACTCCATGCCCCCGGGGGCGTATATTGTCATCGTAACGGGGCCACCGACTGCCGGCTCGGAAAATGTTACGACTTCACTCGACGTAACCGCGGCCATCTACGCCTCAGCGAAGCTCGTAAATCCGTCCTTCAAACGCTCTTGCATGCGCCCAATTTTCTTCAAGCTATGACCGCAGTCGTTCGCTGCACAGAATTCACTTAGCTTTTTCAGTACAGGCCCCAACCTCCGCTCCGAGCCGTGCAATTTTGGCAGCAATTTTTGCAAGACTTGCGGATCAAGCGCGTCCGTTAACTTCCAGCCGGGTCCAGTGAGATAGGCATGAAAGTAAGTAAATCGGCTAATTTCAATCGCCGTGCGGAATCCAAATTCGCCTCCTATTGCAGCCAGTTCATCAAAGATTTGAACCAGCTTCGCGTTAAGTTGCGACTCAAAATCAGCACCATTCGTGATAGTAGAGTGCAGCGAAGACAAGGCGGCATTTTGCGTGGTGCAGCCGAGTACAAACGCCTGTGCAAATGGGGATCCTTTGCCTGCCAAAGCATCTAGTTCTATCGCTTTGGGCGCCTTCAGGAACGCACTTATGTCTGCGGAGGACGCGCGAAATTCAATAACATTTGCGCGATCAAGAACCTTGGGGGAGAACATGTACGTCGTTTCGTCAACATTGACCGTGCCGATGACGAATAAATTTGAGGGGAATTTTATTTTTGCAGGAATTCCAAGCTCGTCGCCATCGCCGCTCTTTAACGCACTCAAAGAGGCGTGCAGTGCGATTTCTTGCTTCGACTCAATCGCAGATAGTATGTCGGAAAAATAGCGCTCGACGTGAGATAAATTCATCTCATCAAGAATAAGAAAGTATGGCTTGGATGGATCGTTTGCTGCATTCAATATTAGATCCAGCGTACCTGTCGTCGGCTTGCAATATCGCCCGGCTTGCAGCGCATCTTGGTAGCCAAGAATATTCTCGTTCGAAGTCCAATCCGCCCCGACCGCGACAATTCGGTATTGGTCGGGAGACGCAGAAATCCATGCTGCAAATGCGTGTGCCAGCTTAGTTTTTCCCGAACCAGAAAGACCGGTTAGAATAAGGAACGGCTTCGCGAGCAACGACGAAATGAAATTCCGAGGAAGCGTTGGAGTAAGCGCAAGATTTGCCAGCTTTGCTGAAGCTGTAAATTCCAAATCAATGCCATCAATCGATGTCTTGGCGTCGTCATCCTGGCCCTGTTCAATGTTGCCTTTTGAAGAGGCAAGACGTGTCAGGATGGCCTTGTCCCATATCCGCCAGATCTTTCCGGAATTGATTATGCCGCCACTTCTCTCCAAGATTTTCAACATCAGTGTAAGCCGTCTTTTCGGCGTACCTGGAATCTCGGATCCAATCAGAGATTGTGCCGATGCAAGGCTATCCGCTAGTTTATCGACCCCAGGTCGATACCCTGTCTCGATGCCGAAAAAAACTTCTTCGACCGACAGCGGCTTACCTGCATTCAAAAACCCACTTGCCAAGATGCAGAACGGCTGCTCGCCATTCTCCGTATAACTTTCACAAAAATCGACCATGCAATCACGCGCGCTCAGCGTGCCACTTGCGATTTGACGACCAATTTGCGTCAGCTGAAAGGTCTCATTAAATGTCACAACTCCGGTAATCGCCCAAGCCTTAGAAAAATCACGGAAATACGGTCGAAAAGCGCCATTATCAGTGTCGCGCCACTTCAATGCCGGAAGACTTGCCTCAAGCTCTGCATAAATCGGCGCATCGTTGTCATAAACACGCTCTCCTTCGTGGCGCGCGACCGCCTCGATCAGCCCAAGCCATACGTCTGGGGCCCATGCACCTTCTGACCCGTCGTCAATCTTTGTCCAAGCGCTATAGGCCATCTATGTCGTCCGTAAAAAGGTTGTCCTGGCCCAGAATTGAAACGAGCTGCTGAAAACTTCTTCTTTCTCCGCCGAAGAATTTCTGCATGATCTCACGACCAACGACCGCTGCCAACAATGGTGGAACTGCGTTTCCAACCTGCCTTATCGGATGCCGAGAGGTTCCGGAAAAGGCCCACCAGTCGGGAAACGTCTGCATGCGCGCAGACTCGCGCGGCGAAACTTCCCGTGGCTCCACTGGATGCACGTGACCTTTCCCTCCACCCTTATCTGAACCCACAATAATCGTGTAACTCGGCCGTTCTGGATGCAGTTTATTTATCCTTGTCTTCGAGTCCCGCTCGCCGTGCTTGAGGTTCTTGTAGCGGTCAATAATGCGTTGGCTGTGTAGACGGCTCGTATGGTTCGCGAGCTTCGTTCCCAGCGGGGGAATTCCGCGCAGGCCATCATTTACAGTGCGGTAAGGCAATAGATTTCTGTCCGCGTGATAAGCTTTTTCCGGAGTCGCGCCACAGATCTTTGGTATACATTCGATCTTCTTCCCGTTGCGGCTCCCAATGATAAAAATACGATCGCGAAATTGCGGGACGCCATATTCCGCCGCGTTCAAGCGGAAGACGGAAAGCGTGTAAGTGATGCCGTCGCCGGGACTTTCCAAATTAGCACAGAGTTCCTTGAAGGTTTCACCGCCGTGGATTGTAAGAAGCCCGAAAACGTTCTCGAAAACAAAGGCTTTTGGCTCAATTTCCCTGAGTAGACGAAGATATTCATAGGGGAGCAGGCCCCGCGGATCGTTTACCCCAAGCCTCTTACCAAAGACACTGAACGCTTGGCACGGTGGGCCTCCCGCCATCAGATCGACCTCGCCCTTCTTGATGCCTGCCGCCTGCATCACATCCTTTGAGGTGAGGTGAATGACGTCAGCTTGCCTGATAGTTGCAGACTGCAAGAACGGCAACTTCGCCCCTGCGCAGTAGTCCTTGCCCTGTTGGAGCGTCTGACAGCTATGGTAATCAATGTCGGTTGCGAAGACCGTTTCGAAACCGGCTGCCTCAAGCCCCAGATCAAGGCCGCCGCCACCGCTAAAAAATGAAATCAGCTTACGAGTCTTCTTTTGGGGGGAGCTGACAGTTCGCTTCACGTTTTGTTTTTTGGTTGCGGCAATTGCGCTGCGCCCCAAATGCACACTGCTGCTGTCCTCCATAACTCCCATCCGATCTTCCATCGCTATTTTCCTTTGCTGCTATTTGTCTGGTTTGCTGTGTTTTCTTGCTGGGTGTCAAACATAGACAATTGCTTACTATTTCGTATGTATTCCTCGGCGCGAATGACGAACCAACGCTTCAATGTCTGGCCATCACGGCTGAGTGCGGCGTGCAGCTCGCGCTTCATATCCGGCGCTATCTCGATCACGATGCGCCCGCTTCCACCAACGCTCATTCTTGCCTCGCATCTATGTTACATAACAGAAGTAATATAACATAGTATCGATATGCGAAATTGCCATTAAAGCAACTATTTGTTGTAAATCTACCTTGCGACAACAAATTTTTCTGGAACTTTGAGCCAGCAAAAATACTGTGCATTTATACAGTAAAATGCATTTTGGTGCTATGCCCGTCGAAAAAACAGACCCAAGTAACTGGGCGATACCTTGTCGTTGTCATATCTCTGGCGGACACGATGTGCCATAAAGAAAATGACATGGCCGCCTCTGAGATTGACGCCAATCGGAACGAAACCTGTAGTCCCGTTGCAATTGTGCATTAGGCCGGCGTAGCTTTCGTTAAGCGAAACGCTTGATCGGATGCCTTTTGCGGACTGGGTGTTTGGGTTCGAGACACAGGAATTCGCTTAAAGAGTTCCAAATTGTCTGATTGAAGTCGTCACGGACTCGCGGTCATGATACTTGACCATGGGAGTCACGATTACTTCGACTGATCGCCCTACTGATCCAGGGCAGTTGTCTTGATGATCAACTCGAACTCGGCCACAACTTCCGGCTGGCGCTGCCGAAGATATCGAGCGACCGCGCCGTTTTCCAGCAGTTTTGTCAAGTAGCCCTTGGCGAGCACGAGATTCAACACGTCCTGGCCGTAGGTCTGCTCGACCATTTTGTACTGTCCTTGTAGGTTTGCCATTTCCCGCTCCATTTTTGCAATCTGCTCCTGCGACACGCCTGTCATTTTCTGCGGCTTTTTTCCTTCGACCAGCAGCTCGGCCGGCGTGGCCACCAGCATGGCTTCGGCATAGGCCGTCGTCACCGTGTTCGCAGACACCATCAACTCGACGCATTCCACTTGCCGCGTCGTCTTCATCTTGCGCAGCACGCGGGAAATTTCAGCGGAGAACTGCCGGTCCTTCAACATCTCAGCCGCCTCGGGGCAGATTCCATCCAGCAAAGTCATTTTCTTGATGATGTGACTGACGTCGACGCTGAGCGCCTTGGCCAGACGCTCCGGCGAAACGCCGCGCTCGATCGCGCGCCGGATCATGAAATGTTCCTGAATGGTCGACAGGCGATTGATCCGGCTGTTGTAGGTATATCCCTCGTCGTCCTTGGCCACCAGGCAAGGCGCGTCGGCGTAGCCCAGATCGCTCAGGACAATCAGGCGGATATGCCCGTCCAGGAGCATGTGTTGGGACGACTTCTTGATCGCCTGGGTGACTGAAAGCGGTTCAATCAATCCAACCTCCTCAATCGACGAACGGATTTGTTTGAATTTCCTCGACGTCGCCAGTCCTTCCGGCGCTTTTCGTGACGGCAGGATGTTCGTCAACGGAACCGACAAGGCATCCATCGAGAAGCCGAGGGTAATACCTGTCATGCCATGCTCCCGCCAGACCACACACGTTCGGCCAGATATTTTGGCAAGGTATCGAGTCCTTCGGCGCGCAGCAGATTAGTAAAGTTTTCGTCTGCAAGAAGTTCGCGTAAAGCGCCCACGACAAAAAGTAGGCGTTGTTGTGCGAACTCCGCCTTTTTCACCATCAACCGCTGCCGTTCGACTTCCTTCTGATAGGTCCTGACGAGGCTGGACTGCGTCACGTCGACCGGCTTTCGTGATCTGCCGCGCGCCACGGAGCGCCCCAAGGTGTGGCGCCGTTCGATCACCCGTCGGGCTTCGCGCAAATGTTTGCCGCGCAGCTTTCCAGATTCGTAGGCATCCTGCAAGGCTGTCTGAACCGCTTTATCGTCGTCGCCGGCGCCAACGATCGCCAGGGCCGCATTGAGCGGAATTTTGCCCTTTTCAACGCCGACAATCAATCGCTCTTCCCCGTGCTGAAGCAATGTCAGAATGCCCCACACATACTCCGGCGTGAGGCCGGTTTTAGCGGCGATCGCTTTCTTATCATAGCCTTGGTCTCGCAATGCCACGATGCCAGCGAGGATTTCGAGGGGCCGACATTGGCGACGGGCGATATTTTCCGCGAGGCTCATGATGAATGCATCCTCGTCACTGACAGCGACGATCAGCGCCGGGATGGTGGTTTCGCCCGCCGACTTAAAAGTCCTAAGGCGTCCCTCGCCACAAACCAGCAAATACCGTTCGGTGCCATCCTCCCCTGCGCGCGGAGTCACGGTGATTGGTTTCTTGAGCCCGATCGCCTGGATATTAACGGCGATTTCATCGAAGATCTTGCTGTTGCGTTCGCGCGGATTGTGGACATCGATGCGGTCCACCGGGATCATGCGCAGCTCGCCTGGTTTGTGTTTCTTGGTCATGCCACTCTCCTTAGCCGGGTGCGTTCCGCCATTCCATACAGGTAATCCAGCGTGTCGAAGCGGTAACTCTCCAGTTCCACCGCGTTCTGATCCGCCAGACTGAGACGCTGCAGACCAAAATCCAGTCGCGGCAACAGGTAGTAATCGAGAGCGCTCTTGTTGTCATGGTCGAGCCGCACGGCCACGGTGATGTCGGGCAGGAGGCTGGTGTCGAACCTGATTTTCCAGTGGTGTCGGCCAGAGTCGTGCGTCTGGCAACGCGCTAGCACAAGGGAAACGTTGAATTCGCCGTTGACGTGTAACAGGTCGGTCGCCGGGTCGCGCATAACCCGGCCGCCCAATTCGGCGATTTGCTGCTCGGTCTGCGCCACGATGCCTGGATGCAAAGTCCGCAGAAAACGATTCACTTCCAGATAGCGATAGTCCCGGTCCGGGGTGAAACCGACCATTTGATAGGCTTTGACCAGACTGCCGAAGCGAAATGCGTACACCGACGAAGAAGGCATTCCATCCGTTTCGTTGATGATCAGGCCGGAGAGCAGTCCGCGATTTTTGTAAAGAGATCTGAGCCTGTCAACCAGTTCCTCATTGGTGTAGCGCCTGGTCCGGGCGCGGATGATTCCCTGCGCCGTGTAAAAGATGTCGGGCGGCACTATGGGCTCGAAGGCGCCGTCCTTCTTGATCCACATATCGGGCGTGTTGATCACCCGCAGTTTTTTGAGTTTGAAGGAGATGCGGTTGTAGACATTATTGCCGACGTATTTTTCATTGATCAGCACCTGATGCACGGTAGCACGGGTCCAGGCCCGATCCAGATCAGTGAGCACGTTCATGGCGTTCAAGCGCATGGCGATTTCTGATTCGACCAAACCGTCGTCAATAAACCAGCGGTAAATCTGGCTCACGATGCGAATTTCATCCTCCGGGCCAGGCATCAGAATCACGCGATCCGTCTGCAGACTCTTGTGCTCGCCGCGACTCAGTTCGGTTTTGATGGAGCCGTTCTGGTCAATCAATACCCGGCGCAGGCCGTAGCCCGCCGGGCCACCCTGCCGGTAACCGAGTTCGATCAGCCGACATTGTCCGGCGAAGACCTTGGCAGAGAGTTCCCGGCTGTACTCGCCAGCCATCGCCCGCTTGACACCCTTTACGATGGTCGATACCGGCGACCCGTCGTTCTCGAACTGCTCGGCGCAGTATGCAACCTGGATGCCGGCGCGCCGACACCGGTATTCGTAATACGCGCTTTCGTCCGCGTCCTGGAAGCGTCCCCATCGGCTGACGTCGTAGACCAGAATGATAGTGAAATCCGCCGTGCCGCTTTCGACGTCCTTGAGCAGCTGCTGCAGCGATACGCGTCCATCGATGCGCAGACCACTCTTGCCGGCGTCGGCATAAGTGCGAACGATCTCAATCCCACGATGGGCCGCATATTCGCGGATCTTGTCGGCCTGGTTTTCGGTGGAGTATTGCTGGTGTTCGGTCGACATCCGAACGTACTCGACCGCCCTCAGCAGGGCTGGCTGCTCGACACAAACATCGCTTGATTCGCCTGGTTGCATAATCCCGATCGCCCTCATCAATTGGAATTTCGGCTCTCGGAAGTTCACCTTTCTTTAAATGGCGGCGATCGTCAAGGCGTCCCTCCGTTGATGAACCAGGAGGGCAGCGTTTCGAAATCGCGCTTGGCGTGTCGAGAGTGCATATGTGCAATACGGTAGCATTGATGTATCGAATCACGGCACACGTCCTCTCTTTGCAATTTCGACGTGTGGCACGCACTGGCACGCATGCGCCCTGATTTCTACTGTCCACACGTCCATCTTTGCAATTTCGTTGGGTGCAATCAAGTGAAGGCGATAGATGCCCGATGGCAGGGGAATCACCGGGATTGACGCGTCCATCTTTGCAATTGCGGCATTTTGGGGTCGTGGGTTGCGCTCGCGTTGCTGTGTACGATTGCGATCAACATACTCCGGGTGCGCTTCGCGGTATTCGCGCCAGTAGTTGGGATTGCGATTGCTCCATGCCTGCTGCGCCCGCGTCTGGTTATCTTGATAATCTGGATCGTGCTTCAGCTTGTCACGCTGCCAACGCCGTCGGCGTTCACGCTGACAGTTTTTTGCTGAGCAGTAACACTGCATTGGGACTTGCGGACGCAGCTGAAACAGCTGACCGCATGCAAAACATGACCTGGTTACCATGGTGACTCCACAAATGAAACGTATATGGAGCGTGAGAGCCGTGCCCGTGGATCAAAACTGCGACGATCCAAGCAGAAAGTTGACTGGACCAAAACGAAACAGGAGAAAATGTGCGCAATGGTGCATAAATCTATACATTAACCGGGCCGGGCAACGATAATTTTTATCAAATAGTCGGAAAACGAAGGGAAGTCTCTTGGATACACCCCATATCAAGCGTCTACACATCCAACGGTTTCGGGGTATCCAGGCATTGGTGTGGCTTCCGGATCCGAGCATGAATGTCATCCTTGGTGGCGGCGATGTTGGCAAAACGTCTATCCTCGACGCGATTGCGATGTTGCTACACCCAACTAATGGCTATCCACTCAGCGACTCGGACTACTGGCAGCGTGATGTCGATGCCGAGTTCGAGGTCGAAGCCGTTATGTCCTTGCCGGCATCAACCGGCATTCATACCCAAAACGCGATGGCTTGGCCTTGGGAATGGGATGCGACTAACAACGCCGCCGCCATACCCATCGAAGGGGATCAAGCCGGGCGAGAACCCGTGTTCAAGGTAAGAGTGCGCGGATCGTCCGATCTTGAGGTGATCCATGAATTGTTGCAACCCGATGGAAGCACAATATCCATGACCGTCGGCATGCGCCGCGCTATCGGTCTGGTACGACTTTCAGGGGATGACAGAAACGAGCGCGATCTTAGATTGATACAAGGTGCCGGCCTAGACCGATTGCTAAACGATAAATCGCTACGCGGTCGTTTGTCCCGGCGTTTTGCCGCACAAGGCGTGAATGATGATTTGAGCGAGGCAGCGCAAGCGTCGCTCATCGCGTTGGACGAAACATTTGGAAAGCGATCACTTCCTACGGATCTCGGCATCGGATTTGTGGGTGGGAACGGTCTTTCGATCAATGCTCTGGTGGGTCTGACATCGAACAGAAATGGAGTTGCGCTGCCGCTTTCCAGTTGGGGATCCGGCACCCGTCGCATGGCAGCATTGACGATCGCGGACACATTGCAAGACAAACAACCGATTTCCGTCATCGACGAAATCGAACGAGGTCTGGAGCCGTACCGGCAACGAAGATTGGTTTCCGCGATAAAAGACAAAGGAACACAAATCTTTCTCACCACGCACAGCGCCACGGTGCTCAGTGCTGCAACTGGCGCCGCCTTGTGGTACGTGGACGCTCAAGGCCGGATTGGTCGACTACCGACCGACAAGGTGGGCAGGCATCAGGCATCCGATCCAGAAACATTCCTTGCACGCCTGGCCGTCGTGGCCGAAGGGATTACGGAGGTCGGTTTTGTCTCAAGCCTTTTTAAGAAATACGTTGCGGAGAACTGGGAAGATCTCGGCATTCACGTCACTGACGGCAAGGGAAACGACCATGTGCTGAAAATCCTGGAAGCGCTTTCGTCGGGCAATCTCACCTTTGCGGGTTTTGCAGACAACGAAGGCCGCGATCCAGGAAAATGGCAAGCTGTGCATGATCGCCTGAACGGACTTATGTTCCGTTGGCCGAACGGCTGCCTTGAAGAACATTTCATCCCGCTGGTCGAGCATGCAAAATTGCTCGACCTGATTACGGATCCGGAGAACGAGCTCACCTCGGTGCGCTTGAGAACGTTGGCCGATCGCTTGAAAATTGCTGACAATTCCTTCGAAACCATTGTTGCCAAGGCGGCAGCGGACGGAATTTCCCTGCATGCGTTGATTGTTCAGGCGGCGACCGGAAAGGTGCCGGCAGAATTTGCAGAGGCTGCGGCCGCCGTGCGGAAACCGTTTGCCGGGCATTCCAAGCAGTGGTTCAAATCATACAGTGGCGGTCAGGAACTGGCGGCGAAAATGCATACCCTTGGCGTCTGGGTCCAGGTTCGCGGGATCCTGCTGCCGTTCCTCAACGCGATACGCACCCAATCGGAAATGGGCCCATTGCCGGACGATGCGGCATGAGCGACGCAAGCGTTTCTGAGGCGTTACGGTCGGTCGATCCATTAGTCGTCATCGAAGCGCCTGCCGGATGCGGAAAGACCCATCAGGCTGGGCAGTACGCTCGCTGGCTGGCGTCCACGACCACGGATGCTGGGAAAGTGCTGATTCTTACTCACACCCATGCCGCGTGCGACGTTTTCCGTTCGCGTACCTCGGACATTTCCCGTCGCGTGGCAGTTTCGACCATCGACAGCATGGTCACGCAAATCGGGGGTATGTACCATCAAACCCTTGGTCTCCCTCAAAATGTTTCGGCATGGGCTCGTACAACTCGCGATGGCTACGCACAACTGGCGGTGAAAGTCAGCACCTTGTTGTCCACATCGAAACATATAGCTAAAGCCGTGGCCTGCCGTCACCCAACAATTGTGTGCGACGAGCATCAGGATACCAATGCAGCGCAAAACAAGCTCGTTCTGGCCCTGCATGATGCCGGAGCCAAACTACGGATATTTGGCGATACGATGCAATCGATATTCGGCGCCGACGATGCCCAGGAGCGACAGTGGGCGGATTTGGCTGCCAGGGCAAATCGGTACGAAGAGCTGGATTTTCCACATCGCTGGGCAGGTGCTTCCGAGGAGCTTGGCCAGTGGGTCTTGCGAGCCAGGGCTATTCTAAAGGCAGGGCAAGCCGTGGATCTCAGGAGAGATCTCCCAGCAGGATTGCAAATTATCCGGGCGGACAATGAAGCACCGCGCCATGGCGGTTTTCAGTTGGCAAATGGATCGCGGCGGCCTTTGGACGCGATGGTCAATGGATCGCCGTCAATGTTAATTCTGTGCCCGCACACCGCGACAATACGTGGTTTGCAGGCGTTCTGGGGGAGAAGCATACCCGTATGGGAGGGTCACACTCGAGAAGCCCTTTCATTGCTCATCGCAGGATGCCAGCGCCATAACGACAATGCTCGGGAAATAGCGATCGCACTGAGGGATTTCATGGGGGCAGTCGGCGTCGGTTTTAGTCCCAGCGGTTTTACCGATCGCTTGCTGACCGAAATCGATGCAGGGTGCGTCGGCAACGGCACCGGCAAACCCGGTCACCTTCGAAACATCGGGCGCCATCTTTTACTATCGCCGAACCATGTTGGTGTCGCCCGCGCGTTGACGTTAATCAAAGATCTGGCGCAAAACGAACAGTCGTTTCAAACTATCAAAATCGACATGAGGAAAGAGTTTCATGACGCAATTCGCTTAGGTGAATACGAGGACGCAGACCACGGATTGACGGAAATAACACGCAAAAGAATCGGGGTTCAATCGACGATGCCGAACAAGACGTTGAGCACCGTGCATAAAGCTAAAGGACTTGAAAATACCCATGCTGTTGTGCTGCCTTGCGATGCAGTTCATTTTGCAGACAACAGCAAGAATCGTTGCCTCTTATATGTGGCTTTGAGCCGGGCCACCACTTCCTTAACGCTGGTCGTGTCACCCAATCGACCCACACCGTTGCTCATAATATAGGTCATAGCTACGATACCTCGGTAGATCTTGATATATACCGATATTTTGGAACATGATTTACAGTGCGGAAGAATCAGCCGTCGTGGCTTCAACGCCCCGATTCCGACGAAATCTCATCAATGAGACTGGTTGTACGCCTCAAAAATCATCGAAAAAGCACAGGCGATGCCGTTCGACTCACCGAAGTTCACTGGCTCATCGTTGTCCGGATAACAAAAAACCGCCGACGCCCGCACCATATTGATGTAAGCCGGTCTGAAATCCCCAGACTCTTCCAGTTGCCCCAATGCTTCAGCTTCGATTTTTCGCAACAGCCGCCACGTTAGCCTATGCCCCGCTGTGCGGTACGATTCGACCAGTGTGGCGACGACCGGCTTTAACCTCCCGATCACCGCATCGAACTCATTTACATCCACCATCGACATGACTCTCTCGCCAAATACTGTATATATAAATGGGGTATCCACTTAGCTCCACTTCTGCCAGAATGTCATGGTGGACATCAATCAGCATACCCCTATTTCCGGAGAAGATTACCCTCGAACGTGGAGCCAGTTTTTGGATTGGTTTCCAACAGACGAGGCGTGCTCAGACTATCTGGAACGATTGCGCTGGCGTGAAGGATTTGTATGTCCACGGTGCGCCAGTGTTGAACAACCTTACCGCGCCAGCCGCACTCGGTTGATGTGTCGATCTTGTCGGCATCAAAGCACCGTTACTGCCGGCACCATTTTTGACAAGACACGCACCCCCTTGAAAGTATGGCTGGCTGCTGCATGGTACGTTACCAATCAGAAGAACGGCGTTAGTGCATTGGGGCTGCAGCGAGTTCTCGGATTGGGGAGTTATCAAACTGCCTGGGCCATGCTACATCGTTTTCGTCGGGCGATGGTCCGTCCCGGACGGGACCGCTTGAAAGGAAAAGTGGAGGTTGATGAGACTTTCATCGCCATCACAGACAGAATCAACCCGATTTCAAAGATTGGCCGCAAA
Source organism: Undibacterium sp. Rencai35W (assembly GCF_049340185.1). Classification (NCBI taxonomy): domain Bacteria; kingdom Pseudomonadati; phylum Pseudomonadota; class Betaproteobacteria; order Burkholderiales; family Oxalobacteraceae; genus Undibacterium; species Undibacterium sp. Rencai35W. The sequence goes on from NZ_JBMPPC010000002.1 coordinate 193,400, forward strand.
GGAAATACAACCAAAACGCTGATCGCCGTTGCGGTGGAAATACTTGAGCCAAAAGGTTTTGGACGAATCAGGCTACGTCGCATTCCCGACAATTCTGAGCAGTTTTTGTTACCGTTCGTCACGGAGACGATTGTCCCTGGCGCCACTGTGCATACCGACGGATTGGCCGCCTACCTGGTGTTGCCGAAACATGGCTATCTACACGAGCGCAGCGTGATGCTCGGCTCGGACATCCCGGCGCACATCTCAATGCCGGGCGTACACCGCGTGGCCTCGCTTATCAAGCGTTGGCTGCTGGGAACACATCACGGCGCGGTGCAACCGGAACAGCTAGACTATTATTTGGATGAGTTCGCGTTCCGCTTTAACCGCCGTACATCCCGTTCACGCGGACTTCTTTTTTACGGTTCTTTAGACTTTTCTGTGGGTTGAGGGTACGCTATCGCGCAGGTTTGGCTAGGGAGGAGCGCGATGGAAAGCAAGGAGTTGTACCAGTGTCTGTTGGGACTGAATGAGCCGTGGACGGTGGGCCGAGTCGAACTGGACATGGCCAAGATGCGTGTGGACGTATACGTCGAACATCCCAATGGTACGTGTTTTGCGTGCCCGGAATGCGGCCAAGCGTGCGCGGGCTATGACCATGTTGCCGAGCGCGTATGGCGGCATCTGGACAGTTGCCAGTTTCTGACCTACCTGCATGCCAAGCCGCCGAGAATATCGTGCCCTGAGCATGGTGTGCGGCAGGCCCGATTGCCGTGGGCGGAAGAAGGCAGCCGCTTTACGCACTTGTTTGAAGTGCTGGCCATCGATATGTTGAAGGCGGCCAACATCAAGCAAGCGGCGCATATCCTGCGCATAACTTGGGACCAGGCATGGCACTTGATGGAACGGGCGGTGTTGCGCGGACGTGCCGCCAAAGTCGATGCGCTGCCCAAGAAAATCGGTATCGACGAGAAGGCGATTGCGAAAGGTCATCGGTACATGACACTGGTGTGCGACCTGGAAGCGGCGACCGTCGAGTACATTGGAGAAGAGCGTACCGAAGCAAGCCTGACGGCATACTTCAAGGCTTTTACAGAGGAGCAGCGTAGCGGGATTGAAGCGATTAGCCTGGACATGTGGCCGGCCTATATTAAAGCCTGCACCGCGCAGGTGCCGCAGGCAGAGGATAAGATGGTGTTTGACCGCTTTCACATCATGCAGCATGTCGGTAACGGCGTCGATCGTGTGCGCAAAGAGGAACACAAGGTGCTTTTGCAAGAAGGAGATGACACGCTCAAGCGCAGCAAATATCTGTGGCTGTACAGCGCAGAGAATATGCCAGCTGCGGCGCGCGAAAGGTTTGATCAGATCAAGCACGGCAACTTGAAAACGGCGCGTGCCTGGGCGTTGAAAGAATCGTTGCGGGAGATGTGGAGCTATCGCAGCGTTGCCGGCGCAAGGCGTTTCTGGGATCGCTGGTATTTCTGGGCAACTCATAGCCGGTTGGCACCCATGATCGACAAGGCCAAGCTGCTTGCCAGACATTTGCCCAACATATTGACGTATTTTAAGCATCGCGTAACCAACGCCGTCGCCGAAGGATTGAACTCTAAAATTGCAACTGTACAAAAACGTGCCTGTGGTTTCAGAAACCGGGACAACTTCAAGATCGCTATCTACTTCCATTGTGGCGGACTTGATCTTTACCCGGCTTCAACGACCCACAGGAAACCCGGATGAATCTTCTTTACAGGTTATTGGAACAGGCGGTGGCGACTGCGCCGGTGACGTATCAAACCATCGCGCAGCGACCTAAAAAGCGGGGTAATCGCGCTAGTGGAGCTAAGTGGATACCCCATATATATAACCAGTATATTGCAGAGATCGCGGAAAATATAGTGCTTTCGCGAAGATTGGTCCGGAGTAACATACCTTCTCCCAGACGCGAGGCGCGGTGACAACATCACGCCTGCTAATTCTGTCGAGTACGGTCTATAGACGTCAGTATCGTGATCCAGAGTTTAATGTCCGGCGTCCGGAGGAGTTAGGTTAAATGGGGTTTCTGCCGAAGTCCCATTGCTGACAAATCAAGCACCAATGGGTGCAACAATGATCGCATTGCTTCACCGCCACGCGACAGGATATCCAAGAAGTCCTCTTGATTCGGCTGTCCAAGAGCGAGCCGATAAATCATACGCTGCTCCTTCAAAAGTGCGAAACGCCCGATGTCGCGGCCGAACGGTCGATCAAAGACATGGCGAGTGATTTCTGCACCTTCGTGCACCCACCACGGTCGCATTCCGCTGGCATCGGCATGGCGCTCAGCAAGTTCGGCGAGGCGTAGCCAAGGCGATATCTCTGCCATGCCCCGGTCGATCCAGATTTCGCTTTTGAGATCATCTGCGAGGTGTCGCCGGACCGCTAAACCGGCATAACGTTGCACACGTCCTTCGCGCTGCTCGAGATCAAGGGGGTTGGAAGATAGGTCCCAGTGCAGAACTCTCGAACACCAAAGATGAAAATCAAGCCCTTCTTGCCCAACCGATGTTGTGGCGAGCACATGAGGCCAAAATGGCGTGTTGAAACTGCGCCGAATCTCGTCCGGACGTGCTGCTGCGAGAAACGAAACGCCATTCTCACCGATTGTTGGCGTCGGATCAGACTCCGCGTCTCCAAATGCCACCGCAGCATGACATCGCACTTGGATCTTGTGATGCTTGCCGGCAGCAATGCTATGAAAGCTGAAACTGCCTGCCCGCAAAGTCAAGGCTGATAGCAGATCCTTGGCGAGACCGGCTCCCCCCTCTTGCAGGTTCTGGACACGAAGCCAGAAATGCTCGTCCAGCATGCTTTCAAACCCACCGTCGACAACGGCTCGCATCACTTGATCGACCGCATTTTTGCCTTGCAATCCCGAAAGCAATACCGGATTGTCAAGATATGCGCGCAGACCCTGCCAGCTCAGGCGCACCAGTTCAGGGAAGCGTTGAGGGCCTAGAATAGTCGGGTCATGACGGATAAGCGCACGTCCCAACGCCACGCCAGGCGCACCCAACGCGTAGTCCACGAGATCGGAAAGTTCTGCAGGAGAGATTCTTTCAATAGGCTTCGCTAAGCGCCATTGATTGATGGCCGCTTTAGCTGCGGCGTCGTCGCCGACGGCCATATTCCAAGCATCTGCCGATTTGCCAGCGACTCCGACTAGGCACTCGATTGATGACAGCACTCGCCCGATCGACCGATGACGACGGCGCGCCTTGACCGTGTCTCGTTCAACAATGCCCTTGGGCAGTGCATCAAGAATCTGGCGACGCATTGCCTGCCTCACCGCCGAAACCGACCCGCCAGCTGCAATCAAAGGGTTCGTATTGAGAATCAGCCAGGGTGAAGGATGGAAGGCCGCCATTACTGGACCAGGATCCGCCGACAATTTGAAGTGCCGACGACGGTAGGCTTTCTCGTAGCCACCTCGTTTTTTGGGCAAACAATATGCTTCGACGCCGAAGCTGAGTAATGAAGCAACGCTAGGCGGTGTAGCGCGAAATCGACTGAACATAAGCAACTTTGGATCGACAGCATCCGAATGCCAATCCCGCGCGAGCGGCCACCAAGGCAACGAGGGCGCGACCCAAGGAAGTGCGAGACGTTTCGGCGGAGCAACCTTCGCCAAGGCACGCAATTTGGCATCCGGCCATTCTGGCGGTGGGTTGAGTTGATCGCGTCGGGCGATCGTCATTCGTACCAGTTTTTGATTTAGCTTGATACGATCACGCTGCCAGGCAGCATAGCGAGGCCCAAGCGATTGAGCTGGAAGTGGTACGGACGACCAATATGGCAAGGCCTCATGACGGGTGCGGTTATCAAAACTTTCGACGAGATGCCGGTAAATGCGAAAATCCTCTTCAATGGGTTCCGCATGCAGAAAGTGTGTTCCCGCGAGAAGATCTATCTTCCCGACGCTGTCGCGTTCGGTTCTCGACATTACGGGCGTTAGAAGTGCTCGCAATTGATCGCGCAAAATCGCCGCGTCCCCAACGTCCTTCATTACTGCAGGATGGTCTATATTGGTATGAGCGACAATGTCGCGCAGCTTGTCACCAAAAGCCGAGAAGAGGCCCGTTGCCTTCTCTCGTACGGATGCGCCGGCAAGAAATTCAACCAGATCCAGAAGTTCGCGCTGCGCAAGCACGCCGCGCGCTTCTTCCCATCGCGTGCTCAACATCCGATAAGGCGTCGCGCTCAACAGCAGTAGTGCAGGTGGAGGCGTGATGCAGTCTGATCCAAAAAGCGCTTTCAGAAGTGGGTCCTGATCTTGCTCGTCAAGCAGTTGCCGATAGCGTTGGAACTCATCAAGAATTACGAGATCCGGCGGTTGATTACGCAGCGTGGCCAAGGCTAAGGCACGGCGCAGTCGTCCGACAAAAACGCTCGGCTTGCCCGTTGCAGCAATCTCGAGCTGGGCGCGAACAGATTCACCGAACTCCACGGCTAGGGCTTCGCGAAAGCGACGCGTCAGGCTCCGCGGAGCGTCGGCCAGCATACGCGCACAACCATCGACGGCCAAATCCCAAGATGCTCTCGCGGTAAGCCGTAGGATGGCAGGATCCAGATCCCGTGAGAACGCAGGATAGGCTCTTTCAAGTAACACCTTCAAAAATGCACGTTCCTCCTTGCGACCGCCGGTTAGTCGCGCCCGGGCACCGGGGAAGGAGGTGGCAGGCGTTAGCGCGTAAATGACGACGGAGTCTTTCGGGACCGCAGATACCGCGATCAGGGACAATCTGTCAGGCGTCCCGATTGCGGCCGTTCTAGCGTCGTCGTGCAGAAAGTCGACAATCCTCTCCTTGTTCTGGTTCGAAACCGAATGGCCGTTGGCGATGTAATAGACAATCAGTGGTCGGCGGCCGTCTTGAGACATCCGCCGTGCGACCTCCTTGGCAATAACCGTTTTCCCCAAACCCACCTCGTCGGCAACGAGAAACCGCTTGCGCCCTGTAGGATCGGCGAAGGCTCCAATAGCCGCTATCACGGCTGCTTCCTGGAATGGCTTTGGCTTGCTCAACGGCGAGTTCTCCCAGGACTTGGAAATCCAAGCCCCGTTCGAAGCGTTTTCCAAAGCTCGCTGAAGACCTTTAAATCCTCCGCAGCTGCGAGGTCCTCGCGTTTGACTTGTTCCAAGACGGCCGGAAGATATGTCATGACGCGTTGATCTATCTCACTGAACCTGCGTGGATTCCCGGCCCAAGCGGCCAGCATCTCCTCAAGCGTTGGCAAAGAGGGATCAAGAGCAAAACTGATTTCGGAGCGCGACGGCTTTGCGCGCTCGTCTTGCGTCCAATCGCCCTCTCCGTCCGCTCCATTGTCTCCCAACAGTCCTGCCACCCAAAGAAGAAAGCCCCGCGCGCCGAGGAATCGCGCGAAGGCGGCCCGATCCCGCTCCTCGCCGAAAGGTGGATCCGCCGGAGCTCTCTGCAGCCAAGAAATGCCGACACCGGCGCGACTGACGCGCAGCCGCACGAATTCGCTACGTTCATCACGCGCGACAAAACCCAGGTTCAAGGCGGAATCGTTCCGGCGCCATTCCACAAGAGGCCCGGTAAGACCAGCGACCTCCAGGAGTATGTCATCCTCGTCCGGATGCGGGCCGGGAAACGCAGACTCCGCGCGATGCGTCAGGCGAAGCGCCTCCCCCTCAAGCACGAGTTCACCTGCCCATCGCGCCGCCACCTGCGCGCGCGCCCGCTCAAGAGCCTCTTCCTCTAGCGTCGAGGCGTCGGCTTCGTACGCCGACGTAGGCAATTGGACGACCTGTGCCGATCCGAGGAGAGCATACAGTCCCTTTTCTATTGCTTCGCTTATTAGGAGCTCGGCAGTCACCTCGATGTTGCGGCCCGTCCAGGCTCTCATAGTTGCGTTCGCGCTACCAAGCCACAGTCGCCGCTTTTGTCCCACCCGCATGAAGAGCAGTTTGGCGTGCAGGCCTCGACCGAGTTCCTCTTCGTCAGACGCTGCCATGTCGTTGTTGCCAACCTGTGCATCATGGCTTTCTGGCTGCGGATCTCGATCTGGGTAGTCTGGCGCGTCCAATGCCAGCAATTCATCGAACCCACCGAGCCCCGGCCCCAAACGATCGATTTCGCGCATCGTAGTCAATAGGACACGATGTGCAACTTTAGCCCCGGGCGGTGCCTGCAACGATAGAAAGCTCTTATCGATGAATGGGCTTACAACCACGACAGATTCGGTTCCCGCTGGCGGTATCGGGACAACGGAATTTCCATCGCTTGTCGTCCAGCGAATCCGCTCGACCTTAACTCCCGGCGGAGCCCGCCAAAGTACGGACCGCACTGTGGCAGCAAGATTTGAGGGCCGAACACCTTTCAGGGCTGCCATTTCCGCCAAGGCACGTGCGAGATCGTCGCACCCCTCGATGGTCGATCCGCCTTTTGAAGTGGAAACCAACATCAACCCAATGTCGAGATTTACGCATTCGGTCAGGTTCCTGCTACCTATCCAAAGTCTCCAGCTTGTCATGCCGTCGGCGTTGCACAGTTTGATGAGTGCCGCTTTGGGGTGCCAACTGCTTGTCGCTTCGTCGAGACCGACCTCGCGCACGAACTGATCCAGTACGGCGGCGACTCGGGGCGTACGGCGCATCTTCGCTAGCCGCCCACGCTGAATTACAATCCTCGTCTTACCTCTTAAAGTCTCGACGGCATCGGCGAAATCAGATGGACTCCCTTGTCCGGCATCATTGTCTTTTCCGGCAAGTGCGAGAAGGGCGGCACCAATTGACCCAAGATCTGCCGAGTATGCGGCAAGAATAGCTAGTTCAACCTTTTCGTCCGGGCCAGGCCGTAACCCCTCGAGGAACGAAAGGGCGGGCCAACTATCAAGAGCATCAGTCAACTTACCGCCGCCAGATCATTCAGGAGACCACTAACCTGGCCCCACCGATAGTGGAGTGGACTGGCCAAGCTATGCTCGTTGCTGGACCATTCCCGCCGACGAGCCCGACCATTGGGCGTTCGTGCAAGACGAGCTCGAGATCCCTTACGGGCCTCGGCCGCTTCAAATGGCTTAAACAGAATGTTCGGATCTCGCGAACCCGTCGTGAGCCAGGCCTTCGTTTCTACCACCACAGCACGCAGCCGCGAAGGTAGCGCGCCGATATCGACCTCCAGCGCGTCAATGTCGAGCGTGCAGGCAAGCGATCGATGCTCCTCCACCATCTGCGCAAGGTGCGCGCGATGTCTGTCAGAGACAGTGCGCTTATCCTCGTGCTCGACCATAGCCTCCAACAGGGCGTCGTAGACGGCCCGGCCAATTGCTGCCAGGCTAGCTGCCTGTCGAGCTCGTCGCAGTGGCCGGCGGTCTGAGCCGGCGACTTCGCTGACCATATCGGACCATAAACTGTCAGGTGCCGGCACACGGGTTTTGACCAAGCGCGAGAGCAGTGACAATTCGTGATCGTTTGGACGGCGCAAATTTGAAAGACGTTCACGCAGAAACGTCGCTTCGCCCTGCCCTAGATCCGGCGTAATTGTTCCCTCTTGCCAATTTTTCGGGCGTTCTGGCAATGTAAGAAATGGTGGATCGAAGCCGATCAGAGATTGACCGTCGTCATCAATCGCCGTGCCAGCCGGACGAAGAAGCCGATGCACCTGAGCTCGTGACAGTGTTCTTCCATTGGCTCGAGGCCGAAGGATTCCCCAAACCGCAAGCGCGTTCCAATAAACCGTCGATGGCGGCTGATTTGAGGGTTTAGGAAAAACGCGCTTCCCGATCACACCCCAACCGTCGAGCCGTCCTGCCAGCTCGCATTCGCGATCACGCAACGCGCGGATAGCAACGGCTCCCGTCAGCCCTGCGAGATCCTCAAACAACCACGGCACGATTAAGGCATAACGCGCGCGAGTGTGCAGCACTGATGTACCCGGGAAAAACCGGTCAGCATAGTTCTGGTGGATTATCAGAAAACCAATTTCGTCACGAACGCCCATGGATTCATTGTCCATTTGGGCCTTCGCCCGCGCCAACGCCGCGCGGGAGAGATATGACCAGCCTAGTGCAGGTTCAACGATGGGAGATTTTTTCATATCTCACTCATCCCCGATTAATCCGCATCTCGATGGCGCGACAGTTTTCAATGAGATCAGAAAAATCGGGCTGGTGCAATGCCAATAACCCATCCTCCAGCATGGCTGAATAATCTCTCTCCAACGCGGCAAGAGATTCACCTGTCGGAATCAACTGAATCGCGCCGGTCACCGCACGTTGGTAATCAACTTTGGCTCCCGCCGCATCTTTCTCGGCGAAGAACATCGATTTGTGTTCGGCCACCTTTTTTCCGAGCTCCCGGTCGGTAACAGCGGATTCGTAGTGAGCGGATCTGGAAATTGCCGCGAGATCATACCAATGGCGGGAGTAGCGCTCACCGCGCAAGCGGCCCTGTAAACAATAGACGTGCGCGGCGGTCGCCTTTTCCCAAAAAGTGCGTTCGGCCGCCATAACCAACGGCCGTGCCGCCGGAAAGTCCACGCCATCAATAACGCTGGCGATGTCGCAGCCGACATCATGAACATGGTTCGGTTCGCCAGTCGCCCGTGCGCCGAACTCCAGTTGAATGCTTGCCGGCGCATAACCAGTTCCGGTTTTCAGGGCAGGATAGCTGACGATCAGCTTTTCGTTTTCCTGTCCCACAATAGCCAGCGAGGCTTCAATTTTGGATTCGAAGAGCGCTGTTTTAATGACTGGCATGACAGCGGATTCAATCCAGGCCGGCAGGCGCTTACGGACCTCGCTGGTAATTTTCTTTTCCTGACTGGGGGACACCGGAATCGGATTACCTTCGCGGAGCATATCCGGAACCAGTTCGCGAATGTCGTAAGTCAGATCCACGTCCTCGGAAAACCGATCGATGATTTTGTAAACCTTGGAGAGCGAGGTGCCACCCTTGAACGTAAGTTTGCCAGCCAATGTCGAGCCATAAATCGCCGCCAGGGCCCAGACCACCCAGATGTCTTTTTCAAGTAGGTGCGCCGGCCGGCCGGTTCGATCAGCGGCGACCTCAAGTGCTTCAGCTTGATCTTGCCGGCTGAGAGCGAACCATGACTCAGCCATGTGCGCTCACCTCACTCACCGCGCGCGCCATCCAACTGGGTAAAGCAGCGCGGGCGACGCGCATCGCTTCCCATTCCGCCTCTGGCAGTTTGGTCCGCAAAATCCTGAGCGCTGCGTGCGCCTGCTCAGGGCCCAGCCACGATAAGGCGCGCACAGCCATGCCAGCGGGCCGTTTACCGAGCGCCAATTGCCAGCGGGTTCCATGCTTGAGCTCGACGGCCCGGCTACCCAATTGCAGAATACGCGAGGTACCGGAGGTGAAGAAAACCTCCCGTGTCGGCACCTGCGTAGTCAGGCCCAGTGCGTTGGCCTCTGCCGCACCACTGGCGACAATGGTTTCGCCGCTTCGACCCTCGATCGCTTGCACAACCGATTCGGTGGATGGCGCCCGTGAGCCGAAACGTCCGTTGACGGGAATCACGTAGGCACCTCGCCCCACACGCAACAGTTTGCCTTCACGAGTCAGCCGGGTCAGCGCCTGATCTACCGCAGCGCGCGATCCCAGATGCAGGAACTCTTTGGGCGACAGAATGCCGCCCTCGGGTAGAGATTGCGCTGCGGCAAAAATGGCTTGTGTCAGGGTGCTCATGCGTTTAACTCCGTATGTCAGAAATATATATTAGTTTCTGACATATTGCAATGAACACGCCCACAGGCATGGACATACTTACTCATCAACACTTGGCGTAGAGTATTGACGGACGCGGGTTCGATTCCCATTTCGGAAACCGAACCCGCGTCCAGTTGCTGCCACAATGGAATTGTTAAAATGACATCCACAGGAACAGGGTCGAGCGCTCGCGAGCCGCGAACCCTCAATATTCCGCACCGATTTGCGGCGCTCCGCAACTGCGATACTGACGCTGGCGGACACGAGGGGCGACCCCACCACCAATATTATTGCTAAGCCACTGACTCGTCAGTGGCTTTTGCATTTTCACGACGATCAACTTCAATTTTACTTATTCAAAAATCGCGTTCATACGTTATGCACACGCTGATGCATGCGACGTAGTCCCAGCCATACGCCGGCGGCAACAAAGGGGACTAATATACCGACGACTGCATCGGTATTGACGATTAGTCCGAATACTTTCGCAGCTTTGCCTGTGTAACTGAACAAGCCGATGACGTAATACGAAATCGCTGCTACGGAGAGGCCCTCGACCGCTTGTTGCAAATGTAGCTGCTGTGCGGCACGGGCGTTCATAGATTGTAGTATCTGGCGATTCTGCGCTTCTTGTACGATACCGACGCGGGTCCTTAACAGGTCGTTCGAGTTGGCGATCCGCTGTGCCAGTGCCTCCTGGCGACTTGCCATTGCATCGCAGGTGTTCATTGCGGGTGTCAGGCGTCTGTCCATAAACTCCTCGACCATGGGAATTCCCTCGATCCGGACTTCACGTAATTCTTCAATACGTGCGTGCACCAGACGCACATAGGCTTTAGATGCAGAAAAACGATAGCTGTTATCGAGTGACAGTTTTTCTATCCGCGCGGCTAATCGCGTGATCTGATCGAGCAAAGCGCGTTCAGATACACCGGACTGTTCTGACAGTTCTGCACTTGCCGCATCATCGGTCTCGACCATCGCACCGGCAAGTGCGACCAGTTCGTTTTCGATTGCATTTAAGGCGGGAGCGGCTCTGTGCGCATAGGGCAAGCCCAGCAGTGCCATCATCCTGTAGGTTTCAATCTCGAGTACGCGCTGCACCAGGCGTCCTGCCTGCAAAGCACGCATGCCGACGTCACGAATCACAAAACGGCTGAAACCATCCGCCTGTATCGCGAAATCCGTCCATAGCTCGCCGCCCTGCATCACATAGCTACCTGCGAGTACATTGCCCTCAAAGACCCTTTGCAGACCTTGTGCGAAGGCCTCTGTCCTGCCGCCGCTATCGTCGAGGACAACATGGGCGGCAACGATGATTTTTCCCCTCAGGCTAAGTAGCCATTCCTCAGGCAATTGCAATACCGGCATTGCCGAAAACGCTTCAGCAACCGGCAATGTACGCTCTAGCCGCTCAGCGAATGTATAAGTCGCAAACTCAGTATGGCATTCCCATTTCAAGCGGAAATGACCAAAATCATAGTAAAAATATTTGGACTCAAGCATAGGTGGCGTGACACCAAAGTGCGTGCACAATGCGGCCAATGTTGCATGCTGCTCAGCGGCGATTGAGCTTAAAGTGACCTCATCGCTATCCCGATAGACAGCAAAATGGGAGACCAACTCAGGAGCTTCCAGTTTTAAGAATGGCCGCGAATGAATCTCTGCAGCAAGAGGAACGCGCAGAGCATGGTTGAGACTCGAGTAAGTGATTGTCATAAGGCAGGGTCCGTCAATGAGAAATCAGTTCGCAGTCGTTAGTGCATGTTTACTCCGAATTCCGGTCATCGTCTCTAAGAACAAATACTGAGGTGTGGCATTCAGTACCGTGCTTTTGCCGATGAATGTACAGCGCGCTGGAGTACATTCGCCGCTGGAAAGAACAAGCGATCTTGCGATCGAATAATCCAGCAGCATCCATTTTGCCCGGTAATTCGATAGCAAGATGCTCAGCACGCTCAAAGAGTCCTATGCTAACTAAGCGTCAGAACCATAGTACACACCCTATTTGCATGTACGCCACATAGAATTTAAAAAGGATGACTCAAAAATGAAACCGCAAGCTGGGTAAGCCTGTTAGCCAGAAAAACCTCTGGGAGCCGCATCCAGCCTGCGGATTCAATGCGGCAACTTCTAAAAATCTCTACATTCCAAAATCACGTCTATCGGACTGACGCAAAAACTAAGACCGCTCACCACAGAGACACGGAGACACAGGGAAAAGACCGGGGTAAGCCGTTCCATGAAATATCGATTAAAGTTTTTTAAGATGTTCGCTGCAGGCGAGCTTCTATTGCGACAACAATTTTATGTGGGCTGATTAATGCAATGGAACTCTCAGGTTGTCACGCAGGATTGATGCGCTTTAGGGAGCAATAAAACACGGTGTACCTGACCACATTGCGTCATTTTATTGCACACTATTTGGCCTTCCAATACCGAGGTATCACTGCGCCAAGGCTGGCAATTCTGCCAAACACCGCATCTCGGTTACAGAGTATTGAGAGATTTCTGGCGAATTATGGTGGGCAAATTTTCGTTTTACGTGGATCGGATGGAAACGCATGATAACGAGACCCTATATTTTGATCATCCACATCAAGGCAAGCGGACCAAAGGTAAAAGCTAAAGTGATGTTTGCCACTATTTTTTGACCCATCTATTTTGACTAGCAACGGCAAATATACTCATCCGGGGCAAAATTCAGGAGCCGCCAACGCTTTTTTCTAATTTCGGTTACCCTCTCGTCCTACTATTTGATCTGTAATTCCATAAGGGATATTCCTTGAATACTCAATTGACACAACGTCTTTTACTGCTGACTCAAGATCAGCACCGTTCTCTCTTGGGACAAGGGCTGCGCGGTATAGAGAGAGAAACTCTGCGCGTTGATCCGACAGGCAGGCTGGCAGCGACTCAGCATCCGCTTGCCCTCGGTTCTACCCTGACGCACGCTCAGATCACGACCGATTATGCTGAGACCTTGCTGGAATTCATTACGCCTACGGATAGCGATATCGCTACGACCTTAAATAAGCTAGACACGATTCACCGGGTCGCTTACAGCGCATTGGGTAGCGAAATGCTGTGGAGTCAATCGATGCCAAGTATTTTGCCGGCAGAGAAAGATATTGAAATCGCCTGGTATGGTAAGTCGCATATCGGCATGCTCAAGCACGTATATCGTCGCGGCCTTGCCTTGCGCTATGGCAAAGCGATGCAATGTATCGCCGGTATTCATTACAATTATTCACTGCCTGAAACATTGTGGTCTTTGCTCAAGCAAGAAGAGGACGTATCGGGCACTGAACAGCAGTTTCAGTCAGAAAGCTATATCGCGCTGATACGCAATTTCCGTCGTTATAGCTGGCTGTTAATGTATTTGTTCGGCGCATCGCCTGCCCTGTCACGTTGCTTCCTGCAAGGACGCGATCATCAACTGGATCGCTTGTCTGAAGATACGCTCTATCTGCCTTACGCCACTAGCTTGCGCATGAGCGATCTCGGCTATCAGAACGACGCGCAATCGGGTCTGCGCCCGCAAGAAAACAGCCTGGAAAGTTATGTTAAAACTTTATCGGATGCGGTCAGCAAGCCCTATCCTCCGTATGCCGTCCACGGTACCAAGAACGGTGATGGTGAATGGATACAGCTCAGTACCAATATTCTGCAAATAGAGAACGAATATTACTCAACAATTCGTCCTAAACGTGTAATACGGAGCGGCGAGCGCCCGATACAGGCACTGTGCGGCAGAGGCGTGCAATACATCGAAGTCCGCTGCATGGATGTTGACCCGTTTGAGCCGGTTGGCATCAGCCTGGAAACCGCACGCTTTCTCGATGTATTCCTGTTGTTTTGCGCACTCGATGCGAGTCCGGCTATTTCGCCAGAAGAAAGCCAGGAGCAGGCTGCCAATTTTGCACTCACAGTGAAGGAAGGCCGACGTCCTGACCTGTCTTTATTGCGACAAGGCGAAGCGATTAATTTGCAAGTATGGGGACAGGATTTATTATCAAAAATGCGCCCGGTTGCCGAGCTTCTGGATCAGGAACATGGTACCGGCTGCCACACTAGCAGTATGCACACACAACTGCAAAAACTACATGATGCGACGCTGACACCATCAGCCCGTGTATTGCAGGCGATGAGCGAGCATGGCAACTCTTTCCATCAGTTTGGTCTGCATCAGAGCAAGCAGCACGCCGCTTATTTCAAGGCGAATCCGCCAAACAGTGAGGAAAGTCATACCTTCAAGGAACTTGCGGACAAGTCGCTGGCGGAACAGGCGCACTTAGAGCACGAGCAAACCGGAAGCTTCGACGATTATGTCGCCGCTTATCTTGCGAGCAGTCTGTGCAAGTCAACGCCTTAGATCGAACGTAATCGAACATAGCTGAGTTTGCCATGCCTGTGAAACCCTCTGCATTACAACCTGAGCGCCACACCGATGGTGAGGGCAAACTGCATCCGCGTAATCGTCACCAAGGTCGCTACGACTTTCACCAGTTGATCTCGGCAGAACCTTCTCTGGCAGAATTTATCCAGAAAAGTATCAGTGGTGACGATCGTATTGATTTTGCGAATCCCGATGCGGTCAAAGCACTGAATCGCGCTTTACTCAGGCAACACTACGGCATTACCGCCTGGGATATTCCACCGGACCATCTTTGCCCGCCCATACCAGGTCGCGCTGACTACCTGCATTATCTGGCTGATCTCCTGGCAAGCAGCAATGGCGGCAAAATTCCCAAAGGTGGCGCGATACAAGTCATGGATATCGGGGTCGGTGCGAATTGCATCTACCCGTTGATCGGCTGTAAGGAATATCAGTGGCAATTTGTCGGAACTGACGTCAGCACGGTATCACTGGGCAATGCGCAGACAATACTGGACGCTAATCCTGAGGCAAAATCAGCGATACAACTCCGTCTGCAAACATCGAAAAATACTATTTTTAAAGGTGTTGTTGCGGAGGATGAATGGTTCGACCTGACCATGTGCAATCCGCCATTTCATGGCTCAGCAAAAGAGGCTGCAGAAGGTACACAACGCAAGTGGAGCAATCTGGGCAAGGACTCTGCGAAACACAACAGCTCACTCAATTTTGGTGGGCAAGATACAGAATTGTGGTGTCCTGGCGGAGAAGCCGCATTTATCCAACGTATGATAAAAGAGAGCAAAGAGATCGCGACGCGCAGTTTTTGGTTCACTACGCTGGTATCCAAATCAGCAAACCTGCCTGGCCTTCAGGCGAGCCTAAAGCAAGCAGGCGTGTACGACAGCAAAACAATCTCGATGAGCCAGGGACAAAAACAGAGTCGTTTTCTGGCATGGACATTTCTGAATCCGACGCAACAAGGCGCGTGGCGCAAATTACGCTGGTCAAAAGCCTGAGTCCGGTTCACAGAACGGTGTAATCTCCGCAACTCACCGATCAGGCTAACGTGTCCGTATCAAAAGTACGGCGTCGTGATACCTTCCATGTCAAAAGTCCGCTTAACGCAAGGCCGCTCTGCTAAGAGGTTCAAAAATTTCCCCAGATGCTCACGATCTCGTGCCGGATTCTGCATATTGCGTGTCCAACGGCATAGCATGAATAAATAAGGATCGAGTATGCTGAATTGCTCGCCTAATAAATACTCGCCGCCTGACAGGGCCAGATTGTTTTCTAACAAATCGATCATCTCAGCAACACGCGCCTCTGCATGCGCTTTTACCTGTGCAATGGCAGCATCGTCAGTCGCCAGTCGGTGTGGATAAAAATACGTGATCAGCTCGGCCTGCAAGGTATTCGTCAGATACATCAGCCACCGATACAACTGCGCGCGTTGCGGCGTCCCCAAAGAAGGTACGAGCTTGCCCTGAGAGTATTTATCGGCAAGATGCAGACAAATCGCCGCAGTTTCTGTCAATACCAGACCGTCGTCCAATAATGCCGGTATCTTGCCGGTCGGATTCAGTTTCAGATAAGCAGCCGCCTGATGCTCTTTCTTCTCGGTATCGACCAACACCAGCTCGTAAGGCAGGCCCATCTCTTCGAGAATCATATGCGGCGCCAGATTGGCATTGCCTGGATAGTAATAAAGTTGAATCATGATTGTTGCTTTCTTTCGGTAGTTTTCGACGGCAATAATGATCTCAATCCCCCAGACGATCTGAGCGGCGTCGCGATCAGGTTTAATGAAGCAGACGCTTAAGGGTAAAATACTGGATTAGTCAGCAATTTTACCTTGCTGGCATCACCTTGATTTTTGTTTTACCTGGAATACTGTAAATGCTACGCCTGACTGATATACAACTCTCTCTTGATCATCCTGAATCCGCTATTCAAGCGGCGATATTGCAGCGACTCGGCATTGCCGAAGAAGATCTGGTCAGTTTTATTATTTTTCGCCGTAGCTACGATGCACGCAAAAAATCTGCGATTGTATTAATTTACACGATTGACGTAGAGACAAGGCAAGGCGATCAACTGCTCACCAGCATCAAAAATAAGTCAAATATCACGATCACTCCTGATACAAGCTACCGCTTTGTCACTCATGCAGAAGCCCCGCCCGCATTACGTCCCGTCGTTATTGGCTTTGGCCCCTGCGGTTTATTTGTTGCCCTGATTCTGGCACAAATGGGCTTTCGCCCTATTGTTCTGGAGCGCGGCAAAGAGGTACGTGAACGTACCAAAGATACCTGGAGTCTGTGGCGCAAACGTGAGCTACAGCCAGAGTCGAATGTGCAATTCGGTGAAGGTGGTGCCGGTACCTTCTCGGACGGTAAATTATGGAGTCAGGTCAAAGATCCGAAACATTACGGTCGTAAAGTTCTCACAGAATTCGTCAAGGCCGGTGCGCCGGAAGAAATTATGTATGTGAGCAAACCGCATATCGGTACTTTTCGCCTGGTCAAAATGATTGAGGAGATGCGCGCCAATATTGAAGCACTTGGCGGCGAAATCCGCTTTCAGCAAAAAGTGACTGATATTGATGTCGAGGATGGTCAGGTGAAAGGTGTGCAGCTTGAGAATGGCTCATACATCCCGACCAGACACCTGGTACTCGCCGTCGGACATAGTGCACGCGATACGTTCCAGATGGTGCATCAACGCGGCATTTATGTCGAAGCAAAACCCTTCTCAGTTGGCTTCCGTATTGAGCATCCTCAATCGGTCATTGATAAAGCGCGCTTCGGTCCAAATGCCGGTAATAAAATCCTCGGTGCTGCAGATTACAAGTTAGTACACCATGCAAGTAACGGACGCTCCGTGTATAGCTTCTGCATGTGCCCTGGCGGTACGGTCGTTGCTGCGACCTCAGAGCCAGGTCGTGTCGTAACAAACGGGATGAGCCAATATTCACGTAATGAGCGTAATGCGAATAGCGCCATCGTGGTTGGTATCACCCCGGCAGATTATCCGGAACATCCTTTAGCGGGGATTGATTTCCAGCGCAAACTGGAGTCACTGGCGTATCAATTAGGCGGTGAAAACTACAATGCGCCTGGTCAGCTGGTCGGTGATTTTTTAGCGAAAAAAACATCCACAGAATTAGGGACTGTGGTGCCTTCCTACAAACCAGGTATTACCCTGGTGGATCTGGCACAGGCGCTTCCCGCTTTTGCGATTGAGGCAATTCGTGAGGCCTTGCCCGAATTCGATAAGCAGATCAAAGGCTTTGCAATGAATGATGCCGTGATCACCGGCGTAGAAACCAGAACATCATCACCGATCCGCATCAAGCGTGATGATCACTCTTTACAGAGCCTGAATACAAAAGGCTTATATCCTGCAGGAGAAGGCGCGGGCTATGCCGGAGGTATTTTATCTGCGGCGATTGATGGCATCCGGGTGGCTGAAGCGCTTGCGCTGGATATGCAGCATCACATGCAGCCGCTAGCGAAATAATCTGACCTTGCTGGAAATATCAAACGGGCCGGTCTTTGCTTCTCACTTTACCGGACCGTTCGATACCTACAATTATCTACAATTTTGCTGAGATCGCTTAACTGATTGAGGAAAATAAGATTCCGTCAATACCTTAAGCGATTAAATCTTCCATGCCCTCACTTAACTCTGCAATTGGTGGCATATCGTTGAGTATGACTGTTGCTGAAATGCCGAGTTTTTTAGCGACATCTTCAGGGAACGTGGCTTGTAACTCTTCGTCGGAATAATTATTCTCCAGAGCCCGGGAACGCCACGCGGCAAGATGGATCACCGCAGCCATCGGTTCAAAAACCGTTGCCGATAAAGGCTCTGGAAACGCCAGTATGACTGAGGCAAAATTATCAGGAAAGCGCCAGCGTTTTGCCAGCTCGGCACCGACATCTGAAAAGTTATAGTTGAAAGAAGTCCGCTCTACGTCCAAACGGCGCGAATCATATGGACTCGCCACTTTGTCTATTTGCAGCATATTTTCTGGCATGGCCGCATGCATAACAAGCTGACCGATCGCATGCATCATCCCGACGGTAAAAGCAAAATCAGAATTGCTTTTTAACTGTTTCGCCAGCCATTTTGCGATGATCGCGGTATGCAAGCTGTAACGCCAGAATTTTTTCAAATCCACGCCTGGCATCGCTTTAAAACCACCAGTCAATCCACTGCTGACAACCAGAGTACGTACTGTCATAAAACCCAGCATCAGCACCGCATCATCAACGGTGCCGACACTACGGGATGCATGATAATAAGAGGAATTTGCCAGCCGTAATAATTTGGCGCTAAGCACTTGATCTGCGGAGAGTTTCTTCGCAATCTCATCGATCGACACGTCCTCGTTATTGAAGCTATCGATGACTTCCTGAACCACTTTTGGAATAGTTGGCAATGCATTTTGTTGCTGGAAAAGTGCGTCGAAATTCATATAGCATCTCCTTTAAAGACAGTGTGCGACAGTATCGATACTGTTACAGCTCTTAATTGATTTTATATGCACGAAGAAGACCGTTAGAATCCTTCAAGGGAAGTGAGCGCAGGGGCAAATCGCATTCACTATGGAAAATAATACTCTGATACCTTAATCAAAGAAAACAATTTTTTTATGACATATGTCACGAACATGGCATTCGCAACAAAATATATTTTGTATTAAAGCGCTTTTTGCCAGTAGCCGACATCAACCCAACGATCTTTTTTAAAACCAATCTCAGAGAAATGGGCGACTTTGGCAAAACCTAGCTTCTCATGTAAGGCCACACTGGCGGAGTTAGGCAGAGCAATGCCACCGATGACGCTGTGAACACCTAGCGTGCTTAACTGTTCAAACAAACTTTCATACAAGAGAGTACCTGCGCCCTGCCCGACAGCATCATTCGAGAGGTAGACAGAACATTCTACTGAAAATCGATAGGCTGATCTTGGCTTCCACTTAGTCGCATATGCATAGCCAATCACCATTCCGTCCCTCTCAAGCACTAACCACGGATACTCATTGGTAATGTCCAGAATCCGGCGCGTCATCTCTGTTACACCAACCTCTTCCTCCTCAAAAGAAATCGTGCTGTTCGCTACGTAATAGTTATAGATACGACAGATAGCTTCTGCATCATCAAGACTGACCATACGCAAACCGGACATCATCAACACTCCATAAAAAAGCTGCGGCTACCGAATTATCGGCAGCCGCAGCCTGAGTACTTATTTACGACTAAAAATAAAAACCATCGATTGGTACGTTATTCGTCTTTTGCACCATCAATGCCGAGTTCCTGAATTTTCCTGGTAATCGTATTACGACCAATTCCCAGCCGGATTGCCGCATCGTTTTTTCTGCCATGGGTATGTTTCAACGCGGCTTTAATCACGATGGATTCAAAGCTTCTTCCCAATTTATCAATCACCTCAGATTGCCCCTGGGTCAGCATCGCAGTCGCTTCCGCTTCTAATAAACTCATCCAGCTTTCCGCTTTATGCGAACTTTGTGCCTCAGGCATACTGCCGTTCGCAAAATTCAGACCGTTGTTAACAGTCCCTGGATTTGCTGAATTCGCTTCCATATGACGCGCCTGCATATCGCTGGCCTGACTTGGCGAACTCAGTGATACGAGTTGACTAGCTGCGGGGATCAGATCCTGAGGCAGATCAGGAACTTCTACCGTTTGGCCGGGTGCCATGACCGTGATCCAGTTACACAAATTTTCTAACTGACGGACATTGCCGGGAAATTCCAGTCCAGATAAAAACTGCAACGCTGCTTCTGACATGCGCTTCACTTCCACACCCAATTGCTTAGCACTCTGGGCTAGGAAGAACTTGGTCAGTAAGGGGATATCTTCACGGCGTTCACGCAAGCTAGGTAAGCGCAGCCGAATCACGTTGAGGCGATGATATAAGTCCTCGCGGAACAGGCCATCTTTTACACGCGACTCCAGATTCTGATGGGTTGCTGCAATCACGCGCACATTCGCCTTCATGGGCTGATGACCGCCTACACGATAAAAATGCCCGTCAGACAGGACGCGTAATAATCGTGTCTGCAAATCAAAGGGCATGTCGCCAATTTCATCGAGAAATAGCGTGCCACCCTCGGCCTGCTCAAAGCGTCCGCGCCGGGTTGCTTGCGCACCAGTGAATGCGCCGCGCTCATGACCAAATAATTCTGATTCCAGTAAATCCTTAGGGATAGCTGCCGTATTTAAGGCGATAAAAGGCTGAGCAGATCTGGGGCTGTGTTTATGCAGCGCACGTGCGACTAATTCCTTACCGCTACCTGATTCACCGGTGATCAACACGGTCACATTCGATTGAGATAAGCGGCCAATAGCGCGGAATACATCCTGCATCGCTGGTGCTTGTCCAAGAATCTCCGGCGTTTCAGAAACGTTCTGTTCAACATTGGATTCACGCAGACTTTCGTCCAGCGCACGGCGTATCAATTCAACGGCCTTATCCAGATCAAATGGCTTGGCTAAATACTCAAACGCCCCCCCCTGAAAAGCCGCTACTGCCGACTCCAGATCAGAAAATGCCGTCATGATGATGACGGGCAATCCCGGATATTTTGCTTTAACGACTTGCAACAACTCCAGCCCTGACGCGCCATGCATGCGAATATCAGACACCAATACTTGTGGCGTATCACTTTGCAGTGCTGTCATCGCATCACGTGCGTTCGTGAAGCTCTTGGTCGCGAGATTCTCACGTGCTAGCGCCTTCTCAAGCACCCAGCGAATGGAATCATCATCGTCAACTATCCAGATTGGTTTCATATAATCGTTTTACATCCTGCGTAAGAAAAATAAGCCATTAGATCGGAACACTTGTGATATTCCGGCTTTCCAGTTACCTGCTTTAAGGTAGTGGAATTAAAATGCGGAAATCCGTGCATCCCGGTCGACTTTCACACTCAATGACCCCCATATGTTGTTCAATGAAAGTCTGTGCCAAAGTCAGTCCTAATCCGCTACCGCCATCCCGCCCAGATACCAGAGGATAAAAAATACGATTGCGAATTTCGGCTGGAATGCCTGGTCCGTTATCGATGATATGCAAATCTAATGCCAGCCTGTAGCGCACCTTGGCCAACGTGATCTGACGCACAACGCGTGACCGGAAAGTCAGCTCAGCATCGCCGTGTCGAATCCGCTCACTCAAGGCCTGTGCCGCGTTATGGGCAATGTTTAACACCGTTTGAATCAACTGTTCTTTATCGCCGCGGAATTCTGGTATCGATAAATCGTAGTCACGCTTAATACTCAAGCCTTGAGGAAATTCAGCAAAAATCAGACTGCGCACGCGCTCGCAGACTTCGTGAATATTGACGTCGCCGACGATGTGCGGCAAACGATGTGGCGCCAATAAACGATCTACCAACGTCTGCAAACGATCTGCTTCCTTGATAATGACCTGGGTATATTCACGCAGTTCTTTTAACTGACGCTCGGGCAATTCCAGCTCTAGTAATTGGGCTGCGCCGCGGATACCGCCAAGGGGATTCTTGATCTCATGAGCGAGATTACGTATCAGCTCTTTGTTTGCCTTGCTCTGATCGAGCATGCGCTCTTCTCTGTCTAGCTTTAGCTGTTGGACGTTTTCACGCAGTTCAATTAATACTGGCGTTGCAGGGTTATCCAGTGCCGTCACAATACTGTGCACGTGCAAAGGTTCGCGGCCTGCACGCTCCAGTGTCAGGTCTTGCCGCTTATCGGCAAACTGATGCGCAACTGCCTGCTCGAACACGGTTAATAACTCTTCACCATTGAGAAAAAGATCCGTTAATTTTAAATGGGATAAAGATTTTGCCGAGCTGTCCAACATACTTTCGGCAGCGGCATTCGCATACAGGATACAGCTATCGACATCCAGCACAATTACGGCAGATGTCAGCAAATCAAGTCCGGCAAACGAGGTCATAGAAGTAGTCAAAATGATCCATAAAAAAAGGCCGCATAGTGCGACCTTGTTACGCAAGCATCATGCCTGAAATGCTGATTTTTCAGTCCTTGAAGATTTATTTCAAATTACTGAGTTCTCGTTTCAGTGCTTCGATGTTTTTTTCGGTGCGACTAATATCATCTTTCATCATTATGGTGCGTTCTTGATATTTGGCGTAGTTCTTTTCATCGCCACGTCGCTCTGGTTCACCGTTGTTGTAGTCCTTCTTCAGATTCGCTAACTTTTGCTCCTCTGTTTTTAATTCATCTTGCAAAATCTGACGGCGATCTGAATCACGCGCTTTTTGGGTGCCTTCGTCCACCTTAGGAAAGTCAGCGGGAGATGATGCGGCTTTGGCTGTGGATTTTTTTGGTAAGACAGGGGCTGGTATCACCGTAATGCCTGGAAGCTCTACCCGCTTGCACCCTTTGGTTTCACCGGTATTTTTGTATTCTTTTTTACCATTCTCATCAACACACAAATAGACATCGCCATCAGCAAGCGCAAACGACGCCGAAGAAGCGAGCGAGCTGAGTGCGACAGCAGCGAAAATTGCACGACGTAAAAGTTGATTCATTTTGTCAAGGTTTGGTCACTAACAACTTTAGTGTATTCCAAGCAGGCTCATAGCACAATTGCCACGTACGCTTATCGGGAACTTACATGTGACAATCCGTAACAAGCGAGGAAAAAGTGTCTTTATCCACTAAAAAGACGAAAAAAAACGGGGTAATTACCCCGTTTTTTGGATTCTGTATTTTTTAAAAAATTACAGAGAGTAGTACATGTCGAATTCAGCAGGATGTGTCGTCATGCGCATGCGCTGTACGTCCTGCATTTTCAGTTCGATGTAGGCATCAATCATGCTGTCGCTGAACACACCACCGCGCGTCAGGAATTCACGATCTTTATCCAAAGCTTCCAGAGCCTGTTCCAGAGAATGGCAGACTGTCGGGATCAGTGCGTCTTCTTCTGGCGGCAAATGGTAAAGATCTTTGGATGCGGCTTCGCCCGGATGAATCTTGTTCTGAACGCCGTCCAGACCAGCCATCATCAATGCGGAGAAGCACAGGTATGGGTTCGCCAGAGGATCTGGGAAGCGTGCTTCAACACGACGGCCTTTTGGATTCGCAACGTAAGGAATACGGATCGATGCAGAGCGGTTCTTAGCAGAGTAAGCCAGTTTTACCGGTGCTTCGTAACCTGGTACCAAACGCTTATAGGAGTTAGTGCCTGGGTTCGTGATCGCATTCAGAGCGCGGGCATGCTTGATGATACCGCCGATGTAGTACAGAGCGAAATCAGACAAACCAGCATAGCCGTCGCCTGCGAACAGGTTTTTGCCATCTTTCCAGATTGACTGATGCACGTGCATACCAGAACCGTTGTCGCCAACGATAGGTTTAGGCATGAAAGTCGCTGTTTTGCCGTAGGTATGCGCCACGTTCCAGACAACGTATTTCAGGTTTTGTGTCCAGTCGGCGCGCTCTACCAGAGTAGAGAACTTGGTACCGATTTCGTTTTGACCTGCACCAGCTACTTCATGGTGATGCACTTCAACCGGAATACCAAGGGACTCCAAGATCAGGCACATTTCAGAACGCATGTCCTGAAAGCTGTCGACCGGAGGAACCGGGAAATAGCCGCCTTTAACGGTTGGACGATGGCCAGTATTGCCGCCTTCGAGTTTTTCGCCTGTTGTCCATGACGCTTCTTCAGAGTCGATCTTTACGAAGCAGCCAGACATATCGATTTTCCAGCGTACGCTGTCGAAAATGAAGAATTCTGGTTCTGGGCCGAAGTAAGCGGTATCACCAATGCCGGAGGATTTCAGATACGCTTCTGCGCGCTTGGCGATGGAACGTGGATCACGGTCATACCCTTTGCCGTCAGCTGGTTCGATCACGTCGCACTGCATGAACAGTGTAGTTTCTTCCATGAACGGATCGATATTGGCGGTATTTGGATCTGGGATCAGCAACATGTCAGATGCTTCAATGCCCTTCCAGCCAGCGATAGACGAGCCGTCAAATGCGTGGCCAGATTCGAATTTATCCATACCGAACTGGGAAACTGGAACAGTCACGTGCTGTTCTTTGCCTCGGGTATCAGCAAAGCGGAAATCAACGAATTTAACTTCGTTGTCTTTCGCCATTTTCAAGACTTCTGCGGCTGTCATTGCCATGTGAAACTCCTCAAATAGAGCTAAAAATAAATTCGTAAGATGCTGAGCGGTCTGCTAACCAACTTAGCTCTGAACCTGTGATTCCAAGCTGATTTTCCTGCCCTGACTGTCTTTATCGGACGTTCAGGATAAAAAAATCGCATAACTATAGTACACCAAGCCATTAGCAAAACTCACCGGGGATAATAGCAGAATCCATGCCATCCTCTGCACAATCGCAAAGTTCGGAATAAAAGCGCTAAACCTCTGTTTTCTAGACACTTTTCAATTTCAAGAGACAGTGCGTCAAAAAATCGCAAACCTAGAAAACGCACCATTTTTACGCAAATTTAACTTATTGCACCAAATTAACTCAATTCATGGAAAATAATGTGCCATTGATCTTTTTTGGTGCATTTGGTTTTAATGTGGAACAATCAATCCCATAGGCGGAGAGAGAATAAAATACCCTTTTGCGCCAGATTCCGCAGCTGAATATTGTGGGTATCATGCATAATCAGTCGGCTCACATTCACCAATCCACATTTTATTATGACAACTCAACTCATCGCTATTGCCCGTCAACGCGCTCAGGAACAAGGTTTGCCCTATGCGGGTGCTGTGACGCCGCAAGAAGCGTTTTCCTTATTGCAAACAGGCACTGGTGTGGTACTGATAGATGTCCGCACCAATGCGGAACGCGATTGGGTGGGGCGAGTGGTATTACCAGAAGTGCAGCACAAAGCGGTGCAATGGAGCACTTATCCGGGCGGCATACCCAACCCGGACTTTATGTCTGAATTACACGCTGTAGTTCCTGATACGACAGCTACCTTATTGTTTCTATGCCGCTCTGGCGTCCGCTCCAGACATGCTGCCAAGCTCGCAACAGAGCATGGCTACACCGCCTGCTTTGACATTTTGGAAGGGTTTGAAGGGGATAAAGATGCTGATGGCCACCGCAAATCCATCGGCGGCTGGTGCCAAAAAAATCTTCCTTGGGCTGGAGCCTGATTCAGGTTTGGCTTGGCTTATGGTGTGGGTTGTGATTTGACGTGTAATCGGCGGTACAGCTCAATCGCGACAGCGGTATTACTTTGTGGATGCTGTCCCTCTCCCACCTTCAAATTACTTATCAGATTGCAGCAAACCTGTGGCGATCTCATTCGTATCTTTCAAGGTCTGCAATACGATATTGGAGCGAATATCCAGAACGCCGGTTGTTTTGTACAAACGCTCCAGCACAAAAGAGGAGTAATGCTTCAGATTGCGCGCCTTCACCCGCAATAAATAATTTGCATCGCCGGTAATAATGTAAGAGCCGACAACCTCAGGCCAGCTTTGGAGCGCGGCTGAAAAATTTTCATGCCATTGCTCGACATCGCGCCGCATGGTCACCTGCACAAAGGCATCGACTTCCAGACCCAGCGCTGTCGCATCGAGCACCGCGCTGTAGCGACTAATAATGCCGGCCTCTTCCAGCATCCTGACCCGCCTCAGGCAAGACGATGGTGACAAAAATACCTTATCCGCCAGATCCTGATTACTGATACGCCCTTCGCTCTGCAGGAAGTGCAAAATCTTAATATCGGTCGCGTCTAGCTGCATTTCACATATTCCATCAATAATTGCATATTTATTCGCAGTTTATTCTACAAAAATGTAATTATCTATTGCAATTTGCAAGAACTCATCATTACTTTCAGAATAAAATTATTCTTATCAACAGCATCGAGGAAATTTCATGTCCGCCACCGAAGCAAGGCCTGACTCACATATCTGGGACATCACACCGACCATGCGAAGCGGGATGCCGGTCTGGCCCGGCGACACGGCGTATGCGTCGGATACCACTTGGCAAATTGAAGATGGCTGCCCGGTCAAAGTCAGCAAAATCAGCATGTCCACCCATACCGGCGCGCATTGTGATGCGCCATCGCATTACGATGCGTCGGGTGTCGCGATCGATCAAGTCGATCTGACGACATATGTCGGCAACTGTCGCGTTATCCATTGCATAGGCCGTACCACAGTGGAGCCTGAACATATTGCTGCCCAGTTAAACGGAACGCCAGCACGCGTTCTGCTGCGCACTTATTTCAGAGCACCGCAAGATCAGTGGGACGATCATTTTCCGCATATTGCACCTGCGACCATTGCCTTGCTGGCGACACATGGTGTGCGGCTGATCGGTATCGATAGTCCCTCACTCGATCCGCAAACCTCTAAAACCATGGATTGCCATTGGGCTGTTCAACAGCATCAGATGGCAATACTCGAGGGTATCGTGCTGGATGACGTCAGCGCTGGCGATTACGAATTAGTTGCCCTGCCGCTGAAACTCGCCGGACTCGATGCCAGCCCGGTACGCGCCATTCTCCGTTCACTTCCACTTTGATTTTTCTATGACTACCATTGATCGCCACCACTGCCTGAATCTCGATGCGCAAGATGCACTGGCCGGACTAAGACAAGAATTCGATTTGCCTGACGGTGTGATTTATCTTGATGGCAATTCACTCGGTGCCATGCCAAAATCTTCAGCAAGCCGCGCCCAGCAAGTGATACGTCAGGAATGGGGGACGGATCTGATTAAAAGCTGGAATAGCGCGGGCTGGTTTGATCTGCCGTCACGGCTGGGGAATCTGCTCGCCCCCCTGATCGGTGCGCGCCAGAACGAAGTCGTCGTCACCGATTCGACATCGATTAACTTATTCAAGGCTATCGCGGCGGCTCTGCATATTCAGGCCAGTCATCCTGCCAGTGCAGAACGAAAAGTGATTGTCACGGAGCGCAGTAATTTCCCCACCGATATTTATATGGCAGAAGGACTGACGCGCTGGCTGGATCGCGGCTATCAGTTAAGGCTGGTCGATACTCCCGAAGAACTCCACAAGGCCATCGATAAACACACTGCACTGGTAATGCTGACCCATGTGAATTATCGTAGCGGCTATCTGCATGACATGACAGCGATCACCGCACATGCTCATGCGCAAGGCGCGCTGATGTTATGGGATCTTGCGCATTCCGCTGGCGCAGTGCCGGTGCAATTGAATGACGCTAAAGCCGATTTCGCTGTCGGCTGCACCTATAAATATCTGAACGGCGGACCAGGCTCACCGGCCTTTATCTGGGTACCAACACGCCACCAGGAAGTCTTTTCGCATCCGCTGTCGGGATGGTGGGGGCATGCGAAACCGTTTGAAATGCAGCCTAGCTTTAGTGGTACGCCCGGCATACGGCGTGCGCTCTGCGGCACTCAGCCTATCGTCTCGCTGGCAATGGTGGAATCCGGTTTAGAAATTTTTGGTAAGACGACGATGGCAGCATTACGCACAAAATCGCTGGCACTCACCGATCTGTTTATCGAGCTGGTAGAAAGTCGCTGCGCCTCGCATCCCTTGCAATTAGTCACCCCGCGCGAACAAGAGCGCCGCGGCAGTCAGGTCAGCTTTACGCATCCGCATGGCTATGCCGTGATGCAGTCATTGATTGCGCGCGGCATCATCGGTGATTACCGCGAGCCGGCTATCATGCGCTTTGGTTTTACCCCTCTGTACACCCGCTTCAGCGATGTCTGGGATGCAGCCGAAGGTCTGCGTGACATCCTCGATAGCAAAGCCTATTCACTTAGCGGTGAACGCAATGAGGTTACCTGACATGCAGGCTGCCAGCGAGTACGCCATATCTGCGGGATCATCAGACCATACGTCATTCAATAATAAATACATTCCTTAAGCGACCATCATGAGCACTCAAGATCAGCACAATAACAATGGCGATAGCCAGGCAAAATGTCCTATGTCCTGGCATGGGGCAAAAATGGATTTCAGCAGCGACATGAGCTATGGCGACTATCTCGGGCTGAATCAAATCCTCAATGCACAGCATCCGCGCTCGCCTAATCATAACGAAATGCTCTTCATCATTCAGCATCAAACCAGTGAACTCTGGATCAAATTGATGCTGCATGAACTGCATGCCGTGCGTGCGCAATTGCGTGCTGGCGATCTGCCACCGGCCTTTAAAATGCTGTCGCGTGTTGCTCGCATCATGGATCAACTCGTCCACGCCTGGGATGTGCTGGCAACGATGACACCCAGCGAATACACAGCCGTTCGCCCGTACCTCGGCAACTCGTCCGGCTTCCAGTCGCATCAATATCGCGAACTGGAATTTTTGCTTGGGAATAAAAACGCGCACATGCTCAGTGTCCACGAAAGCAATCCTGACGCGCATGCCGCATTGAACGCAGCTCTGCTGGCACCATCAATTTATGATGAAGCGATCATGCTGATGGCGCGTCAGGGATTCACGATTGATGCTGCGCGACTGAATCAGGACTGGACTCAAGGCGTGGTTGCAAATGAGTCGGTCAAAGCAGCGTGGTTGCAGGTCTACCAGACACCTGAGCAGCATTGGGTATTGTATGAGCTGGCAGAAAAGCTGGTGGATATGGAGACGGCTTTCCGCATCTGGCGCTTCCGTCACGTGACCACGGTTGAACGCATCATCGGCTTTAAAACCGGCACAGGCGGCACCGCTGGCGTCAGCTACCTGCGCAAAATGCTTGATGTCGTGTTATTTCCGGAACTGTTTTCTTTGCGTACAGCTCTGTAAAAAACAGCAAAAATACCTAAACACCAAAAAAACTAAAAGTAGCGCAAACCACTGCACAACAACTCCGGTGACCAATGGCTAGGCGCTGGTCACTGGCAGCGCTTCCTATCCAAGATTGCGCACTGAACAAATAAAAATATACTCCCATATAGTATTAATTCAATCCCCACATAAAATATGCGCAATAAGGCATGTTTTATATGGAAAAATGGGGAGTATATTTATTCATCATTCTTATATCGCATCAATCTGCCCTCACCAAAGTGTGAATAGCTTCTAACCCAGTCATGTTCATTAAGAAAATTAATGAATTAAAAGACAATTTATTGCGCACATTCATTACAATTTGATTTATTATTTGCCAACATACTTGATTTGACCATCAGCAAAATAATATAAGCTGATCAGGCCAATGACCCCATCAAGTAGCTGAATACATTGATCGCATTAGATGTATTAATACCCCTAGCAAGCAGTTCCATATCGATTCCTACCGCACCGCTGATAGATTGTAGCGGTCAGTGTTAGCAAGGTGATGCCATGGCGACGCGCGATAGACAGCAAGAACCTGCCCCACATGATGGAATGGTGACTGGTAATCTATCGACCATTGCCGATATCGATCCGGTCAATAACGACGACATCCCTCCCCATCAGACCCCCTTGCCTCCACGCAGCTGGTTTGGTCTGCGCGAAAAACTCATGGCATTGGTCATGAGTGTCGCCATCCTGTGCATGCTGGCTGCGGTCGCAACCTTTTTCTTTGTCAGCCAGCGCTCGATGGAAATCGCCATCGAATCTCACCTCGCATCCGTCGCACGTCTGCACGCGCAGCGCATTGATGAGTTTAATAATTTCTTGCGCTCAGAATTGCAGCTCATGAGCAATCGAACGCAGCTCAGCAAATCCGTCAGCAGCTATATCGATCATCGCGGCAGCGACGCCCTGGAGCAAACCAATCAACTGCTCAATGATGCTAAACGCAGCGCGTCATTTATCGACAATGTTCTGGTGTACGGCATAGACGGCAAGCTGATTACCTCCGTCTCGGCAATCAGCCAGGAGTCGCAAGAGCTCGATGTCACGACGCGTGACACCTTACTCACCAATCCATTGATCACTGCCAGTGTCGTCGGTGCAGACGGACGGCGACTGATCAGGGCGGGCGGCCCTTTAATGGATGGACGACGTGTTATCGGCATTTTGGTCATACTGACCAGCATGGAACCGCTACGTGTCATCTCGGGCGGTAGCGCTGGCTGGATTTCAGAAGAACTCATCATCACCGAAACGGATGCCAACGGCGAGCCTCGCCCGATTACACCGCTGCGTTTTGCCATGCTGGAGGATGTGCCGGTCGCCAAACTGACCCGCATCCACGAGCCGCGTTCCAGCACATCAGAAGAACGTCATCTGCTCAGCGGCAAAGATTATCGCGGCGTTCCTGTGCTAGCCTATACCCATAATCTGGCGCAACCGAACTGGACCATCATCGTCAAGATCGATCAGGAGGATGCGTATAAACCACTGCGTGATCAGCGTAATCTCTGGCTGGGATTGATGCTGACGATTTTTATCGTAACAGCAGCAATCGCTGTCTGGCTATCGAGTCACTTTACTCTCCCAATACTACACATGGCCGAAGTCGCCGTGATGATTGCCAGCGGCGATCTGAAACGTCGCATGCAACATCCGTCCCGTGATGAACTCGGCATGCTGTCGTACTCTGTCAATCGCATGGCAGATAAACTGCTCGATGTCAGTTCTGAACTGGAAATACAACTGCGCCTGCAACAAGACCGCGCTGAACGCCTGAACGAACAACTAATCCACGCCAATAACGAACTGCATTGGCTGTCGCGCACCGATGCCCTGACGCGTCTGTTCAATCGCCGCACGCTCGACGAAACACTGGAAAGCGAATGGCTGCGCGCCACTCGCAGCAAACACTCGCTTGCGGCGATCATGATCGATATCGATTTTTTCAAACTGATCAACGATATTTCGGGTCATGCGAGCGGCGACGAATGTCTGCGACGATTCGGTGCCTTGCTGAAAGAGACGGCGCAACGCAGCGGTGATTTTATTGCGCGTTATGGCGGTGAAGAATTTGTGGTGCTGGTGGTGGATGCAGACCTGCCACATGCAATGGCATTTGCCGAGAGAATCAAAGCGCGCCTGGCTGACGAAGCGATTCCACATCCGGCTTCCGAGAACGGTCCTAATGTCACGGTCAGTATGGGGATCGCCGCGCTACATCCAAGTAAGGAGACCTCGCCACAAGTTTTGCTCTCGCTTGCAGATCAGGCGCTGTATATGGCCAAATCGCGCGGACGCAACCGTATCGAAACCTTAAGCGGACATTAAACCCTCTGTTTTAAAAACCCACAAAAAAGGACGCACAATGTGCGCCCCCTTTTTAATCGCATGAACTCCTCACCGGATTCAGAACGCGGCAATCCCCGTCTGTGCCCGACCCAGTATCAATGCATGAATATCATGTGTGCCTTCGTAAGTATTCACCACCTCCAGATTCACCAGATGACGCGCGACACCGTATTCATCCGAGATGCCGTTGCCACCCAACATATCACGCGCCATGCGGGCGATATCCAGAGACTTGCCACAAGAATTACGCTTCATGATCGAGGTAATTTCGACGGAGGCCGTACCTTCATCCTTCATCCGCCCCAGACGCAAACAACCTTGCAAAGCCATCGTAATTTCTGTTTGCATATCAGCGAGTTTTTTCTGGATTAGCTGATTTGCTGCCAACGGACGACCAAACTGCATGCGATCCATCGTGTACTGACGTGCTGTATGCCAGCAAAATTCTGCCGCTCCCAGTGCACCCCAGGCGATGCCATAGCGCGCTGAATTGAGGCAGGTGAATGGCCCTTTTAACCCCTCGACTTTCGGCAGCATGTTTTCTTCGGGAACAAAGACTTCATCCATCACGATTTCACCAGTGATAGAGGCGCGCAATCCGACCTTGCCATGAATCGCCGGTGCCGATAAACCCTTCCAGCCTTTTTCCAGAATAAAGCCGCGGATACGACCATCATCCGTTTTCGCCCAGACCACAAATACATCAGCGATCGGGCTATTGGTAATCCACATTTTTGCGCCGCTCAGCGAATAACCACCCGGTACCGTCTTCGCCCGCGTCTCCATACTGCCCGGATCAGATCCGTGATTCGGTTCAGTCAGACCGAAGCAACCTATCCACTCTCCAGTCGCCAACTTAGGCAGATATTTTTGTTTCTGTTCCTCATTACCAAACTCGTTGATTGGCACCATCACCAGAGAACTCTGAACGCTCATCATGGAACGGTAACCGGAATCAACACGCTCGACTTCACGCGCAATCAAGCCGTAAGAAACATAATTCAGACCAGCACCGCCATACTCCACCGGAATAGTCGGCCCCAGCAAACCCAATGCACCCATCTCAGGAAAAATAGAAGCGTCCATTTTTTCATGGCGAAAAGCATCCAGTACCCGCGGTGCCAGCTTCTCTTCACAATACACCCGCGCCGCTTCCTGTACCATGCGCTCCTCATCGCTCAACTGCGATGACAGCAATAAAGGATCGTCCCATTGAAATGATGCTTTCGCCATTTGTCTCTTTCTCTTTTAATTAATATAAAAATGCCAGAACTGGTGTCGTTCGTCGATGCGTTCTAGCTACTTTCTAGCTACTTTCTAGCTACTTTCTAGCTGCGTTCTAGCTGCGTTCTAGCTGCGTTCTAGCTGCGTTCTAGCTGTGTTCTAGCTGCGTTCTAGCTACGTATTCTAAACCTTCTGCCTTGCAAGCGATTTAATTCCCATCTGGATTTGTCACATATCAACCCAGACTGACTCACAAGCATTTCTGCCTTTTAATTCGTCGACAATTTAATACCAAAGCCTATCAGCGTCACGCCAGCAAGCTTGTGTGCGATCTTTCCTATCCACGCATGTTGTTTCAGACGTGTCGTGATGACATTCACCAGCAGCACGACGGCAAAGCAAAACAAAATCGTCAGGCAACTCACTGTCACGCCCATGGCCAATAAAGTCCAGGCGCCATGATGTTCGGCAGGATTAATAAACAAAGGGAAAAACGCCATATAAAACACGATCGCTTTGGGATTCATCAGCGTAATCAAAAACAAGCGCCGGAAATACCTGGTTCCCGCGTCCACACTTTGTCCCGCTGATCCTTGTCCCGGTAATGCAGACGGTTCCGCTACTTTTATCCGCAATAAAGTCACGCCGATGTAGATCAGATAAGCAGCCCCCAGATACTGAATCGCTTTGAACACCAGAGGATTTGCCTGCAGCAGCGCCGCAACACCTATCCCCGCCAGCATCATATGCACCCAGTCACCCACTACGACACCGAGCGTGCTGGCAAAACCTGCGCGCTGGCCATTTTTCCCTGTCGCAGCAACGATCCCCAGCAGCCCAGGACCGGGTATCGCGAGGAATAATAAAACCGTGAGTACAAAGGTGGGGTAACTGACGATACCAAACATAGTGCGCTCCTTATTTTTCATAACATAAAATAAAAGACTGCTAGCAACGCAGTTAATTTATGCTTCTTCATTTATAGATAGGCAAATAAATTTAAATACGATTTTGTTTTATCACATATTCGATCTAATATTTATTTTTGGTTTTTACTCTTTCATGGAAATTGAGATGATCAAACTAGATAATAAAAAACCAGACCCTAGAGCTCTTCATTTGCGCAAAAAACATATTCGAAAAATTGAATCTCAACCAAAAAATTGCTTGTTCCCAGGCTGTGAACACAAAGCAATTGGATCCCATCTATTACAAAAAAATGGAATCATGGATTTAATTAGCGACGTACATGGAAAAATTGTTACACAAGAAATGGACACGTTTACAAACCAAGTTCACTTTGTGAAAAAAGGATACGGCAAGCAAATTACCTTTCCTCTACTTTGCAAGACGCATGATCTTGAGCTTTTTAAAGAGATGGAAAATCCGAATAGTCTTAATCCATTTAATCTAAGGCATCAGCTCTTACTTTCATACCGAGCGTCACTCGGCGAGCTCTCAAAACAACGGGTATTCAAAGAAGCATCAATTAAATTTCTAAATGACAAAGAAATTATTCGAGATTATGGAATAAGTGCATTAGAACGTAACAAAGAATATTGGGATCTTTGTTTTGAGGAGTCAAGTTATTATTGTGAGTCACTAGGATATCAACTTGGTTTTTCTAGCACCCCATCTACTTGGCAGACAAAATTTATATTTGCTATAAAGGAAATCGATTTCCTACCAATTTGTTGCTCTACGATCTTCTCTGACATTAAAGGTGTAGCTAATTGTGCAGGCTGGAGAGAGCGTACGAACCGAACCGTTGGTGATATACCAATTTATATACCTCCATCTGTTCTATTTCATATAATTCCCGGATCTAATTCAACATATGTAATTTATGGTTATGCAGAATCGGAGGGGGATCGAATATCTTGGTCAAAAGCAGAAGTGGAAAATGAAAAAAAAGACCTCTGGCTAAGGCGAATTAACGAAATATTACTACTCTCAGTAGAGTCTTGGTACTGTTCTCCTGATTTTTACACCACGAACATAGCGCCAAGAAAAGAAATGATTGAATCCTTCATCAGCGAAAGAATTTTTGAAAAGTCTTTTGATATACCTTTCTCACTTTTTTAACATAATGTTTTTAAATCTATCCAAAGAACCTCGTTAACAGATTCGCCATTAGTAAATTAGGTATGAAAATTCAATATAACAGTAGAACTAACCATGGATACTGCTAATTTTTCTACGTTCGTGATTTTTCGCACGGATTTGATGGTCCCTCCGACAAGAATCGAACTTGTATCCCACGCTTAGGAGGCATGTGCACTATCCATTGTGCTACGGAGAGACTCTATTCGAGCACTAGATACCGCCATGCTCTTTGAAGAGAGCAGCATCTTACCTGAGCGTGGCATAACAAGCAATTGACGGCTTTTGCGATAGAAGGCTCGGGCTCAAGTACAATAGTGCCTTTATTCATCCAATTTCAGCGGATTTCGGTTGCTTCAGGCGGCATTTTTCAGACAACATTGACCTTCTCACTCAATCACCGACACTCCCGGCTTTAGTTAAATCACACCCTCGTTTACCAGGTATTTATGGCAGTCATTTCACTCAGCAATGCCCAATTGGCATTCGGTCACGTCGCCCTGCTCGATCACGCAGAATTTTCTATTGAGTCCGCCGAGCGCGTTGGCCTGATCGGTCGTAATGGCACAGGCAAATCGTCTCTACTCAAAATCATTGCCGGCACATCGAAGCTGGACGACGGTCTGCTGGTAATGCAGCAAGGTATCAAGATCGCCTATGTTGAGCAAGAGCCGCAATTCTCGCCAGATATCAGCGTGTTTGATGCGGTCGCCTCCGGTATGGGTGAGATGGCAGCCTTGCTCGCTGAGTACGAAGCGCTGACCGGACAGTTTGGTGGCGATAACGACGACGCGCTGATGGAGCGTATGCATGATATCCAGATCAAACTCGATGCGGCGGATGCATGGAGCCTGACCAACAAAGTTGAGACCACGCTGGACAAACTCAATCTCAGCAAAGACGCCATCATGAGCACCCTGTCAGGTGGGATGAAGAAGCGTGTTGCCCTGGCATGCGCGCTGGTGAGCGCACCGGATGTACTGCTGCTCGATGAACCGACCAACCATCTGGATTTTTCGTCGATCAAATGGCTGGAAGGTTTGCTGCGCGATTTTAAGGGCAGCGTACTATTCATCACCCATGATCGTAGCTTCCTCGATAACGTGGCGACCCGCATCATTGAATTAGATCGCGGCAAAATCACGTCCTACCCGGGCAATTTCACCACATATCAAACGCGTAAAGAAGAACAACTCGAAAACGAAGAAGTCGAAAACGCCAAGTTTGATAAGTTCCTCGCTCAGGAAGAAATCTGGATACGTAAAGGCGTCAAAGCCCGCCGCGTTCGTGATGAAGGCCGCGTCAAACGTTTAGAAAATTTGCGCCTGCAACGCAGTGCGCGTCGTGATCAGCAGGGTCAGGTCAAGCTCGATGTGACGACAGGAGAGCGCTCCGGCAAGATCGTGGCGGAATTGGAAAACGTCTGCAAATCCTTTGGCGAAAAAGTCATCGTACGCGACTTCTCCAGCATCATTATGCGCGGCGACAAGATCGGTCTGATTGGTCAGAACGGCGCTGGCAAAACCACGCTGCTGAAGCTGATTCTGGGGCAAGATGAGCCGGACAGCGGCCTGATCAAACAAGGTAGCAAATTACAGATAGCCTACTTCGATCAGATGCGCGCGCAATTAAATGACGAAATGAGTTTGGCCGATACCATCGCACCAGGTAGCGATTTCGTCGAGATCAATGGACAGCGCAAGCACGTCATGTCCTACCTCGGCGACTTCCTGTTCGCACCGGAACGCGCACGCTCACCGGTAAAATCTTTATCCGGCGGCGAACGCAACCGACTGTTACTGGCGCGCTTGTTTGCCAAGCCAGCGAACGTACTGGTACTCGATGAACCGACCAATGATCTGGACATCGATACGCTGGAATTGCTGGAAGAATTATTAGAAGACTACGACGGCACCGTGTTCTTGGTCAGCCATGACCGCACCTTCCTCGACAACGTCGTTACGCAAGTAATCGTCTCCGAGGGCGATGGTCAATGGGGCGAATTTATCGGTGGTTATTCAGATTGGGAACGCTATCGCAACTCTACGCCACTAGTCAAAACAAGCACGAAGCCAGACACAAAATCAGAGTCAAAAACAGATGCAAAAACAAATGCGCCAGCACCCGCCGCGAAACAAAAGAAGCTCAGTTATAAAGAGCAACGCGAGTTAGATGAATTGCCGAATCTGATCGCAACGATGGAAGCGGAACAAAAAGCGATCACTGAAAAACTCAACGATGTGAATCTCTACAAAAACGGTGCAGATGAAGCCAATAAGCTGAACGCACGCTATGCAGAGCTGGATGAGTTACTTATCGAAGCACTGGATAAATGGGAAAAAATCGCAGGCTAAATTGCGGTGACAGTATCGCAGGCAAATAAAAAACGGGGCACATGATTGCCCCGTTTTTTTTAAAAAATCTGCTCAACGCAGAAGATTACTGACACTACCGATTTGCGATTCTGACTCATCTCACATCACAGCTGATCCCACACCTTAACTCCACAACCCGATCGCGCAACACCAATGCGGCTTTCCAGCCATTATTGGTCTGGAAGGCGCATCCAGTATGCGGTTTGCCTTTCCGGAACTACCCTAATACGAATTACTTAACCGCTTTACGAAAATCCTTTAAGCGGAATCCCATCGCAAACAAGGCAGAAAAATACGTCAGCATACAAGCCACAATCACACCGCCCAATATCGCAATCCTTGTGAGCTTATGCGGCTTCAATCCTATCCAGTCCACTTGAGCGGACAAGAAAAACGCAACACCACCCATCAAAAGCAAGGCAACCAGCAATTTAAGCAAAAACTTCATCCAGCCAGATTCTGGTGTATAGATGCCACGCTTTCTCAGTCCTGCGTATAAAAACGCCGCATTGATACAAGCGCCCAGGCCAACAGATAAAGCCAAGCCGACATGCCCCATTTTTAAACCACCCAAAAACAGCAGATTCATTAACTGCGTGCAGACCAATACGCCAATCGCGATCTTCACCGGCGTGCGTATATCCTGTTTGGCATAAAAACCTGGAGCGAGAATTTTGACCAGAATCAATCCCATCAGGCCAACACCATACGCACTGACCGCCTGCGACGTCATATGCACCGCATCTGCACCGAATTTACCGTTATGAAATAACGTCGCCGTCAGCGCATCGGGCAACGTCCCCAGCGCGACCGCCGCAGGCATCGCCAACAGACAGGTCAGACGCAAACCCCAGTCAAGCAGCGAGGAATATTCTTTCGTATCCGACTCAAAATTCGCCTTGGATAAACTTGGCAACAAAATCGTCCCCAAAGCCACACCCAGCAAAGCACTAGGAAATTCCATCAAACGATCGGCAGACGCCAGCCACGAAATACTACCGTCCGGCAAATAAGACGCCCAGGTTGAATTAATCAAGATACTGATTTGCGTCGCAGACACCGCCAGAACAGCCGGCCCCATCTGACGCAAGGCCCGCTTCACACCAGGATCGCGCAACGCAAAAAACGGATTCATCCGGAAGCGCGGCAATACGCCCAGCTTCATCAAAGCAGGAACTTGAATCACCACCTGCAACACACCACCCACAAATACCGCAATCGCTAATGCATAGACAGGTTGCGCAAGATACGGTGCTAAAAAAATCGACGCCGCAATAAAAGACAGATTCAATAAAACCGGCGTAAAAGCAGGAATTTTAAATTCACGCCAGGTATTCAAAATTCCACTGGATAAAGCCACCAACGACATAAAACCAATGTACGGAAACATAATCCGCGTCATCACCACGGTCGCCTCGAACTTATCCGGATTTTGGGCAAAACCAGACGAGAACAAATACACCAACACCGGCGCACCGACCACACCCAATATGCAAGTAGCCAGCAGCGTCCACGCCAGCACCGTGGCTACATGATCGATCAACTCCTTGGTAACGACATCGCCTTTTTGATTTTTATATTCGGCGAGAATAGGAACGAAAGCCTGAGAAAAAGCACCCTCAGCAAACAAGCGGCGAAAAAAATTCGGAATCCGGAAAGCCGCGTTATACGCATCCGTCAGCGCCGTCGCACCAAAATAATTATTGATCAGCACATCACGGACTAGCCCCGTAATACGTGACAACATCGTCATGCCACTAATCGTGGCGAGCGTTTTGAGTAGGTTCATGGAGCGGCATTATAACGTTTGCAAGCGCTAGCAACCCACCAGAAAATGAGTCGCGACGCAGGCACTGGCAACAGTCAAATTAATACGAGTAGTCAATGGCACCAGAGCAGGCCAAAAACCAAGGAAAAATCGGCTGCGGGAATAAAATATTTGCCCTGAAATCTTTATCTGCTATAATTGCGAGCTTCGCAAATGAGCAACACTGCGAAACTGGAGAGATGGATGAGTGGTTTAAGTCACACGCCTGGAAAGCGTGCGTAGGTTCATAGCCTACCGGGGGTTCGAATCCCCCTTTCTCCGCCAGAATTTATAAGGCCCTCCTCGTGAGGGCCTTATTTTTTGCGCTATTCAAATCTACTGCGCTGTTCAAAATCAATTTCCCGTTAATTGTAACCGAGCGCAAAATTTTGCACTGGTTTGCGCGTAACTTTGCACACGAGGCGTAAGTTTAAAAGTGTCATGGGACTATTCCGAGTACGCTTGTTACGATTATTTGGCTTTGGTCCGCCAAAATAGCCCACCTAACACATAAGCGATGGCGCATGCCAGTACGCAGCCAACGAGTGGAAGAACCCAGGGGCGGTCGTCATTGCCAGTGGTATCCACACATTTTTGCTCAGCGTAAACCACCCACGGCGGAATACTTTGTGGCTGTATTTCCGGCTTTCCCTCAGCCCGCTGCTTCAAAAGCGCATCAAGACAGTCTGAGGAGCTACCCTGAGGCGAGCATTCTTTTAGTTCGGGCAGATTCAGCGCGGACTCACGATTTGCTTTCGACTCCAAAAGCGAGCCGCATCGCCTCGCGGTCGTAAACTCCTGCCACCCCTCATAGACCGTTGCGGCAAAGAGGAAAAAGCCGAGTCCCCAGATGATATGAGACAGTCGTTTTAGCACGGTACGCTCCAATTAAAGTTTCTTTGACTATGGCTTTGAACGTCATAGGACTTCAAAACACTGCTCGACTATTGGGGCTTAAAGAACCAATTCAATGTCTTTTGATGTCCTCAGCCTTTGAAGAGCACGGCTGATTTTTCAGACGTTAATAATTTTTCAGGAATCGAAATTCTCACAAGCCGACTGCGGCCAAGTATCGATCCAATGGACCTTTCCAACTCCCGCAACGCTTCTATCATCGGTTTTTCATCATTTTCTAAAGCTGCGACTAGTCCAATGTTGGTTGATTCAATCCTACCTTGCAGATAAGCAGGGACTCTTTTCATAGCGAGATCAATATTTATATCCTGCTGTTGATTGGCACCACTCATTTCTGAAATTTTTTCCTGCAGTTCAAGCATATCTTTGAAATGGGCTTTGTGCAGCCCTACAAGATTTCTATACTTGCCCTGTGCAATTAGTAAGTGGTTCATCGCGTCGTGGGTTTGCGGATGAAATAGAAACGTCAGAGATTCAAAATCGATACTCAGCGTCTCGTCAAATTCGTGAAAAATTGGACGCATTTGCATCCAGATCGGAAGGTTGGGAGACGCATTAATTGTTTCCACGCGTGTTTGCACCACTTGTTGCTTGTATATTAAGAATGCGTTAATCATTCTTCCAAGAGTTACAATTGCAAGATTTCCGGCAGCTACTCGGTCTTCCTCTCGCTGATATTGACGAACCAACCAATTCGCAAAAAAAGCAAGCCAAGCGCCAACAAAGCTGCCGATAAGAGCCTTTATTACATCAAGAAAAAAAGCACTTCCATCCATAGTGGCTCCGGTATTGTTGTGACATGCATGATCTCCGCCGATACAAGGTTGCTCTTGGGTTTTAGCAACACTATTTCCCGTTCGGCATTGTAGCGTTAAACTAGTATGTAACGAGCACCTTCGCCCATCACGGGATCACCAAAAATGTGTGAACGGCTAGCTCAGACACGGTCTGTTAGGCATTACTCGGATAGCCTTGGCATGCCTGTTCGGAATGACTTTGAAGATCTGGATACGCCAACAGCTATGTAGGGCGGGTGCAACCCGCGCTGTAAGTCACCCTAACGACTTATTGTTCAAATATTCTTTCAAGCATTAAATCACTATCGTGACATCTTGAAAATTCTTACGGCGCGGGTTGCACCCGCCCTACAAGGCTGATCCCCATACTCAATGTGAACCAGTGCGGCTAATGTGGTGCAAAAAAGCGCGGGAGTCCATCCCATCAGTCAAAAGGCTCAACTTTAACTTTAGGCGCAGTCCAAACAAAAGTTAGCGATCTCATCTATTGACATAAAATGACAACGAAGTTTTCAGATAAAAAGGAAGTTTGCAATGGGTTCGTTCAGTATATTTCATTGAATCATCGTTCTTTTAATTATTGGGCTGTACTTAGTTCCACTTTGGCGGATCATAAGCAAAGCTGGTTACCCCGGTGTGCTCTCCATTTTGTCAATCATCCCCATCGTTAACATTATCCTTCTGTGGGTCTTTGCGTTCTCTAAATGGCCTGTCGAAAAATCCGCAGAACAAAGTAACTGACTAGAAAAATGGCAATACATCAAAAAACGGCACAGTTTCTCTGCATTTAGGTTTAGCCGTTTTGCGTACAATTGTTAGCGTGAAAAGCAATGCAAACAATCACGGCGTGCGTTGCGCCTAACAACTCAATCCAAGGGAGGGAATCGCCAGTAAGCTGGCGCCCCCTCCTGATTTCAAACATAAGGCGTCCACGCTTCTATGGATAACAAGGAAGAACGAGAGTGGGCAGTATTCGGGCTGTTTGCCAACGCAATAGGTCTGCTGCCTGATGGCTCATTCGAGAGCCGAAAGCCCGATGAGCCAGATATCCTATACTGGTCCGCAGCAGGACCAAGTCTTGCATTCGAGCTCGTTGAAATTTTGGATCGTGATTACTCTACTTCGATCGGCCGCCACCTTGACACTAAGAACGCCTGCAATAAGTATCTTCACTCTCTGCCGGCCGAAGACCGGGCTGCCTTCGAACGAGAATTCTTCAATGCCGATATCTTCCTGGGCTTCAAGTCAAGTCTGACAATGCGCCGGCGCAAGAACGCATTGCCCAGAATCTTTACAAGTTTGCTAGAACTTCAGCCTAACACTACTGGCCCGATATTTACCGAGGAACGTGAGTTCGAGGACGTTCTGAACGATGCTCAGATTAACCGCGGCCGATTCAGGGGACCGCTATTTGATGCTAGCTCGGTTACCTGGGTAGGAGACCCGACTGTTGATACCGTCCTGCCAAAGATGACTAAGTCATACACGCCTGCGGGTGAGCTAAACCTGCTTGCGTACATCGCGGGCAATCCGATGTACCCCAAAGACGTGTGGCTGCCGAACCTTGATGACTACCTCAAAACTCTTGATTCGTCGTGCCAGTTTGAGCACATCTATATCTTCGAGTGTGCAACCAATGAAGTTCATCGAGCTTGGCACAGAGACGCCTAACCATCATAGAGCTACAGGTCATTCTCAACACGTTTGCATCCGACATACCTCAATAAAGTAACACGCGCCAACCCAAATTGCGCCAATCTGTTACCCATCCAAACCAAATCATTGATACAGATCATCCTGCATAGCTCAAAACAATGTGATGCTTCTTTCTATCAACATGCCCACACCATTTTGGAGTGAGATGTTCAAGCACACATTGACTGAAGAGTGACTATGACTATGACGAAGAAAAATAAAAAGGCCTATTTATTAGGTGGTGGTATTGGTTCTATGGCGGCAGCTGCGTTCATGATTCGTGATGGCAAGATTGCTGGCGAAGACATCGTCATATTTGAAGCATCACCTCTGATGGGCGGTAGCCTGGACGGTGCTGGTAATGCAGAGCGCGGTTATTCGCTGCGCGGTGGACGCATGCTGACGACCGACAACTACGAATGCACTTGGGATCTGTTTAAATCGATTCCTTCTTTGAATAGAAAAGAACAATCGGTATTTGACGAGACGCTGGCATTTAATGAGAAACATAAAGCAAATTCGATGGCGCGACTGGTTGATCGCCGTCGCGCGAAGGTGCCGGTAAGCTCGATGGGATTTTCTATGCAGGATCGCTTGGAATTGCTCAAGCTGAGTAATGCAGATGAGGCGAGTTTAGGAGCGAGTTGCATCACTGATCATTTGTCACCGACATTTTTTGAGACCGAGTTCTGGTATATGTGGGCAACGACATTTGCATTTCAGCCCTGGCATAGCGCGGTAGAGTTTAAACGGTATCTGCATCGTTTTATGCTGGAGTTTTCTCGTATTGAAACTCTCGGTGGCGTCAAGCGCACGATCTATAACCAATACGATTCGTTTGTCCGTCCGCTCCACGCATGGCTGATTGATCAGGGCGTGCAGTTCTGCATGGATAGTAAAGTCTACGATCTTGATCATCAAATAGTGAACGAACAGTTTGTTGTGACTGCTATCCACTACCAGCAGCATGCGATCGATAAGGTCGTGACGGTGGATGAGGATGATCTGGTATTTTTCCAAAATGGTTCAATGACCGATGCCTCTAGCATAGGGTCTATGGATGCTGCACCAAAAAAACTCAGTAAGGTAGACAGCGGTGGTTGGAAATTATGGGAAAAATTAGCCGAAGGACGCCCCGAGTTTGGCAATCCCGCAGCCTTCAATAGCAGCATTGCAGAATCAAGCTGGGAGTCCTTTACTGTCACACTAAAAGATCCTGCATTCTTCAACAAGATGCAGCAATTTAGCGGCAATGAGCCAGGCACAGGCGGCCTGGTCACGTTCAAAGACTCGAACTGGCTGATGTCGATTGTACTGGCGCATCAACCGCATTTTGCGAACCAGCCTGAGGGCGTTCAGGTATTTTGGGGCTATGCATTATTTCCAGATCGTATTGGTGATTTTGTGGCAAAACCAATGGCGGATTGCAATGGCGAAGAAATCCTGCGCGAGCTGTGCGGTCATCTGAGATTTGATCTGGAGATAGTCAACAATGCAAACTGCATCCCCTGCTATATGCCGTACATCACGAGTATGTTCATGCCAAGACAACATGCTGACCGGCCACTGCCCGTGCCGAAGGAGTCAAAGAATCTTGCCTTTATCAGTCAGTTTGTTGAGATTCCGGATGATGTCGTCTTCACGGTTGAATATTCGGTACGAGCAGCACAAATG
Organism: Undibacterium sp. Rencai35W; assembly: GCF_049340185.1. Lineage (NCBI taxonomy): Bacteria > Pseudomonadati > Pseudomonadota > Betaproteobacteria > Burkholderiales > Oxalobacteraceae > Undibacterium > Undibacterium sp. Rencai35W. The sequence goes on from NZ_JBMPPC010000002.1 coordinate 237,250, forward strand.
GCGGTGTATCAATTACTCAAGATTGATCGCCCTATTCCTGCAATTATTCCCCATGATAAGTCCTTGCGAACTCAGTTCGAAGCATTGATCAAGGCATTGAGATAGTTGCTCAGCTGGGTACCCGGACGGATCTTCGGGCTGCGGGCTAAGCTGTGATGTATTTACCGCAGACCAGACATCTGCGGTAAATGCCAGTGTCCATACTAATATCGGTGGCGGTCATTAAAAGTGACCAGCAATGATGATCACTTCTGATTGCGCAATCGCTGTAATAGGGCATCTGCGCTACTACTGAGCGGCACATCATGCTGGCGTAATAACTGGATGTGGAGCACCAGATTTTCCAGTACCAATTTGGCAGAGACTGCGAGCAAAGTCAGGTGACGGTCTTGCTCGCTAAAACTCTCCAGACTCTGCGCCATGTCGCATAAATGATCAGCGACCAGTGCGCGCAGTACACACTCTTCTATGGGGAGGTCGGCAAAGTCGATAGGATCTTCCCGCTCGACTTCAAGTATGAGTTCTTGCAACTGCTCAGGCGTAATGGGCATCATGGCATCCTCGCTGTGGCATGCCTTTATTATAGTGCGATGTTTATCCTGAGTGAAACCGCTAAAAAGCTATACCGAACCCAGACAATTACCCAGGCTGGGTTGCTGGTCTGCTCTTATGAAATACCAAGGGACTATAAGGTACGCTCGACGGAGGTGCTGATTGCAAGATATTTTTCTTCATCTTGCCGACTACATGCATTTCGCATGGTTTGCAGTCGAACCTGAGCGTCAGTTTTTCATTGCCGTTCATGAGTGTCATTGGTTCTGCTTTGACCTGACCTTGCACTCCCTGTACACCTTTGGCTTGTTTAGGACAAAGATTAAACGAGAAGCGCAGACAGTGCTTGGTGATCATTAGAGAAACTTCGCCAGCCTCCTCATGTAATTCGTAAGCGGCTTCAATGAGTTTAACACCATGCTTTTCGTAAAATGTCCTGGCCTTGTGGTTGTAGACATTGGCCAGATAAGACAGCGAGGCTTCGGGATATTGCGCTGGCGGCTCTGCCGCAGCTTTACGCAATGGTCGCTGCCAGCTCGCCAGACGAGCAATTTCGTGCTGAGTTACGGCATCACGACGCAAGGCATTAATGACAGAGCTTGGTACAAACCAGGGTTCACGCAATTGCAGCTCAATTGCTTCTGCATAAAACATGGTGTTGCCAAGTTTGCCGAGGTTATCACGCAGCGCGGCTTCTGCTTTATCGGCTTGCTGTGCTGACTCGAGTACGAGTTCAACATGCGCGGTGCTACTTACCCCATCAGCATCGAATAACTCCAGACTGAGGCCGCGCTCATGATCTTTTAACGTCATCCACAGACCAAGTTTGCGGTCGGCGGATTTTTTAGTTAGTGCAGATTCCCAGTGATGGTCACGATTACGATTAATCGCCACACCTACTTTTAAACCAGTTAGATCAGATATCGCTTCATTAGGATGAACACGCCAGATAGTACCAATTTTTTCAACGGTGTTTGCTTGTATGCCAGCGACTTCACGCTTATGCATGTAATTCAGTCCATCACCATTCGCCAGCGGATCGCTCGCATCCAGATCGAACCAGGTCGGCCCCATCTGGGTGACATAACCTAAATGCAGGCCAACATATTTGGGTGAATCAAAAGCACCGATATTATCGAGCCTGCCGTTGGCAAAATAATCTGTGTGACCGCGATGAAATGTTTTATCGACATTCGGCGTAAAAGCGATCTGGCTATGTCCGCTGGAAGCGCGTGAAAATTCAGTGCGACGCGACATTATTTCGTCTAATAACAAACGGTAATGCGCCGTGATATTTTTGACATAGCCCATGTCTTTATAACGGCCTTCGATTTTGAGGGAGCGAATACCCGCATCAATCAAGGCTTCGAGGTTACTGCTCTGATCATTGTCTTTCATCGACAGCAAATGTTTGTCGTACGCGACAACTCTGCCCTCACCGTCCGTTAAGGTATAAGGCAAGCGGCAAGCCTGAGAGCAATCGCCGCGGTTTGCGCTACGTCCATTGTGCGCATGGGAGATATAGCACTGTCCAGAGTAAGCAACACACAAGGCGCCATGAACAAAATACTCAAGCGGCGTATCGACTTCTGCCTTGATGGCTTTAATTTGTTCTATCGTCAACTCACGCGCCAATACCAATTGAGAGAAGCCCGAATCGCCAAGAAATTTTGCCTTGGCAACACTGCGGATATCACATTGCGTGCTCGCATGTAATTGAATCGGCGGTAAATCCAGTTCCAGCATCGCCATGTCCTGTACGATCAGTGCATCCACACCAATGTCATACAGCTGATGGATTAATTTGCGCGCAGGCTCTAGTTCTGAGTCATGCAAAATCGTATTCATCGTCACAAAAATCCGCGCATGAAAACGATGGGCGTACTCCACCAGCTGCGCGATCTCACCAATCTCATTACTCGCATTATGGCGGGCACCAAAAGACGGACCGCCAATGTATACCGCATCTGCACCATGCAAGATCGCCTCACGTCCAATCTCAATAGTTTTGGCCGGAGCGAGGAGTTCCAATTGATGCGCGAGAAGTGTCATAAAAATGATTCGGTAGAGGTGAGGCGAAATTATAGCGAAATAGGGGTGTGGTGTCTGTTGCAAGACGTGCTTATTAGAAACGCTAAGCACACTAAGGATCACGAACAAGCCTGATAGAGACCCGATGAACATCCGTCAGAAATCTGGCAAGGGACTTTACAAGGAATATGATAACGTCAGCAAAGACCGTCTATTCAGACAAAGGGCCTTCTGCAGGCAATAATATGGTTGAAGTTAGCACAGTTCTCACCATCCGTTATTAAATTCATCTTTTTACTTATCAAATTGGCTTTTTCTCTTATATATCAGTCACTTAGTTCACAAAAAATTGAAACAAATCGTGAAATCGGATTGACACAAGTCACCAAACCGCTAAAGTGAAGTCTAGGGCAAACTTATTGAAAAGTAAGGACGCAAAACTTCCGGCCTAAGGTCTGTCACAGATCATGGTAGCGGGGTCGCCAACAAAGTGTTCCGTTCATCGATGCAACAGTCATCCATGGCATCACTTTATTGTCAGCGTATGCCCTTTGTTTAAACACTTAACAAAGGGATCAAAATGAAAAACTCCACAAATGGCATTTCTGTTTCGCGCAAAATTTTAGCGCTTGCTGTCATTGTCGGTCTCGGAGGACTCGGCGCCTATGCCAGTGTCAGCCTGGGTATCAACGACAAGACTCCGCTAGCCAGCGTAACTAGTTCGCAACATCCAACACATATGGCAACAGCCGCGACTCCGGCAACAGCATGGGGTAGCAATCCTCTGCAATTGGCGCAGGCAAATACTGCTGCGGCAACGACACCAGCAACAGCGCAACTTGCTGAAAAAGCTCCGGCGATCAACTCTGCTATGAACACTGCATTAGCAAACAATGCAGTGACCGCACAGATTGACATGCCGAATGACTTCGTGCCCTCCAGCGCTGAAGGGACAACCGAGAATTCGCCATTCGCGCGTATCAACCTCGACGAACTCTCCTCCGGACAGCGTGCAATCACTTTACTGGCCAGTAATCTCGATGCGGTCGCGCAGTGGTATGGCATGAGTTCAGATGGTCTTAAACAATTATTGTTATCCGATAGCACTGTCCATATCGATAAAAAAGGCCGCTTATTACACATCGATAGCGGCGTTACTGCTGCCGGTGACGTGATGAACGCGACCACGACATCGACTACCACAACCACGACAGCAAGCACCTCGCCCTTCCCTCTGGATCAAACATTTAAACTGCATACCAAAACAAATTCGACCCGTCTCTTGTATCTGAACTTTACCGGTTTTGGCAAAAATCCTGCTTTTGATCTGGATAAAGCGCCGGCGACATTCAGTGATGCTGAACGTCTCCTAATACAAAAAGTCTGGCTGCGTGTTGCAGAGGACTATGCCCCTTTCGACGTCGATATCACAACAGAAGCACCAGGTGTCGTCACCGGAAAAATCGGTGTGATGATTCTGATTACGCCGCAAACCAATACCGCAGGCGGCTATGCGTATATCAATGCTTTCAGTACCTATAATCCGAATGCCTCACCAGCTTTTTGTTTCCCGAATAACCTGGCGAACAGCGAAAAACCCATCGCCGAATGCATCTCACACGAGCTTGGTCACACTCTGGGCTTGCTGCATCAAGGTAGCACCTCGACCGAATACTATGCAGGTCAGGGCGATGGCGAAACAGGCTGGGCTCCGATCATGGGTGTCGGTTATTACAAGAATCTGACCCAATGGGCCAAGGGTGAATTTACTGGCGCCAACAATAAGCAAGATGCCTACGCCATCATGCTCAAGCAAGGCCTGAGTCCCCGTGTCGATGATCATGGCGGCACAATTGCATCCGCCGATGCAATGAGCAGCACCGTAGCGAACGGCTTTAATAATGTCAGCGCCAGCGGCATTATTGAAGTTCCCGGCGATGTAGATATGTTCAGCTTTAATGCAGGTGCCGGTACGATTACATTGAAAGCTGCAACAGCCGCTCTCGGTGGCAATCTCGATATCTCGCTGCAATTGCTCGATGCGACGGGCAAAGTTCTCGCCACCTCAAACGACGCTGCCACGCTGGCAACGACACTCACCGCCACACTTACAACGTCCGGCACTTACTATCTGAGCGTAACCGGTGCTGGTAAAGGTTCTCCGCTGCAAACCGGCTACAGCAACTACGGTAGCCTCGGTCAATACAGTATCACTGGTACAGTACCGATTGCGATTGCAGCGCCGGCGTCTATCGTCCTGGCTACCTCCGCAACAGAGGGCAAGGGGCCATTCACGGTCAGCTTTGATGCGAGCAAGACAGAAACAGCAACTTTAAAAATCTGGTCTTACACCTGGAGTTTTGGTGACGGTTCCGCCGCAGTCACCAGCACACCCAACGTCGTCAACGCAACGACCAGACATACTTACACCAAAGCAGGCACCTACGAAGCCGTATTGAAAATTATCGATGCGAATGGTAAAACCAACTCCAAGAGCGTCAAGATCACGATCAGTTAATCCGATAATGATCACCAAGGCGTCAATGGCGCTTTGGTGAGCATACGTTAAACGAACTCTCCATTACGCCAGGTCTGATGATCTGGCTTTTTTTTGAACATGAAACAGCTCACCGTCTCTGCCAGATAAGCAGACGAGACAACAATCTGCGCCGCATGTTTGCACTACAATGTCCGTGTTTGTACATCACGGAGTCACAGCATGTTCGCATCGGTTTTATCGGCATCAGGTTTGCAAGGAAAAAGTAAGTCACTGATCTCGACGTGTTTGATGAGTGTATTGAGCTTGTCGGCATCAGCCGCACTTAGTCAGACTAGTTTACCGCTCTCGGTAGAAGTTGCATTGACGAAGGCAGGTATTCCCAGCAGCGCAATCAGCGTGATGGTACTACCGGCCGAGAGCAGCACGCCGACACTTGCGATTGGCGCGACAACGCCCATGAATCCCGCCTCCACGATGAAGTTGCTCACTACACTCATTGCACTGGAAGAGCTGGGGCCGACCTTCCGCTGGAAGACGCAGTTCTTAAGTGACGCCACACTAAAAAAAGAGACCTTGAATGGTGACCTCTATCTGCGCGGTGGCGGGGCACCAGACGTTAGCTGGGACAAAATCAGTCTGATGTTACGAGGACTACGTAATCAAGGCATCCGTAAAATCAATGGCGATATCGTGCTTGACCGTAGCTATTTTTCGCCGGTCCGACCTGACCTCGGCACCTTGCCGTTTGATGACACACCAAGTACTTACTACAACGTGATTCCTGATGCGCTGATGGTCAATAGCAACATCCTGACTTTTGACATTGATACCAACGGCGGCAGTATCAAAGTACAGACCACACCGCCAATGGCCAAAGTACAGATCAAAAACGAGCTCAATTTTGACGACAGATCATGCAGCGAATGGGATAGCAAATCGCATCCCCCAGTGATCGAAACCAATAACAAACATCAGACCACAATCACTCTTAGCGGGCATGTGCCGCAGCGCTGCAAGTTATCAATGTCGCTGAACATCCTTGACCGCAATCTTTATATAGAACATCTCATACGTCAGCTTTGGCAAGAGATGGATGGTGTCTGGAACGATAACGTCAAAGAAGGTAAAACACCACCCAGCGCCAACGTCCTGTTCGAGAGACAGTCTGATACGCTAGCCGATATCATTAAGCCTATCAACAAGCGCTCAGATAATTCGATGGCACGCAGTGTCTATCTCAGCCTCGGTGCAGAATTTTCTGATGCAAAAAATTATCTGACCAGTGCACAGGCAGCCGAGGCTCGCATCCGCTCATGGCTGTCCAAACGCGGTATCAATCCCGACAATCTGATTCTGGATAATGGATCTGGATTATCACGCACTGAGCGTATCAGCGCGCTGCAAATGGCACAGTTATTAAAAATTGGTGTGAGCAGTAACTGGTATGCAGAATTTGCCACCAGTCTGCCAATCGTCGCGATAGACGGAACCATGCGCAAGCGGCTCAAGGATACCCCGCTGGAAGGCCGGGCAAGAATCAAAACCGGCACCCTAAAAGATGCGACCGCAATCGCCGGCTATGTACGCGATTTACAAAATAAAACCTGGATCGTCGTCGCCATGGTGAATCACAGCGATGCAGGCAAGGCCAGACCCGCACTCGACGAACTGATCTACTGGGTCGCTACAGGACAAACCAATCAACCCAATATCGCGCCGACGACAACACCTTAAAGCCGGATCAACCCTCACAGACAGCGCTGGTTGATTGACGGAGAATGCAGTAGCATCCTAGCTTTGTTTCATCACGGCAGTTCTGGCATGACCTCACATTCGCAACAAGGTAGTATTCTCTTGAGCAAAAAAGCAGTACGAATCCTGACGACGGTGTGCCTGAGTATGCTAGGCGCCTGTAGCAACCAGGCAACTCAGCCAACACCGACTGCCGTACCCAGCGAAGCCAAGCCAGCGCTATCTATCGGACTACCAAAGACAGCCTCGCCAACAAACCCAATACCGTCAAAACAGGATACAAAAAATCTTGCCTCCCAACCATCTGCGCCGCAGGCACCAAGAGAATTCCGTGCTGCCTGGATCGCCACGATAGGCAATGTAGACTGGCCCAGTCAAAAAACTCTCAGCGTCCCTCAGCAGCAAGCAGAAATTATTCATATCCTTAACAGCGCCAAGGCGATGCAGCTCAATGTGATTGTGCTGCAAGTCCGTCCAAGTGCCGACGCTATCTATCCATCGGAGTTAGAACCCTGGTCTGATTACCTCACAGGCGAACAGGGCAAGGCACCGGTACCATTTTACGATCCTCTGCAATTTTGGATAACGCAGGCACATCAACGCGGACTCGAGCTGCATGCCTGGTTCAACCCCTATCGGGCAAAGAGCAACGCCAATAAATCCCGTCTTGCCAGCAGCCACATTTCACGTACACATCCCGAGCTGATCAAAAATTATGGCGACATGCTGTGGATGGATCCCGGGGAACCAGCAGCGATGCAACACACGCTAGCGGTGATTCAGGACGTCGTCCATCGCTACGATATTGATGGCGTACATATCGACGATTATTTTTATCCTTATCCAGTCAAGAATGCGGAAAAAAAAGAAATCGATTTTCCTGATCAACATTCCTGGCGCAGTTATCTCAACAATACAAACAATACCGGCACTGGCGGCAAACTCGCCAAAGCCGACTGGCGCCGTGAAAACGTCAACCAACTGGTCGAACAGATACACCATCATATCCACCAGGAGAAACCTTGGCTACGCTTTGGCATCAGCCCATTTGGCATAGGCAAGCGCGACAAACTGCCGCAAGGCATCAGTGGCTTCAGCCAATACGACAAACTCTATGCCGACGTTGAGCTATGGCTGGAGCGCGGCTGGCTCGACTATCTGGCACCGCAACTCTACTGGCCAATTCAACAGAGCCAGCAATCGTTCACTAGCCTGCTCAGCTACTGGCGTCAGCAAAACCCGCAGCACCGCCACATCTGGCCGGGCCTCTACACCAATCGTGTGGATAACGGCGATAAGCCGTGGCAAGCAGAAGAAATTCTTCAGCAGATCAATGCAATCAGACTGAATGTAGGGGATGGTAATGAACCCGGACACCTGCATTTCAGCATCACGGCTTTGCTCAAAAATCGCGGCGGCATCCGCGACCAGTTACGTGAAAAGTCTTATGCCAGCTCCGCCTTAATACCGGCAATGACATGGGTAAGCAGTACTCCGCCATCGGCTCCGCATTTAAGCACGCTCAACGATCAACAAATTCAGGTAACAATAACTACGGCGGACAACGCGCATCAGATAGCCATCTGGCGACGCTTTGGTACGGTATGGGTATTTTCAGTGCAAGCGATCACGCAGACCACGATCTCGCTTGAGCAGGAAGGACAATCAGGCAACGCTGATCAGCTCGTGGTGAGTCTTATTAATCGGTTTGGTGTTGAGGGGGAGCGGACGGTTTATACCCCGCGATAAAACGCACCTGCCCCCAATTTATCCGGGTTAAGGAAATTAAAAAGAGAGTTTTGAAAATAGAATCCGCAATATCCATGCGACTTTCAAAGGCGTTTCACGCCAGGAACCGCATCAATGCTGCGCATTATCATTCGGAATCTACTAAAAACCTTCACATTGAAGAATCTTATTTATTGGACTGACACAAAACCAAGGTCTCTCACCAACTAGGCATAGAGGCACGGGGACATGAATACATAGAGAAAAGACAGGAGTGAGCATTTCTATGAAATACCGACTAAAGGTATTTTAGAAATTCTCATTTAATTTTCTAAAATCCAGCAATCACAATCTACCGATCCTGATAAACAACATTACCCGAGCTTAGTAAAATCGTCACATCACGAAAAGACGTGATATTTCCAACAACTTGCCCTTCGCTATTCAGATAATTACTGAAGCAGAGGACCGCAACCGCTTTGGAGTGATTCGCTGGCATCGTCACATTCACATCGGTCGCAGGCGGGATTTTTAGTGAGACAACCTGGATTGCTGTCGCCAATCCGGCCGTCAGCGCTGCCTTGGTGTCGAACCACTGCGTGCTGGATTTCGGCATCATAGCCTCAACATTTTTATCGTAGACGAAGACAATATCGACTGCCGTTGCGGTCATTTGATTCGCATCTGGGAATGCGATAATTTGAATGCGATTGACTCTGCTGGCAGTTGGCGTACTCATGCATGCGGACAGGATAGCGATGCACGCCAGCAGGCAAATCTGTCTAGATAAATTACGCGAATAAATAGCTATATTCATAGTGTGATGATACCGGTCAGGTATGAGCGATGGATGTGATCTTCATTAAAAAATTTTCTATTAAGTTTTTCGTCTCAGCGGTGAGGCTGGATGGTATCCGTTTTTTGCATCAACAGACAATCTCACACCTGATGTCGCACAGTCTATGGGCATCCCACCAGGCTCGTTCACCATGACTCGCCGCAAGACGCATCAACATGAGCGTTGATTGGTACCGATCTTCTGAAATTCATTCAACAACTATTTTCTTTCCTCAGCATTTGTATGGCGATCACATATATCAATACACTGAGTTAATGTGCTTCCACATCGAGATAACGCCAATTCGTGAAGCTTACCGGATGCCGCTTATAGTTTTTTAACCAGGGTTGCCAGATGTCGGCGGACAGTGGGTGAATCCGTATCACCCAAGGTGCATAACCGTGCACCAGTTGCGCCATGTCGCGATAAATTTTTTGTTTCTCCGGCGATTCTGGCATCGATAATGAACGTTCATATAGTTGATTAAAAGCAGGCAGATTAAAGCGGGCATAATTTGCCCGTCCACGATTGGGACCGTACAACAATTGATAGAAATTCGATCCATCAGGAAAATCGGCGATCCAGTTGGCTTCGGTCATCTGCACTTTGCCGAGTCGTGCTGCCTTGATGATTTCGGTATGTTTGTCGCTGACGAAGTTAATCCTGATTCCGATTGATTCTAGATTTCTGCGCCAGTTTTCATCGCGTAAACGGCCCGTCGTGGATGTCAGATTATGCATGGTGAGTAACAGCGGCTGACCGTCCGGCAGACGCCGGTAACCATCGGCACCGCGCTGATAAGAGAATTTATCGAGCAAGACATTGGCGAGCCGGATGTCATGCCTGACCGGACTGTGATACTGCGCGTCGTAGCCGAGCACATTGGGTGGCAGCGGCGATTGCGCAGGCAAGGCCAGGCCTTTTTCTGATACAGCAATATCTTCCTTGCTGTTGTAACTCAACGCAATCGCACGACGCAAGGCGATCTTTTCCTGTGTATAACCGCCGATCACCGGATCATCCATATTCATCCACATGTAATAAGTTTGCAGCGGTGTGAATAAAGATAATTGAATGCCGCGCTGGCTCAGTTCAGGTTTCAGTTCAGGCTTTAGCTCAGTTTTTTGTTGTAGCTGGTTCAGCACCATGTCGGACAATGGTGGTGGCACCTGCTCGAGATAATCAAATTCTTTGTTGAGAAAACCGAGTACCCGCGACTGGTGCTCCTCGACAATTTTGATTTCGATACGATCGACACGCGGTAAACGCTGACCTCGTAAAGCCGCTGCTATCTGAACGTCTTCTGGTGCTGTTGATGTTGAGGAGAAAATGACTTTGCGGTACGTGGGATTCGCCAGTAATTCAATACGATAGCTGCGCTGCCATACTCCCATTCTGAATGGCCCTGTACCCACGGGATGATTGCCGACCTGATTGCCATAGGTATCGACGACTTCACGCGCCACAGCGGCGGTTGCCGGAGTCGCTAGCTGAAACAACAACTGATGATCTGGTGCGACGAGTCTTATCCTCAGCGTGTAACGGTCAAGCACCTGCAAACCTTCGATCTCAGTATCGATATTGAACTTGACTGGCGTATTTTTGCCGCGCAGAAGTTTGTCGTCACCCAACAGTTTGTGCTCAAACAAAAACAGCCATGGCGATTTGATCGCCGGGTCATACAGGCGTTTGATGCTGTATGCGTAGTCCTGAGCAATCAGTTCACGCTTTTGTCCCTTGAACGCCGGATCATCCGCAAAAAAAATCCCTGGCTGCAGACGTAGCAGGTAACTTTTTCCGTCGTCACTGATATCAGGCATCGCAGCAAGTGTGTTCGGTCTGAGTCTGAGCGGTCTGGCCAGATAGTCGTACTCCAGCATCGTGTCGAAAATATTTTCATTGATACTGACGGACTGTAGATCCGAGGCAGCCGCGGGATCAAGTGCCGCTTCTGGATTGGTCAATAAAACCCGTAAGGTTTTCAGTGAGGATGCGGTGGCGGGAGGTAGTGGTGCAGAAGCCATCGCTACCGACATACCCGCAAGATCAATCAGACTAATAAAGACCGCCAGTAACGGCAGAATTTGCGCGCAGCGATGTTGCAGTAAATACGAAAAACGACATAGCATGAAGGGATCCAGACAAAAGAAATGCGCAAAGTCACATGGTCTAATAACATCATGTGACCTTAGATCGCCTTAGTCTAAACGCTCTGGCACCACTGAGCAATTTTTCAATTGCCTGCACTTGGCTCAGTTTGAAGCAGATCGCTTCCACCAGGAAGACATGACTAGCTTTGTGGAGGCAAAAACAAGTAATCAGGGCTTACGAAAAACGACAAACTATCTATCCACATATAAATTGAAGCCGCATACTATATGCGGCCTCCCGAGGCATTTTGTGCCAGCAGGCGCATTCTGCTTACGGATTCGGTTTGATATCGATATTCCGCTGAACCGATTACTCCCGCCTTTTCTCTTTGACTCTATGTCTCGGTATCTCTGTGATGAGCGGTTTTAGTTTTTACGCAAGTCCTGGTAACTTATCAGGTCTTCATTTATGTTTTCGTTTCAGCATTCGATCCCACTTTTGTCTTACCAAACCAGGTCAGGCCAAACAAGTGTGAGGGATCCAGCATGTTCTGGATGTCGCCAGCCAACTGCTGGGCAGCGTCGGATGTGTAGCGGTGATAGTAGGTCTGATTATAGGGGCCAACACCATGCTCTGCGCTGAAGCTGCCCTGATACTCATGAACCACCATATCGTAAATCGCGGCTCGTAAGGTATTGACGATTGCAGCATCATAAGCAAGGCTCGCTGCGTGAGGCCAGACCAGATTAAAATGACTGCCGCCATCGGCCCAATGGCCAAAATCCATGATCTGTAATTGCGGATAATGTGTCTCCACCAACTCGATTGCCCGCTGGCGAAAAGCGACCAACGATGAACGTGGCATGGAGATATCAAAGGCAATGATCTTGCCTTCGCTACGTAACGATTCGCTGATCGCATGGCGAATCCGCCAGAGATCTTTGCCCCGTCCCACAACCGCATTCGTGATGACGTCACCAAAATGGGCTTCCAGTATCTGGTTCAACAAAACATCGAGATGCAAACCCGATTTATGCGGTGACATCGTGCTGTCGAGTTCGATCAGAATACAATAATCAGGCACAGCTTCTGGCGCAAACGGATTCGTGATCGCCGGAATATGTCGTAATACGGATGCCATCGCCTGACCTGAGATACCTTCAAAGGCGCTGAGGAATTCGCCGCAATCCTGTTCAAGTATTTGCAACAGCTCTAATACCGCCGCCTGATCGCGTGGCACTACCAGGGCGGTAGCAGTTTGCTGTGGCAGGCGATGCACTTGCAAGACAGCACGGGTAATGATTCCATAGGCACCGCTGGTACCGACCAGTAATTGTTTGAGATCGGGACCGGTATTATTTTTTCGCAGAGCGGCACGCAGATCGAGTATGGTACCTGCAGGGTGAAGTAACACGGCCTCCAGACCAAGCAGATTAGCCCGCACATCACCATACTTGATCAAGCGCGCTCCGCCGGTATTGGCGGCGATCATACCGCCGATACTGGGATTCGCACCGAGATCAATCGGGAAGCATAGTCCGTGCACCTCTAGCGCCTGATTCAGGTCATGCAGAGTTACTCCGGCATCGACCTCCACAGACCGGTTGATAACATCGATCTGAATATGGCGATTCAAGCGTTCGGTACTCAGTACGAGAAAATGACCGCTGGCATCCGGCGTACTGGCAGCGACCAGTCCGGTGTTGGCGCCCTGCACTACGAGTTTGATCTGATACCTGGCGCAATACTGCGTTAATTGTGCGATCTGCGCTGTAGTTGCCGGACGCACGACTGCCAGCGCACGCCCAGCGCCATACCGCGCGCCGGTAACGTAACGGGCGCAGTCAGCGACATCACTGATCACTGCAGAGTCACCCAGTATGTTGCGGAGTTCAGCAATGAATTCAGTACTGCTCTCAGGAATACTTACAACCGGATCAGCGGAGCTATGCATATCGTCAGGCATTGGCGGTCATCTTAAAAATACCCTGGGCATTCCCGGTATCAAAACTCAGATCCAGTTGCTGGACTCCATTGGTATCCGTCATCTGATCCCGTGTGATGAATTCATAAAACGAGCCAGGCACCTCACGCGTGATCACACCATCGGTATCAGTGCGAAATTCTCGCAGGACGGTCGCCGCTTTAAATGCGGTCTGACGCACACGTCCGGATCCAGAAACCTCAACCTGAGGCTTGATCGGGCGGCCAAGTTGCCGCTGCTCCTCCGCTGTCTGGAACACATCCGCGACGCGGTCAGTCGCATGGTTGAATACATTACCTTCGGTTGCAATCCAGGCCATCTCAGCCGATTCACTTTTGAGAATATCGTAATCGGATAAGGCAGGGATGCCATGCTGGCGGTCAAAACAATTGATCAGCACGGGCAATAACTCAGCCGCCTGTTGCATGCTGAGATTACCGTCGCGATCGAGTTCGTTGAGCAAACTGACGGCACCCGGTGTAAGCGGATCAACCGAGTCACCTAATACGCGGGTGACCGCCTCTTGAAATTCCCGGCTGAAACGTTCCGGATGCAATTCACTGACGAAAAATTGCGAGATGTTTTCCGGATCATCCATCTGTGCATACGAGCGACCAGTCATGCTCAAACGATCAAGCGGATATTTGCCCTGCAACTGATAACCTAGAGGTTTCAGAATGCGGGTCAAGGCAGCTTCTCCGGGCGGCAGGTCACCAATACCAAACCAGCGCACCGTACGCAGAGCACCGTGATCGAGCATCACCTTGCCGCCTCGGGCGGTGACCTCGCTGGTGTAGTCCTTGCCGCTGGGCACGCGCTGCAAAATACCGTCAAATAACATCATATTCAGCGTCTGAGCCAGCTCGGCACGACTGACACGTCCCTCTTCCCATACGCTAAATTTAGGTGATACATGCAATAAATTCATTAACTCATGAGACTTTGCATCACCAGCACAAATGGAAATCAGGGTATCGATATTAGTTTTCATATTAATTTTACTTATTGAAGTGAGCATATTCTGCGGCAAACCCAGACCAACAACAAACGAGTTAAAATCATAAGTTAGTGAGGAAATGGAATAATGAGAAAAAAAATCCCTAGTCTGCATGCTCTGATGATCTTTGAGGTGGCGGCTCGCCTACAAAGCTTTACCCGTGCCGCCGATGAGCTGGCACTGACCCAAAGCGCGGTCTGCAAACAAATCGCCGGCCTCGAAGAGTGGCTGGGTTTAGCCTTGTTTGCACGTGTCAAACAACGCATCATTCCAACACCAGCCGGGCGAAATTACGCTGAAAAAATTCGGGCGCATCTGAGCCGTATCGAACGCGACACGCTGGAGTTGATGGGCACACAGGACGGTTCCGGCACCCTGGAGCTGGCAGTGGTTCCGACCTTTGCGGCACAGTGGCTGATCCCCCGGCTGGCAGAGTTTCATGCCTTACGACCTGACATCACAGTCAATCTGAGCACCTGCACCGATGCATTCATGTTCACCGAATCGCCATTCCATGCCGCGATACATTCAGGTGAAGCGCCCTGGCCCGGCACAAAAGGTGATTTTTTAATCGGCGAAGACGATACGACGCCGGTATGCAGCCCTGCTTTTCTCGCTCGCCATCAGGGCAAGTCGAAAAAACTGAGCATAGATGACATCAGTCGTATGCCCTTGCTGCATCTGATGACACGTCTGGATGACTGGCGCCGCTGGTTTGATCTGCATGACCACAGCAATGATGTGTCAGCGGTTAAAGGGGCGCGCTATGAGTTATTCACGATGCTGATCAGCGCGGCAGCCGCGGGCATGGGAGTGGCACTGATACCGCGTTTCATGGTGCAGGCAGAGCTGGATGCCGGCACATTGACCATCCCGCTGGCATTAAGTCTGCCGCGATCGGCGGCGTATTATCTGGTGTATCCGGAAGAGAATGCGGCACTCGGTCCTTTGCTCGCGTTTAAAACCTGGTTACTGGCGCATACTCAGTCCGGCGGATAATATAGCGAGCAATATAGCAAACCATGCAGCAAACAATAATCGTCTGATTGCGGTGATGGCAATTTTTTACTAGTGTCTTTGACACTCCCTTTTGCATACGCAACTCAGCTGTATTCCAAGAAAGGCAGGCCAGTGTTGAAACGCTTTTTTACTTATGCATTGCTGGGCATTGTTCTGATTCTTGCAGCGACCGGCGGCTGGCTGTACTACCAGATAAAAAATCCGCCAGGTCTAACACCCTACGCCGACCTGTGGATACCTCCGGCACCAGCATCTGACCAGCAAGCTCAATTACGCGTAACATTTTTGGGTGTATCAACCTTGTTGCTCGACGATGGTGAAACGGCGATACTGACAGATGGATTTTTCTCGCGCCCTGATGCAAAAACGGTATTTACTGGAAAAATTGCGCCCAATCCTGAGATCATTCAGCAATCATTGCAGCATGCAGGAATTAAGCAACTTGCAGCCGTCATCGTCGCCCACTCCCATTACGATCACGCGATGGATGCACCTGAAGTTGCCAGACGTACTAATGCAGTCTTAGTCGGATCTGAATCCACCGCTAATGTCGGGCGCGGCTGGGGCATCAAAGAACCGATGATCAAAGTCGTACATGATGCGGAGAGCCTGAATTTTGGCCGTTTCCAATTAAAATTCATCCGCTCACAACATGCCCCCACCGGTTTTACCGGCGGCACAATCGATGCCCCGTTAGTCCCGCCAGTAAGAGCAAATGCATACAAAGAAGGACAAAGTTTTTCTATTCTGCTCACGCATGAAGCTAAGTCGTTGCTGATACATAGTTCAGCAGGATTTGAGACAGACGCATTGCAGGGACAGCATGCGGATGTCGTATTTCTGGGGATAGGGACTCTTGGCACGCAGCCCAAGGAATTTCAGGAAACCTATTGGAAAGAAGTCGTCGCCAGTGTCGGAGCACGACGCGTGATACCGATTCACTGGGATAATTTTTTCCTGCCACTTGATCAACTCCTGCAAGCAGGTCCTCGTCCTTTCGACAATATCGAGAATTCGATGCAGTTTTTAATGGATAAAGGAAAGCAGGAAAAGGTGGAGATCAGGCTGGCACCCGCATGGGTGGTGATTGATCCGTTTTTTGGTCTGATTAAACAAGCTGAAATAAGTACTCTGAAATAAGCGACTTAATCTAAAGGCAGATCCCATATCAACGCGGTACCCGAACAACAGAGCTGCCACTACAATAGTATGCCAGGTGCTTTTTAGGTATTGCTGCCGTATCCCCAACATGCGTTGGTATGCCTTGATATCCTTCATCAAGCCGCATTATCGCGATTGAATTTACTTTTTCGCTCTGGCATCTGCAAGCCATTCTGTAGTATTCTTGATATCAGAAGACGTCACCCTATCGTATTGCGCAGTCCCTACGGAGCCCCCGTTACGATTCATGAATCCGAGACCGAGCGACCATGGTATTAAATCAGCGCTGCCTCTGCGAGCAGTCATTGCCATTACCGTTGCGGTCGGAATCGCCCTGGCATCAGCACTGGTCTATCTGGAGGAAGCCACCCGTATCGAGCAGGAGCATACGGCGAATGTGCAGGTGGAACTGGAGCGACTGACTACCCTGACCTCTTTAGCACTACGCGAATCTTTGTGGCAATTCGTACCGCAACAAGCCGATTCCATCATCGAAGCGGCGTTTGTCAATCCCGACATTACCAGTATCAAAGTCGTAGAAGGTGCAGGTTCGCCTTTTGCATCCAAAACACGAAATAATTTTCAGGATGAAAAGTCGCTCACACTGAAACAAGACATCTCGCGGGATGGCGTCAAGCTGGGTCAATTGACAATCAGTATGACGACAGCGGGCTACCGCCAAAAACTCAAAGCGGTGACCATACGGTATGGTCGTGCCGGGTTACTCATCATCATCGGCTCCCTGCTTTTTATCCTGTTCGTCATGCACAGACGTTTTGTCTACCCAATGGATCAGCTGGTTGAGGCCTCACAGAATCTGGCACAGGGCAAACTCGAAATACCGATTCAAGCGATACGCAACGATGAATTAGGCATACTCGCGCAAAGCCTGGAAGAAACGCGAAAATCACTGCTCGACCTGTTTAGTAAAGTAGAGCAGCGCAATGCCGAACTCAAGGACATGAATGAACATCTCGAACAAAGAGTCGAAGAGCGCACCCGCTCCCTGGAAGAGACTCTGCAAACGCTGAACCGTGCCCAGCACGATATGATACAAACTGAAAAACTTGCTTCGCTTGGTCGCGTGGTTGCCGGTGTCGCTCACGAATTAAACACGCCGATAGGCAATGCCTTATTGGTCGCATCCACAATCAATGGTGACTTGAAAGAGTTACGCACAGAAGTCGACTCTGGCAATATTCGCCGCAGTACCTTATCCAAAGTGCTGGATCACTCACAGCTTGGATTCGATATTTTCTTCAACAACCTGGAACGGGCAGCACGTATTGTCGGCGATTTCAAGCAAGTCGCCGTCGATCAGACCAGTGAACAGCGCAGGCAATTTAACCTGGGTAACGTCAGCAGCGAAATTCTCACAATGCTGAATCCTGCCATACGCAAAACCGGATGCACAGTGCATCTGCAGGCGGAACCCGATCTTCTCTGCGATAGTTTCCCAGGGCCTTACGGTCAGGTGCTGAATAATCTGATTATGAATGCGGCGCTGCATGCCTTCGCCGATGACAGCGCCGGCATCATTCTGGTCACGGTAAAGCGTCTCAATGCTGATAATGTACAACTCATTGTCAGCGATAACGGTGCGGGCATGGATGAAGACGTCCGAAAACAAATATTCGATCCCTTTTTCACGACAAAAATGGGCAACGGAGGTACTGGCTTGGGAATGAACATCGTACACGGCATCGTGGTCAGGATTCTCGGCGGCACGATTACCGTCTCAAGCGAACTTAATAAAGGGACTGAGATTTTGATCACGTTCCCTACGGTATCGCCCGTCATGAAAGCCTAGAGCATTTTTATGCATTTGCCTGCCTGTGCGCAAGATCAGCAACGGCGTATCCGGTCAATCCTGACAGCGCTGGCAATCGGTATTGCGGTAACGGCGTGCGCCGGCATTCCATCTGGCAAAATGAGCGGAGCGTCTGATGTAGCCGCATTTGATCTGAACAACATAGATACAAACAAATCCGCAAAAAGCCAGGAAAGCCGAGTGAAATTTATCATCCTGCATTACACAGCACTCGATATGGCCTTATCGCTCAAAGTGCTCAGCGAGCAAGCCGTCAGCAGCCACTATCTGATCGGTGATGATAGTCCGGGCAAGGTCTATCGTCTGGTTGATGAAAGCCGTCTTGCCTACCATGCAGGCGTCAGTAGCTGGAAAACCTATCCCCACTTAAACGCAAATTCTATCGGCATAGAGATCGTGAATCTTGGCTATCAGGACACGCCATCGGGACGCATCTATCCACCCTACCCAGCTCATCAGATCGATACGCTGATTGTTTTACTCAAAGACATCGTAAAACGCCATCAGATTCAAGCAGAGAATATCCTCGGCCATAGCGAGATAGCACCACAGCGCAAACCTGATCCCGGTCCTTTATTCCCATGGAAAAAGCTTGCCGATGCCGGCCTCGTCAATTGGCCAGACATTCAGCAAGTACAGCTGCGGCAAACCGTATTTGAGCAGCAATTACCGGATGTCATCTGGTTCCAGCAAAAACTGGCACAGCATGGCTATGCAGTACCGCAAACCGGTGTGTGGGATCAGGCAACACGCAATGTGATGATCGCGTTCCAGACACGATATCGCCCCAGCCTGTTCGATGGCAATCCTGATGCCGGGTCGGCAGCCCTCCTTGATGTATTGACGCAAAGTCCGTAACACTTTGACGTTACGACTGCTCGCATTCAGGGGGATAAGTGATCAACTAAATAATTGACTAAGCAGCGGCAGAAACCGGACACCATCCATCCCCTAAAACAGATCAATTACACCTGAGTTTTTGCATTTCGTCGCAAGCAGCTGGAGATCATGAGGTCGTGTGGCTACAGTACAGTCACATCAACCGACTCCGAAAGGAAATAGTATGAAACTCAGCGCAAATATGGATGGCGTCGTCATCGCTAGCATCGCCATCGTCATGATCAGCAGTCTCTTACATCAACTCTTAGCTTAATTAGCTTTACCAGGAAAAATGATGATGGGCTTATTACTCTGGATTATTTTATTGATCGTATGCTGGCCATTGGCATTGCTTGCTCTAGTGCTCTATCCGCTGGTGTGGTTGCTTTGCCTGCCGTTCAGATTACTGGGCATTGCGGTCGAGGGTGTATTTGAATTATTGCGTGCAATTGTGATGTTGCCGGCACGGCTGCTTGGTGGACGACCATAAGATATGATGGTCGCGAACGGTTATCTGATGCAAACCTGACGCTTTGGTCGTGATCGTGATCGTGGTCTTTTAGCGATGGATCATTGCCGAACAATATTCAGGCAGCGGCGTTAAATATTTCGTGCAGTTCATCGAATTTGTCGGCGGCTTCATCCATCGCCAAGCCTAAAAACCCGCACGCCAGCTCGCCGCCTTTTTCCCATTCAGCGGACAACTCTTGTCCATGATATTTCTGAATACCGTACTCCGACATCAAGGCTAAGGCAATCAGGGAGCGAACGATTTCTGGCGTGGAAATATCTTCAAGTACCGCATAATCATGATGCAACAAAATCCCTGTCGACACATGCTCAGGCAAACCCCAGGTACGTGCCATCAGTGAACCAATGGCAGCATGGTTACACGCATGTTTTTCGTCTTCGACATCGGTAAAACGCTTGACGAATTCCTTATTCGCCGTGGCCAACGTGGTTGAATAATCTGGAAAACGTTCCAGCATCAAGGGCACACCGATATCACAAAACAACCCGAAGGTATGCGCGACATCTGCAGGACAAACGCGAATACGACTGGCCAGATATGCCATCGCCTGTGCCCGCTTGCTTGAGAAATCCCAGAACTTTACCAGCGACCGTCCTTGCACCACAACAGCCTGACGCGCAATGATCCCCGTCATCAGCAAGCCACATTGACTTAATCCCAGCAAATCTACGGCATGATCGACCGATGTCGCTTTTAGTCGTAAGCCAAAAAAGGACGAGTTTGTCAGTTTCATCAATGAGCCAGCCAAAGCGACATCATTGGCGATAATTTTCGCCAGACGCCGTGGACTGGGGTCCTTGGATGCCATCTCCTGCTGCACGTCTGCCAGCAAACTTGGGCGCGGCGGAATACGTATCGTCTTCAGCAAAGCATCTACCGACTGTTCCGTCGTTTTGCCCGGTGCAATGGATGTGTTCATTAATTTTTTCAAATTGGTCACGCAATCTCTTATTTTAAGGCGCATTCATTTCCATGAGGCATTATTTGAGGTGATTACACACTCTAAAACTCATTTAACTGAAACGAGTGTATTTTTTCTTGTAATTAAAATCAAATCTCAGTGACAATTTGCACACTTTGTATATATTGCAGTTTGTTCAACACCTTCACCGAAGGCCTTATGCACACGAGCGCAATGCTGGCGACTTTCGCAAAAATCTTTGTATTACCACCGCTTAGCCTTTTCTTAATTTATCTGATAGGTATGCTGATCAGCAAATGGCGTCCGCGTACAAGCCTCACTTTGCGTATCAGTTCTATTTTTTTGCTATTTTTTATCAGCACAGGAATTGGCTCATGGTTATTGGTGCGGCCATTGGAGTCACTGGAGCAAGCGCTGACCTCCGACAAAAATACTCATGCAGAGGCCATTGTTATTTTAACGGCCGGGAGGATAGAGAGCAGCCCCGAATACCATCATCAGGACATCCCTGACTACATTGCGCTGGCACGTATCCGATATGGCGCCCATCTCTACCGCGCTACGGGCTTGCCGATACTGGTGACAGGCGGATTAGGGCAATCCAGCGGGAATACCGAAACGCTCGCCGTAGGGATGAAGCGGGCGCTGGAGCAGGACTTTCTCATTCCGGTGAAATGGGTAGAAAACAATGCACGGAATACAGAAGAAAATGCCTATTATTCAGCACGTATTCTCAAACAATCCGGCGTCAAACGCGTGCTGCTCGTGACCGATGCGATGCACATGCGAAGAGCGCGTATGGCGTTTGAGCGTAGCGGTTTACAAGTCGTATCAGCACCGACAATGTTTTTGGCGGACACCGAGTGTGCACCATGGAATCTGTTTACCTCAGCAGAGAATATGCGTCGCTCGCACTATGCTTTGTATGAATGGCTGGGCTTGCTCTGGTATCGAGTTGAGGCTTGGTTCAACTGAATCTGATTCATATTGATTATTGACAATCTGGGTCATTAATCAGTGCCAATAATCAAGATCTATTGATAACTCTGAGAATTTTTAAAATTCTGAAAATCTTATGCGCATCAACATCCGTCCCTACCTGCTGTATTTGCTTATCTTGACCGCCCTGATGCTACTAGCGGGCTGGGCTGGGCTGTATTACCTGCAACAAGCAGGAGTGACGCCTAGGGCGTTGTCTCCGTATGTCGAGCGCAGAACATCGGATCACAATCCCTTCATCGTTAAAGCAGGTGAACTAGCGAGCAAGACGCTGATGCAACTGGATCGTGGCATAGCCTTGCCGCATCAGGCGCTCCACATCACCATCGGCACTCAGGCAAATCGATTGCCTCAAGCCGGGCTTGAGTCCGCTCCTCATGCGGTACCGGCAGAATCGGGCGTTTTAGTCACATCGAGTACACAGCTAGTGACAGCACTGGCTAAAGCCAATCCCGGTGACGTCATCACAATGATGCCGGGTACTTACTATGTTGTGGGTACACCGTTAATCGCTAACCGGCCCGGCACCGCTAGCAATAGAATCACGGTACGGGCAATACAGCCCGGAACAGTATTCCTGGAATTTAATCTTGGTGAAGGTTTTCAAGTTTCTGCGCCTTACTGGACCTTTGAAAATCTGTCTATCCGGGGCGTCTGTCAGTATCACGAAAACTGCGAGCATGCTTTTCATGTGACCGGTGGTGCCAGGTATTTTGTCTCGCTGAACAATACGATCTCTGATTTCAATGCGCATTTTAAAATCAACGGTAGCGATGGCCGTATGCCAGACTTTGGCCTAATTGAAGGCAACACATTAAGTAATACCAGTGCCAGAAAAACTAGCAATCCGGTAACCTTGATTGATCTGGTCGCAGCGAGTCACTGGGTCATACGGCGTAATATGATCTCGGATTTTATTAAGGATCAGGGGGACAGAATCAGCTATGGTGCGTTTGCCAAAGGTGCAGGTGCGGCAAATAAATTTGAACAGAATATCGTCTTATGCGAGCACTTATTACAAGGTAAGTCCGGGCAGCGAGTCGGGCTATCGCTGGGTGGCGGCGGCACAGGCAAAGAGTATTGTCGCGACGGACGATGTATCACCGAACAGGATAAGAGCATTATTCAGTCAAATCTGATTGCCTCATGTTCCGATGACGGCATTTATCTGAATCGTGCTGCGGCCAGCGTGGTAACTCACAACACACTGCTCGACACCGCAGGAATAACCGTACGATTTCCTGAGAGCAGCGCAGATATAGAAGGCAATCTGGTGGACGGAGCTATCCGCAGCAGAGATCAGGGATTATTACGCAGCAAGGATAATAAAGAGACTTCAATTGCGCTGCTGTATCTTGGATACCATCCGGTACGCAGTCTGTTTTTACAGCCGGAAGCCGCTAATTTTATGGTGAAAGATCAGTTGCCACGACGCTCTGTCACGCCAGAAAAACTGCCGGACTTATGCGGGAACTCCCGACCCGCGACACCAAGTTACGGGGCGTTTGAAGATTTTTCAGGATGTTTGTTATCAATACAAAGAGCAAAATAAACGCATCACGGAGCAAAGTAAAAAGCCCGCCGGACAAGCCACTGAGCGTGGCGAAGAAGGCGTCCCCCAATAAATAGAACGCCCTCTGCGCAACCAGAAAACTGATCGTTATTTCAGCGGAATTATTGTCGCTCTATCCACCGGCACCGCTGTCACACTATTTTGCGGCGAGCCGTCAATCAAGCGATCAGAATAAGTCAGATATACCAATGCATTACGTTTGGCATCAACGACTCTGACGATACGCAATTTCTTGAACAAGATAGAAAGACGCTCGTTAAAGACTTCTTCCTGCTGCGCTAAAGGTTTAGGAAAACTGATAGGCCCGACCTGACGGCAGGCGATTGACGCCTCCGACTTATCAACAGCCAGACCAATCGCTCCTTTTATCCCGCCCGTCTTGGCACGTGATACATAGCATGTCACACCGGCGACCTTGGGATCATCATAAGCCTCGACAACGATCTTATGATCCGGACCAATCAGAATGAACGCAGTATCCACACTACCGATCACTTCGGCATGGACGGCAACACCTGTCCCAGCCAGCAACATTGCGACGCTCACGGGCAATAAAAACCGAGTAACTAGATGATTCATCTTTTTCCCTTACCAATAATAGAAATACTGCGATTAGATGTAGCAAGGGCTCTTGGATTACAAGAGCCCTACGATTTTCTGCAAAATTATTTTTCGCTTTGCTCACCTGTATGTAGTCGTGAGTGACGCATACCGTACAGAAAGTAAATCGCTACCGCAACCGTCATCCAGATACAAAACACCCAGTAGGTAGTAGGCGGTAAATCCTTGACAATATACAAGCAGGCTAACACGCTTAACCCTGGCAGCAAATAAGGGCCAAATGGCACACGGAAACCATCACTGTCAGCGCCGATACCTTTGCGACGCATCACCGGCACGGCAACGGATACCACCATAAAGGCGACCAGAGTTCCCATACTGACCATATCCCATAAGAAGGTGGCATCGACCAGTCCGGCGACAACACCAACAATCATACAAACAATAATGGTGTTACTGACAGGGGTTTGGGTACGGACGCTGACCTTCTGGAATGACGGCGAAATCAAACCGTCTTTACTAATCGCATACAAGATACGGGTCTGACCATAAATCGTCACCAAGGTCACGCTAAATACAGAAATCACCGCACCAGCCGACAAGATCAGTGCAGGCCACGCTTTACCGGTGACGTTTTGTAAAATCACCGACAGCCCTGCTTCCTGGCCTTCAAACATACTTGCAGGTTGCGCGCCCAGTGCCGCGACCGCGACCAGCATATAAAACACCGTCACAATCACCAGCGCGGAAAGAATCGCCAACGGCACATTGCGCTTAGGATTTTTTACTTCCTCACCCGCAGTTGCCACAGTATCGAGTCCAATAAATGAGAAAAACACCGTGCCTGCTGCTGCAGTCACACCAGCCATACCGGCAAGGCCTTTGCTATTGTCCTGATTGAAGAAAGGTGTGAAATGCTCTGGATTAAAACCAGAGAAAGCGATAAACGCAAAGAAGCTCAGGATGACCAGTTTGATCATCACCATGACGGCATTGACGGTAGCGGATTCTTTAGTTCCACGTAACAGCAAAAAGCCGCAGACGATCACCAGAATAATCGGCGGCAAATTGATCTGCCCTGAATGTATCTCCACGCCTTTGGCTCCGGCAACAATCATTGGCGAGCGCAGCATCTCCGGGATTTGCCAGCCGACGGCATTGCTTAAAAAGTTGTTCAGATACGCAGACCAGCCCACCGCCGTTGCACTGGCGGCCAGTCCATATTCGAGTAACAGACAGGCGGCAACAATGTAGGCAGCAAACTCACCGACCGTTGCATACGCATATGAGTACGACGAACCTGATGCAGGAATCCGTGAGGACAATTCGGCATAACACAATGCAGTTAAACCCGCCGTCAACGCAGCAAGCAAGAACGACAGAATTACCGATGGACCGGCCTTAGGCACGGCCTCGACCATCGTGAAAAATATCCCGGTACCGATGGTCGCACCGACGCCGATCATCGTCAGCGAAAACAAACCTAACGAGCGATGCAGACCACTGCTATTACGCTCTTCTCCTTCTTTACTGCTGCCAACTGGCTTGGTGCGTATCAGTTGCTGCCCGAATGTCTGCTGTCTCAAAAGAATATCCTTTTTTATAAATAGGGAATGTCTGTGCGCAAGCCGCTGATGGCGGCTGTTTTGCTACCTGCGGCCGGTTTTATCCGCCGCTGTAAGCTACTGGCTGCAAGATTATTTGGCCGCAGGTACTTTAATCATATCGCCGCCCTTCATCACGAACTCGACCTTCGTCAAGGTTGTGACATCGCGCAGAGGATCACCGAAAACCGCAATGATATCTGCAAACTTTCCGGCTTTTATACTGCCTATCGTTTTTTTCCAGCCTAATAAATCGGCGGCGTTAATCGTTGCTGCCTGGATCGCCTGCATCGGACTCATGCCGTATTTGACCATGTAAAAAAATTGTTTTGCGTTGTCGCCATGTGGATACACACCGGCATCCGAACCAAACGCCATCCTGTCGCCGTATTCAAATGCTTTACGGAAGTTATCACGTTGCAATTGACCAATTTCTTTTTCCTTTGCCAGCGACTCTGGCAAGAAACCGGCTTTTTCACCTTCACCGAGAATATAGTCATCGTTATAGATGTCCATCACCAGCCAGGTACCCTTTTCTTTAGCAAGACGCATGCCCTCAGCATCAATCAGACTGGCATGCTCGATAGAATCGACGCCAGCACGCAAGGCATCGTTAATTCCGCTGGCGCCATGGGCATGCGCTGCAACCTTGCGCCCCAGCTTGTGCGCTTCGGAAACAATAGCCTGCATTTCTTCTAAGGTGTATTGCTGTGCGCCTGCGGCATCACCCTTGGACAAAACACCGCCGGTTGCACAGATCTTGATCAGGTCGGCACCAAATTTTGCCATTTCACGGACTTTGGCACGGGCCGCCCAAGGACCATCTGCCACACCTTTGCCGACGTCGTTGTACTCCGCCGGCAATAAATTATTGTCGCAATGACCGCCCATAATGCCGATGGCATAGCCAGAAACCAGCATGCGCGGACCGACGATATCCCCATCATTGATCGCGTCCCGCAAAGCCACATCACCGTAGCCATCTGCACCGACATTACGTACTGCGGTGAAGCCCGCATTCAAGGTATCGCGCGCCGCACGAACGCCATACAGCGCAGCACGGATATTCGAGGTACCGATGCCGGTGTAACCATGCTCATGCGGATTGCCTGTAAGGTGGGTATGCGCGTCAATCAAACCGGGCAAAACCGTTGCCTTAGATAAATCGATGATCTGTGCACCTGCCGGGATGGAAGTCGCCTGACTGGATCCGACCGCAATAATATGCTCACCCTTGACGATAATGATCTGATCCGTCAGCACCTGTGCGGTCTCTACATCGACTAACTTGCCAGCCTTGATCGCGATCGTTCTGGCGGACTTTTCATCCGTAGCCGTAGCCGCGCTGGCGGCGTGCATCGTCGTAAGCAGCAAGCTAGCCGACAGACTGAGCGAAAAACCGATTGAAAGACTGGCAGAAAAAACCGAGCGCAATGGCGTGTGCTTATGCATAAAAAAATCCTTTTTTACTAAACCGGAAAATTGGAGAAAATGTTCATGGTCGATTGCTTACTAACAAGTGATACACAAGGATAAAAAACAAGGATAAGCAATCCGCCGTTTTTACTACCTCAGCTTTATTACCTGAAGATGAACTTATGCCACGCATTCTATCTGCGCTGAAAAAAGCTGTCCGTTGTATTTTGTTTCAAATACAGCAGAAGATCACTAATTGCTCTGATTTTGCCTAAGGTCTAGAGTGTAATACCTCGCCACCTGGCCAATGACAGCCCGCTTCAGGCACTTCCATGGACTCGCTAAGGATGATTTTGGTGACGCACTTATGCTATAGTCGCGCCCCATGACACTACGACGCATTTCCCGCCAACTCGTTGCCCTCGTGCTATTTTTGTACGCGGCGGCTTTGGGCGTTGCGATTGCGGCACCGGTGGTCAATCCACAGGCGATGAGCCTGATTTGTACCGGCACTGGATATAAACTGATCAGTCAGCAAGATAAAGACGCGCCAAAAAGCAGTAAAAGCGGTGATAACATGAAGCACCTGCTTGATTGCTCTTTTTGTCTGGCGACCGGTATCACACCGGTTCTGCCGCAACAAGATGCCATTCAACCGACGCATGCGCTGTCCTATGTCTTGCGCTCTATCCCCGCAGCACGTCTGGCTGCGATTGTCTCCGCTCCGCTTCCCGCCCGTGGCCCGCCGGCCTGAACACCTTCTGCACTCATTCTGAGTTAATTCGTCGCTTAGTCCTGACTAAGTTACACCTCAGTTGCCCCCTGAATTCACACCTGAACCGCGATGCCTTGCGTTCAACTCCGGTGCGCCAAATTTATTTGTAGTTTGCTTTTTTAAAGCCTGAACCATGACCTCTATTCAATGTTCGCGTGCTGGTAGCACGCGCTTTGCCCTGCCTACTACTTCTGCTATTCCTGCGATTCCTGCGATTTCTGCCGCTTCTTCTATCTCTACTATCCGCATAATGAGCGCCGCAGTGGCTGCAACACTGCCGTTTATGTGTACAAGCAGCTTCGCCGCGGAAATGCTGACCACCGACAACGGCCTGACGGACCGCGTCGTCATCACCGGTGGTCGCCCTTCTTCATTGCCGACTGAAATCCCGACAACGATAGAAGGGATTAATGCCAAGACGATGGAACAAACCATCAATACGATCGATGCCGAAGACGCTCTTAAATACCTGCCAAGTCTGCTGGTACGCAAACGTTATGTCGGCGACTACAATCACGCCGTACTGGCAACCCGGGCGTCAGGCACGGGCAACAGCGCACGTTCACTGGTGTACGCCGATGGTGTGTTGTTATCCAACTTACTCGGCAACGGTGCCAGCTTTACCCCGCGCTGGGGCCTGGTCACACCGGAAGAAATCGAGCGTGTTGACGTACTATACGGCCCCTTCTCGGCCGCTTATCCGGGCAATTCTGTCGGTGCCGTGGTCGATTACATTACACGGATGCCGGTCCAGTTTGAAGGACATGCAAAAGTGCTGGCCTTCAATGAAAATTTTCAGCAATACGGCACCGATAAGTCGTATAGCGGTCAGCAGCTTAGTGCATCTATGGGAAATAAACAGGGGGACTGGTCGTGGTGGGCGAATATCAATCGTCTGGACAGCGACGGTCATCCTATTGCCCTCGTGAACAAATTATTATCCACAGGGATTACCAGCAATACCGGTACGCCCGTTACCGGTGCAATCTTTGATAAGAATCCGAAAAATCAGGACTGGCTGATCCTGGGTGCGACCGGGCAATATCATACGGTGCAAGATCATGCCAAAATTAAATTGGCTTACAACATCACACCCGCGCTGAGCATCAGTTATACCCTGGGATACTGGCGTAACAATATGAACAGCAGTGTCGAGAGTTACATCCGTGACACTGCAGGTAATCCTGTCTATAGCGGCGACATTAATGTCAGTGGCAAAAAATATACCTTAGCCGCAACCGACTTTGCTAACAGCACGAATAGTCTTGAGCATATCGCGCAAGGCCTGAGCCTGAAAAGCAATACCAAGGGCGTGTGGGATTGGGAAATCGCCACCAGCCTGTATGAGTACAGCAAAGATATTGCACGCTCACCTACCGTCGCCATACCGCAAGCCAATACCGGTGGCGCAGGTCGTATCACGGATATGAACGGCACCGGCTGGAATACACTGGCACTCAAAGGTATCTGGCGTCCGGAGTCGGCCAAAGAACATACGCTTGAATTCGGCTATCAGCGCGAGGCATATAAGCTGCGCACACTCGTATCCAATACCAGCGACTGGATCAATGGTGCAGCCGGTTCGCGTTTCTCAGGGTTTCAGGGGAATACCGAATTACAAAGTCTCTATGTCCAGGATGCATGGCGTATCAGTCCGCAATGGAAGGCCATTATCGGTGGTCGTGCAGAGCAGTGGCGTGCCAGCAATGGTGCTATTTCTTCGGCAAGCAGCACCTTGCCGTTCGACGCACGTGAAGAAAATGCCTTTTCACCGAAAGCAGCATTAGCCTATAAGATCGATAACGACTGGACCATGAAGGCATCAACCGGACGCGCCTTAAGAATGCCGACCGTATCAGAGCTATATCAGGGATCGGTCAGTTTGAATACCATCGTCAACAACGACCCCAACCTGAAGCCAGAGAAATCCTGGACCTCAGAATGGAGTATCGAGCGCGCGCTGGATAGCGGCATGCTACGTGCCACAATTTTCCACGAACGCACGCAGGATGCACTGTATTCGCAAACCAATGTCAGCGTCACTCCCAACGTCACCAATATCCAGAACGTTGATGACATCCACACCACAGGATTAGAGCTGGCCTATATCGCCAATGATGTCTTCGTACGCGGACTGGATCTGACTGGCAGCCTCACGTATGCGGACTCCAAAATCGTCAAAAACGATAAATTCCCCGCCAGCGTCGGAATGTGGCAGCCACGTGTGCCAAACTGGCGCGCTAACTTTGTCGCCAGTTACCAAGTCAACGATCATCTCGCGGCCACTTTCGGTGCACGATACAGCGGCAGACAATACGGCACCCTGGATAACAGTGATCCGAACGGTAAAACCTATACCGGCGTCTCCAGCTTCTTTGTGACTGACCTGCGAATCCAATACAAGGTCGCCAAACAATGGACCGCCTCCGTCGGCATCGACAATCTCAACAATGCAAGTTATTGGGCATTTCACCCCTACACGCAACGCAGCGTTGTCGGCGAATTGAAGTTTGACTTTTAACCGAGAAACTCCATTGGGGTTTGAGATGATGACGGATGGATTTACGAGGCAGTTTTGTGAGATTTGATTTTGTCATAGCTGGCTATGGCAAAATAAAATCTTACCGCTGTACCACACTGAGTGACCGCAAAGTCACCGCCAGCGCTCAAGCAGCACTGAAAGTGCGCCCAATGGAAATTCTCGGTTTAACTCTCGGCTTGAAGTAAATACAGATTGAGTGTGACTTTGAATGCCGCAGTATCTATGCGCCTTTCCAGCCATTATTGGTCTGGGAGGCGCATTTTTATTAGTGGATGCTTTGTGGAAGCTTTGTGGAAGCTGATAAAAACCTTCCCATTAAAATTTTACATCGACAGAACTGATAGAACTAACGCAAAAACCAAGACCTCTCGCCACAGAAGCATGAAGGGTCCAGCACATTGCAGGGACTCCGGCACTAAGGCATGATGTTTCCGGAAACGTCTCTTTTACGAATGCTGAGATCAATTTCGATTTTCAATCCGAATTTTGCAGACAGCACGCTGAAGATAGAACAGACTGCCGGTATAGAAATAAAATCACAGTGAGCAAACTCGCCATAAACCGCAATACAACTTTATAATCAAGTCCTCAGATTTTTCCGGAGTATGTATGAGCGTATCGATGATGATTATTTTCTTCAAGGCCTTGATTGTCGTGCCGATCACGCTGCTGCCTATCCTGAACCCGATTGCGATCGCACCGATTTTCTTGTCGATGACGGGGCCGATTGAATCAAGCCTGGCGAATCGCCTTGCAAAACGCATTGCACTGAATTGCTTTTTCCTGCTAATGGGAGCCATCTTTATTGGCTCTTATGTTCTCGATTTTTTCGGCATCTCTTTACCTATCGTCAGAGTGGCGGGCGGCATCGTCGTCGGAATGGCGGGCTGGAAGCTGCTGAACGACCAAGGGCAAGATAAATTACGTACCTCTGTCGCAGAATCCCACGGCGGCACCTGGAGCAAAGAAGAATTGCGTCGCCGCAGTTTTTACCCGTTCAGTTTTCCACTGACAGTAGGACCGGGGACGATCGCGGCATCCGTGACGCTCGGTACACAGATGCCTCATAAACCGGTGGACTGGCTGATCACCAGTATCGCCTCGGCTCTCGGGGTCTTGCTGACGACTCTGGTGATTTATCTGTGCTACCGTTTTGCACGGAATATGGAGCGCTTTTTAGGCGACATCGGTGCAACTGTATTGATGCGCCTATCTGCATTTATTTTGCTCTGTATCGGAATTGAAATTGGCTGGACGGGTATTTCAGAACTGGTAGAAGATTTAAAATTTCATTGAATTTAAACATTAAATTTCAACATTGAATTTAAACATACCTAGTGCTCGTATCACCGGGCAATCAGTACACATATTGTCGTCAATAACACCATAAAGAAAAAGCGCCATTCAAGTAGTTTGAATCGCGCTTTTTTATGATGTTTGGTGGTGAATTGAGGCAGGTAAATCAGGTTTCAGCAGCAACTGGCGCGGGGGCTTCCATCAACATCAGCGCATGTTCAACCTGCGGTGATTCGTCACCGATCTTGCTCAGCCAGGCACGCGAAAAATAAGATTTTTCTTTTTCGCTTGGAGCGACATGCCAGATCACCATCAAAGTCCCTTTGTGATCATGAATTTTTGCTAGCTTAGTAATGCAATCGACGTTTCTATCGGCATCAGCAAGACCAATTGCGTAGCCATAAACGCGATATAAGCGATCAAGGCGGTCTGGCTCTGTTTCGCTATGAGTTGCCGAAATCTTTGGGTGATCGAGGTACATCGTGCACACTCCGTCGAAATAGTTAAGCGGAAAAAAATCGAATAAATCAGATGCGTCGAACATCGGACACACATTTCATAGTAAGTAGATATGCTGCTGCGCACACTATGCCTGTGTATTTTACTTATTCTATCCGATAGCCGGACACAGTACCGTACCGTTGATTATTTTTTATGGGACCTTGTGGTTTATCGCCACATCAGAAATTGCCGACTAGCGGATACGGCTACGTTTTTCCCATTTGCACTCCTGGGTATGGACGATGTTATTGTGCTGATCAACGGTTTCCAGATACACATCAAATCCCCATAAGCGGGCAACATGCTTCAACACCTCGTCCGTCTGCTTGTTCAGCGGACGGCGCAAATATTCGTTATGTCGCAGTGTCAGGGCGCGGTCACCCTGCATATCGACAGACCAAATCTGAATATTAGGTTCACGATTGCCAAGATTGTATTGACCTGCCAGCTGCTGCCTCAGGTACTGATAGCCACTCTCATCATGAATGGCAGAAATACTGAGTTTGTCTTGATGATCATCATCAAGCACAGAAAAAAAATGAAATTCACGTATCAGTCTAGGTGATAAATATTGCGCAATGAAGCTCTCATCTTTGAAATTACGCATCGCAAAATTCAAAGTCTGTTGCCAGTCACTACCGGCAATATCGGGAAACCATTTTCTATCCTCATCATCAGGCTGTTCGCAAATGCGACGAATATCACGCATCATCGCAAACCCAAGAGCATAGGGATTAATGCCGTTAAAGTAACGGCTGGTCACAGGCGGCTGATACACCACATTCGTATGACTCTGCAAAAACTCCATCATAAAACCATCACCCACAATTCCCTCATCAAACAACTGATGCAAAATCGTGTAATGCCAGAAGGTCGCCCACCCCTCGTTCATCACCTGAGTCTGGCGCTGTGGATAAAAATATTGAGAAATTTTCCGTGTAATACGGACGATTTCTCTTTGCCATGGTTCCAGTAAAGGCGAATATTTTTCAATGAAGTACAGAAGATTTTCCTGGGGCTCAGTCGGAAAACGCACGACTTCCTGATCAGCAACTGTTTCATCACGACGCGGCAATGTGCGCCAGAGATCATTCACTTGCGATTGCAGATAGCGCTCACGTTCTTCTTGTCTCTCACGTTCTTCTGCCAACGATAATTTAGCGGGCCGCTTATAACGATCTACACCATAATTTTGCAGGGCATGACAAGAGTCGAGCAGCAGTTCTACTGCTTCTATGCCATAACGCCGCTCACAATCCGTCACATAATTACGCGCAAAAACCATGTAATCAATAATCGCGTCAGCATCGGTCCATGTCCGGAATAAATAATTTCCTTTAAAAAAAGAATTATGCCCATAAGCAGCGTGTGCGATCACCAGTGCCTGCATGGTCAGGCTATTTTCCTCCATCAGATAGGCGATGCAGGGATTGGAATTAATCACAATCTCGTAAGCTAGTCCCATCTGCCCACGCCGGTAACTTTTTTCAGTCGAGAGAAAATGCTTGCCGAACGACCAGTGGTGATACGAAACCGGCATTCCGACTGATGCATAAGCATCCATCATCTGCTCAGCAGTAATGATCTCAAGTTGATTCGGGTAGGTGTCCAGTCCAAAATTTTGTGCGACGCGACGGATCTCTTCATGCGCCTGTTCGATCAATTCAAATGTCCACTCCGATTGTTCTGGTAACCGATGTGGGTTGCTGGAGGTCGTAACCGGGCTATTCATCACGATACTCACTTTGTTTGTTTTTTAAACAGTTCGCGGAATACAGGATAGATATCGGCTGGCGTCCGGATTTTTTGCATCGCAAAGTGCGCATGATGTTCCGGCACTTGCGTATACTCTTGCCATAAATTTTGCGGCTCACCTTCGGTAATTTCTACGTAAGCATAATATTGGACAAGCGGCATAATCGTGTTGATTAATAACTGACGGCACGTCACTGAATCGTTGTCCCAATTATCGCCGTCAGATGCCTGCGCTACATAGGCATTCCAGTCTCCGCTAGGGTAGCGCTCCTGTATGATCTGCGTCAGCAAATTCAGTGCCGATGAGACGATCGTGCCACCCGATTCACGTGAATGGAAAAATTCATTCTCATCCACCTCGGATGCCGCTGTGTGATGACGAATAAAAATCACATCAATTTTTTCATATGCTCTGGTCAGGAATAAATATAAGAGAATGAAAAATCGCTTAGCGGTTTCTTTTTTTGCTTCATCCATCGAACCGGATACGTCCAGCAGACAAAACATCACCGCCTGAGTCGATGGCTTCGGCACCTTTACACGATTGCTGTAGCGGAGATCGAAAGGATCAATAAAGGGAATTGCCAGAAGCCGTGTGCGCAGGTGGTGAATTTCATGTTTTAAGGTAGCGATATGCTCATCCATATGATCCGGGTCAGGCGATTTGCGTAATAGCTCCGCCATCTCCATCTCAGCTTGCTTCAGACGTCGCGCAGACTTACCGCCAACGGCGATTCGTCTTCCCAACGCACCACGCAACGAACGCAATACATGCAGACTCGATGTGGTGCCGGATGTTTTATACCCGGCGCGTTGACTTTTAAAATCAGTAGTAGAGGCGAGTTGCGTTTTGACGAGATTTGGCAATTCCAAATCTTCAAAAAAATAATTCATGAACTCTTCGCGACTTAACTGAAAAATGAAATCATCTTCACTCAGTTCATCGCTATTACCGGCCTGCCCCTTACCCGCACCAGCGCCGCCTTTTGGCCGGGCAACCTGATCACCTTTCAGATATTCTTTATTTCCAGGTTGAACCGTTTCCCAGACACCGCCACGGTCATGCCCAAATGTCGGTTCATTGACATCCTTGACGGGAATACGAATGTTCTCACCACTCTCAAAATCAGTGATAGACCGGCCCTTGATTGCTCTGGCTACGGCATCTTTAATCTGCCCTTTGTAACGACGTAAAAACCGTTCACGATTCGGAGCAGATTTATTTTTTCCTTGAACACGCCTATCAATCAGATGAACCAAAATGGTCTCCTGCAAAATGAGGTTCAACACACCGGTCAGGAAAATTTATCCTTCCCGCCAGATGTCCTGTTGCTGAAAGGAGCGGACATTAGGATGATTTTCTGACACGCAGATACCATTCGCATAATAGACGTACCTGTTTAGCGGTATATCCCTTCGCCACCATCCGTGACACAAACTCCTGATGCTTATTCGCATCGTCAGCGCTTGCCTTGGCATTGAACGAAATCACAGGCAATAACTCTTCCGTGTTGGAGAACATTTTTTTCTCTATGACCGTACGTAGTTTTTCATAACTGGTCCAGGCCGGGTTTTTACCCGCATTCTGCGCTCTGGCGCGCAGGACGAAATTCACAATCTCGTTTCTGAAGTCTTTAGGATTCGAGATGCCGGCTGGTTTTTCTATTTTTTCTAACTCGTTATTCAAGGCGTCACGGTCAAAACTTTCGCCTGTATCGGGATCACGGAATTCCTGATCCTGTATCCAGAAATCAGCGAAGGTCACATAGCGATCAAAAATATTTTGTCCGTATTCCGAATAGCTTTCCAGATAAGCTGTCTGGATTTCTTTACCGATGAATTCTGCATAACGCTGGGCAAGGTATTCCTTGATGTACGAAAAATATTTCTGCTCAGTTTCCGGTGCAAACTGTTCACGCTCAATTTGCTGCTCCAGAACATATAGCAGGTGTACGGGATTCGCAGCTACTTCTGTCGTGTCAAAGTTAAATACTTTGGACAGAATCTTGAATGCAAAACGTGTGGATAAACCGTTCATCCCCTCATCCACACCTGCATAATCCGTGTACTCCTGGCGCGACTTGGCTTTCGGGTCAGTGTCTTTCAGATTCTCCCCATCGTACACCAGCATCTTGCTGTAGATACTGGAATTCTCCGGTTCTTTAAGTCGCGACAACACCGCGAATTGGGCCATCATTTTTAAAGTTCCCGGAGCACATGGCGCCTGATCAAGAGACGACGTCCTGACCAGTTTTTCATAAATTTTGATCTCATCGCTAACGCGCAGGCAATACGGTACTTTGACAATATAGATACGGTCGAGGAAGGCTTCGTTATTTTTATTATTTTTAAATGCTTTCCATTCTGATTCGTTTGAGTGCGCCAGAATAATGCCTTCAAAAGGAATCGCGCCAAAGCCCTCTGTCCCTTTGAAATTCCCTTCCTGCGTTGCGGTCAATAAAGGGTGCAGGACTTTGATCGGCGCCTTAAACATCTCGACAAATTCCATCAGTCCTTGGTTGGCGAGACAGAGGCCTCCCGAATAGCTGTAAGCATCAGGATCATCCTGTGCATAGTCCTCCAGCTTCCGGATATCGACTTTACCGACGAGTGAAGAAATATCCTGGTTATTTTCGTCGCCTGGTTCGGTTTTAGAAATCGCGATCTGCTTCAAAACCGATGGGTAGCGCCGGACAATGCGGAATTGATTAATATCACCGTTAAATTCATGCAATCTTTTTACTGCCCATGGACTTGGAATATTTCGTAAATAACGTCGTGGAATACCAAAGTCTTCTTCAAGAATAGTGCCGTCTTCATCTTCATTAAACAGTCCCAGAGGAGACTCGTTAATCGGCGAACCCTTGATGCAGTAAAAAGGAATTTTCTCCATCAGATATTTTAGTTTTTCGGCAATCGATGATTTACCGCCACCGACCGGGCCCAGCAGATAAAGAATTTGCTTACGCTCTTCAAGGCCTTGCGCCGCATGCCGAAAATAAGACACGACTTGTTCTATGACTTCTTCCATGCCATAAAACTCACGGAAAGCCGGATAAATTTTAATGACTTTATTTGAAAAAATCCGGGAACGCCGAGAATCATGTCGTGTGTCGATCAGCTCAGGTTCTCCGATGGCAGCTAACATGCGTTCGGCAGCAGAGGCATAAGCAAGAGGTTCTTTTTTACACAATTCCAGGAACTCTTGCATCGAATACTCTTCTTCACGAGTCCGTTCATAACGCGCTGTATAGTTGTCAAAGATTTTCATTGTGATCTCCTTTGAAAGCGATGGATCGACTATGCGACTGAGTAAGGAAACGATATTTCTACATCCGCAGAACATAGAAAACGTCCATACTAAGTCGTTGCTCTGCTGCACCTGACAACTTTAGTGTAGGTGAAATTAAAAAGAATGTTGAGAATTTCCGGTTTTATTTGTATCGAAAAAAGACATTGACCTGATGGGATTACGGAAGTCTCTTTCCTGCTGGATAAAATCAGATTAGAGTTGTGAGATTGGATGCAAATGATGTGTTAGGCCGCAGCATCTCTGTGGAGATGTTGATGGACATTGATACTCGAAGAATCACACTATTTTCGCCTGAAATACAAAGGCTATCCCGGCATTAGTCTATCTGGACTGAAGAGGAATCTTTATGCGTCATTAGGGTGCTGATTGCGTTATGAACGCTGCTGTGGAGAGGGCACTGTATAGAACGGCAGGCATAGCGAAACACCTAAACTGGCATCTCGATGCGATCAATAACAAGCTTATTATTTCACGTCAGACAACATAATTTTGTATGCTGAAAATCATAAAAAAGCCGCCAGTGTTCATGCTGGCGGCTTTTAATTTTTGGTAGCAATTACATCGCTTTACATTGACGCAATTCACATTTTGCGAGGAATGTTTGTCCGCTTTCGCACTGCATACGATAAATTTCCACTGGTCCCGCCGGAGTGATTAAACCGGCACCTTTGCCACCGTTGCAACCATACTCTTTCGCAATTCTTTCAACAGTTGTCGATGATGTACCGGTAACGAAGTCAATAGTCTGGATTTTATACGTGCCAGATGCCGCTGCCTGAGTTGCGACAACTGGCGTAACCGGGGTAGCGACGGAAACAGTTGTCGTTGCTGGCGCTGGTGCGGTCACAGGCGTTGGTACTGGTACTGATTTTTCAGGCGTTGCCTGAGATGCACTTGCCGCAGCTGCTGGAACTGATTGCTGTCCGTTCATTTGCGAAGCCGCTACAGGCTGTCCCTCTACTTCATTGCGACGATCAAAACTCAAGCTCTGCCCAAAGACCAGATTCATCCATTTTGGGTAGGTATAAGCTGAACCATTACTGTGATCAATCAATGCTCCGATACCACCGCCAATAATAATATTGCCGTACATATTCATATTGGCACGTGAGGTTGCAATCGCACTTGCATCGGCGTAACCAGGCTTCGCACAGTCAATTCTTAGATTAACGGATGAACGATGAACGTTTCCATAATCTGGCGTAGTAACACTGACCTGACCGTAATCATTCGCCAATTTACAACTTGCCCCCGGCACTTGATTGCCACTTTGGTCATAGGTTTCGATCCTTACCTGCTGACTTCTGTCACCGGTAATCGAAGCGCAGCCGGTCATTGCGGCAAGAATGGCACAACATGTCAGGATCTTGAAAAGAGAGTTCATTTTTTTAAACCGAATTAGAGGAGAAAACATTGTAGATTATCTGGAAGCAAGATTATCCAAATAATGTGTTTTACTCTGATTTTGTGGTGTTTCTGTCAAAAAATAATTTATTCGGCCAAAATACCAGCAAGGGTAAATTCCTTGAATCAAGCAAAATAAATTCCACGAAGAAATATGTCTCTATCCATGAAGTAGCGCCAATCATGTGTAAGGCAACATGAGACTGAGTCAGTGCGTTGCAAACTTACATTCGCGGATCAGTTACGAGGCAAGTACCTCGTCAAGAATGGCGGAATTTTTCTGTATCAACAGGCTCATGGCATCGACTTCCAGGGGGCGATAATATAAGTAGCCCTGAAAATAGTCGCAACCGATATCTCTGAGGAAGGACTCTTGTGCCAGATTCTCGACGCCTTCGGCAACCGTCTTACAGGACAGAATTCCGGCGAGTGAGACGATTGCCTTGATGATCATTTCACTCTTTTGATTATTCCCGATGTGAGCGACAAATGAACGGTCAATTTTGACACTGCGTGCCGGGAAATGGCTGAGTTTAGATAAAGAGGAATAGCCTGTACCGAAATCATCAATTGCAATGCCGAAGCCACGTTCTTTGAGTTGGTCCAGGTAACGGATGGCCTGCACTTCATTTTCGATCAGCCCGGTTTCGGTGATCTCAAATTCCAGAAACGATGGCTCCACCGCATGCTCAGAACAAATGCCATCAATGAGCGCCAGCAAGTCATTGCGCGCCATATCGGATGCGGATAAATTCACGGCGACAACCGGACTGGAACCGAACTGATCGAGCCAACTACGAATTTGCGCGCATGCGGTATTCAACACAAAGTTGCTGATATCACGGATCAGACCAGCTCGTTCGGCGATCTCAATAAACTCCACCGGACTGACATTGCCGAGACTCGCCGATTGCCAGCGCAATAATGCTTCTACTCCGGCGAGAGAACCGTCCTGCGTCACTTTAGGCTGATATACCAGTCTGAATTCTTTTTGTCTGAGACCGCTGACGATGCCCATTTCGATTTCTACACTACGCCGTATTTCGGCTTCGTCTTCTTCATCAAACAGGGTTGCACCAGGGTCACTGGAGCGCCTTGCGGTATCGAGTGCGACTTCGCTACGACGTATCAGATCATCCGGCTCACTCTCGCCCGGACGTACCAGAGCAATCCCGGCAGAAAATTGAATCAGCAAACTCTCGCCATCGATATCAATCTCTTTAGGCAAAGCATGACGTACATGATCAACCATCTTGATGATCTCACCCGGCGTCGAAAAATCATCGACAACAAAAGAGAATACGATGCTACGCAGCCGCGCACAAAAACTGTTGTGCGGTAATGCCGCCGTCAGTTCTTCAGCGAAGCGACGCAACAAAATGTCGCCGACATATATCCCCAGCTTTTGATTTGCATGACGGATGCTGTTCAAACGAAAAGACACGAGTGCAGTAACTTTGCCCTGATCAGCTTTGGCCAAAACGTCTTTGAGATGCTTACGCAACATATCGCGGTCCGGCAAGCTGGTAAGCTTATCGTGATTGCTCAGATAACTCTCACGTTCCTGGCTTAACTCCAGAGCATGGTGGATGGAATGCAGATTCGACACATCACGCAGCGCGACGATGTAATGCTCGTTCTTGGTCTGCGCAATACTCTCCATCGCCACGAGTTTGCCATCACGTGTGCGATACGCCGACATACGCAGATTAGCACCATCCTCGGGGTTGCCACCCTTGAGACGAATGCTGTTATCCAGAGATAGCCAGTCAAATAGAGCGGCGTCCTCAGCAGATGCGATAGCCGGCGTAACGACCCGCCCCAGCAAACTATTCGCAAGATGATTCGCCTGCAAAATAATGCCATGCGCATCGGTCAATAGTAATGGGCTACCGGCATTTTGAAAAATTTCGTGATACTGATCATGGCTGATTTCTAATGCGGTCGTAGCTTTACGATGACGTAAGGCCGACGCATCTAGCGCATGCAGTACTCTGAACACCGCTAAAGGAATGCAGACGTTAAAGAATAAAAATAATAAAGACTGAATATACGTATGACTATCTGGCAGCGTCGTATTGATGCCGATGAAATTAAAAATTGGTTGATTACGCAACAAGAAAAAGAAAGGAAGTACGTTCAGCACCATCAGAATCACAGCAAGCCTGCTGGTAAAAAATAATCTGGCGATGATCGGTGTCGTATAAATAAAGAGAAATCCGAGCTTAGCAATCTCAAACTGATCGATAAACCCGACGATGGAGAACGCTGCTCCATACACCGTGGCGATTAATATACCGGCACTCAGATTGACATTACGAGCCGAGTAATACAATCCCAAGCCCAAAACAGCATAGAACAAACCGACGATCCACAGGATGTGATAAGCCCCGACAGCGATCGCTTGCAGCGAGCTATCAATAGCGACAATTGCTTCGAGCAAAAACCCCGACGCCAGAATAATGCGCAAAGCGCTTATCTTCCAGATGGCGTGTTCAGACGGGTCTAATGCGCTTTCGTTAAGTGAAAGCCAGCGAAACATTATCAGCGAGCTTGTTTACTTGGGTGTAACACATGACCAGTCGTTATTCTTTCCAAGAAGAAACTAATATTATGACACAAAACAGGTTTGATCCCTATGGTCAACTTGTCCTGAAATTGTAACGGTGATGCCCTGAGTCCATGGAAAGATAAAATGCTGAAAATGCACTCTCCTATGCGGATACATAATTTTTACTTGACACTAGACGACTGGTCTAATAATATTCTGCACATGGACAAACCAGATCAATATCAAGATACCCGTGAACGCATACTCGCCATCGGCGAGGGTCTGATATTGGGTCGCGGTTTCAGTGCAATTGGTCTGAATGAGATTTTGACCAAGGCAGAAGTTCCAAAAGGCTCGTTCTATCACTACTTTCAATCCAAAGAAGGTTTTGGCGTCGCCATGCTGGAGCGCTATTTCGAGGCCTATCATCAGCGGACTCAGCAACTATTTACTAACGAGACATTGAGCATCAGTGAACGTTTGTTCGCTTACTTCAGCCATTGGCGAGATGTTGCAGCCAGCAGTCAATGTCAGAATATGTGCCTGGCTGTGAAGCTGGCAGCAGAAGTGGCCGATTTATCCGAGCCTATGCGTATCGCGCTGAGCCGGGGGATGGCGGGCATTACTGCACAGATTGCCAATGCGCTAGGCGTCGCTCAGAAAAATGGCAGTTTAGCTGCCAGTATCGATCCCGACCAATTAGCCGAATCTTTGTACAGTATGTGGGTAGGCGCCTCTCTGCTAACCAAGGTCAGTCACAGCATGACCGCCATGAATCTGGCGTATAAACAGACAGAACAGATGTTGAAACCACCCGATTAAATCGTTACAAGCGACAGCACTTTGCAAGACGGGCAAGCGATTGCCCTTTTTTTGAATCACCAACTAGACGACTGGTCTAATTTTTAAAAGGACGAACATGCTCAAGCACCTACTCTCTCCGGTCCGTACCGGCAGCATCCATTTGACTAATCGCGTTGTCATGGCACCACTGACACGCTCCCGCGCAGGTCAGCCAGGCGACATTCCACGTGCACTGAATGTCGAGTACTATGCCCAGCGAGCAACCGCCGGTTTAATCGTTACCGAAGCGAGCCAGATTTCCCGTCAGGGTCAAGGCTATGCCTGGACGCCGGGTATTTACACCGATGCGCAAGAAGCTGGCTGGAAGCAAGTTGTCGATGCCGTGCATGATAAAGGTGGTCGTATTGCCTTGCAACTCTGGCACGTCGGCCGCATCTCTCATTCGCTTTTGCAAGAAAATGGCGCAGCGCCAGTCGCACCATCCGCCCTCATCGCAGCGAATAGCCAATGCTTCGTTGTACAAAAAGATGGCACGCCTGCGAACGTACCGACAGAAACACCACGCGCTTTAGCATTAGAAGAAATCCCCGGCATCGTCGCCCAGTATCGTCAGGCAACCATCCGCGCAAAAAACGCAGGCTTCGACCTGGTAGAAGTCCACGCCGCGAACGGCTATCTGCTACAACAGTTCATGTCAACAAACAGCAATGTGCGCACTGACATCTATGGCGGCTCAATTGAAAATCGTGCCCGCCTGACGCTGGAAGCCGTTGACGCCGCCATCGCCGAACTCGGCGCGGATCGTGTTGGCGTACGTATCTCACCGAATTTTGTGGCGCATGGCATTGCTGATACAGAAGCGGAAGCAATGGCGCTCTACCTCGCTGCAGCATTCAATCAACGCGGCATTGCTTATCTGCATATCGCTGAACCGGACTGGGCAGGCGGCCCGGTATTGACCGAAGAATTCCGCAAGCAACTGCGCGCAGCGTTCACCGGCACATTGATTTGCTGC
The DNA here is from genome assembly GCF_049340185.1 of Undibacterium sp. Rencai35W. Classification (NCBI taxonomy): domain Bacteria; kingdom Pseudomonadati; phylum Pseudomonadota; class Betaproteobacteria; order Burkholderiales; family Oxalobacteraceae; genus Undibacterium; species Undibacterium sp. Rencai35W. The sequence continues at coordinate 280,177 of NZ_JBMPPC010000002.1, forward strand.
GGTGGTTATACCGCCGATGAAGCAGAAGCACTGATCGCCAGCGGTCTGGCAGACGCCGTTGCGTTTGGTCGTCCTTACATCGCCAACCCAGACTTGGTTGCCCGATTCGCCGCAGGCGCATCACTCAATGAAGGCGATCGCACAACTTACTACGGCGGTGAGGCAAAAGGCTATACCGACTATCCGACATTGCAAGAATCAAAAGCAGCGGCGTAATACCGAATACCGGCATACCTGTTTGCGGATCAATGCCGTAAATAAACCAAAGGCAGAAGACAATTACGTCCTCTGCCTTTTTCATGAGAATTCATTATACTCACCCCAAGTATTTTTTAATCCCCATGTAAAAACTGCGGAATATGCCCTGTTTATGCAGATACTCCCCTATTTTTATCAAATCAGTGAAATGATATCGCGCTGTTTTGGGCGCGATCAGGGGCAAAACAAGAGCAACCACAATAGCCATCTTAGCCAGGCAATATCAGCGTCACCATGACGCCGCCCTCCTGCCGGTTCCGCATCAATATTCTGCCGCCGTGCGCTTCGATAATTTCTCTTGCGAGCGCCAGCCCGAGTCCTGTACCGCTCCGTTTAGTCGAGTAAAACGGCACCAGAGCATTCGCCATCACGGCATCGTTCATCCCGCTCCCCTGATCCATCACATCAATGCGTATACCGCCTTGGATGCGCCTGACGGACAAGCTCACATGCTCTGCCGCCGACCCGGATTCATGCGCATTTTTTAACAGGTTCAACAATGCCTGCTCCATCTGCGCGATATCAAAACTCACTGTATCTTCTGGCAAATCACCGCTTAGATGAAAACCGATTTGCGATTGCAAACGCGAGATAAATGTAGTCCAGGCTGTCGCCTCGATTCGTGGTGTCGGCAATTTAGCAAAACTGGCATAACCATGAATGAAGCTCTCCAGATGACGGGTACGCTCTTCTATCGTCGATAAAATTTCTGGCAAACGCTCTAGCTGCCCGCGCCTGAGCAATTCACCGCCAGAGTTCGCCAGCGACGCGACCGGTGCCAGTGAATTATTCAATTCATGGCTAATCACGCGGATGACTTTTTTCCAGGTTCGTACTTCCTGGCGGCGCAATTCGGTGGTGAGATGCCTGAGCAAAAGCAGCTCGTGACTACGGCCATTCAGGCTGAAATTCCGGCGCGCGAGGTGATACACCTCTTCGTCTTCATCGGGATTGCCGTCAATCAGGGTCTTGCTGCTGACGGTAAATAAACCGTCGCCGCCGCGGTCAATCGCCTCACGCAACGAAGGCGACAAATGCCGGAGTACATCGCTGAGCGTATGCCCTTCGATTTTGCGACCTTCAAACAACAACTGGCGTGCCGCGATATTCGCAAATACAACCGGCCCCTGATCCGCAATCAGGAGCATCGCCACCGGCGTATTTTGCACCATGGTGTCGAGAAGGAGTTCACGCTGAATCAAATTCAAGCGCTGCTCGCGCAAGACATTACCAAGTGCATTATGCGCGTCGACCAGAGCGGCGAGTTCGTCTCGTCTGTCCCAATGCAGACCAAGAGAATAATCACCGTCCTGATAACTGATCACCGTGCCGCTAAGCGCCCGAAATAACGCCAACATGGCATGCAACTGACTGCGCATCACGATAATCGTCAAGGGCAACATCACCATCACTACCACAAGCACCACACTAAACGGATCATGTGGAAAGAGCAGCGATATTCCGTACGACAAAGCCAGCGTTGTCAGCACCAGCAAGAACGCCGCCAGGCTAAAACGGGCAGCCAGTGATATCGCGAATGATCTATCCGTCGCTGCGGACTTATTGGTCGTTGCGGCTGTCGTTGCTGATACCGTAGTCGCAGCGTCTGTCTTTTCTGTTGGCATTGGTTTATCCGGACTTGCTAATACCCAGCCGGTCCATGCGCCGGTACAGAGATTGACGGCTCAGTCCCAGCTCTGACGCTGCCTGCGCGATCACACCATTCGCTTTATCCAGCGCCTGCTCGATCGTGTCGCGATCCAGGATGACCTCGCTGATGACTCGCGGTACTGATTGCGCAGGCAAACCCAAGTCACCGGCCTTGATCTCACTGGTCGTTGCCAGCAAGGCAGCTCTTTGCATTACATTTTTAAGCTCACGCACATTACCTGGCCAGGAATGCTGCAATAACGCCGTACGTGCGCTCAGGTGCAGTTTTTTGTCCTCACCAAGGAAGTGTTCTGCCAGCGGAATAATATCCTCGGGCCGTTCCTGCAAAGGTGGCAAATTCAGTTGAATCACATTCAAGCGATAGAACAGATCCTCGCGAAATTGCCCGCTCCTGATCATCGCAGACAGATCAGCGTTGGTCGCGCTGATGACGCGGACTTTGACACTACGTTCTTTATTTGACCCCAGCCGCTCGAAACGCCCGGTCTCCAGAACGCGCAATAATTTCATCTGGCCAGCCAGCGGCAAGTTACCGATTTCATCAAGAAATAAAGTACCACCGTCAGCGGCTTCAAACTTGCCTTCACGTGCTTTGACCGCTCCCGTATAAGCCCCCGCCTCAGCACCGAACAATTCGGCCTCAATCAATTCTGCAGGCAAGGCGCCGCAATTCAAAACGACAAAAGGCCCATCCTTGACATGCGAATTTGCCTGAATAATTTCGGCGACTCTTTCCTTACCAGCACCGTTCGGTCCAGTGATAAGAACAGATACATCAGAGCGGGCAACCTGACATGCCATTTGCAAGAGTCGCTCTGTAGCAGGATCTTGCCAGACCAGCTGACGCACATCATATTTTTGCTCCAGCTCACGCTTCAGTTTGCGTTCACGCTGCACACGTTGCTGCAAAGCGCGATTCGCCTGTCCGAGTTCGATCAGATTTTGTACCGTCGCAATCAGGCGCTGATCGTTCCACGGTTTTGCCAGATAATCGGCCGCTCCGGCTTTGATCAAATCCACTGCGACATCCAAATGTGTCCAGGCTGTCAGCAAAATCACCGGCAAATCCGCATGCTGCTGACGGATCTGATGAAATAAGGCGACACCCTCTTCGCCCGAGGTCGTATCTGTACTAAAGTTCATATCCTGTATCACCAGATCAACGCAAGTCGTCTCCAGTTTTGCCAGGCCCTGCTCCGGCGACTGGGCACTGATCGTCGCGATATCATGTAGCGACAGCAGCACATCCAGCGCAATAGCAATCGAAGGGTTATCGTCAATGATTAGTACAGTGGGCATAGTTTCATGGTCTTAATGCGCAGTTGAAGGCGGGCTAAAAAATTTAGAAGGACAAAAAAGAAGCTTACATTCTCAGCTCTTAGTACTAATTAAAATAACTTGCAACGGCTTAGTCCAAGACGCAATTCCCATGCGGCTTCTGGGCCTGATGCCTTGCAAAGGCGCATGAATAGTGCGTAACAGAGCATGAGCCTGATCGGATTTTCAACTAAGATTCTAGTCGAAAAATACGATCAAGCTCATGGTTTTTTAAGCACTGCGAGTTGCTGTGGCGGGTGAGATACCGGCAGCGCGTGATGCTGGTCCGAATGTCGCAATCAATCCTAAAGTCCAGAAAATAAATGGTGCGAAGAATAAATAGGGAAGCGGTAATTTACTTAATTCAAACTGACTCACCAGAATCTGATTCAATCCTATGCTGAGTGCAATACCGACTACAATTCCGCCACTGGTAATCACGATATTTTCGGTAATGAAGTAACGCAGAATATCCACCTTGCGCGCACCGAGAGCACGACGCACACCGATCTGCTTACGTCGTTGCGCAACCCACAGAGTACTCATGCCGACAATCCCGCTGGCAGTCACCAGCATCAGGAGCACGCTCACCGCCAGCAACATCCACGCTAAACCTTTTTCAGAGCGGTACCGCGCAATACGCATATTCTCCATCGTCTTCATGGTAACTTTAATTGGCGTCGTCGAATCTCTGCGCAATGCGTTTTCTACCTCCTTCATTACCCGGTCGCGCTGACCAGGCTCTGCCCGCACGGCATAGACTTCGTAGGAGATATTTGAGAGGCGAGCGGGCATCAATGTGGTGTAAGCACCTCTTGGCTCTGTTTGTCCACTCGATGTCTGCAAGGTCTCTACTACACCGATAATTCTGACATCTTTCGCATCATCTCCCGAGCCAAAGAAAAATTCCTTGCCGACGAAATTAGTTTGATCTGGGAACAATTTCTCCGCAAGGGCTTTGCTGACTATCACTTTTTTTACAAATTCCTTGCTGGTATTAGGATCTGTCTCAATATAATCGCCTGCTTGAAAATCTTGCCCTTGTATTAATTGCAAACCCCAGGTCTTGACTAATGAATCTGCCGTAAAGTAAATACCCGAGTCGGCGGTTTTGATCGTCTGCTTACGATCATTGTAGACGCTGCTATTGCTGCCAGAATGCGAGATGGGAAACGAGTTGGTGCGCGCCACCGAGGTGACACCAGGAACCGCACGTATCGTCGCGGCCTCTTGCTTTTGCATTGCCATCTGATCCTCATGTCCACCCAACTTCTGATTACCAATATGCACTCTGAACACATCCAGTTCATTGGCGACACCACTAGGTCGTGCAGCCGCATCTAAACGCAGATTCACAATATAGATGGCGTTCACCAAAATCGCGAGGCTTAAGGCAACTTGTGTTGCCACCAAAAATGGACCTAATTTATTGCGTAATAAGGCAGAGAAAATGGGGCGCATTTCAAAAAATGTTTTCATTATTTGTTGTCCAATCCGATGATAGCGATACGATTAGGGCGATCCGGTTATTGCGATTTAAGTTGCATCGCTGGTGTGACCTGGCAAGCGCGCCATGTCGGCAACAAGCCAGCCAAAATTGCCGCAGTGACCGTCATGGCAAAAGTCAGTCCCAACATCGCAAGATCCATATGCGCTACCATCGCCAAAGTCCTCGATTGCAGAGCAATGAGTTGTAAAGCCCCCAGCGCCAATATCACGCCAAGCCCCGCACCGACCAAACCGACCACGCTGGTTTCGATCAAAAATTGGCTAAATATGTCGCTACGTGATGCGCCCAGTGCCCGACGCACACCCACCTCGCCAGCACGCACAGAAAACTTGGCGAGTAACAGACCTATCGTATTGACCAGGCACAGTAACAGGAAGCCAAATGCCAGCCACGCCGAGAGTTGACTGTCGTCACCGACGACCTGCATTTCCTGTAAAAATTCGCGCACATTAAACAGACGATTTTTTTCTTGCCGTTGAAAACGACCAAGTTTGCGCTGCTCGCTGACATAGCTATCGAGGTAATTCTGTAATTCCGCACGTTGCCCAGATGATTTCAATTCGAACCAAAAATGCATCCAGGTACATTCAGAATCCAGTCGTCCCTGCCAGCCAGGCTCATAAGGGAAAGAGCAACTCATGCCACCCGCATGCGTAGCCTCTCTGCGAATCGAATTACTGAGCGGGATAATAAATTCTGCCTCGTCAGTGAATGCGCTATCACTTCCGTTGTAATAATAAAATCGCGGCTGAGGTAACCATTTTTCAGTGACGCCAACAACGGTGTAATCACCACCCATCATACGGATGCGCTGACCGACAGGATTGACAGCGCCAAACAATTTATCAGCGGTCTTGTTACTCAAAACTACCACATCCGCCGCACTAGCATCTTCACTTGCCTGCCATCCCTGTCCAAACTTAAAAGGCACGTCAAACATGGCAAACATATCTGAGGTCGCAGCCAGGCCTTCAAACTCGATCACATTCAAATCTTTGCGGCTTGGCTCAACGTTGGCTAAGATCGAATATAGTCCTGTGCTGCGCACACCCTGCTTACTGGCGAGGAGATTGATCACATCCTTATACGTCAGTTGATGGTCATTCACTTTATCACCAGGCGTATGGCCTTCCTTCGGGCCGTTATCCAGAATAGGCGCAAATAAGCGATCGCTCTTGTGCGGAATAGGATCACCCGACATCACGTGCAAAATCGTCAGTGTGGAAATGCTAGCCGCAACGCCTATCGCCAGCGTCAGAATCATCAGGGACGTCAACGCCGGGTTGCGGCGCAGGCTGCGTAGCCCGAGTAAAAAATAGTAAGCAAACATAGTGAGTCCTCAGGCAGCGGCAGAGATCAGCGAATGTGCATCATGATTCGCCTCGTGCAGGGACGGTGTTTTACGGATTAAATCACTCACCTGTCCATCGATAATATGCACATTACGCTGCGCCCTGACTGCCAGTTCAGGATCATGTGTGACCATCAGAATCGTCGTGCCACCGGCATTGATCTCTTCGAGCAACTCCATCACGCTGCGCGCCATGTGAGTATCGAGATTACCGGTCGGTTCATCCGCCAGCAGCAACTTGGGCTTACCAGCTAATGCGCGGGCAATTGCAACCCGTTGCTGCTGACCACCGGACAGCTCGGCCGGATAATGCTTCATACGCGACACCAGACCTACCTGTGTTAAGGCTTCCTCTATCCTGCGCTTACGCTCTGCGGCATTAAAGCCACGATAACGCAGAGGTACGTCAACATTGTCGAATAAGTTCAGGTCCGGAATCAGATTAAAACCCTGAAAAATGAATCCTAATTTTTCATTCCGCAAGCGCGACCGGTCGTTATCGTTCATGCCTTTGACGTTGACACCATCGAGAAAGTAATCGCCGCCTGAAAACTCCTCCAGCAAACCCGCAATATTGAGAAAAGTCGTTTTACCCGATCCAGATGGTCCCGTCACGGTCACAAACTCACCTTCTTTGACATGGATCTCAAAACCACGCAAGGCATGGGTTTCTATCAGATGGGTGCGATACACTTTGCTCAGATTATTCATGCGTAACATAGATATTCTCTCGATGGTGATTGATTAATGATTGATTGAAATACGTTGAGCGTTCTGGAACGTATCTGTACCAGAGATAACAACTTTATCGCCCACTTTTAAACCGTCTGCAATCTCTACGGCGGTCACACTGGTTGCTCCAATTTTGATCGGTCTGCGTACGGCCACTCCCGATTCCACGATATAGGCAAAGCGCCCTCCTTCACTCTCAACAAAAGGTCCACGTGGCAGGATCAGGACATTTGGCTTTTCTTCGATCAGCAAGCGGGCTGAGACGCGCTGGCTTTGCCGTAAGCCAGCCGGTTGTTCGCCGCTAAAACGCGCTCTTGCCAGTACCTGATTTTTGACAACTTCTGGCGACATTGCAGATAATTTCCCTACCGCTTTTATCCCATTGACCGTCATTTCAATGTTCATACCCAAACCCAGATCAGTGACATAGCTTTCAGGTATCTCCAGCTCGACCTCAAGCTGGGATAAATCCACCAGGGTCATCAATGCCGTGTTCGCTGCGACCACACTACGATTAGCGACAGATAGCGTACCGACCACGCCATCTACCGGTGCGCGCAGCTTGAGATCATCGACACGACGTTGCGCGTTATCGCGGACGAGTCGTTGTTGCTGTAACTGGCTGATTCTGGTTTTCAAAGCAAGATCGACATCTTCGTTTTCCAGACCAGTTGCCTGCTCTGCATGCTTGGCCCGGATTTGCGCGGATTTCATTGCGTCCTGCGCTTTTAAGAAATCGATCTTGGCAACCACACCAAGTACACCGGCGTTTTCTATGCGCTGATAAGTTCGCTCAGCGGAAATCCGTTCAATCTCGGCCTGATCTGCTTCGCGGCGAGCCAGTAATTTTTGCTTGCGGGCGAGGATGTGCTGACGCGCGACTTCGGCCTCTAACTGTTCATAACTGGCTTGCTCGCGCTTGAGTTCATTGCTGAGATCCGGCGATTCGAGTTCGGCGACGATCTCGCCTTTTTTGACTTTATCGCCTGCGTTGACTTTGAGTGTCACAGTGCTGGGCGCGGTCGAATACAGGGTCGGACTGTTCGCGGCGACCATACGACCATTGACAGCGGCATCACGGACCAAGCTACCTCTGCTGACCGTCGCAATACTTAAACGGGCAGCGCTGACAGATTGGCTGCTACCACTCCAGGCGACGCTTACAATCAGAACGGATGCGATTACCACGACAGCAAGCGCCGTCATCAGATAAACTTTTTTGCTGCGCCAGACTGGTGTTGCGGCAATGACGGCATCTTGGCCGGAGGTATCACGGATCATAGAGAATTGTATGGAAAAGTTAATGATTGATCAGCAGGAAACGTGCCACAACTAAGTCATTGATTTGCTGAGATTTTTAGTTTTGACGATCACTGTCCGCGGTGTCCGGTCTGTCCGCACAGTGTCCGCAACAGAGTTCGCGGACAGATTGGACGTCGTGATGATCTGTGCCAGCCGGCTGCTGTCCAGGTGCAAAAAGAAATGGCATTGCTGAGCAAGTTCGATGTTGATACTGAGCTTAAATATATTCGCGTCCCATGTGCCGCTCCATTCACATTGCTCACAATCATGATTGACACTCACCGTTTGTACAACACGGCATAGCAAGGTGCCGGTCTGATCTTCGCTTGCCTGACTGCTGTGATAGCTCAGCAAAATTATGCTCATCAGCACCGCGGTGAGCATACCCAGCACAACCGTCAGCGAGGTTTTGATGATCACGATTATCCGCTTGACCAACGGAAGCGGTTGAGCCTGGTTAGCCTGGTGAGTGTGGTAACTAGAGCGAGTCGCGGTTGCAGTATTCATGGCACTATCCCTGGTAAGAATAGTGATCATTTAGCACTAAGCGTGCCAGTGCGAAATAAAAATACAAGCCTTTGATTTACAAGGGAATTTTATTTTTCAACGACAGAAGAAGATTGTCCGGACGGTGTTCGCTCGCCTCCGTGGACACCTGCTGCGGACGGTCCAGGCCGATAACAAAACCTTAGATTGCTTGCGTCGTCAGGGCGCCGATAATCGGACATTTGGCCTGCGCGGAACTGCTTGCACATTGATGTATCAGCTGTGACAGCATATGTTCCATCTTATGTAAGTCATGGAGTTTGGCCCTTACCTGCTCTAGCCGTTCGCTGGCGATGTCGCGTATGGCGCTTCTATCGTTGCTATCTTCTAACAGCAATAAATGCGCGATTTCATCCAGAGAAAATCCTAATTCCTGTGCCCGCTTAATAAAACGGATTCTTTCAGCCAATGCCACCGGATAGGACCGAAAACCAGTATCGGTATGTGGGACAGGTAACAAAGCGCGACGCTGATAATAGCGTATGGTCTCTACACCGACATTCGCTGCACGCGCCAGTTGCCCTATGGTGTAAGTCGTCTGTGCATTATTTTTCATATAGTCCTTGACTCCGTTCCTGAGTACAGCATCTATCATAAATTGAAATAGCTATTGGAGCATTTGCGATGAATCAAACTAAGCCACATGATCACCAGCACGCGTCTGCCGACGAATCCTGCTGTAGCACTGCATCATTCAAAGTCGACACGACGGTAAGTGCAACAACAGTCACAGAAAAAAACTACACCGATCCGGTCTGCGGTATGCAGGTCACAAAGAATCCGGACAAGACGGCTCGTTATCAGGGGATTGCCTATTATTTTTGCAGCCACTCCTGTGTCAAAAAATTCCAGGCAGCGCCATACAATTTTGTCAAAGCAAAGAAACTCATTACACCTAAAGTTGTGAGAGAGGCCGCAGCGGCCTCAGACATTCCTGTAAGCGACGCAAAGATAACGACAAAATCTGTGGGTTCATGCTGTGGCGGTGGAAGCTCCGGCAAAGGCAAGCAGCTTGATCTGGTCTGCGGGATGCAGGTGGATGAGAGCAGTCCGCATCAACTCGATCTCGACGGACAAACGTATTATTTCTGCTGTGCAGGCTGTCTGGAAAAATTCCGTAAAAATCCGCAACACTGGTTGAATCCGGCGTCACGTCCGGCACCAACACCCGCGGCGAAAGATGCCATATATACCTGCCCTATGCATCTGGAAATTCAGCAAATCGGCCCGGGTACTTGCCCTAAATGTGGTATGGCTCTGGAGCCAATGGAGGCTAGTGCGGAAGAGGATACCAGCGAGCTTGATGATATGACGCGGCGTTTTAAAATCAGCGTTGCACTCAGCTTGCCTCTTTTACTGATCAGCATGGGCGACATGCTACCGGACTTACGGCTGCATGATCGCCTTGGTATGACGCTATTTAACTGGTTGCAGTTTGCTCTGGCGACGCCTGTCGTACTCTGGGCCGGGATGCCATTTTTTGAGCGCGCACTGGCGTCGTTTAAAACACATCACCTGAATATGTTCAGCCTGATCGGTGTCGGTACAGCGACGGCATACCTGTTTAGCCTCGTCGCCCTACTCTTCCCTGGCAGTCTGCCCGCCGCCTTCCTCATGGACGGCATGGCACCGCTGTATTTTGAAGCAGCTGCCGTCATTATTACGCTGGTTCTGCTTGGCCAGGTACTCGAACTGCGCGCTCGTTCACGCACCAATGCAGCGCTAAAATCCTTGCTGGCATTAACACCGGCAACCGCCATCCGGATTAATGCACAAGGTAAGGACAGTGAGATCACCCTTGATCAGGTGCAGCTCAGGGATGTTTTACGCGTCAAGCCTGGTGCGCATATTCCGGTAGATGGTGTGATCATCGATGGACACTCGAATGTTGATGAATCCATGATCACCGGCGAAGCCTTGCCCGTCTCCAAACAAATTGATGACCACGTTAGTGCTGGCACGATCAATCAGCAAAGCAGCTTTAGCATGCGTGCAGAGCGCATCGGTCGCGACACCTTATTGTCAAAAATCATCCAGCTTGTCAACGACGCGGGCCGCTCTCGCGCACAGATACAGAGCCTAGCAGATAAAGTATCAGGCTATTTTGTACCCGGCGTGATCGCGATCGCTGTATTAGCTTTTGTCGTCTGGGCACTCGTTGGCCCGACACCGACACTGGCAAATGCGCTAATGGCGGGTGTCTCGGTTCTGATCATTGCGTGCCCTTGCGCGCTTGGTCTAGCAACACCGATTTCGGTGACTGTCGGTATAGGTCGCGGCGCGACTGAGGGCATCCTGATTAAAGACGCCCAGGCATTGGAGCAGTTAGAAAAAATCGATACACTGCTTATCGACAAAACCGGTACGCTGACTGAAGGCAAACCCGCCTTACAACAAATCATCTGCGCGCATGGCTACACCGAACAACAAATCATCGGGTTCGCCAGTGCCATAGAAAAATCCAGCGAACATCCGCTTGCCCGCGCTATCTTGACGTATGCGGAACAACACCAAGTCGTCAGCCCACCGATTACAGGTTTTACTTCAGTGACAGGCAAAGGTGTTAGTGCTACTTCGGAGGGCAAAACAATTTTGTTCGGTAACCAGCAACTGATGCAGGATCATCAGATTCAGACAAGCGAGCTGGACAAACGCTGCGGAGAATTGCAAGCGCTAGGACATACGGTGATGTTCCTCGCTATCGATCAACAGCTTGCAGGTCTGATCAGCGTAGCCGACAGTATTAAGACGACCAGCCTGCAAGCCATACAGGAATTACAAAGTTCCGGTCTGCGCGTGATCGTGTTGACCGGCGATAACGCGATTACCGCGAAGGCAGTAGCGATCCAGCTCGGTTTAAACGAAGTCCATGCAGGCGTGCTACCAGCAGACAAACACCGCTTCGTTCAGCAACTCCAAGCACAGGGACGCATTGTCGCCATGGCGGGAGACGGAATCAACGATGCTCCCGCTTTGGCACAAGCTGACGTCGGCATCGCGATGGGCAACGGTACCGATATTGCGATGAATAGTGCACAAGTGATCCTGGTCAAAGGAGATCTGCGCGGCATCGTGAAGGCAAGGCTACTCAGTCAGAATACGATGAAAAATATCCGGCAAAATTTATTCTTTGCGTTTGCGTATAACTTCATCGGTGTCCCCGTCGCTGCCGGCGTGCTATATCCGTGGTTCGGGATTGTATTAAGCCCCATGATAGGCAGTGCGGCGATGAGCCTGAGCTCGGTCTCTGTCATTGCAAATGCCTTGCGCCTGAGGCATACCAAGCTGTAGATACCTGACATCTTCCTATCGACGTACACTTAAGGACAAGTCCGATAGAAAATGCCGGAAGCGGTTAGAATATCGCTCCAGCAGGCACCATCTCACCTCATTCATCATTTCATGTTCAGACTCCGTATTCCCGCGCTCCAGCGCCGACTGTATTCCTCTATCGCTGCGCTGATCGCATGCTCTGCGACATCGATGGCACCATTAGTGCTGGCATCTGAATCCGGGCAGGCGTCTAAAACCAAACCACAAGTAGCAAAATCCGTCACCGTGTATGTCGCAGGCGACATCGCCGATTGCCGTAAAAAACCGTTCACCGAGAGCATGGCTGAAAAAACTGCCGAACTGGTCGAGGCCGGTCTGGCAAATGACCCTAAAGCCGTCGCTCTGACGCTGGGCGATAATACCTATCCGGTCGGCAAACCCGAAGAATTCAGTCAATGTTATGACCCGACCTGGGGACGTTTTAAAGCACGCACCCTGCCATCACCCGGCAATCATGATTACGGCATGCCATCGGCACATGGCTATTACAACTATTTTGGCGAGCTAGCAGGTCCCGATAGACGCGGTTACTACAGCCGCAAAGTCGGTCAGTGGCAGCTTATTTCGCTGAACAGTAATGTAGATGGTGCGCAGATGCAGGCGCAACTGCAATGGCTGAAAGAGGAATTAAATAATAATCCGCGTCGTTGTACTCTGGCATTTTGGCATCACCCTGTTTTCAGCACCGGTGGTCACGGCAATAACGACATCATGCAAGCCGCCTGGAAACTCCTGTCGGATGCTAAAGCGGATATCGTATTGACCTCACACGATCACGACTACGAGCGTTTCGTGCCACTCGATGAGCATGGCAATATCGATCAGAAAAATGGCATACGCAGCTTTGTCGTCGGCACAGGCGGCGCCAAACTGACACCGATGTTTTTTCCTAAAATTATTACCGAGATTCGTGATAACGCGACCTATGGCGTATTGAAACTCAGCTTGCATGAAAAAAGCTACGACTGGGAGTTCCTGCCGGTTGCCGGACAGAGCTTCACTGACAAAGGTAGTGGTAGCTGTCATTAACGGCAACTTATAACGCACTCACACCTCTCCCCTTGCGGAGAGGGCTTACCTACAAATTTATCAGGCTTGCCGAGACAGTACACTTAACGGCACTGGCTATTAAAAGCTCACAAGCTGGCAAGCACACAACATATCTTCATGCTGATAATCTCTATATAAAAATAAGATCAGCATCCGTCTGCAAATTAACTATACTCAATTACGGCTCAAAGCTTTTTCCTCATCCAGGTCGTCTGCCACGCGACCACAGGAGTCGTAATGCACATAGAAGAATCTCTCAAACTCGATTTTAAAGACGTATTAATCCGTCCTAAACGATCTACACTGACATCACGTTCCCAAGTTGAATTGCAGCGTGAATTTGTCTTTCATCATTCGCGTCAGACTTATCACGGAATTCCGATTATTGCAGCGAATATGGATTCAACCGGTACGCTGGAGATGGCGCACGCGCTTGGCGAACATCAGTTATCCGTTGCGCTGCACAAGCATTATGATGAAGAGACATTAGTCAATTATTTCACCAGCCTGCAAAAGAAGTCGACCGCGTTTTATTCCATGGGTATCACGCAGGCCGACTTTGAAAAATTCTCTGCCGTCATGACCCGTGCACGCAATGCCATTGACTATGTGTGCATTGATGTAGCGAACGGTTATACCGAAGGATTTATCAATTTCGTCAAAAAAGTACGTAACGCTTATCCGCACCTGACCATCATGGCGGGCAATGTCGTCACTGGCGATATTACCGAAGAATTGATCTTAGCCGGTGCAGATATTGTCAAAGTTGGTATTGGTCCTGGATCGGTCTGTACGACACGTAAGATGACCGGAGTTGGCTACCCGCAGCTATCCGCCGTGATCGAATGTGCTGATGCTGCGCACGGGCTGGGCGGACAAATTTGCGCTGATGGCGGTTGTGTGGTGCCCGGCGATCTGGCAAAAGCTTTTGGTGCCGGTGCCGACTTCATTATGTTGGGCGGCATGCTGGCAGGGCATGATGAATGCGCTGGCGATCTGATCGAACGGGATGGCAAACAGTACAAACGTTTTTATGGCATGAGCAGTAAAGTCGCCATGGAAAAGTACGCGGGCGGTGTCGCCAAATACCGGGCGTCTGAAGGGAAGGAAGTCTTGATCCCCTATCGCGGCCCCGTCGAAGCAAGTCTGCTCGACATCTTAGGCGGCGTGCGCTCGGCATGCACCTATGTCGGTGCACATAAGCTGAAAGAGCTCACCAAACGAACCACCTTCATTCGGGTAACCCAGCAGTTGAATGAGGTGTTTGGCAAATCCTAGAGATAAGCCTAGAGATAAGAAATACTCGCCTTACCGGCAAGTGTACACCCGTCATGTGAACGACGGGCGCACACTTCCGGCAAACTCAGACGCCAGCGGACTCCGATGCTGCAACATGAGGAGTGACCGGAGGAGCGGCGAGCTGTTTTAATACATGCGCCGCCGCCCTCAAGCCAAATGACGCGGTCACCACAATCGACGAACCGAATCCCGCGCAATTCAATCCGGTAACGCCGGACGCAAGACTGTTCTCAGTCTGATTAGTCTGACTACTGTCTCCGCCCACCTCGCAAACCTCAGCCGTCTCCGGCATCGTCAGTGCCTCCATCGAAAACACGGCATCGATACCAAATTTACTTTTTGCACCACGCGGAAAACCATGATTCTGGCGCAGGCGTTTGCGTACCAGCGCCAGCAAAGGCTCTTGTTCAGTGCGTGACAGATCACGGATCTCAATCTTCCCCGGGTCAGTTTGTCCGCCCGCGGCACCAATCGTGATTAGCTTGATGGCATGCTCGCGGCAATATGCGATCAAGGCCGTCTTTGCCTTGACGTTATCAATCGCGTCGATCACATAATCAAACTGCTGCACTCCCAGCATCTGCTCAAGATTATCCGGTGCAATAAAATCCTCGACTTCGGTGACCCGGCAAAACGGGTTGATTTGCGCAATACGCTCAGACAAAGCGGTAACTTTGGCTTTGCCTATAGTGTCGGTAACCGCCTGTATCTGGCGATTAACATTGGACTCCGCCACATTATCGAGATCAATCATCGTGATGTGACCAATCGCGCTGCGAGCCAAGGCCTCTACGATCCAGGAGCCGACGCCGCCGACACCGATGATGCAAATTCTGGCGGTTTTAAAACGTTCCAGCCCGGCAGCGCCATATAAACGGGCAATGCCACCAAAGCGGCGCTCAAAATCGACGTTTAATTCATCTTGCATAGGGTTTTACTCAGCATTTCTGGCTATTCAACTGTCGCTATTTTACAAGAGCAGGCCGCCGGGCTGTCGTTTGCTTGATATGGCACAAGCAGGATTGTGCTAAATGATCGATAATTTTTCATTATTTTAGTCCCACCACAGCCAAACACATCGAGGTATCGTGACTACACTATTCGACAGCGCACCCGGATTTGATCAACCGATCGCCGTGCTAAAACATTGCCATGACCGTATTCGCAAGCAACTCGCCACGCTGGACAAATTACTGACGCATCTGCCAGTACACGGCGCTGATCAGGATGCACGGCAGGCAGCACAGGCGGTGCTGAAATACTTTACACAAGCCGCGCCCCTGCATCATGAAGACGAAGAAATGGATTTATTGCCGGCGCTGGAAACTACCGCCACCCAAGAGGATGCTGCATTGCTGAAACAATTGTTGCCAGAAATTATGAAGCAGCACCTGCAAATGACGGCACAGTGGTCCAATCTCGAAAAGCAACTGAAGCAGATTCAGGAAGGCAGTTCAGCCCAATTATCCACGCTGGATATCCGGCATTTTTCTGATATGTATCTGCATCACATGGAGCTGGAAGAAACCCATATCGCACCGATGGCAAAGCGGATTTTGAGCGACGCGCAGATGCAAAGATTAGGTGCTGCCATGCAAGCGCGACGCGGCATCGTACCGGACGCGTCTTAAACATCATCCATGTCGTCCATATTGTCCATATTGTCCATATTGTCCATCAATAACAACATTTAACACTCTCTATAAAGAGCATCAATATGTCATTAGCCGATTTACGCAAAGATTATCTCCAGGCGAGTTTGTCAGAATCCGACGTCGCCAGCGATCCTGTTCAGCAATTTTCTACCTGGTTTGACCAGGCGATCAAAGCCGATGTCGCCGAACCCAATGCCATGAGCCTGGCAACAGTCAATCATGAAGGACGTCCGAGTTCAAGGATTGTCCTGATCAAAGAATTTGATGAGCGTGGATTTTGCTGGTTCACCAATTATGTCAGCAGCAAAGGGCATGATCTGGAGACCAATCCACATGCTGCCTTGCTATTTCATTGGGTCGCACTGGAGCGTCAGGTCAGGATCGAGGGGCGCGTAGAAAAAATTACAGCGCAAGAGAATGATCGCTATTTCAACAGCCGCCCGCTGGGGAGCCGTCATAGCGCGATTGCATCACAACAAAGTGAAGTCATCGCAAACCGGGATTTATTGGAAACGCGTTTATCAGAAGTAGTTGCCGCTTATGGTGATGAACCGCCGCGTCCGGAACACTGGGGCGGATATCGCCTGATTCCTGAGCGCTTAGAGTTCTGGCAAGGTCGCCGCTCGCGCCTGCATGATCGTATTGTCTATACCAGACAGGCCGACGGCACATGGAAAATCAGCCGCTTGCAGCCATAAAATGCAAGCCGAACAAAGCAAGGTTCGGATAATTTGAAGATTTTTATCTGTTATCCGGTCAATACTTGAGATCGCCACCGACCTCAACTGCCCGTCTACCGGGATGACAGACTACCAGAGAAAAACTGTCTTGCTTTAGCAACCTTTGGTGCTACGACTAAGGTGCAATACCGCTGCTGACTATTCATCTTAAAGTAATTGTGATGATAGTCTTCAGCGGGATAAAACATCGGTGCCATCTCAATCGCAGTCACGATCGGTTTTTCCCACTTTGTCGCGACATCCGCCATGACAGCGGCTGCGCAAGTCTTTTGCTCCTCGCTCTGGCAAAAAATCACAGAACGATATTGCGTGCCCACATCACTGCCCTGACGATTCAAGGTAGTCGGATCATGGATCGCAAAGAAAATCTCGACCAGCGCCTTGTAACTCACCGCCGCATTATCGAAAATCAGACGCACGACTTCTGCATGTCCGGTACCGCCCTCGCAAATCTGATCGTAACTGGGATCATCAACCTGTCCCCCTGAGTAACCCGGCTCAACGCTCTTGATCCCGCGGATTTGCTGAAATACTGCCTCGGTACACCAGAAGCATCCGCCACCAAATGTTGCTATCTCTAAAGCCATTGTGTTTCTCCTTGTTTCATCAGCAATCTGAACTGCCTAATTCCACTGTATTTCCCACTGCATTTCATTTGAAATACCCGCAATGTCTGCGGCGGAGTGAATTATCAAGTCAAGCAAGAATGTGATCAATCAACAAACAAAGAGTCGCATACAAGGTGGCTTGGTGTATTATTTTTTAATACTTTTTTACATTTTAGATTTTACCGATCATCAACACTGGGATTTCCGATGCTAAAAGCAAGTATTTTGATTGATGCCTTGAAGCGCGAATTGAAGGCGAGAAACATCACCTATGCCGATCTGGCGACACGGATTGATATGTCGGAAGCAAGCGTGAAACGCATGTTTTCACAAAAGAATTTCACGCTACAGCGACTAGACGAGATTTTGAATGCAACGGAGATCAGTCTGCGCGACCTGGCGCTGGCATCGAACGAAGACACCTTGATTTCTGAACTGACGTTTGATCAGGAAAAAGAAATCATCAGCGACCCGAAAAAATTTATTGTCGCTGTCTCGGTACTGAATCTGCTCACCGTCGAGCAAATCATCCGAATCTACGACATCAGCGAGATTGATGTCGTTAAGCATTTATTGCGTCTGGACAAAATTGGCTTCCTGGAATTGCTCCCTAACAACCGGGTAAAGCTGCTGGTGTCGCGGACTTTTCGCTGGATACCGAACGGCCCTATCCAAAGCAGTTTCCGCGATCAGGCCTATGCCGAATATCTGGAGTCAAATTTTGATGGCGAACATGAAATCATGCGTCTGGTGAATGTCATGCTGTCTAGGCAGTCGGTGGCAGCACTGATTACCCGCCTGAAGCAAGTCGCCCGCGAATTCTCAGAACAACATCAGGAGGACGCAAAGCTGCCATTTGAAGAAAAACACCGTATCAGCTTCATGCTGGCCGCGCGCCCCTGGCTGCCAAAGCAATTCAAATCACTGGTGCGCAAAGACTATATCGAGCAACATGAACAAAAAAAAGGCAAAAAAAAGTGAGGCAACCAGCCTCACTTCAACAACAAGCGCTTACACCAGCAAAACTAACCAGCAAGCTTACTGGCAAATAGCTTACGCGCTTTAGCGACTTTGGGAGCCACCACAATAGAGCAATACCCCTGATTCGGATGCTGCCGGAAATAATTCTGGTGGTATTCCTCAGCGATATAGAACATCGGTGCCAAGGTCAGCTCTGTCACAATAGGGTCATCCCACACCGCAGCCATCGCAGCGATCACCTCCTGCACGATGGCTTTTTGCGACTCATCGTGGAAGTAAATCACCGAGCGGTATTGCGTACCGCTGTCATTGCCCTGGCGATTTAATGTCGTCGGATCATGGATCGTGAAAAAAATCTCTAGTAACTCGCGATAGCTGATCACCTCAGGATCAAAACTCAGCCTGACCACTTCCGCATGGCCGGTGCGGCCAGTACAAATTTGCTCATAGGTCGGATTGTGAACTGCACCGCCGCTATAACCGGACTCCACCTTCTGTACGCCGCGAATCTGTTGAAACACCGCCTCTGTACACCAGAAGCAGCCGCCACCTAGCGTGGCTGTTTGCCATTGTGTCATCTTGTTATCCTCATCTTTATTTGTACGACGCCGGATTCAGTCATTCCTAATCCGTCTTGTTTAGTCGTACTCAAGTGTATTTTCTTACAAATCGTGAATTACCGTATGGTCATGGCAGTTTTGCTCACACTACCACCAGCTGAATTCACGTAACTTATTAAAAAAGGGGAGTATAGGTAAAAACAATGCTAATACCGCATTGCTTATATAGTCTTTTAAATTTACTCCACCCTAGTATATAAATAGTAACATCTATAAATGCAGTGCCAACCATTCTGGCGTCACGCCAAGCACTAAAGGAATATGCTGGCACACTACACATTAGCCAGAATTTTCATGAAAATTTGATTTGAATTGAGTTGATAGCGGATGTACTTGTTAAGGCAGTGTTGACCTGAAGGAGACACCCATGTCGAGCTATGGCAATGAAGAGAACCAAAATTGACCAGTAAAATTAACTGGAAACACGCTGTAAGCGCTCAAATAGCACTTTTGATACGCCTAACGGAAAATTCCAACTTAACTCCCTGACAATACTCAATCGTCTTGCAAGCGGGTAAAATGCCGCATGCAAAATTTCTCCAACGAACCATCCAAAGCACCTGAGCCAGGCCATGAAGATGACGACGCACTACAGTCGTTTTTTCGCCCTGGCATCAGCCCTGACGATGTTGCACCGATATTCCCTTTAAAACGTGCACAGCCGCTGCTGCAAGCCTTTACTGCACTGTTCCACGGCGGGTTCAACAACGTCATGCTGCGTTTGCTGGTCCTGCGCGAGCTGGCTGCCGACGTCGATACGCCGTCGTTGTCCCGTGCGGACATCAACGCCAAGCTGGGCTATATTGATCCGGACCGCTTGGAAACCATCCTGATGCGCTTGCGCTCGCACAACCTGCTGGCCTGGGATGCAGGTCAATCGGTATATCGCATCACGCCAACCGCCCGTAATGTGCTGGCAGCGCTCTCCTCCTTATTGCAGGCTGAGCAGCAGGCGGAGCAACAAGGTGATGAAGCCGAAATGAGCTACATGCTCACGCAGGTCGCCGGGGCGCAGGCCGTTGGTGGCGTGTCGGTAGAACAGTTGCACCATCTGCTCGGTCGTCTGATCGAACTGACCGAAGAATTTTCCGACGCAATCGCGTCCGGCTCTGAGTTCCAGCTGCGTACCGCCCAACAAAAATGGCACACCGCCTGCGACTGGGTAGAAAAGGGCTCGCAGATCATTCACGCAATCACCAACGATAGCCGTGCCGATTCTGCAACCCACAGAGCGGCACAAGCGATCGGTCGTGCCCAGAGTGCGCTGCTGAATATGCAAGGCATGTTTTCGCGTGCGCTGAATCAGATCGAACGTCAGCGCGTCCACCTCGGACAATCTGGCTTATCTACTACCGATATCAAAACCTGGCTGCTGCAATACGCCGATCTGGCATCACTGGCAGATGATGCGCTGGCCTATCCGATGACACCGCTGTTCATCACACCATCAGAAATGATCGATGTCGCTGAAAGCGAATTACTGACCAATCGCCAGTCCGCCGTCGCCAATATTTTGCCGACAGGCGAAAACGCACCGGAGATCGCCAATGACGATAGCGATGCTTTACTGGAACTCGATCATTGGCTGGATCGACTGACCAATATCGAACACATGCAAGCCGGCAAACCAATGCCATTGCAAGAGTTGCTATTACCATCCAGCTTTGCGATTGCCTCGTATCGCGCATCCTTGCTTCCATTGCTGGGGGACGTCAACGAATCCGCCTTGCAAGGTGCAACCGCCGCGCTGGCGCGCTTGCCGCTGGAATTTAATTCGAAAGACAAAATGCAACGCGTGTCTGACCCGCACGTTTCCGCTATCTCGGTCGCCACCCTCACCGCATTGAGTAAAAAAGAATGACAGAAGACGCACAATTCCTGATCGCCCGCCTGCTCGCGCATCAAACCCTGCGCCGTGAAGACAAGCTCGTTAAACGCGCCCTCTCCGACGAATTATTCCGCGCTGATGTCGACGCAAGGCTAAAAGCCTGCGGCATGAAATTCATCGACAACGTGTATGCCGATCACGTCACACTGGCACTGACACGTGATAGCGAATCGAAAGTATTCGGCACTAGAGAAACCTGGCAGAACAATAATTTCAGCTTGGCACGCGATGGCGTTGCCTTATTGGTTGTCCTATGGTCACTGATTATTTTGCCAAAACGCGAGCGGCAAGAAGCACATCAACTTGCCGAAGAAAATCAAAACGATATGTTCGGCAAAGACAAGCCCATGCCGCGGGCTGAAGATACGTCCATCGGCATTTCTTACCGCGCCCTCCTCGCTGATTTTGGCGAAAAGCTCGGCAAGAAAACCCGTATGGACATGAATCTGGGCCAGCTCGTGCGTTATGGTTTTGTCGAACGCAAAGCGGATCTGATCGTCGAAGGGCCACTGCTCGATCTGATGATGGATACCGATACCCTGAAAGACCGCATCATCAATGGCGCGCTATCGGATATTTTCAAAATCCCTGTACGGACCCCTGCCATCATTGCTCCCGCCGGCGAAGACCGAGAGGAAACAGTCGCCAGCACTGACAGCGATACCGACGGCAACGTAAGTACAGACCCAAATAGCACCGATAGTCATCACACTACAGAAGAAGAATAAGCCACATGTTCCATATCAAATCATTAGAACTGGTCCATTGGGACTACTGGCAACGTATCAAGAATATCCCGCTCGACGCTAAGATCATCACGATCGCTGGTCAAAATGGCTCGGGCAAGACGACCTTGCTGGACGCCTTGCGCACTCTGTTCGGCCTCGAATGCTCCATGGGCCGCTCGTACAAACATTACGCACGCCATTCAGGACAGCAAACTGCCTGGATTCGCGCTGTCGTCGATAACAGTGCCGTCGGACCACAAATTTCTAACCGGCCTTTCCGCATGTCCGGCTTGTATGAGGACGAAGTCACCCTGTTCTGCCAGATCCAGAAAAACGGCGGCGACTGGAAGCGTCAGTACCTGATGCGCAGCGGCAAAGTCGAGATAGAAGACATCCAGGAAGCCAACGATTGGCTCGGTGTAGAAACCTATCGCAAACGACTGTCGCACGCTGGTTTGTCAACAGCGATGGGTAAAGTGCTGGCGCTGGAGCAAGGCGAAACCGACAAACTCTGTGAATATGCACCGCGTCAATTACTCGACCTGGTGTTTCAGGTTTTTGGCGATAAAGAAGTACTAGACGCCTATGACGATGCCAAACGCCATCAGCGTGATACCGAGACCGAATTACAGCGATTTGAAACCGAGCTTGAAGGCGCAAAAACCAACCTCGAAGGCCTGCGCCTGCGCGTGGCGAATTACCACCAATGGGAAAGCCTGAACAAGGAAAAGCGCGACCTGCAAGAAGAGATTTTACCAACGCTGCAATACCATGAAGCCTTGCAACATGCGTCGGCGACCAGCCAGAGTCTGCGCAACGGCAAGCGTCAGCTAAAAGCACAAGAAGACGGTTTATCGGAACGTCGTAGCAGTCTCGCCATACAGGCACAGATGCATAGCGAAGCGCAGCAGCATGAGGCCGCATTGGAAGCGGAAGAATCTCAACTGCGCGAAAAACTACAGCACATCAATACCAAACTCAAACCGCAAGAGAGTTTACTGGAACAAAAAGCCCGTCTACAAAAACTCGCCGCAGAAGCAGATGCCGACGTCGCCAACGTCGCCGATGATTTAGAGAAAAAAGAAGCAGAACTCTCGCGTCACAAACAAGAGCGCGATACGCTATCCAACCGCATCGCCGCTGAACTGGAAACCATTGCCGCCCTGCAAGGCAAAGCCGCTCTGCCTGACCCGGAGAACGTGCGCAATATGCGCCGTGCTTTGAATGATGCAGGTATTTCTCACAGCATGCTGCCGGAGATCGTCGAAGTCACCGATCCCAAATGGCAAGGTGCGGTCGAAGGCGTCTTGCGCGGTTACACCTCGGTGATTTTGCTGGATAAAGCCAGTGATGCGAGCGCAGCTTATCGCGTCGGTGAAAAGCAACGCTATGGTCATTTCATCGTACCAGACCGTATCCACGCTCCGACTGTCAAAGACAAAAGTCTGCTATCTGTAGTGAACTTCACTGCCGCTGCGCCTGCCTGGCTGATCGAGCAACTACAACGAATCGAGATGGTCGATTCGGTTGAAGTAGGTCTCAGTTTTAATAAATCGCAATCCGAATCAAAATCCAAGTCACAAGAATGGATTACGCCCGACGCTTATCATGGCGAGCGTCGCGGTGGTCGCTCGCTATTTGTCGAGGCATCTCGCTACCGCTTTGGCAGTGCAGGTCGCACACAAAGGCTGGAGGCATTGCAACGCTCTTTACCACGCCTGCAATCGCAAGAAGATCAGCTCACGATTGCCATCAGCAAACTTGCTGGCGAGATCAGCGCCTTCAGAGCGCGTCTGGCTGGCGTTGATGCGGCAAAAGAACTTAGTGCCCGTCACGCTGAATTTGAAGAGGCCAGCCGCCATATACAACCCCTCAGACAACAACGGATCGAAGTCGGCAGTCGCCTAGGTGAGATTTCGCCTCTACTTAAATCAGCCACCGAACAACGTACCGTTGCTCATCTGAAATGGGAGCAAGCCAAAGCCGCGATTGCCGATGCAGAATCCCAATTACGCAGTGCAGAAAAGCGCTTGTCAGACGAGCGACAAGGCCATTTTGCAACGCTCACCGGCATGCGTCAGACCTGGCATCAGTTGCCGGTTAACTGGAAGCGTGCCAAGCACAGGCAAGAGCTGGTTGCCGAACATGAAAACGTCCATCAGATCGAACTGCGTCTGCGCAGTCTTGGCAACAACCTGGCACGTGAAGACTG
Organism: Undibacterium sp. Rencai35W; assembly: GCF_049340185.1. Taxonomy (NCBI): domain Bacteria; kingdom Pseudomonadati; phylum Pseudomonadota; class Betaproteobacteria; order Burkholderiales; family Oxalobacteraceae; genus Undibacterium; species Undibacterium sp. Rencai35W. Next base: position 303,978 of record NZ_JBMPPC010000002.1, read on the forward strand.
GGAAACTGATTCAACAGTCGTCGATCAGTTCGTACGTCTGAACGCCCTGCTGCAAGGCCGCCAGGCCGAGACCGATGAGCGCCGCTATCAAAATAACCGGGCCTCAGAAGCAACCGTCAATGCACGTGCGGCCTACATGGATCGCCTGCGTTTCACCATTAAGACTTATAGCAAAAATATTAAACAGCTCGGCGAGCTCGCCGGGATCGAAGTCCATACTGATCCGGTTAAGTTGGAGAATGACGACATTCAGCTATCACAAGCGGGTCTGCACGTTCGCTTCAAGTTCGACGGCAAAGGCCCGATCGGAATGAATGACGGCGAAGCATCCGGCGGTCAGCAAGTCATGAAATCCCTGATCCTATTAATCGGTTTATTGAAATCCGAAGATGGTTCAGGCGGCTTCGTCTTCATCGACGAACCGTTTGCCCATCTAGATATCCGCAACATCCAGCTCGTCGGTGAATTCCTGAAAAACACCGATGCACAATACCTGATGACAACCCCGTTGACGCATAACACCGACGTCTACGATCCATCAGAATTGACACTGATCACCAGCAAAAAGAAAAAAGATACCGAATGGGCACAACCGATTTTTGTGCTGCAGCGCCGGGTAGAGAAGTTGAAAGATGTCAGGGCATAATTTATAGTGAACGCGCAATACTAAAAACCTGTTGGCTGACTAAATTCACCAACAGATTTCACATCAATCATAGGCATCTGGGGCTGCAATGGGAATCGAAATTGACGTATCAAGCGATGTGATCACTCAGGCAGCTGTCGTCAGTGAATTTGATCATAGCAGTGGTAATACTTCTAAAGATGCGACCAAAGATTCAGCCACACCTGCGTCATCCGGATCACATGATGAACACGGCAGCTGCGCCAATTGCGGCGCCATTCTAACTGGCGCTTATTGCCATGTGTGCGGTCAACATGCGCACATCCATCGCTCTTTGCTGCATATGTTTGAAGAACTGCTGCATGGTCTGTTCCATTTTGAAACCAAGGCATGGCGCACGATTCCCGCATTGATCTACCGTCCCGGAAAATTAACACGACAATATATTGAAGGTAAGCGCACTTCGTTCGTCTCACCGTTAGCCTTATTTCTGTTCATGATTTTCCTGATGTTTTTTGTGTTTTCTTTCACCATGAAAGATCCGGCCAAAAATCTCATGGGGTCAGATACCAAAGAAGAAGTGATGAAGGAACTCGATCAAGCCAGGCAAACCCTTGCCAGACAAAAAGAGCAAGAAGCAGCTCTGATCGCAAAACATGAAACGGTCACTGACATTCAAGAAGAAATCAAAGAAACGCAAACAGAAATCATGGCACTGGAATTAGCGGCAACTAAGGCGGCTAGCGATACAAAGAAATCGAAAGAAGAAGTCGAACAACAGCTTCAGGAAGCCAAAACCAGGTTAAGCACACTAGAGACGGAAAAACATAAATTAGGTCCTGATGTACAAAAGCGTATCGACATCAGTAAAGAAATTTCATCAGTAAAAAAAGAAATTCATACCCTAGAGGTCGCATCAACACAATTATCTGACAAGAAAAATGACTCCGCCAAAAGTGAGTCAGGCGCCGCAAACACCTCCTCCGCATCGAGCTCAAGCGACGATCTGGTTATCGATATTAGAGATGACTACACACTCAATGAGATCCCGGGAATAGGATCGTCGTTAGCCAAAGCGAACGCCAACCGGGAGCTCACGCTGTATAAGATGAAGGCAAATTCTTCAAAACTCGCTTTCTTGTTAATGCCTATTTCATTACCTTTTTTATGGTTGCTATTCGCCTTCCGCCGCCGCTATGTGATGTTCGACCATGCAGTTTTTTCCTTGTATTCATTGTCGTTTATGTGCGTACTACTGATCATCATGGCATTGCTGAATAAATTTAATTTCACCGGCACCGCAGTATTTTTGCTCATGATTGTTCCACCGATTCACATGTATCTGCAATTGCGCGATGCTTATCAACTCAGCGTTTTCGGTACGCTCTGGCGTACTGCCGCGCTGTTATTGATTGCCTTGGTTTCACTGTTGATTTACGCAATGATTGTGACGGGGATGAGTATTTAATTATTTGATTCTCATAAAATATCTGATCGCCTTATTCACTCAATCCTCACTGAAAACGAGGAGTGAGTGCATCACTCATTGATGTCCATTGATCCCACCCAGACCAGTATTCATTAGTATCTCTGCCTAAGTAATCAAACCATCATTGATATACCGCGTGTGCAGCCGGGTATAACAACCTGATCAATCTCACCTCGAAGAACTCAATTTTCAGCCGGGTGCTATCATCGTTCCCTTGTGCCACGCTTTCTCATCGCACCATGCCATCCATATCAGAAACGACTGATCACGCCGCTGCTGTCAAACGCTATTTGCCCTGGGTCGTTGCGACGGCGCTGTTTATGGAGCAACTTGACTCGACGATTATTAATACCGCGGTACCGTCAATGGCGGCGAGTTTGCAGGTATCACCGCTAAGCCTAAAGGCTGTGGTCACGAGTTATATCCTGAGTCTTGCTGTCGGCATCCCGATTAGCGGCTGGATTGCTGATCGCTATGGCACACGGCGGGTATTCAGTATTGCTGTGGCGATTTTTACCTTGTCGTCTGTGCTATGTGGCTTGTCTCTGAACTTACCGATGCTGATTGCTTCACGCATCTTGCAGGGAATGGGGGCTGCGATGATGATGCCGGTGGGGCGACTAACCATCATCCGCACATTTGCTAAATCAGAATTATTGATGGCGATGAACTTTGTGATTATCCCCGCGCTGATCGGTCCTTTATTGGGGCCAACTATCGGTGGTCTGATCGTGCACTGGATGTCATGGCGGGTCATCTTTTTTATCAATGTACCAGTCGGGCTGGCGGCGCAATATCTGATTCATCGTCATATGCCGGATTATTACGGCGACAAACCCAGACCGCTTGATGTGATTGGCCTGGTGTTGTTTGGTACTGGCACCGCGCTGCTGTCGTGGTTGCTTGAAATTTTTGGTGAACATACGATTGATGTGACGTCAACGATGGTGTTGTTTGCTTTATCTCTCAGCTTGCTGGCGGCATATGGCTGGCACTCGCGACAAATTCCTTTTCCTTTATTGCGCCTGAATTTATTTCAGATAAGGACTTTCCGTGTCTCGGTGGTCGGCGGTTTTATTACACGACTGGGATTGGGTGGTTTGCCATTTTTGCTACCGCTGTTGTATCAGATAGGATTGGGGCTGCCGGCATGGCAATCGGGGTTATTGATGATGCCCGCAGCATTTGCTGCGATGGGGATGAAACTGATTGCCAGTAAAGTGCTGAGACGATTTGGCTACCGGCAGGTGTTGATTGTAAATACTCTGATGATAGGGATAACGATTTGTTTGTTTTCGACGGTTTCACCGGGTACGCCGCTGGCACTGATCGTATTACTGGGATTGACGCAGGGATTTTTTAATTCTCTGCAATTTTCTAGTATGAATTCGATGGCGTTTGCCGATGTCAAAACAGAGGATTCCAGCATGGCGAGTACGATCGCCAGTACGCTACAACAATTGTCGATGAGCTTTGGACTGGCTTGCGGCTCACTTGTCACTGGCTGGTACCTGAGCGGTCTGCCGCAGTCGGATCAGCTCGCAGTGACCAGCGCCTTGCATCATGCATTCATCACGCTGGGTGTGATGACGATGCTGTCGTCCATTACCTTCTGGAGCTTGCGTCCGGAAGATGGCGAGAGCGTGAGTAAAGGAACGACCTGATTCTACGGTAAGCGGGGTAATTCATCTGCGTGCTCACCTGCGTTCGTTTGTTTTTGGCTGCTTCACATGGATTGTTGCGCCACCCAATATGCCGTCTTTGGCAGAATAAATAATAGGGCAATTTACAACCACCGTTGTCGGAGTAAGCTGGATTTCAAGCTTGTCGGCGGCGTTCAGAACTTCTTCTTCCGAACGTAAAGTCCGTGGCGTTGTACCTGCTTGCCAGGTCGCCAGATAGACCACCCATAAAGGTGTATAAGCCTCGTTAGTATTCTGGTAGCCGATTTTTTGCGGTGCCGACGGGAACACACTACCCTGATTGAAGTTGGTAAATTTATACACGCGGTCTACCGCTGTTGGCTGCCCCGGCAGTGGCGCACGTAATGCATACGACAGGCGCGACACATAATTGGTACCGGTTTGCTGCGACATCACTTGATCCGACATATCGGTTGAGATGTAGTGCACCAGTTGCCCTTCGTACCAGCCTGCCAGCAGGGGAAGCTCAATCGTCGCTACCGAGTTCTCATTCAGTTGATGGAGTTGCCTGGCCGGGCTGTCAGCGGCCTGCACGCTGACGCCAAATACACTCCCGCAGAGTAAGACCGCTGCGTACGCTGTAGTTAACATCGTGAACCGGGGCTGCTTGAGTTTGGCTACAGACGGCATGGAATTCTTCCCAAAAAAAGATAACTTGCTAGTAACGGCACAATTTACTTATGCTGAATCTCGACTATCGATTTTTTAAAAACCCATAAGGAAATTTCTAAAACTTCGAAATTAAAAAATCATATCGATACAACTGACGCAAAAACCAAGACCTCTCACCATAGAAACTCAGAAACTCAGAAACTCAGAAACTCAGAAACTCAGAAACACGGAGAAAAGGCAGGAGTAAGCGGTTCCGTGCAATATTGATTAAAGGCCTTTTTACAATTCTCATCAAGGCTTGCCTATATTCTATGCGCCCTCCAGACCTTTTTTGACCTAAAAGGCGCATGTACTATGCGGGATCTGTATTGCGATTTTAAAAACTCAGCAGTACGAGATCGCACCGTTTTGATGAGTCGACTGGCAACTGCATACCTTACAGTCTTTGCCATGATGAATACAAAATACTTAATCTTTCCAGACCACGCGGTTTCTGCCGCTATGTTTTGCCTCATACAAGGCTTCGTCAGCGCGCTCCAGTAATTTACCTAAACGCTCGTCATCTTCACGGTTGGTCGAGACACCAATGCTGACGGTCAAAGAAAACAGTTCACCGTTCGGCGCGTTAAACACCAGCTCCTGTACACGCTCACGGATGCGCCCGGCAGCAATCATTGCATCTTCACGTGGTGCCTGCTGCAATAGAATACAAAACTCCTCACCGCCCAGGCGTCCGAATAAGTCCGACTCGCGTAACTCTTGTCCAACCGTCTGCGCAAACCTGATCAGCACGTTATCGCCGCCCAAATGACCGTAGCGATCATTGATCGCTTTAAAGAAATCCAGATCCAGCATCAGTAAAGTAATGCCGGTGGTATAGCGCTGGCTGCTTTTAAATAACTGTTCGGCATTTTCTAAAAATGCGCGCCGGTTCTGAATGCCGGTCAGTGTGTCGATAGTAGCCAGGCGCTGCAACTCTCGCTCTAGCATTTTGCGCTGAGTCACGTCGCGATAAATACCTTCTACGCCAGCAAATGCGCCCTGCTCGTCATAAATTGCCTGACTGCTGATAGAGATGTCGATGATGCGACCATCCTTGCGTACCATCTGTCCGCCGAAATCGCTGACCTTGCCATCTCTGACGATCGCCTGTTTGAGTGCGTCACGGTCCGCCACGTTCGGGTAATACGATTCGGCTGTTTTGCCGACGATCTCTTCAGGCTCATATCCCAGCACCGTGCGGACACCGGGGCCAACCATCAGCACGACGCCTTTGGCATCGGTGCGGTAATACACGTCTTGCATATTGTCAAAGAGCCGACGGAAATTTTGCTCACTGATACGCAGCTGTTCCGAGATTTCACTTTGTGCCGTCATATCCATGCCGACTAACAAAATGGCGCTTTTATTCTCGAATTCGATAGTCAGACTAGCGACCAAGAGCATGCGCAAATTACCTTTAACGCTGCGCAAACGAAATTGCTGAGGCGCGTTAGACCATTCTGTACCCTGGCGATGCAGGCGATTATTTGAACGGGTAATATCGAGCGGATGCACAAAATCACTGACAGGCCGCCCGATCAGGACACTGGCGTTATCGGCTTCCAATAAAATAGCTGCAGCATTGTTGGCGTACGTGATCTGGTTATCAGTCAATACCACCATCGATACTGGCATGATGTCGATCAGATAACGTGGAAATCCATCTGTAAGCATGCCGACCTCATTTCCTTATTTTAATTGTGCTCTGGAGAACAAAATCTGATGCTGAGGTTATTGCCAGGTTTGCTTTTTATGCGTTAATAAAGGGCGTAACAGGGAACAAATTCAAATAAATTTTACTCGAATAGCGTCAAAAACTTTCTATCCATCGAAAAGATTTTTTCATATTGGTTTTTACTCCAGTTTTTATCACGGCGTTCATCACCTTAGGGGCTACATAAGGATTCACCGAAACTAGCCATAATTTGGTATCGTGTTGCTCTCTGGATATCCTCCGAACACCCCAAAACTCCCCTCCGGCTCAGTCTCATCATGAGTGTGACTGGCGGTGATGTAATACTTAAACCTTCTGGTATTTTTATGCGAATATTGTTGTTTACTCTACTGGCCGCTATGTCATTCTCCACTTCTGCAGAACGTCTCACCATCGACCGCATTTACGATAATGCGAATCTGTCCGGCAGCGCGCCGCGCAAACTTCAGGTATCCCCCGACGGCAGTCGCGTGACATTTTTACGCGGTCGCGACAATGACCAGTTCCAGCTTGATCTGTGGGAATTCAATGTCAAAGATCAAAGTATGCGCAGGCTGGTCGATAGCAAAATTCTGCAAGCCGAAGAAAATATCTCTGATCAGGAAAAAGCCCGTCGTGAACGCGAACGCATCGCCAATCTGCGCGGCATCGTCGATTACAGCTGGTCACCTGACGGCAAACAACTCCTGGTACCACTGGCTGGCGATCTGTATCTGATCGATCTGTCGAATACAGACAAAGCGCGCAAGATCGCTTCTGGCCAGGTCATGTCAGCACAAATTTCGCCGAGAGGTCGCTATGTCTCTTATGTCCGCGACCAGAATTTATTTGTGTTCGAACTCAGCAGCGGGACTGAGCGCCAGCTGACCAAAGATGGCGGCGGCACGGTTCATAATGCCGAAGCAGAATTCGTCGCGCAGGAAGAAATGGCGCAGACCAGTGGCTACTGGTGGGCACCAGATGACTCACGTATTGCGTTTAAACGTTTTGATGAAAGTCCGGTACCCGTCGCCCGTCGTTTTGAAATTTATGCAAACCGGACTGAAGTCGTTGAACAACGCTACCCATATGCTGGCGCATCCAATGTGCTGGTCAGCCTGGCGCTGGTGAGTCCTGAGAACGGTGTGATACAAGCCATCGATCTGGGCAAAGAGAAAGATATTTACCTCGTCAGAGCGGACTGGAGCGCAGATGCCAGCACCCTGGTATTTCAGCGCCAGAGCCGCAATCAGAAGCAGCTAGATCTGATCGCCGTCGATAAGCAGAGTCTGGCACAACGCAGCCTGATTATCGAAACAGCGAGTACCTGGGTCAGTATTCTGGACAAACCTTACTTTCTGAAAAAGACACAACAATTTTTATGGATGTCCGAACGTAGCGGCCGCAAGCATTTGTATCTGTATGATCTGCAAGGCAAGCTGGTGCGTGCCATCAGCCAGGGAGAATGGGGAATTGACGGTCTGCTCGCCGTTGACGAGCAATCACAGACGGTCTATGTCGCCTCCAACCGTGATGCCGTATCCGACAAACAGGTATATGCACTCAAGCTCGACGGCAGCACGGCTGATCAGCCACAACGCGTCACCAAAAACGACGGCTGGCACGAAACACGTTTCTCAGCCAAGGCCGAAATTTTTATCGACACCTGGTCGGACGACAATACGCCGCCGCAAGTCAGCTTGCGCAAACCGGACGATACGTTAATCACCTGGATAGAACATAACGAACTCAATGCAAGCCATCCTTATGCCCGTTTCAAGGAAGCGCATGTCCCGACTGAATACGGCAGCTTGAAAGCAGAAGACGGCCAGACCCTGTATTACTCCATCAAGAAACCGCTGAACTTTAATCCGGCCAAGCGTTACCCGGTATTCCTGCAAGTGTATGGTGGTCCCGGCGCGCAGACGGTGCAAAGACATTGGGGCAGCCTGTTTGAGCAATACATGGCACAGCAAGGGTATATCGTTTTCAAACTCGACAATCGCGGTTCAGCCCGTCGTGAGCGGCAATTCACCAATACCATCTATAACACGCTGGGGAAACATGAAGTCGCCGATCAGCTTGTAGGCATCAACTGGTTACGTCAGCAAGACTTTGTCGATGCGAAACGTATCGGCGTATTTGGCTGGAGTTATGGTGGCTTCATGAGCTTGCGCTTATTGTCGGCCGCCTCTGACAAGATCGCGGCAGGGGTCTCCGTTGCGCCGGTCACCGATTGGGCGCTGTACGACACGCACTATGTCGAGCAATTCATCAATCAGCCGAAAGACAATGCCGAAGGCTATCGTCAGAGCGGCGTGTTTGCCCATCTTGACGGTTTAAAATCACCGCTGTTACTCATGCATGGCATGGCGGATGACAATGTACTGTTCACCAATACCACCAAACTGATTGATGATCTGACGACCCGCGGCGTGCTATTCGACCTGATGACCTACCCGGGAGGCAAGCACGGAATTGCCGGTGCGGCGAAACAGAAGCATGTGTTTCATACGATAGAAGCCTTCTTCGCTAAGCATTTGAACAATCCTGTCGGCGGCAAACCTTAAGGATAGTTACTGACCCAATGTGCCATAGCGAATTTCGGTTATCTATGGCACATGATGAAGCTGTATAAGAAAATGATTCACAATATAGTGAAATTTGTAATGGTATTTGTAGTGATATTGATCTGTATTCATTTGTATAGGTTTTCTACTTCCGCCGTATTGATTGCTTTGCTTTGCTTTGCCCTCCTCTTTCCCTTAAACCATGATGACTCCATTTAATCCGAAAAATTCTGACTTCGCAGTACGTCGTCGCTTGCTGTCCTGTCTGATCACGACCTGTATCGCCGCCAGCACAGCATTATCTTTCTCAGCTAGTGCAGCGCCACTGTCCTCCAATACCGCAACGACCACACCAAAATTGCTTGTCGTGCTGGTCGTCGATGGCTTGCCGCAAGAACAGGTGCAGCGTTATCGCGATCAGTTCGGTCAGGGCGGCTTCCGTCGTTTGCTGGATCAGGGTGCATGGTTTAGCGACAGTCATCAGGCGCATGGCGTCACCGTCACAGCGGTTGGCCATGCGGCGGTACTGACCGGAGCCTATCCGTATCAGCACGGCATCATCGGCAATGAGTGGATAGACCGCAGCACGATGACATCGATGTACTGTACACAGGACACAGCGCACACCTATCTCAACGAGAGCACCAAACCCAGCGACGGCACATCGCCAGCCAATCTGCGCGTGAGTACCGTCGGCGACGAACTCCGTTATAGCAACGGCGGCCAGTCCAAAGTGGTGACAGTCTCTGGCAAAGACCGCGGGGCGATTCTGTTGGCAGGCAAATCCGGTACAGCCTATATGTACATGAGTAAATCCGGCCATTTTGCGAGCAGCACTTACTACATGCAAGATTATCCCGGCTGGTACAACAGCTTTAATGCCGCCAAGCCCGAAGATAAGTTTTATGGCAAAAAATGGGAATTATTGTTACCGGAAAAAGCCTATCAGGGTGATGCGCCGGATGGTTCACCAGGGATGGGCAAGCTCGATAATCAAACAGGCTTCCCGTTCGTGTACGACAGCAAATCCGGCAAACCCGATGCGGAATATTATGGCCGGATTTTTACCGGTCCTTACCTCGATGAACTGACCCTCGACTTCGCACGTGCTGCGATTGATGGTGAGCAGCTTGGTCATAATCCGGCCGGAGTCACTGACGTCATCGGTATCAGCTTGTCCAGCCACGATTACATCAATCATAGTTTTGGCCCGGAAAGTCGTATGTCGCATGACCATCTGCAACGTCTTGACCGCTTACTGGCAAAGTTCTTTGACGATCTGGAAAAACGCGTTGGCCTCGATAAAACTCTGGTAGTGCTGACGGCAGATCACGGTTTCCCGAATGTGCCGGAATTTTCACAACGCCGCAAAATCGATGCACAGCGCCTGAATACCAAAACATTGATGGATGATGTCAATACGCATCTCGCACAAAAATTCGGTATCGCTAATCTGGCTGCTAAATGGTCATCCCCCGCGGTCATGCTCGACTATCCGGCAATAGACCAAAAGGGACTCAAGCGCGACGACGTAGAAAATACCGTGGCGCGCTTCTTGTCAACATACCCTGGCGTAGCACGCACTTATACCCGCACCCAGCTTGAATCAGGTGCGCTTCCAGACACGCGTCAGGGCAAGTTAATGCAACGCGGCTGGAATCAGCAACTATCCGGCGATATCATGGTCGTGACGAAGCCTTTCTGGTATTTCGGTAGCGGCACGACAGGTACCTCCCATGGCTCACCATATGCATATGACACCAATGTACCGCTGATCATGATGGGCAAAAACTGGATCAAGCCAGGTGCTTACGGGCAATATGCGGAGGTCGTGGATATTGCCCCGACGCTGGCCCATCTGTTGCACGTACGTCCACCCAGCGCCAGTGAAGGAAGGGTACTCACCGAAATCATCAAAGCAGACTCAGTGCACTGATATCTATTGTTGAGTAAATCGCTTTGTGTCCTTATGTAACAAAAAAGAGCGACGCAAAGCGATTTCGCATCAGTTTGTAAGACCTCTTTTACAAATGACAAAACTGACTAAAATGATGGGGTAGCTGGTTCACAAGTAAGGAGTCAATATGATGCGACGTTCACTGATCACTGCGCTTTTTTGCGCGGTCACCCTCCCCGTCTTTGCAGGCGAAGCTAAAGTCGATTTCGTTCAGCCAGAAAAGTTCACCGATATCCGCAATGTGAATGACAGTCTGGAAGATGCACAAATCCGGGTAAGCAAAGAATTTAGTTTATATTTTTCAGATCTGGCGAAGACACTTCCCGACGGATACATCCTGGAAGTACAGGTCACCGATATCGACCTCGCCGGCAGGATCGAGTACAACTATGCCAGAACCATGCGTGACATCCGCGTACTGAAAGACATCGACTGGCCAAAAATGTCTCTGTCCTACAGGCTCAAAAATCCTCAGCAAGAAGTCGTCGCTTCCGGCAAAGAAGATATCCGCGATATGTATTATTTATCGAAAGCGAACTTAAGCAGCAGTGATTACAAATATGAGGAGCAAATGTTGAAAGAATGGTTCAGGCATCTGCAACGTAGTAAGGTATTTCCGACCAGAGAAAAATCCTGAAATCTCGCTCAGTTACGTTCACCAATAGCAAATCTACCTGCAACGATACAAAATAAAAAGCCGCTCAGATGATCTGAGCGGCTTTTTCAATTTCACATGAAATTATTCACTATGCGGCGCGGCGACCACGTCTGAATATAAACGATCCCAGACGTACAATACGGCGATACATAAAGCGCAGCAAAGTGATCGTCAATAAGGCCTCAATCAAGGTCGTCACGAACGCAAATAAAGTATTCCAGCGGGCATCGCGTGCCAGGAACTTAGCGAACATCCGGTCTCTGGCGATTTCTATACTGTCATAAAAAGTCGGCACTACCAGCAAAGTCAGCAAAGTCGAAGTAATCGTACCGCCGATGATAGCGACTGCCAGCGGACGATAGAACTCACCGCCCTCACCCAGGCCGATCGCGACCGGCATCATGCCAGCAATCAGGGCGAACGTCGTCATCAAAATCGGACGCAAACGCATACGACCGGCATACATCAGCGACTCTTCGCGGCCAAAGCCTTCCGTTTCACGTTTGCGGGCACAATCAAGCAACAGAATCGCATTTTTAGCGACTAATCCCATCAGCATAATGACCCCGATGAAACTCATCAGATTCAGCGTGCCACGCGTCAGCAGCAACGCCAGAACCACACCGATCAGACTCAAAGGTAAGGACAGCATTACTGCAATCGGTGCTGTAAAAGAACCGAACTGCATAACCAGGATCAGGTACATCAGGCCAATACCTGAGATCAGTGCAATACCCATCTCGGTGAACAATTCCTTCTGATCACGCGCAGCACCGCCAAGCTCAATCCCGTAGCCGGTAGGAAAATCAATCGCATTCGCAATCTTCATGGCATCTGCCGTAACTTCGCCAGGCGAGCGGCCCTGTGCGTTGGCAGACACAGCAATCATGCGCTTACCATCAGAGTGCTGAATCTGCGCCGGGCCTTTGCCCATCGTGATTTTTGCGATCTGATCCAGAGGAACCATCTTATCGGTGCCGCTGACTGCAATGGGTAAATGCTCGATATTCTCAGCATTGACCCGATCTTCCGGCTGCAGGCGTACTGCAACGTCACGTGCTTCCCCGGTAGGATCCACCCAGTCGCCGACCTCAACACCGGCAAATGCGACGCGCAGAGATTGCGCCGCGTCACCGACTGAAATACCCAGCGAATTCGCCAGACCGCGATCCAGCTCAATCTGTAGTTCATCAATCGGATCCTGCTCGGATAATCCGACATCAACCGCACCGGGAACCGCGCGTAATTTCTCCATATACGCCGTGGTGATCGCCATTAATTTACGCGAATCAGGGCCGGAAAACTGAATCTGCACTGGCTTACGTGCGCCATTATTCAAGTCGTCCAGCACAACATATTCAGCACCGATAACACCAGCAACTTTTTTACGCAGATCGACGGCAATTTTTTCAGCGGAGCGCTGGCGCTTGGTGCTCTTACCCAAGTCCACGTAGACCCGGCCACCGCTGGCATTCACATTACTATTCGTTGCCACGGTCTCTGGCAAGGTACGGGCAATCTCTGCCGCTTTTTCTACCTTCAGCCGTGCGTAATCCAGGCTGGAACTTGAGGGTGTGCGGATATCGATAATGATGGTGCCGTTGTCAGCAGCCGGCAAGAAACTCGAACCGCCAAACATCACATGCAGCGTCAGCGCACCGATCAGGCTGACCACCGCAATAATCGCCATCCAGATGCGGTGATGCAACGCCCAGGCGATCACTTTACTGTAGCGATCTGCCTGATGATCAAACCAGTGATTAAACCCGGACAGCAACAAACTGATGCCCGTTTTTTTCTCCAGATGATGTCCGACCGGATCCCCCCAATATGCCGACAACATGGGATCCAGCGTGAATGAAATAAACAGGCTGACCAGGACCGAACTGGCAACCGTCAAAGCGAATGGACGGAACCATTCACCCGCACCGCCCGGCATAAACGCAACAGGAATAAATACAGCAATAATAGAGAACGTGGTCGCAGCAACTGCCAGACCAATTTCGCGCGTACCGTTACTGGCCGCAGTGCGGCGATCCGAGCCCATTTCCATATGACGCACAATATTCTCGCGCACCACGATGGCATCATCGATCAGCACACCAATCGCCAGCGACAGACCAAGCAAAGTCATGAAGTTCAGTGTAAAGCCACAGAGCCAGACAGAGATAAATGCGGCGATCACTGACGTCGGCAAACTCAGCGCCGTAATCAGCGTCGAGCGCCAGGAGTTGAGGAATACATACACAACAAAAATCGTCAGTACCGCACCGAACATCAGCGACTCGATCACATTATTCAGGCTGCTCTCGGCATCCTTGCCACCGTCCTGTGTGACTTCGAGCTTGGTTCCTTCGGGCAGTGTTTTATTGATTTCATCCACCAAAGTACGGATCTTGTTTGCCACCGATACCGTACTCGCATCGCGTGAGCGGGTAATCGAAATACCGACGTTAGGATTGCCGTTACGCATACTAAAACTATTCAGTTCTGCGAAACCATCAGCAATCTTAGCGACCTGCGCCAGACGGATGACTTCCGTGCCGCGGCGCTTGATAACGATTTGCTCGAACTCAGCAGGCGACTCAATCCGCCCAACCAGACGAATACTTTGCTGATCCAGAATGCCACGTACTTTGCCGACAGGTGCCGTCGTATTCTGACTGCGCAGGGCATTCACGACTTCGGTGACGGAGACATTGTATTCACGTAATTTTTGCGCATTCAGCAGTACGCTCAGTTCACGACGCAAAGAACCATTGACACTGACTACCGCCACACCATCGACCGCACGAAACTTATCGGACAGCTCATCTTCAGCCTTGCGTGAAATTTCTGCATGCGACATGGTTTTGGATGACAAGGCCAGTTGCATGATCGGTTGTGCTGCCGGATCAATCCGCTGCAAAATCGGTTCACGCATTTCTGCCGGCAATTTATAACGTACCGAGGCGATTGAGTTTCGGATTTCATCCGAAGCCTCGATCATATTCTTCTTGAAGTTGAAGATGATCACGATGCTGGCATTGCCTTCGCTGGCCGTCGCACGGATCTGATACACACCCGTAATGCTTTGCAGCGATTTTTCTACGCGGTTGATAATCTCGCGCTCTACCGTATCGGGTGAGGCACCCGGATAGGGGATATTAATCACCATCACCGGCTGTTCCACATCGGGAATCTGATTCACACGGAGTTTTTTCAGTGCCAGTAAGCCCAGGCACATCATCGCAATAATAATGACGATCGTCGCAATCGGACGCTTAATACTAAAATCAGATAGGAACATAATTATTTCCCCGTTGCTGAGCTGGCAGGCACACTCATGACGGCGGCCGCTTTTGCTACACCGGCTGCACCAGCTGAATCAACCAATGCGACTTTCTGGCCATCTTTGAGAGTCGATACCGGATTACGCACGACCTTGTCGCCATCCGACAAACCGGTACTGACGACATAATCACCACGGCGCGGATCGCGCTCGCCTAAAGTGATGCTGACTTTTCTCAGCAGACCATCCTTGACACGCCAGGCATAAGCCTTGTCACCGTCACGTACCAGCGCACTGCTCTTGATCATCAGGTTTTGCGTACTACCTGCTTCAATACGGCCTTCGGCATACAGGCCAGATACTTTCGGCTGATTGCTGTCAACAAAGTCCACCAGCACCTCAACTTGACGCGTAGTCGCATTCGCAGCAGGATCAACACGACGCACCTTACCGATAAAATCCTGATCGCCATAGCCATTGACCCGGAAGCTGACTGGCATACCTGATTTGACATCCTTTACGCGGTCTGCGGACACCAAGCCTTGCAGGCGCATGCTGTTCGGATCAATCACTTTGACCAGTTCTTTGCCGATCTGCGCAGTGTCACCTGCAGACACCTTACGTTCACTGATGATGCCGTCGAACGGGGCGCGAACCTCGGTGCGTTGCAATGTCTGACGGGCTTGCGCAGAACGTGCTTTGGCTGCGACCAGATCACTTTGGGAGTTATTACGACGGATCTCGGCATCTTCTAATTGCTGGGTCGACGTCATGCCAGAGGCGCGCAAGGTTTTTAAGCGCTGGAATTGACGTTCCGCCTGATCAAACGATTGCCCGGCAGCGCGTACCGCTTCTTCTGCAGAGGTCAGACTGTCGCGAATCGAGGTATCGTCCAGACGCACCAGCAGGTCGCCACGCTTGACGACATCGCCGTTTTCTTTGAGTACCTGCAAAACAATCGAGGAAATTTCTGCACGCAAATCTGCGCGGCGCTCAGGCTGTACAGAACCGGTAATCACTGGACCAGATGCCAGCGAGTTGCTTTGCACAGTAATCAGATCTTCGGCGGTGATCTGCAAAGTCACGTCTTCCGAAGCGCTGGCTTTTTTGCTGGCGGAGGCATTGTTTTTGTCGCTTTTATCACCCTGTGCACCCTTGCTACAGGCAACAAGTGTGGTTGCAATGGCGAGGACAAGTAAAGTACGACGCAACATAGACGATCTCCGGAAATATTGAAATTTGAACAAAGCGTTGGGGCAAAACAATTACTGTAAGGTCTGAAATACGAGCAAAACACGAGCTGAATATCTAGCTTGATACGCAATCGCGTTAAAGACATTGCAGGGCAATCTTGTAATACGATCTTGTAACACGATCCTGTAACAAGTTCTTACAATCTTCACGCGCCAAAGTATCGCCAGCTTGTTGCTTGATGTCAATCACATAATGTAAATCACGAATGTGGTTGATTCATATGGACCAATCGGGCACATCAGGTACTTAGCCGC
This sequence comes from Undibacterium sp. Rencai35W, assembly GCF_049340185.1. Classification (NCBI taxonomy): domain Bacteria; kingdom Pseudomonadati; phylum Pseudomonadota; class Betaproteobacteria; order Burkholderiales; family Oxalobacteraceae; genus Undibacterium; species Undibacterium sp. Rencai35W. The sequence continues at coordinate 320,106 of NZ_JBMPPC010000002.1, forward strand.
TTTTCGTTAAGACAAGCAGCCTAATCGCAAGTTTGTAGATCAATCCTCAGGAATCACTTGAAGTTTGCGTCTAACTCCAGTAGTCTCCGCCCTCTTTCTTGTTTTAGCTTGCAATTGCTGAATTGACTGCCTGTGCTGCCGCTGGCGGTACACGCTTTATTTATGACCGTCATTATCGCCACCGATGTATTTGGAAACACCCCGGCTGTCGCCAGCCTGGTTCGCAGTTTGGAACATCCCTGTCTGATCGTCTCACCGTATGACGAACAGGATCACAGCGGCATCCACTATCGCTCCGAGCAAATCGCCTATCAAGCCTTCATCGCCCAAGGCGGGCTCGCACGCTATAGAGACAAACTTGGCCGTGTTATACAAAAGCAAGAGAGAGAACATCCCAACACCCCCTGCGTCACCATCGGCTTTAGCGCTGGTGCCAGCGCGCTCTGGCTGCTGGCTGCAACGGAGAACGCGCATCACATCGATCAGATGGTGTTGTTCTATGGTTCACGCATCCGCGATTACACCCATCTGCAACCACGGTGCCCCGCAAGGCTGATCTTTGCAGCACGCGAAGCCGCCTTTGATCCGCTTACACTCACGCAACAATTGCGCCAGCAAGGCCAGCCTGCCGAATTGATTGCGAATACCTCGCATGGATTTATGAATCCTTACTCAGGGGGATTTTGTGTCAAAACGCAGGCATTGTTTTTAGAGGAACTCGCGCAGCTAATCCGGCAGACACATCCATGCGCATTAGCTGCATGAAATGACGAACAAATGACGAAAGCGAACAATAAGTTTACAGAATGGCGAGCACTAGTAACTGATGGCATCCGCCGCGCAGCACACTTGTTAGGACAACCTATTCAAATAATTTATTTTTTCTGCGCCAGCCAACGACGGTAAGTCAATAAAGCAACATGTGCATCATCTGCCGCATAGCGGATCTGCCGCTCCGTCAATGGCGCTAGCGACCAATTCGAGGTTGAGGTTTTTTTAGATTTTTGTAAGGCCATTCCCAAAAACCGTGCTGCGGCAGTTTTCGCTCCCATATCACTACCTTTACGCTCGCGCATGGCTCTCGCCAGGTCAAGAATCTGTGCAGGATGTATCCCCAAACGCGCACGCAAGCGGCTCTGATCATCACCCAGACCAAAACCCACCTTCAATATATGCGATGCCTCCAGCGCCTCCTTAGCTGGTGTCAGATACGCGGAATCGATGACCGGAAACAGAAACACCTGATCGTCGGTGGCAAGTTGAATCAAATGCGGCCCACCCGAATTCTGACCTCTGACAAAAGTCGGTCGCGACTCTGTATCAAATCCCAGCACATCCGCTGCCAGCAAAGCCTGCTGCGCCTTCTCGGCCAATTCAGCGTTAATGACTATATGAATATGTGCTGCATTCACACCCTGATAGGCGGGCAAAGAAGGAAGTACGGCGCCCGACACGTCCTCGTCGGGCTCTGCGCTGGGGGATTCTTGCTGATTGGTTAATGTTGAGTTCATTCATCGAATGATACAGGGCATCTTTCAAAATAAACACTAGCGTATCGCCACAGCGGCAGAGTTCTTTCTCTACATAAAGACTTGTATCACCGCTGTGCGCAAATCATTCTGCGAATTTGAATTTCCGCCCCCTATCGCCTATACTCGCACCCGCGTGACACAATCACCGCCCCGTTGTTGGCAGCACCACACCGCAGCCCATGACTAGCAAGACCTTGTTGTACTGAGAGACTATTTTTTAACATAACTTTTTTGCGGCACGTCATCATTCTCCTTATCGGGACGCATGATCACCACCGCGCGGAGCCATAAGCATGACCGCTTTTGTATTTAACGAAATCAATTTTGACGACCACGAACAAGTCGTTTTTGCCTCAGAAGCCAAATCCGGCCTCAAAGCCATCATCGCTGTCCACAATACCCGCCTTGGCCCGGCCATGGGTGGATGCCGCATGTGGAATTACGCCAGCGAAGCCGAAGCCGTACGTGACGTACTGCGCCTCTCGCGCGGCATGACCTACAAAAACGCTGTAGCAGGCCTGCCAATCGGCGGCGGCAAAAGCGTCATTATCGGCAACCCGAAAACAGACAAAACACCTGCCTTATTTGAAGCCCTCGGCGAAGCACTGGAGCGCCTCGGTGGCCGTTATGTCACCGCAGAAGACGTCGGCACCAGTCCGGCAGACATGGCCAATGTCGCCAACAAAACCAAATTCGTCGCCGGTCTCGGTGACCGTGGTGATCCATCACCATTCACCGCGCTTGGCTGCTTTGTTGGCGCGCAAGCGGCAGTAAAGCATCTGCTAAAACGCGACGGCTTCGACGGTCTGACCGTCGCCTTGCAAGGTCTGGGTCACGTCGGTTACGACTACGCACGTCGCCTGCATGAGGCTGGCGCTAAACTCGTTGTCGCGGATATCGATCAGGCCGCACTCAAACGTGCACAGGAAGAACTCGGCGCAACAGTTGTCGGTATCGACGCGATCTACGACGTGCAAGCTGACATCTACGCTCCTTGCGCCCTCGGCGCGACCTTGAATCCAGACACATTGTCACGTCTGAAAGCCAGAATCGTTGCAGGTGCCGCGAACAATCAGTTAGCCACTGCCGATATCGGTGAAGCCTGCCGTCAAAAAGGTATCTTGTACGCGCCGGATTTCGTCATCAATGCGGGTGGCATTATCAAAGTCTGCTATGAATACCTGAATACGCCGGAAGACGGCATGGATGCACATGTACGCCGTATCGGTGAGACACTGACCGAAGTCTTTATCCGCGCTGATGCAGAAGGCTTGCCAACCAGTGTGGTAGCGGACCGGATTGCTGAGGCAAAGTTTAAACACTAAGCAAACCAAAAAACACTCGGATTCATCAGAGCATTAAATCATTAAAGCACCAATATCAAAGCCGCCTGAATACTATTTCAGGCGGCTTTTTTATTCTTTTGTGAAGCCGCGAGAACAATCCGGCAAACGAGAACGCCATCGCGTGGCATCGACATACGCTGCGCTGACGGATCAACGAGTGATCAGCGTCACCGTCAGATTCTGACTATCTGCATCGCCAGATGCGTTGTCGATCAAGGTCAGCAGTCGATCGATATTCGGATGCTTACCCGGAAAAGCTCTGGCATCCGCCGTGTGCTCTGCATACATCGCCAGTCCCTCCGTAGCCGCCGCCGCATTGATCTCGCCAAACTTCTTCAGCAGTGCATGATAGACGCGCACACTACCGACTGTGCCAGGCCGATTCTCCAAGCGAGCGACCAGCGTATCGCCATCAAATAACTCCAGTGCCGCGACATGGTCGATGGTGGGCAGGGCAGCTAAGATCTCACTGAATTGCATGCAAATTTCCTTCTAACAAATAAAATAATATGCTGTTGATACCCAGCATTTGTACGACATTTTTTGGCGATGAACTGAATACCAGCCAGAGATGGGTGATGACTCGTCATGCCCGATCTGACTGGCTGGCTGACTTAAGCAAGGTATTCATGTGAAGAGCGGTGCAATTTATTTAGCTTCCGCCTTCACCAGCAATGCCTCCAGCTGCGAAGGCAAATATCCTGTGGAATCATAATTAGACAGCACAATAACGGTATATCCACTTTCGACATACATCGCCACCTCACCCGAAACACCTTGCAAGCTACCCGTGTGTCCAGTAACTCTCCCTATATCGCTACTCCAGACCTGAAAACCTAAACCGAATGGCCGGCCACCAAGATTTTGGCCCTTGCTGTAATCAGTCCACAGCAATTGAAGCGTCTCATTTTTAATCAACTTCCCTGCTCGTAATGCAGATGTGAACCGCCACAAATCATGGACAGTCGAATACCCCACGCCAAACGGAGAGCCCCGGAGAGGAATATAAAAATTATTTTCTTTTGAAAAGTTCGGTGCTTCCGGCGTAGAAAAATAACCTGTAGCGATATTTTCAACAGGCTCGTCCCTGAAGTAGCTATCAGAATTCACCATGCCAGCAGGCTGATAGATATGCTCGCGGATATAGGTAAAAAAGTTTTTTCCTGATGCTTTCTCAATCACCAGACCCAATAAAAAATATCCCGTATTACTATATAAAAAATTACTATCTGGTTCGAATTTCAGTTTATCGTTCTTCAATAGAGACTTGTAATCTGTCAGCTCCCGCAGGAAGATCAGTTTGATATAGGGAGCATAAACAATATGCTCAGAAAGGATATCGCCAAAACCCGCACGATGCGACAGCAACTGACGTATCGTGACCTGATCAAGGATACTTTTTGGATACCAACTCGTATCCACATAGCGGCTTAATTTGTCGTCATAAGAAAGCTTACCCGCCTCGGCCAGTTGTGCGATAGCGACGGCCGTAAACATTTTTCCTATCGATGCGATATTAAATTTGGTCTCCATCGTATTGGCAACGTGGTAGCGCTTATTCGCCTGGCCACACACGCCGTCGGTGATGAGCTGGTCTCCTCTCGCAATGACTATTGCACCTGAAAATTGATCCTGATCACATTTCTCTTGAAGCAGCGCATGAATTTTTTCTGACAGTTGCGTTTTCGGCGAAGTCTGCTGATTCGGCTGACTCTGCATCACGCTATTTGGAGACTGCGGCGATCCGGATTGACTTGTCGATTGCGCGAAAGAATAAGATATTCCGCTGAAAAACACAGCAACTCCAGCGCAAAAGATTAGCCATTTTTTTATTTGCATACGATTACCTTTATTTTTATTGATTGGATTCTGATTTTTAATTCAAGTTCAGCTCAGTAAAAACGACAAAGCCGCCTGAAAATTATGTCAGGCGGCTTCGTTTTCATCATATCGCTTTTAACGCTATCCATCAACAGAATCGAATGTCAGAAAATCCAAATCTATATGCGCTCAAACCAGCTTCTCTGCGCCATCCAGATTTAACTCTGCGTCGCTATTAAAAACATCCATATTGGTCTCGCCCAATACTCTGCTAGTAATAGTACCGGCAGTGATGGCGCCACTGACATTCAGAGCGGTACGTCCCATATCGATCAAAGGCTCCACCGAGATCAGCAAGCCCGCTAATGCCACGGGCAAATTCATCGTCGAGAGTACGATCAGCGCGGCGAAGGTCGCACCGCCACCGACACCAGCAACACCAATCGAACCGACAGTGACGATCGCGATCAATTGAGCAATGAAGCTAAAAGTAAATGGATCGATCCCGACGGTCGGCGCAATCATGATCGCCAGCATCGCGGGATAAATTCCGGCACAACCGTTCTGACCAATGGTGGCACCAAACGACGCCGCAAAATTGGCGATGCCTTCGGGTGTACCAAGGCGCTGCGTCTGGGTTTGTACATTCATGGGGATCGCTCCCATGCTGGTGCGCGAAGTAAAAGCGAATGCCAGTACAGGAAAAATCTTTTTAGCGAAACGGACAGGATTCAGGCCAGCACCTGCGATCAGGCACAGATGAACGGCAAACATCAGCAGTAGTGCGCTATACGATGCAACAACGAAGTTGATTAACTTCAGGATATCGGCATAACTCGACTCTGCAACCACCATCGTCATCAACGCAAACACGCCATACGGAGTCAGGCGAAGTACCAGCGTGACCATGCGCATGATAATCGCCTGCGCGACACTGACAAACTGGGTAAATGACGCAAATAGCAAGGGCTTAGCACCCGCAATACCTGTTGCAGACAAGCCGATAAAAATCGAAAAAATTACCACCGCAATCGTAGAGGTTTTACGCGCACCGGTTAAGTCCAGAAACGGATTAGTCGGAATAAAGCTCAGTAGCAAACTCGGCAACGTCACCGCCTTGGCACTGGCCAGCGTGCCTTGCAGATACTCGCCACGCGCTACTTCAGCTGCGGTGGAACTTAAACCAATCGCAGTCAGGCCAAATAATTTCGCCATCAAAATACCAATGCCCGCTGCCACCATGGTGGTTACCAGCAGTGTGCCGATGGTCAGCGCACTAATTTTACCGACGGAGCTGGCACCTTTCAGCTTAAGAATGGCACCAACAATCGACACCATAATCAGCGGCATCACAATCATCTGCAACAGCTTGACGTAGCCGCTACCAACGATGTCGAGGTAAGCATTCGTCGTCGTGATCACAGCCACCGTGGCAGCATCTCCGCCATACAACAAATGCATCGCTGCCCCCAAACCCACACCCAGTCCGAGCCCAGTCAACACCCGCACCGTAAAAGTCGCCTCAATACGCTGTTGCCAGTACATAAAAACACCGATCGCCAGCGCGACCGCTAGATTGATCAGAACATAGATGGTGGAATAAGATGCGATCGAACTGATCATGGACTTACCTCTATCGAAATGGAATGAAATGCGGTGACGGATAGGTCACTAGAATGCGGAGATTTTTCGGTAAAAATCAATAGCCTTCACAATTATACGTGGCAACGATTATTCATTGTCAGCGGAGAGATTCGCAATTTCCGCCTATCGTCGTCTAATCACACAGTTGATAAAACCAACGTATAAAAGCCAATGTAGCACGGAGTACGGTCATGCTCTGTTCGTTTGTATGCATATAGGCATAAAGATGAGTGTGCCTTGGCTGATTAATTTTAGACGGTGAAACATCATCGTATTTATCTTTAAGGATGCAAAACATACAGCGCACCACGTCGCTAAATTTCGTGGTTGCTGGGAGCATTCTCCCAACCGGCATGTTGCAGCACCACACAATATCCGTCGTGATCAGTAAAGGTTTTTCCGTTCACATTCCAATACGGGTTGAATGCTGCCACTTGCTTGAAACCTGCAGCTGCCATTTGCAGGCAACTTGCTTCCCATTCCTGGTGATCGGGCAGATAAAACACGACCAGGTCTTCTGCTGTCGGTTGCGGGTAAACCGGATGTGATTTGCAATGCGTGAATTCGAAGTGGTAGTGCATACCGGCACGACCGAGCATGACGCCGTCGAATCCCTGATGGTCTTCAAATGTCCCTATGACGCTGAGCTGCAATCCCGCTTGGTACATTGCTTTCGCTCGTTGCAGATCACTCACTGGACGGGCGATTCTGAGATGGGCTTGCATATGATCTCCTGCAGATAACTTATTGGCGACAATGAATTGACATTGAATTAGTCGTGACCAAGCATACTAGTCAGTAGCAATCCTATTATTTAAAACAGATTCACTTACTCCAAAAAACATATACTACCTACCTGTATTTTCAAATTCCCACACAAATAGTGCGGATCACGGCTATTTATTTTAAAAACAGGGGGAGTATATGTATCTCGTCAAACTTTAAGCGACTGTCTAAGCCACATCAGAAATGCGGTGATACTGAAAGAAGAGGTTGCTTCGATCAGCGGAATCTGTCTCTCCGTCCACCTACAAACCCTGAACTTTCAATGCCTCAATCTCGGCGTCGCCATCATCGACCAGTCGCGTCCAGCCGTCGAACTTTGCTACTCCTAGCGACCGTGCCATGGATAGCAGCAGACTTTGACCCGGGGCCGGGCGATCTGGCGTCAACTGATAGACCGGGTCAGCGAATGCGCTCGCGGGCGTGACGATATTCCAGCCCATGTCTTTAAATTGTGCAATCACATCGTCGAGCCATAAGGCGTTAATCAGGTTGTGATGAAGCAGGATGATTTGCGGAATATCGCGGCCTTGCAATTGCTGCGACAGAGCGCGGTAGGCAATGGCACGCTGGCGTATGTGGCTGAGGTAGGCGCGCTTGATTGGACTGAGATCCGCGTGCGGATTTTTTGTCAGAACCTCGGTGAGTTTTTCATCGAGCCGCCAATCACTGGTGTCGAGGCTGACATAGGCATTACGGTAGCCGTGCTGTTTTAAAAATCCGCGCATACCGTCGCGCTTTTCCGGTGTATTGCCTTCTCGCAGATAGGTGAAACGAAACCATTTCTGGTAACCGGGTAACGTGCTGATGATGCGGTCACAATCGAGTATCTCTTGCTGATATTGCGTAAGACTGAGCTTGTCACTATGCAGATCGGGATGGGTCATGGTGTGATTGCCGATCGCGTGTCCGGCATCGCCCCATGCCTTGGCGAATGCATATCCTGCGGGCTGAATTGCCCCATTCGCGGCCGTGATAAATAGTGCCGCCTTGACCTGATGTTTGGCTAGCGCATCAAGCATCGCCTGATTACGTGCCTGAGCCGACAGCAGCGGCGTGCTGGCAACGCTGGGGCCGTCATCGAAGGTAAAAGCAACGGACTGTGCCTGAGCATTGGTGATAAATACAAAGGCCAGCGTCAGCCCAAAAGACGTAAGTAAATTTTTGAAGGTAGGCATACTATTATTTGATCATGAAATGCCATCTAGTTTTTAATCCATACGCCGCAAAAAAACACCATGGCAAATGGACATTCTGTCATGGTGATATGAATACCCCTGATTTGACCCGAACTCAGGACTGCAATTGCAGGGTTTTGATAATCCGTGACTCGCCCTTCTCTCCTGCACCAGATCCACTACTCTTGCTTTCTTTGCGCGTGGTGATCAGACGGTCACCGACCTGCGCATAGACTTGCTCGTCATCATTCGTCGATTCAAAACTGATCACGACGAAGGCGCGGCCGGATACCGTTTCATGCTGGCGACTGGCGAGTGGCGTGCCGTCTGGGGCCACCCAGATGTCGAGTTTGCCTTCGTATTTTTTGACATATTTACGGTCTTTTTCGCTGATCTTGTCGATCGACAGATCAAAGCTCAGCAGGCGTGCCGATTTGCCGTTGAAAGTATCGGCTTTTTCATTTTTAAAATTCGCTTTTTCGACTGCACGCGATAAGCTGCCTGCCGCATAGATCAGCGGACGTACTTCGCTGGAATTGATTTCTTTCAGGGCGGACAGTGTCGGTGTTTTGACCTTGGCATCTTTTTCTTTGGCGAGCTCTTCGGTGTCGAGTTTTGTCAGCAATTCCTTACTGTAATGAATGTGCAGACCGCGCTGCCCTTCTTCGATAAAAACATTCGCGACACCATTTTTTTCTTCCGCGTCTTTTCCCTCACCCTGCTTGCTCCAGGTTTTAGCCTCCAGCGTTGCCTTGACTGCGGCGGGACCTTGTAATCTGGCGAGCGCGGCCTTCAGATCGCTCAAGCCATCGGCATGCGCAAATAGCGGGCTGAATGCACAGGCGCTCAACAGACAGATACGGGATAACATTTTTGGGACAGGGTTTAGACGCATTTTTTACCTCAATGTAAAACATTCGTTATTTACAGTATTCATTCATCACATTCATCAAATTCAAAGCAGTAATTTATCGCATCACATTAATACTCACGCTCTCGAATTTTCTGAAAGACGTATTTCAGACCCAAAGCGATATCACAAGTTCAACTTTGGATAAGGGCATAGCGCCATAACCCCAGCGAAAAATCCTTGCGACCATGGGTTACAGGGAATTCGGTAGAAAAAAGCAACGGATAGTGCGACATGGCTGTTTCAATGTTACAAGTTCTCTCGTAGAATTGTCAGCATAGAAAGATTAATTAGCAATATAACGAATGTTATGTGCACTCTTTTTAAAAATACACACTAAGGATTGTGCATCAACACTCTTTAGCCACTATTACCAGACCAGGAGAGAACATGGGTATGGTCTTTTGCCGCGGTTGCGGAAAAGAAATACATGAGACAGCGATGAGTTGCCCTCATTGCGGCGCTCAGCAATTAGCACCACAAAATCAGACAACCACAGACAAGCGGATATTACCTGCTGCATTGTTCTGTTTTTTCTTTGGTTTTTTGGGAGTGCACCGTTTTTATGTCGGAAAAGTCGGAACGGGCATTCTGCAAATTTTGACACTAGGCGGGCTCGGCATCTGGGTACTGATTGATTTTATTATGATCGTTGTCGGTAGCTTCAAGGACAGTGACGGCAAGAAAATTAATCTGTGGACCTGATGTGAATCATCTGTAACGTCGCAGGCCAAAGTCGCCACGATGTCAATAAAATGATTCATGCGGCTTGCTTGGCTCATGTGGCTTACACAACTTTTACAAGCGATACAATCAGCAGCATATTGAAGAACTCAAGGGAGATCAAATGAACATGGTATTTTGTCGAGGCTGCGGTAAAGAAATCCACGAAACCGCTGCCACCTGCCCGCACTGCGGCGCGGCGCAAGCCACAAGCTCAGCAACATCAACGGCGTCCACCATAGCAGATGACACGGGCAATGCCTTTGACTGGTATATCTTGGTATTACAAAAATATGCGGTATTTACCGGTCGCTCACGTCGTAAGGAATACTGGTTTTTCTTCTTGTTTACGATATTGATTTCAATGGGACTGGCGATTGTTGACCGCATCACAGGTACAGCAAGTTTTGGCTCGAATACGGGCTTGCTTGGCGGCCTGTACTCATTAGCTACTTTTATCCCTGGTTTAGCCGTTACGGCAAGACGCCTGCACGATACCGGGCGCAGCGCATGGTGGATGTTAATTGCGTTCATTCCTGTTATTGGCTGGATCATTCTGATCGTATTTTTGGCATCAGAAAGCCATCGTGCAGAAAATGAATACGGCGTATGCCCGAAAATGATGTAAATCAGACTGGCGCCTGCTGCATTTAGGCAATACCTAATCAGGGTATCAGGATCATAAGAGGTGACATCCCCATACGATTGTCACCTCTTTTGTTTTTATCGACACCGATCAGGCAGGCCAGACTGAAGCAAATTCGCCTCTGTCGCCTAAAACCCGCTAAAATCTAAGGCTGTGCAAACTTTACTCTGCGTCATCCAACGCCATCATCCAGAGCGGAACACCAACATGCTGACATTTCAACAAATCATCCTCACACTGCAAGACTACTGGGACAAACAGGGCTGCGCCTTGCTGCAACCCTATGACATGGAAGTCGGTGCGGGCACTTCGCATACCGGCACCTTCTTGCGCGCGATCGGGCCGGAACCATGGCGTGCTGCCTATGTACAGCCGTCACGCCGCCCTAAGGATGGTCGTTATGGCGAGAATCCCAATCGCCTGCAGCACTATTACCAGTATCAGGTCGTCTTAAAACCCGCGCCGGACAATATTCTCGACCTCTACCTCGGTTCCTTAAAAGCTCTGGGTCTGGATTTGCAGCAAAACGATATTCGCTTTGTAGAAGACGATTGGGAAAACCCGACGCTGGGCGCATGGGGACTGGGTTGGGAAGTCTGGCTCAACGGCATGGAAGTCACGCAATTCACGTACTTTCAGCAAGTTGGCGGTCTGGATTGCAAACCGATTCTCGGCGAAATCACCTATGGCATCGAACGTCTGGCAATGTATTTGCAAGGCGTAGAAAACGTCTACGATTTAATCTGGACTGAGCGCGAAGAAAACGGTAAAACCGTGCGCCTGTCCTACGGCGATGTCTTCCATCAAAACGAGGTGGAACAATCGACTTTTAATTTTGAATATTCGAATACCGATTTTCTGTTTTCACTATTTACCAATTACGAAGCCGAAGCCAAGCGCCTGCTGGATGTCACCGAAAAATCTTTGGCTTTGCCTGCTTACGAAATGATTCTGAAAGCCGGACACACTTTCAATTTGCTCGATGCTCGCGGAGCGATTTCTGTGACGGAACGCGCCGCGTATATTGGCCGTATCCGTAATTTGTCGCGTGCAGTTGCAGCAGCTTACTACGCTTCTCGTGAAAAGTTAGGCTTCCCTATGTGTGCCGCAGATGATCAGCATAAACCAGTCCCTGTATTGGCAGATTAAACGCAAATAGCTAGGGAATATACGTAGGGTGCGCCATGCGCACCACCTCGCAAACCTGTAGTTATAAACCGATGAACTAGTGCGCACGGCGCCCCCTGCATAAGCGAGTTTGGTCGTATCGGACAAAGTTAGAATCGATAGAGATAGAAAAAATGAACAACACACTCTTAGTTGAATTATTTACAGAAGAATTGCCACCGAAGGCACTCGCTAAACTTGGCGAAGCATTTGCCGCTGGCATCGTCAATGGATTGAAAGCACGCGATTTCTTAGAGAGCGACTCTGTTGCCACCAGCTACGCATCACCACGCCGTCTGGCTGTGAGTATCACGAATGTGCGTGCTACGTCGCCAGATAAAGTATTGCGCGAAAAAGTTTTACCGGTATCTGTCGCACTCGATGCAGCGGGTAACGCCACCGCACCGCTGGCAAAAAAACTGGCGGCACTGGGTTTCCCCGATCTGCAAGTCAGTCAGCTCGAACGCGCTGTCGATGGCAAGGCGGAGAGTTTTTTCTACAGCTACACGGCAGCAGGTTCTGCCTTAGCAGGTAGTTTGCAAACGACATTGGAAGAAGCGATTAGTAAATTACCGATCCCCAAAGTCATGAGCTATCAGCGTCCTGATGGCGAAACGGTACATTTTGTGCGCCCGGTACATCGCATCATCGCTCTGCACGGCGCCGATATTGTGCCGCTTTCCCTGCTTGGCTTGAAGAGTGATCGCGTGACTTTGGGTCATCGCTTTTTGACGACGGGTCAGATCAGTATCGCGCATGCAAACGACTATGCCGCCAATCTGGCAAGTCAAGGCAAAGTCATCGCCAGTGTCGCCGAGCGCAAAGAAAAAATTCGTGCTGCCTTGTTAGCAAAAGCAGGCAACGATCAGGTATTGATGCCCGAATCTTTGCTCGATGAAGTCACTGCACTGGTCGAATGGCCTGTGATTTACGAATGCAAGTTTGAAGATGAATTCCTGGCCGTGCCGCAAGAATGTCTGATTCTGACCATGCAAACCAATCAGAAATATTTTGCCCTGACGGATGTCAATGGTAAATTGCGCTCGCGCTTTTTGATCGTCTCGAATCTGGAAACAGCAACACCGGAACACATCATTCAAGGCAATGAGCGCGTGGTACGCCCGCGCTTGTCGGATGCAAAATTCTTCTTCGAGCAAGACAAGAAAAAAACTCTGGAAGCGCGCTTGCCGATGCTGGCAAATGTTGTGTATCACAATAAACTCGGTAGCCAAAAAGAACGTACTGAACGCGTCCAGTCACTGGCAGGCAAAATTGCCCTGTCAATGGGTACCGATGCCGCGCTGGCGGAACGTGGTGCCTTGCTGGCAAAAGCAGATTTGCTGACGGATATGGTCGGTGAATTCCCTGAATTACAAGGCATCATGGGCACGTATTACGCGCTGCATGATGGCGAGCATGCCGAAGTTGCCGCTGCGGCGTCTGAGCACTATCAGCCCCGTTTTGCCGGTGACGCATTGCCTGCGACAGCAACCGGTACCGCCGTCGCGCTGGCTGATAAACTGGAAACACTGGTCGGCATCTGGGGCATAGGCTTACAACCGACTGGCGACCGCGATCCGTTTGCGCTGCGTCGTCATGCTCTGGGTGTGTTGCGTATTCTGATAGAAAAAAAACTGACTATTAATTTACATGATCTATTAAAAATTACGCAAAGACAGTTCACAGGGATATCTCAATTTGCAGATCACTCAGAGAAAAAAGGAATATCCGTTCCAACTTACATAGAAGTTCTTTTCTTTATTAGAGAACGTGCGAAAGGTTACTTAAAAGACTGTGGATTTAGTACAAACGAAATTGAATCTGTTGTAAGTATTGATACCATTCAACCATTTGAGTATTTGCCTCGACTAAAGGCAGTTAAACAATTTCAGTCTTTGCCAGAAGCAAAAGAGTTGGCTGAAGCCGATAAGCGAATTAGAAATATTATTTTTAAAAATGGTGCTGAATCTATGATTCTTGTCCCTAGACAAAATCTGTTGATAGAAGAAGCTGAAATAGAATTATTTAATCAAATTCAGATTTTACGTCCCTTGGCAGACCAGTTTATTGAGGCGCAAAACTTTGAAGGTGCATTAAATGTACTTGCAAAGATTCATCAGCCTGTTACCGCTTTCTTCAAAGATGTGATGGTGATGGCTGAAGATAATGAGATTCGAAATAATCGTATGGCGTTATTACATAGCGTGGGCAATTTAACAAATCAAGTAGCCAACATTTCCAAATTAGCCACATAACTATTGATATCGCTACTGACCTCCCTTCTCCCGCTTGCGGGAGAAGGGCTGGTGTTGAGATATCTCGCAAAAGTGAAATTTGCGCAAACAACGAGCAGTTCTAACAAGAGATTGACGACATAAGATTTTTTCAAAAAATCACCGATAATTTTGGCCATTAAATACGGTCACAGTTCTCATACTCCAACTGTGTTCCCGATTAAGGGAACACGGAGTAAAACAAAAATATTACCCACATCAACCTCACCAGAAAAGGAATGCTCATGGAAAAACCGATGAAGCTGATCATCCTTGATCGCGATGGCGTAATCAATCATGACTCCGATGCTTTTATCAAATCACCGGACGAGTGGCATCCTATCCCTGGTTCGTTGCAAGCAATTGCGAAGCTTAATCAGGCAGGTTATCTGGTGGTCGTTGCTACCAATCAATCCGGTGTCGGGCGTAAGTTATTTGAAATGTCAACGCTGAATGCAATTCATCAAAAAATGCATACGGCCGCACAGCAGGTCGGTGCTGAAATCGATGCTGTATTTTTTTGTCCGCATATCGCCGATGATAATTGCGATTGCCGTAAACCGAAGCCGGGCATGCTGCGGGAGATCGCACAGCGCTACGATATCAGCCTGAAAGGTGTACATAGCGTCGGTGATTCGCTGCGCGATTTACAGGCAGGATTTGTTGAGGGCTGTGTTCCTCATCTGGTGTTGACTGGCAAAGGTAAAAAGACCTTCGACAAGGGCGGCCTGCCTCCCGGAACACAAATTTATCCGGATCTGGCGTCGATGGTAGACATCCTGCTAAAGAACACACCGGCAGAATTTTTTGTGGCGGTTTAGTCTCTATTTAGTAAGGATTTAGTATCAATTTAATGACTCTGACTCCTCGAGCCAAAGATAATTTTCACGGTCTTTATGCTGCTTTTTTTGTAGATTTTATTTTTCATAATCAGCACTTCCTTTATTGACGATAATCACTTCGCGGTTATCTTGTTGGAGATACGATGCTTCGTTTTACCTATTTTTTACGCTCTGTATTATTTGTCAGTCTGATGGCTGTTGCGACGATAATCTGGGCAATGGCCTGTCTGTTATTCGCACCTCTGCCTTACAACAAACGTTATTACTGGACAGCGCGCTGGAATGTTTTTGTGATCTGGCTGGCGAAAGTCGTATGCGGCATCCGCTATGAAATCAAAGGCCTGGAAAATCTGCCTGACCAGCCAGTGATTTTATTGTCCAAGCATCAGTCCGCATGGGAAACCATTTTTTATATGACCTGCATGCCACGTCCTTTGGTGTATGTATTTAAAAAAGAAATTACCTATATTCCCTTCTTCGGCTGGGGTATTTCTCTGATGCGCATGATCCCGATTGATCGCAGCAAAGGTAAGGATGCTTTCGCGCAGGTCGTAGAGCATGGACGCCGCCGGCTTGCAGATGGACAATGGGTTATTATGTTCCCTGAAGGTACGCGAATTCGTGTTGGTGAAAAAGGCAACTATAAACTCGGCGGCACTCGTCTGGCGACTGAAACCAACACAGCCGTTGTTCCTATCGCTATGAATTCCGGCGAATGCTGGGGCAAAAATTCTTTCATCAAGACGCCTGGGCTAATCACCGTATCAATCGGTAAACCGATTGCCCCAGATGGTTTGAGCTCATCGGAATTGATGCAAAAAGTTGAGGCTTGGGTAGAAGGCGAAATGCGTGTCATCTCGCCGCAGGTATACAAAAAAAACTGATCAAGACTCTCTTGGTCAATCAGGAGAGTTGAAGCATTGAAATCATGTTTGTCATTATTGACTAAGCCTTTGCAGTTTCTGATGCAACTGGACTTATTTTCGGATCATCGTACAGATGATGCAGAATCGTCAGGTTCTGCATCATCCGGTTCACCTTATGCTGATCGCGCACCGCGGTTTAAAAAAATACCGCCGCCCAAGCTAGAATCCCCACCGTCTCCACCGCCTGCCAAATCGCCTAATAAGCGTCAGATTCGCCTGGCCGAGCAATGGCTGGAATACACACTGCTGCGTTCAAAGCGCCGCACCATCGGCTTTCTGATCAATGAGGACGGACTGAGAATTACCGCGCCGCGCTGGGTCACGATTGCCGATATTGAGCAGGCAATTCATGAGAAGCAACGCTGGATTGTGACCAAGCTCAATGAACGCCGCGAACGCGACGCGCGCCAGCTACAACCACAGATGCAATGGGTGGATGGCGGAAAATTACCTTACCTAGGCAAGCAATTGACCCTGCGTATTCTGGCGAACCAGGCGATGGGGATCACACTGGATGATGCCAGCGATGAACTCAGGATCAGTCTGCCAGCAGACGCAGGTGAGCAGCAATTGAAAGATCGTGTACAAGCCTGGATGCAGCAGGAAGCTCGCCGGGTATTTTTAGAACGTTTACCGGTGTATGCAGAGAAACTTGATGTTAGTTATCACTCAATGTCTCTGTCCGCTGCGACTACGCGCTGGGGTTCGTGTACCTCGCAAGGCAAGATACGCCTGAACTGGCGCCTGATTCATTTTTCTCCGGCATTGATCGACTATGTAATTGCGCATGAGCTGGCGCATTTACGCGAGATGAACCATGGTCCGCAATTCTGGGCGACGGTACAATCGGTGTTCCCCGAATTTGAGCAGGCCAAACACGCTTTACGGCATCACGCTATTCATGACATCCCTGTATTTTAGGGGAGTATCTAATTTATATGGCTGATTCCGCAATGTCTACGTAGGCATTTAGTTTATTTAACCACATACTCATCACCAGTATATTTATCAATCAAACAAGGACAAACTCATCATGCGTATTTTGCACACCATGCTACGCGTTGGAAATTTGCAAGCTTCCATCGACTTCTATACCAAAATTTTAGGTATGACACTGCTGCGTCAGTCTGACAATCCCGAGTACAAATATACGCTGGCATTTTTAGGCTACGGCAGCAATCCTGAGCATGCCGAACTGGAGCTGACCTATAACTATGGCGTAGACAGCTACGACCTGGGCAGCGCCTACGGCCATATCGCGATTGCCGTACCTGATGCTTATCAGGCTTGCGCCCATGTCAAAGCCAATGGCGGCAATGTCACGCGCGAAGCCGGTCCTGTCAAAGGCGGCAAAACCGTGATTGCATTTGTGCAGGATCCTGATGGTTATAAGATTGAGCTGATCGAACGAAAAACAGCCGATCAAGCCACCAGTCTGTGATCGACGACACTATCTGCAAGCGAAGCTATCGCGCTATATACGCACCGTATGAATAATAAAAAAGGAGCCGTCTGGCTCCTTTTTTATTATTCATACATTATTCTGACCGGATCAAAACATCATTCACGAATGAGATTCACGCATGCTGTGTGATGATTTATCGATTGAAGCGTGTTGAGACTCTTGAGAATGTTGAGAATGGTGTTCTTCGGTTTTGATCTCTGCCTGCTTGTTGGCAATGGCATATCCTGTCGCCACCGGCAGGACAAAATATAAAAACCAGTGATCCAGCAATGCCAGGAACATCATGCCGTAAGAATCATCATAAGAAGCATGCCCGCTCTCGATGCCCTTCAAAGTAACGACAATAAAGAGCAAGGCGAGCATCAGATAATTAAAATGAATGGAGGTTGCGGCTTTCATTTTTCGGCGCTCAAAGTCAATAATTAAATTTGCAATTCAGGGTTGGTGATCGGAAACTTGCTCAGACTGCTGCTCTGCGATTTTATTCATGACTTTGACCAGACCGACAAGACCAGCGATTAAAGCAACGGTTAATACACCGATAATTCCGTCTAACATGATAACTCCAATCAGGAAAATATTTCCATAAACCAATAATTTCTACAGGTAAATTATATGGATATTTTCCCGAAGGAAACACCTAGATTGTGTCAAATGTTGTTAAATCTTTTTACGTTTTAAATTAGACGATGTTGTGATGACTTGTCACTATGTTTTATTGTTGTGGTCAACACTGATGACCCAACAATAAATCAGACATGCCCGTGACGGCGGAAATACGCGATCAAGCCACTGGTCGACGTATCGAGTTGTGCGTCATAAGCCTGATCACCCTTGATCGCTGGCAGTAAGCGATTCGCCAGTTGTTTACCCAGCTCGACCCCCCACTGATCGAAGGAATTGATTCCCCAGATCACACCCTGTACAAACACTTTGTGCTCATACAGGGCAAGCAACATACCGAGCTGGAAAGGGTCAAGATTTGGCATCAGGATCGTTGTCGACGGTTGATTACCTGCAAATACTTTATGCGGCAACAAGGCGGCAATTTTTGCCTCGCTCAATCCTGCCGCAGATAATTCCGCCCTCGCCTGCTGTTCGGTTTTGCCAAACGCCAGCGCCGCGCTTTGCGCAAGACAATTTGCCAGCAAAGGTGCCTGATGCCCGGGCAAGGGATAATCGCTAGACGCCGCCACTACGAAGTCACAAGGGATCAGCCAGCCACCCTGATGCAATAATTGGAAAAAAGCATGTTGACCGTTGACGCCGATTTCACCCCAGACAATCGGGTTGGCACGGCAGGTCAGCGGCTCGCCATCACGGCCAACCGTTTTGCCATTCGACTCCATCTCCAATTGCTGCAAGAACGCAGGCAAATGACGGATCGATTCGTTATACGGCAAGATCGCGGTAGTTTCAGCCCCTAAGAAATTGGTATTCCAGATCGAAATCAAAGCCAGCAACACCGGCAAATTATGCTCCAGCGGCGCACTGCAGAAATGCTGATCCATGGTCTCAGCCCCCTCCAGCAGGCGCTCAAACCCATTCATGCCGATCGCCAGCGCAACTGATAATCCAACCGCCGACCACAAAGAATAACGCCCGCCGACCCAGTCCCAGATTTGTAAAATATTGGCATCGGGAATACCGAATTCATGCGCTTTATCCGGGCTGGATGTGACCGCAATAAAGTGCTTGGCAACCGCCCATTCCTCCATCGCCGCCGCCATCAGCCAGGTACGTGCGGTATGGGCGTTGATGCTAGTTTCCTGCGTGGTGAAGGTTTTAGAGGCCACAATAAACAAGGTCGTACGCGGATCAAGTTTTTCGAGCAGCGGCGCGAGATGGGCACTATCCAGATTCGACACGTAGTAAAAAGTCAGGCCGGGATGCTGTAGCGCAGACAGCGCGCGGGTTGCCAGTTTAGGTCCGAGATCCGAGCCGCCGATACCGATATTCACCACGTTCTGGATCGCATCGCCTTTAAAGCCGCGCCACAGGCCACTGCGCACACGCTCAACGATATCGCGCATCTGCTTGCGTACACCGCGCACCAAGGGCATTACATCATTTTCAGCGGAAGGAAATGGGGTAAAAGTCGTATGACGAAGTGCCGTGTGCAAGACTGCACGATCTTCGCTGAAATTGATTTTTTCACCAGCAAACATACGGTCACGCCAATTCTCAACCTTGGCAAGCCGGGCTAGCTCGATCAGGCTTTGCAACGCTTCTGCATCAATTCTTTGCTTGGAATAATCGACCAGCAAGCCATCCAGCTCGGCAGAAAAATGCTGAAAGCGCGCCGGGTCTGCCGCGAATAAATCACGCAAATGCAGTGCATCGAGTCTGGCCTTATGGCCCAGTAATGTCTGCCATTCTGAAGTACGGGTGATATCCATATTGACCTAACTTATACGAGATGCGTTAAACGGTATGCGTTAATTGGAAGCAGATTTGGAAGCAGATATTATCAAGATACGGCAAGTTACTGCCCCCTTATACGCCAGATATTTGCTTCTCTAACAAACGTGCCAGCGCCACGTAGTGTTCGAGAGAGATGGTCTCGGGGCGCATTTGCGGATTGACTCCGGTGTCAATTAACTGTTGCTCAGTAAACATGCCGGCAACGCAGTTGCGTACCACTTTACGCCGTTGAGAAAACGCTTTGGTCACAACCTGTTCCAGCATTTTGACATTGCATTCCAGAGGCGCTGCTTTAGGAATCATACGCACAATCGCGGAGTCCACTTTAGGCGGCGGATCGAATGCCGTTGGCGGCACAACAAATAATAAGTCCATGTGATAGCGCCATTGCAACATCACCGATAAACGACCATAGGCTTTGCTACCGGGCTCGGCAACCATGCGCTCAACCACTTCTTTTTGCAGCATGAAATGCTGATCTTCCACCAGCGGAGCAATCTCGGCCAGATGAAATAATAAGGGGCTGGAAATGTTGTACGGAAGATTACCGACGACACGTAATTTTTTACCGGCAGAGACCGGAATCGTGGAAAAATCAAACTGCAAGGCATCGCCCTCATGGATGATCAATTTAGCCGGGTCGAAGGTTTTCTTCAGGCGTGCGACCAGATCGCGGTCCAGTTCAACGACGTGCAACTGGCTTAAACCATCAAGCAATAATTTCGTCATCGCCGCCAGGCCGGGGCCAATCTCGACCATGGTTTGGTCAGGCTGGGGTTTGATCGCATTGGTGATGTCACCGAGGACAAGCTGGTCCGTCAAAAAATTCTGACCGAAGCGCTTACGGGGTATGTGTTTCATAGTATGTCGATAGGTTGAATGTCACGATTGTAAAACATACGTGAGCTATTGCATGGGCAATCAGTGCAGAATCCTCAGCAGCTGTTGCAAATGATGTTATTCAGGGAATAATCTGGGTATGGGCAATAAACTTCAGGCAAAGCTGCCGTTTATTTCTATACCAGTGTCTGCGCTGCTGTGTTTGCAGCTGCCTTTGCCATCGTATTTACCATATCGGCAGCAACGCGAACCGCAACCAGCATACTACCGACATCCGCATGTCCTACGCCCTGCGCAGCCAAATCCAGCGCGGTGCCATGATCGACCGAAGTGCGTATCAGAGGCAACCCCAGAGTGATATTCACCCCCATGCCAAAGCTTGCATGCTTCAGCACTGGCAAGCCCTGATCGTGATACATCGCCAGCACGCAATCTGCTTCTTGCAGATATTTTTGCTGAAACAAAGTATCCGCCGGATACGGTCCCCGGACATCCATCCCCAGAGTTTGCGCCTGCTGGATAACCGGAATGATCACGTCAATTTCTTCTCGTCCGAGATATCCATTTTCACCTGCGTGTGGATTCAGACCAGTGACCAGTATTTTCGGCTGCGGCAGACCAAATTTAGTCTGCAGATCGCGATGAATAATCTGGATGGTAGTCAGTAAATGGGTAGGCACGATTGCTGCAGCGACATCTTTGAGCGGCAGATGGGTTGTTGCCAGTGCCACCCGCAGAGGCTGCGGTAAGTGGGTAGACGCTTCGCAAGCCAGCATCATGACGACCTGAGCGGTCTGGGTTTTTTCTGCGAAATATTCGGTATGTCCGCTGAACAGTACACCGGCATCATTGATCGTACTTTTTTGCAAGGGAGCGGTAACGATGGCATCACACCAGCCTTGCTGCACACTTTCAATCGCCACATCCAGGGTATGCAAAACGGAGCGGCCGTTGCGCGCATCTAACTGACCCGCGATCACATGTGCGGCCAGCGGACAATCAATCACCGTGATCTGATCCGCACCGCAGCCGGGCAAGCCGCCGTAACGCAGCGCTTCCAGAGAAACGCCCATTAGTTTTATATCAGGATCAATCTCGCCAGCCAGCATTGCCAGATAGGCGGCATCTCCGATCAGGACGGGACGGATTTCGTGACGTAATTGCCATGCAGCGCGGAGTGAGATTTCCGGGCCTATGCCGGCGGGTTCCCCCACCGTGATGGCAATTTTCTTACTCAATTATCGTCCAGGCGGAACTCGACATACGCGCGATCACGCAATTGACGCAACCAGTCTTGCAAGGCTTCATCCGCTTTACGATCACGCACGGCCTGGCGGGCAACCAGACGCTGACGCTCTTTGGAAACGTCATCGGCTTTACGCTCGGTGACCTGAATCAGATGCAGGCCAAACGAAGATTCAACCGGTTCGCTGACCTCATTGATCGCGAGTTTATTCATCGCCTGTTCAAATTCCGGTACGGTATCGCCAGGATAAATCCAGCCAAGATCACCGCCCTTAGACGCCGTCGCATCGTTCGAGAACAACTTCGCCAGCTCCTCAAATGTGGCGGCCTTATTGTCGAGACGCTGTTTCAATTCGACCAGCTTGCGGCGCGCTTCAGCCGCAGTCACGATCTGGCTAGGCTTGATCAGGATATGGCGTACATGCGTTTGCTGGACGACGGTACCGTCGGCTTTGGTTTTCGCGATATCACGTTTGCCAGTTAGTTTCAGGATGTGGAAGCCATTTGGACTACGTACGATTTCCGTGACTTCGCCGACTTTGATTTTATTCAGGGAATCGATAAACAATTGTGGCAAACGATCCTGCTCACGCCAGCCGATATCGCCGCCTTTGATGCCCTCAGTGGCATCAGAATAGGTCACAGCGAGTTTGGCAAAATCTTCACCTGCACGCAGTTTTTTCGCTACTTCTTCGGCGCGCAAACGACGCTGATTGATTTGCTCAGCAGAAGCGTTTTCCGGGATCAGAACCAGAATATGCGACAAGCTCAATTCTTGCGGAACTTTGCCCGGTGCGGCTTCTATCGCGAGATAGTTATCGACCTCTGATTCGGATACCTGGATTTTGCTATCGACTTCGCGTTCGCGTATGCGCTGCATCATGATGTCGTCACGGACCTCTTCGCGGAAACGCGCATAAGACGTGCCTTCGCGTTCGACCTGATTACGGAATTCCTGTATCGACATTTTGTTTTGTTCAGCCAGACGCATCATGGCGCGATCTAACATGATGTCGTCAACACGCATACCGTTCTCTTTTGCCAATTGCAATTGAGCGCGATCAACGATCATGCGCTCAAGCAATTGCTTTTGCAGATCTGCACGGTTTGGCAAGGCGGTACCTTGCGCGGCGAGCCGCTTCTCAACTGAACGCAGACGCTCGCTCAACTCCTGGCTGGTGATCACATCCTCGTTCACAACCACAACGATCTTATTGACCAGTTGTCCTTTTTCATTCGGGTTGTTCGCTTGATTCACCGGCAGAATCGGCGCGATCGGGGAAATCGCTGGTGCCACTTTTTGCGCCCACACCGGAGCGGCGGTGACCATCGTGACTGAAACAGCCAAAGCAGAGAGAAGAGTACGTTGTGTCATGTGCAAGTTGTGTCGCATAGTGATCCAAATTCATATTAAAACTGACAGAAAATCGCACGTCTTGTGCGCCGCCTGCCACTACTTACCGCTGCCTCGCGCTTAAAAAACATTAAGCGAATTAAGCAAAAGCTGAAATATACGCTAATTTATCGGCTGATAACCTGAAATATTCTTTTTCAGGACCTCTATAGGGTTCGATCCCAATCTCGCCAGTCCGTTCAATTCCAACTGAATAAAAAACGCCGTTGTACTCGCCAGTGTCGTCGTAGAAAAACGTTGACCGACCATGCGGAATGACCAGCAATTGCAAGGATCTTTGTATTCAAAACCCGCCAGACCATCAACGAGTTTTTTATCTGGCAGGGAATAATTACTTCTGCCCACCACAAACCAGCGATTCGCGATCGGCAGTTGGGTAGATAAATCAAGCTGCTCCAGGCTGTCGCGCTGATAGCGGTATTCGAGATTCAGTACCGTTTGCTGAGCGGGTTGCCAGCGTATGCCGTAATTCGAGCGCACCGAATGCCGGTCTGTCTGACTGATCTGCAAAGCGGTATCTGCACTGATCTTGTCAGAGATTTTGCCCGAGGCGGCCAGTAACAAATCGGAACGGCTCTGGCTATTGCTGGTGCTATCGAGTGCGACCTTCTGGGTATTGAAGTAGAAACGCTGGCCAATCGCTACTTTGAAACGCTCTTCGCCATTGCCCTCAATAAAACGTGAAATCAATGCGGCAGTAATCTGATTCGCATCACCGATACGATCTTGTCCGGTAAAACGGTTTTCGCTAAAAATCTGGGCGAAGTTGAAATCGGCAGCAGCGCTGTCAAAATTCGGAAACTGGCTTTGATCGCGATAGGGCGTATTGACGTAAAACAGGCGCGGCTCCAGCGTCTGCGTCACCGGCCTGCCCAGCAGACTCGACTGGCGCTCGAATACCAGTCCGCTATCGACCGAGAAGGTTGGCAGTGTCCGATGAAAATCGGTGTCCTGGCCGACGCCTGGATTGGTCAGGTGGTAATTGCTGGCATTGATCGAGAGTTTAGGCACGATAAAAAAACCAGGCTGGACAATAGGATAGGAGATCTGCGGATTAATCACGGCACGATCACCACGTACCAAAGTCGGATGCCAGAAGCGCGTAACGATCGTATCAACCGACCAGTCAAATCCCAACACGTCATGTTGTTCTGCATGCAAATTCAATTGCGGCAAACGGTCATAGGGACGCGTAATCGGCGCCGTCAAATCCTGCAAGACCTGATAATTCGATGCCCGTAAGGCAGCGTAACCTAGCCAGCCAGAGTAAGTCAGGCTCACATCCCGCAGTAATAAACGCTGAGCCGTTTTGGTAATCGAACTCGAAAAATCACTGGCATAGTCATCGTCAGACGCCGTGTTCACATTCCAGGCGAAGTCGAGTTGCGGCAACAATTTTTGTTGATGCACCGATGCCAGCGCATAACGATTGGTACCTGTCTGACGATCATTCGCCAGACCCTCTATCGTGGTAGTACCAGAAAAATCATCATCCAGGTAACGCGCCTCGGCTCCCAGTTGCAAACCGCGCCGGGTAATCAGCTTGGGATACAGAGTCAAATCCCGGTTTGGCGCAATATTGAAATAGTAAGGCAAAGTCAGTTCCGGACCACCTTTGGATGATCCGCCCCAGATCGGTGGCAACAAGCCAGAATGACGCGCGCCAGACAAAGGGAACGTCAGTGACGGAGTCGCCAGAATCGGTACACCTTTGAAATACACGATCGTTTTGCCCGCGATACCGCGATCCAGCCCAGTATCGAGCTTCAGTGTGTCTGACTGTAAATACCAGTCAGGATCATCACTGCTACACGTGCTGTAGGTGCCGTTAATTACCGTCGATTGCTCGTCATTCTCAAACTCAATGCGCTCTGCTTTACCCTGGGCATTACTTCTGGTTAATTTATATTTAGGCTTCAACACAAATCCGATACCGGAATCGAGCTGCAATCGCATTGCCTCGCCAGTGTAGTTATCACCGCCTTTTTGCATGCGCACCTTGCCCGTCGCTTTAACTTCGTCGTCGAGGTTGGTATAGGTCGCCTTATCCGCATTCAGTTTGGTGTCGCCGCGAGTCACCTCGACATCGTCGTCAAAATCGACATAACGCTCAGGGCGTCCCGATATTTTTTCCGCACGCAATACCGTGGGCTGCTCTTTATCCCCTTTGATCACGACCTCGGACGGTTTGCTGCTGTTGACCGGCGCGTCAGAGGCAGCAGCGACAGGCGCTGAAGCGGGACTTGTACTGACGGAGTTGACTGGCGCACTGGTTGCTGGCGTTTGAATGACGGCCTGTGCAATAGCGTGGAGCGGAAACAGTGCCGACACAGCAATCGCAGAGATAGTAGGAAACAAATGCTGTGGGTGAGATAATACGGGTTTCCGGCGCATGTAATGTGAGTTCTAAGGAGCTTGTTTGGTGTTTATACGGATGAACACAAGCAGTCAGGTTTGCAACATTATCATCGCAAACTCTTTGCTACTACTTAGCAGTAATGCACCGCTGTAATCGTGTCGCACCCGAAATCAATCGCCTATTATAGGGGAAATGGCCGAAACCTCCGCAGATTGTGCTGCCAAGATCTGCTTAGCTGATAAAAGTCAGCAGAGCTAAGGCTATTCATACTCACTTTGTATTCGCTTTGTATTCAAACTGCATTCAATAATTATCTAAAATTTACTCAATTCCACCATGTCTACAAGCTCTGAAAACCAACGCATGTCCGATATTCATACCTGGCTTGCCAGTATTGACAATCCCGGCCTGAACGTTGACAGCCTGCGCCCGGCCTCCGCTGATGCCAGTTTCCGCCGTTATTTCCGCATTGACGGTCTGGATGGCAAAACTTATATCGTCATGGATGCGCCACAGCCAGCCGAAGACGTGCGCCCTTTTATTAGCATTGCAGAATTATTGACTAAAATGAACTTGTCTGTTCCAGACATTCTTGCTCAAGATACAGAACAAGGCCTGCTGCTTTTGACCGATCTAGGAACCACAACGTATTTCAATGCGCTGAATCACGACACCGCACATAAGCTGTACATGGATGCCGTCGACAGCCTGATTTTGCTGCAAACCCAAAGCCAGCCGGACGTATTACCCGAGTACGACAGAGAATTCATGCTGCGCGAGCTGATGATTTTCCCGGAATGGTACATCGCCAAACATCTGGGTGTGACCCTGAGCGCGGCACAGACAGAGAGCCTGCACAAAGTATTTGACGCGCTGCTGGCTAATATCATGGCGCAGCCGCAAGTCTATGTCCATCGCGACTACCACTCACGCAATCTGATGGTGCTGGACAAAGGTAACCCGGGGATACTGGATTTCCAGGGCGCACTGTACGGACCGCTGACCTACGATCTGGTCTCGCTGTTACGCGATGCCTACGTGCAGTGGGATGAAGAAATGGTGCTGGACTGGGCCATCCGTTACTGGGAAAAAGCCCGCCGCGCCGGATTGCCGGTCAACACCGATGTCGACAGTTTCTACCGTGACTTTGAGTTCATGGGACTGCAACGTCACCTGAAAGTATTGGGCATCTTTGCGCGCCTGTCGCACCGCGATGGCAAGGACAATTATCTGGCCGATATGCCACTGGTGATGGACTATGTCCGCAAAACCGCGAATCGCTACCATGTGTTAATCCCCCTGCTGCGTCTGCTTGATGAAATTCAGGAGACAGCGCCGACATTCGGCTATACGTTTTAAATCCAGCAGATCAAAGTACCCAGACAAGACTGACGCGAAATTGTTACCGCAAGCACAATGACAAAGTCAATGCGACCAGAGCGGTTTTGCGCAGTCACAGTCCAATTTATATCGCAGCAATTTGCCCGAAGCTACGTCACTTGTTACCACAATAGATTACACGCCCATGAAAGCCATGTTACTAGCAGCAGGTCGCGGCGAGCGCATGCGACCACTGACCGACACCTGTCCTAAACCTTTACTCAAAGTGCGGGGGCGTCCACTGATCGTCTGGCATATCCTGAACCTGGTAAAAGCCGGGATCACCGAGATTGTCATCAACCATGCGCATCTGGGTCAGATGATTGTTGATGCCATCGGCGACGGCAGCAAGTTTGGTGCACACGTCACGTACTCAGCCGAGACAACGGCGCTTGAGACGGCAGGCGGTATTGCGCAAGCCCTGCACCTGCTCGGCGACGAGCCGTTTCTGGTGGTGTCATCGGATATCTATATTCCCCATTTCAACTTCGAGGAATGTAAAAACACGCTGGAGGACAATGATATGTGGGGTAATCCGCATCCGCTGGACCAGCGCGATGTCGCCTGGCTATACATGGTCAAAAATCCTGACTTTCATCCCGAAGGCGATTTCGCGATGAACCTGATGGGCTTGTCGAATGACAGTACCGAGGGTTCGACACGATATACATTCGGAAATATCGGCGTCTACCGGCCGGAGATTTTTGCCGGCATCAAACCCGGCAGTCATGCCAAACTAGGACCTCTCTTGCGCGAAATCGCGGATAAGGGGCAGCTCGGCGGCGAACTGTATCGCGGCGACTGGCACAACCTCGGCACGCCAGAACAACTCGCAGCCTTGAATGCTCCGCTCAACCCACAAGCCCGTATTTAGCCGAATCGATGGAGATCTGCCAATGAGTTCTTCTACTTGTTTTAGTAATTTCGCTGACTTCACTCATTATCAAACACGTCGCCAGCAAGTGCTGGAACAGATGCAGGCACAAGGTGGCGGTATTGCGATTATCCCTACCGCGTATGAGATGACGCGTAACAGCGATAATTTTTTTCCGTTCCGACATGATAGTTACTTCTACTATTTATCTGGCTTCACTGAGCCGGAAGCCGTCATTGTATTGATTGCGAATGCCAGCGAGCAGCGCAGTATCCTGTTTTGTCGTGAAAAAAATCCTGAGCGCGAAATCTGGGAAGGCTTTCGCTTTGGCCCGACAGCGGCAAGAGAACACTTTGGCTTCGACAGCGCGTTTGCAATCGATACGCTCACTAGCACAATGCCGGATTTGCTCGGCGATGCGCGCACACTGTTTTATAGCACTGGTCGCGATCCGCAACTCGATGCCCGCCTGCACGGCTGGATGGAGGCAGTGCGTGCCAGATCCCGCAGCGGCATCAGCGCCCCGGCGACAACTGTCGACATACGCGAGCTGCTGGATGAAATGCGCCTGCGCAAAGATACGTCCGAAATCGCCCTGATGCAAAAAGCCGCCAGCATCTCGGGTATCGCCCACACAAGAGCGATGCAGATCGCTTTGCCCGGCCGCTACGAATATGAACTCGAAGCAGAACTACTACATGAGTTCCGCCGCCAGGGTTCGCAAGCGCCTGCGTATGGATCCATTGTGGCAACCGGTGCCAACGCCTGCATCCTGCATTACAGCAGTAATAATGCCCAAATCAACGATGGTGATCTGATATTGATTGATGCAGGCTGCGAATACGACAGCTATGCATCTGACATCACACGTACCTTTCCTGCCAACGGCAAGTTCAGCGAAGCACAAAAAACCCTGTATGACATCGTCCTCGCCTCCCAACAAGCGGCACTGGATTGCGCCCGTCCCGGCTCACGCTATATGGACGGTCATCACGCCGCAGTGCGTGTGCTGACCCAGGGCATGCTCGATACCGGACTACTTGATAAAAATAAAACCGGCAATCTCGATGAAGCGATTGCCAGCGGGGCTTTCCGCCAATTTTATATGCACGGAACAGGTCATTGGCTAGGACTCGATGTCCATGATACAGGCTCTTATCGCGAAACAAAAAAAGTGGACGATGAAAAACCGTATCGCAAGTTAGAAGCCGGCATGGTCATTACGATAGAACCCGGCATCTACGTCCGCCCTGCCGAAGATGTGCCAGAACAATTCTGGAACATCGGCATCCGCATAGAAGACGATATACTGATCACAGCAGACGGGCATCTGAATCTGAGCCGGGACACACCAAAAACCGTCGCCGACATTGAAAACGTAATGAAGCGATGAACTTAGCAGACAAAACAGATACGACGAGTGCAGCAAACCCGGGCGATTTCAACATCGCTATCTGTGGCGCAGGCCCTGTCGGGCAAACACTTGCCCTGCTACTGTGCAAACAAGGCGTCGCACCCGAGAGCATCGTTTTGTTTGATGCCAAAACCAGTAGTCAGGCTGAGCAGGATGTGCGTTCGATTGCCTTATCCTATGGCAGTCAGCAGATACTCAGCAATGCTAGCGCATGGCCAGTCAAAGCGACCAACATCCAGCAAATCCACGTCTCCCGGCGAGGTCACCTGGGCCGCAGTCTGATCGACTGCAAGGATTACCAGATCCCGGCACTGGGCTATGTCGCCCGCTATGGTGACATCATGATGCCATTGCAGCGTGCTCTCGCACAAAGCGGCATTCACATCCAGCGCCCCGTCAAAGTAAGCGCGTTAGAAGAAACCGAAGATAGAGTCACGCTGCGCTTGCAGGGTGGCAGCGCCATTACTGCCGGTGTTGTGGTGCAGGCGGAGGGGGGCAGCTTTGCCGATCAGAGACAAAAAACGCAGCATCACGATTACCAGCAAACCGCCATCATTTCTCACATTACGGTCAGCCAGCCCGTCGCTCAGCGCGCATTTGAACGTTTTACCGGACAGGGGCCGCTGGCGTTACTGCCGCAAGAAGATGGCTATGCCTTGGTATGGTGCGTACGTCCCATGGTGGCAGAACAGCTTTTAGTATTGGATGATGTCGCGTTTAAACAGGCTCTGCAACACGCATTTGGCGAGCGCCTCGGCACCATCCTTACCATCTCAGTGCGTCATTCCTATCCGTTGGGCCTCAATGCCCAGGCGCATGCTACCAGACGCACGGTAACGATCGGCAATGCAGCGCAAACCTTGCATCCCGTCGCAGGTCAGGGATTGAATCTGGGCTTGCGTGATGCCAGCATAATGGCCCCGCTTTTAGCAAATTGTATGCCTCTAACAATGCTGCAAGCGGCGTCCGGTGATCTGCTTAGCACGCAATTGCAGTTATTTCTTCAGCAACGGCGAACTGACCGCCAGACCACGATCAGGCTCACCGATACCATGGCGAGAATCTTCGCCAGCGCCCCGGATGGTGCACTGACGCAATCGATGTTGGGCCTGGGTTTGGGTCTTCTGGACATCATCAAACCAGCAAAAAAAATCCTGGCAGAGCAGATGATGTTTGGCTGGCGCTAGAGAAAAATCTAGCCAAAATCAGGCAAAACCGGCCTGTGGCAACAACTACGGCGCCCGCAAATCCGGTCAGCAGAGGAGCTGACTAACCGGCAGCGTCAACAACCTGCGCCAACAATAAAATTATTAGCCAAATTGGGGGGGTATATTAAAAAATAGGCTTTAATCCGCTGAAATTTAAAGGGGATTAAAAATATACTCATAGCAGTATATAGATGCAACGAGCATCAAAACGTCGCGATTCAAACGATAGGTAAACTACTCACTGGCTTGATTTCCTCCATACAAATCATCGAACGCAACGACGCTACCCCCGGCACCTGCATCAAACGATCCGTCAAGAACTGCGACAAACTTTTCAGATCAGGTGCGACTACCTTCAGGATGTAATCGAAATCGCCGGTAATCGTATGGCACTCGATAATGTCCGGGAAGGCCATGATATTGCGCTCCACCTCGCGCACATTACGAAACTGCTCCCTATCCAGCGACAAATTCACAAAAGCCGTAACGCCAAGGCCAATCGCCTCGGCCGACACCTGCGCAACATAGCCGCGGATCACCTTCTTCTCCTCAAGCGTACGGACCCGCCGCAGTGTTTGCGGCGGTGATAAATGGATATGCTCTGCCAGTTGCAGATTACTCATGCGACCATCATCCTGGAGATGCTTCAAAATACTGCGATCATAGTTATCCATATCATCCTCAAAAATTTAATAATTTTATGATTTAATTAAATTTAGAAACTAAAATCATTAAATCAATCTAATTGGAAATTATATTTCATTAAATCTGTTTTATATATTCCATTTAGAAATCTAATTTCCGGCCGATTCGCTACAATTTATAGCAGAACATCTAGCGATTCAGGCGTACAAATTCTCTTGAATCCGTTCTGGCACTACCCCCAAAAATCAACGGAGAACATCATGGTGACCTTCATCGGCACACAGGAAATGCAAACCCACCTGAAAAAAGTCAGCGTAGAAACAGCGATTGCACGCTTAGCTGACATGATCAAGGAAGATTATTTACGCTGGAATCAATTCGACAAATGCGCACGCGTTGCCAGCCACTCAGATGTTGGTGTAATCGAATTAATGCCCATCTCTGACGGTACTCAATATTCATTCAAATACGTCAACGGACATCCAAAAAATACACAAGAAGGCTTGCTGACGGTGACAGCATTCGGTGTATTGGCAGATGTGGATACAGGTTATCCCAAGCTTTTGTCGGAATTAACATTGACTACCGCCATCCGGACTGCTGCCACCTCGGTACTCGCCGCAAAATACATGGCGCGACCAAACAGCCGCAGCATGGCCCTGATCGGCAATGGTGCGCAAAGCGAATTCCAGGCAATCGCCTTCCATTGCATCCTTGGCATACAAGAATTGCGCGTGTATGACGTCGATCCGGCTGCCACCGATAAATTGATCAAGAACCTGCGCGCGTATCCAAATTTGCGTATCATTCGCGCTGGGTCTACAGCAGAGGCTGTCAAAGGTGCAGATATCGTCACGACAGTGACCGCGGATAAAACCAATGCGCTGATTTTGCTGCCGGACATGATAGGCGATGGCGTGCATATCAACGGTGTTGGCGGCGATTGCCCCGGCAAGACAGAATTGCATGCCGATATTCTGAAAAACGCCAACGTTGTTGTCGAATACGAGCCGCAAAGCCGCATCGAAGGTGAGCTGCAACAGATGCCAGCAGATTTTGCTGTCACTGAATTATGGCAAATATTAGAAGGTCGCGTAGCGGGACGTCACAACGAAAAACAGGTCACCGTATTTGATTCCGTTGGCTTTGCTTTAGAAGATTTTTCCGCAATGCGTTATCTGGAAAAATACGTGATGCAAAAGAGTTCGCCTATTCTGGATCTGGTACCCGAGTTACTCAATCCTAAAGATTTGTTTGGTATGGCCGTGGATGAAAAATCAACCACCATATCAGCCACCATTGCAACAGAAACAGCAGTACCGATAAACGCTTAAATTTTAACAAATAACCGAATGAAAACCATTTCCTTAATTGGAGCTCCAACCGATGTTGGGGCAAGTGTCAAAGGTGCAGGTATGGGTCCCGACGCGTTGCGCGTCGCTGGTTTAGTAGAAGCTCTGGAGGCCAGGCAATTACGCGTCGTTGATCGCGGCAATTTGCATGGCCCTGCCAATCCCTGGCAACAACCGGTAAATGGTTTGCGTCATTTGAAAGAAGCGATTGACTGGAATCAGGCCGTATTTGATGCCGTCGATCAGGCGCTTAACGATGGTCACATGCCCATGATGCTGGGCGGCGACCATTGTCTGGCAATCGGCTCGATCAGCGCGATTGCCAAACACTGCAAGAAGAACGGTAAAAAACTCCGTGTCCTGTGGTTTGACGCTCACGCCGACAGCAACTTGTCGACGATTAGTCCGACCGGCAACATCCATGGGATGCCTGTCGCCTGCCTGATGGGCCATGGTCCTGAGCAATTAATTCATTATGCTGGCCACTCACCGGCAATGTCACCTGACCAGATTCGCATGATCGGCATACGCAGTGTGGATGCAGGCGAGAAAAAATTCATTCACGAAATGGGCATGCAGGTATTTGATATGCGCTACATCGATGAACACGGTATGCGCAGCGTCATGAATAGCGCACTTGAAGGTATCGATGACAACACGCATCTGCATGTGAGCTTCGATATGGACTGCCTCGATCCCGATATTGCTCCTGGTGTGGGAACTGCGGTATTGGGCGGCCCGACTTATCGTGAAGCCCAATTGTGCATGGAAATGATCGCTGACAGCGGCCACCTCGCCTCGCTCGATCTGGTAGAACTGAATCCCGCTCTTGATATACGTAACCAGACTGCGGTATTAGCCGTTGATCTGATTGAAAGTCTGTTCGGCAAATCTACGCTGGTCAGAATGTAATGCGAAATCGGGTGTAGCAAGACCCTGCAAATTTTCGCAGAATGATCACGAAAATTTTACGAATAAGCAGAGTTAGCCGCATGTTACTGCATGCGGCTTTTTTTATTCGTCCTGGTCTGTTGCTGCATGAAGTTTTGATCGATGACACGCAGATCGCAAAAAGTTTCAGAAGCTTACAAATTAAGCCACAAATCTCCGGCATATTTCGCTTCATCGCTGGAAGTAAAGTTGTTTTAGCGTTATGCTAAGGCATGACCGCCGACACGCTACGCACCCACCTGCCGCATACCAATCCAGTCCCCAAAGGGCGTATTGGCCGCTTCGTATATGAGAGTGAAATCGGACAGGGCTCGGTTGGTATTGTGTATCTGTTTCGCGATCCATTGATCGGCCGCAAAGTTGCGATCAAGATTCTGAATCCGCAATTACCTTCAAATCAACGTCAGTTATTTGAAAAGCATTTTATTCAGGAGGCGCGAGCTGCCGGTCGCCTGAATCACCCAAATATCGTGACCGTCTATGACGCCGATAAAGAAGGCGATTTACTGTATATCGTCATGGAATATCTCGAAGGAAAAGAGCTACGTGATTTAATGATGGGAGGCCATCAATTCAGCTACAAACAGATTGCTGACATGATCGCCCGCACCGCCAATGCGCTGGATTATGCGCATGAGCATGGTGTAATCCATCGCGATATCAAACCTGCCAATATATTTATCACCGGCACTGCGACACCGAAGGTACTGGATTTCGGCATTGCCAGTGCCTCTCGTCAGTTGTCCGATGGCGATGCAACACTGGGGCAAGATCATTTATCTGAACAACGCTTACTAGGCACACCCAACTACATGTCACCGGAGCAGACGCGCGGAGAATTAGTGGATGCGCGCACGGATATTTTTTCTCTAGGCGTTGTTCTGTACCAACTGCTGTGTGGTCAGTTGCCGTTTAAGGGCGATAGCATCAAGCAGATTTTGCATGCGATTGCACATGATCCGGCGATCCCGCCACAAGAAATACGCGCCGACGTTCCTTTGCGTCTGGCACGGATTGCTGCCAAAGCATTGGCTAAAAAACCGGCAGACCGTTACACCCGCGCCTCGGACATGGCGAACGATTTAAACCGTTTTTTATCCAAAGAAAGAGCTGAACGCATCATCGCCAAAATTCAGCAGCCCTCGACAGAAAAAGATGTCGCCGCCGCCGATGCAACAGGTGACAGGCGCAGAAAAAGTGATCAGAAAAAATGGGGCATCAATCATCTGTTGATCGCTGCCGGATTATCCGTGGTGATCGCGGTAGGCGCCTGGTCTTGGATGCACCCGGCTCCGCAAACGCTGGCTCCCGTTATTGTCCAGAGCGAGGTAAGTAACCCGTCGCCCGCAGCACCGCCCGCAGAAAAAACCTCTGCCGTTCCGGCCAGCAGCTCGGTCAAAGAAGGTTCTGAAGAAATCGTCAATTTGCCACTGGCAGCGACCACAACACCGGAAAAAAACAATAAAACGGATCCGGCAACGGCTAAGTCTCAGCAAAAACCCAAGGCATCCGCAGCTACGGTTGCGCTACCACCAGTACCAGTCGTGCTCGGCGCAGTACAACTTGCCGTCTCCCCATGGGGTGAGGTGTATGTGGACGGAGAAGCCAAAGGGGTAGCACCGCCACTCACCAAATTAAATCTGGCAGTGGGTAAGCATAAAATTGAGTTCCGCAATGGCGACGATAGCTATACCGTCAACATCGAAGTCAGTGCAGATAAGGAGAATAAAGTTGGCCACAGATTTTAAGCAGTCATTACTGCATACAACAACACCTGATACCCACACGGATACCCACAGTCCGGATTCATCCGAAAAACTATCCGGCAAGCGGATAAGTCAAGGGTCAAACGCCTTGACTGGCATAATGAGTGCACTCGGATTAGCACTCGTTCTGGCAGGCTGCGCCGCACCGGAAGCACAAGTCGGACTGTCAGACCTGTCCGCCCGCCCCGGTGAAAAAGCCCTGCTATCCGGCATCCGTTCTTATGAAGATGCCCAATATGCCGAAGCGGAAAAATCGTTGACGCTGGCACTCGGCTCTGGCTTTACCGTTAAAAAAGATGCCGCGCTTGCGCACAAATATCTGGCATTTATTTTTTGCACCAGCGCACGGATTGACGCATGCAAACAGGCGTTCCGCTCAGCACGTATGGCGGATCCGGGATTTGAGCTCACTAAAAGTGAAGTAGGCCATCCGCAATGGGGGCCTGTCTATAAACAAGTCATGGCTGAATAAACTCAGACCAGATCCGCTCTCAGCTTCCTTCTCACATCCTCTGCCACAGATACTGTCCGGACACTCATGATACGCAGCCTGCTGAAATGGCTGGTGATTGCCAGCCTTGTTTTGTTAGGCGTTTCGCTATGGCGTATGCATGCCTTGCCACCGGCGACGGAACTCTCTTCGTCATTGCTTGAAGAGCCTATTCAAACACCGCTAAAACAAGCGGCGTTTTCCGTAGAATCACATGGCATCACTTATCAGGTCCAGCCGCTTTATCACTATGATTTAACAGGTCTGGTCGTCAGCAAACATGATGCCAACACCTGGTGGGATTACTTGCATCGCGAGTGGAATGATAGCCTGAATATTGTTGATCTCTGCGTCGTCTGGGGTAATAACGTCCGCAGCGGTTCATACGCAGATATCAATTTCTCCAGTGGTCAGTTCACCTGCAATTTCAGTACGAATTCGAATGAGGCGTTTGCGGCTTTCGATCAGACGGCAATTTCAAATAATCATCTGCTAACCGATAATCCGCAACTCGCCAAGCTCATGCGCAGCGTGCAAGTAGGCGACCAGATTCATTTTCGCGGCCAGCTTGCGGAGTACTCACATCATCACGGTTTTGCATTTAAGCGCGGCACCAGCATCACCCGCACAGACACCGGCAACGGCGCTTGCGAAACGGTATTTATTGAAAGTTTTGATATCCTCAGAACAGGCGGAAAACCCTGGCGCAGCCTGTGCTGGATCGCGGGATTGATGCTGCTCTTCAGCCTAATTGCGTGGTTTATGCAACCTGTCAGATTTAATGATTAAGTAATTACATACAGATCTCTTGATGTCTGCATGCCGGGTGCAATAAACAGAGCCGTAATAAAAAACCACCCTGATGTTGAGGGTGGTTTTTTGTTTGGCCTGAAGCTAGTCGCTATTCAACTGCTTTCACCATATCTTCGATCACTTTTTTCGCGTCGCCGAACACCATCATGGTTTTATCCATGTAGAACAATTCATTGTCCAGACCAGCATAACCCGAGGCCATGGAGCGCTTGTTGACGATGACAGTTTTCGCTTTGTAAGCTTCGAGAATCGGCATGCCGGCGATCGGTGATTTGGGATCTTTGGCCGCTGGATTGACCACGTCATTCGCACCCAATACCAGCACCACATCGGCCTGACCAAATTCGCTGTTGATATCTTCCATCTCAAAAACCTGGTCATACGGTACTTCGGCTTCTGCCAGTAAGACGTTCATGTGACCAGGCATACGCCCTGCCACGGGATGGATTGCATATTTGACGGTGATCCCTTTGTGTGTGAGTTTTTCAGTTAATTCTTTCAGCGCATGTTGAGCACGTGCCACCGCCAAACCATAGCCCGGAACGATGATGACCGTCTCCGCATTACCCAACAAGAAAGCAACGTCGTCGGCAGAACCGGACTTCACGTTACGCTGCGCCTGCCCAGCCGCTGCCGCTTCAGTCGGCGTACCGCCGAAACCACCCAGCAAGACATTAAAGAAAGACCGGTTCATCGCCTTACACATAATGTAAGACAGGATCGCTCCCGAGGAACCCACCAGAGAGCCCGCGATAATCAGCATCGAATTATTCAGCGAAAAACCGATACCCGCTGCCGCCCAGCCCGAATAACTATTCAGCATCGACACGACGACCGGCATATCCGCGCCACCGATAGGGATGATGATCAATACGCCAAGGATAAAAGCAATGGCTGTCATCAAGACAAATGGCAACCATGCCGGCGCATTACCTGGCGCGAAACAAAAAATCAGCCCCAGACCAAGCATCGCAATCGCCAGTATCAGGTTCAGAAAATGCTGGCCCTGAAAACTGACCGGTGCGCCCTGAAACAAACGGAATTTGTATTTACCCGACAATTTACCGAACGCAATCACCGAACCCGAGAACGTAATCGCACCGACAAACGTACCGATAAACAATTCCAGACGGTTACCAAAAGGAATTGCCGCGTCGCGCGTGGTGATATTAAAAATCCATGGTTCAGCCACTACCGACACCGCAATACACACCGCTGCCAGACCGATCAGCGAATGCATCGCAGCGACCAGCTCAGGCATCTTGGTCATCTCAACACGCTTCGCCAGGGTTGCACCAATACCACCACCGACGACGACACCAAGAATGACCAGTCCATAACCGAGGCCAGAGCCAGCTGATTCATTTTTTAGCTTAACGATCAGCGCAACCGTGGTGGCAACCGCAATTGCCATACCGATCATGCCGAAAGCATTACCACGTCGTGCCGTCGACGGATGCGACAAGCCCTTGAGCGCCTGAATGAAACACACCGAGGCGATCAGGTACAACATCGTAACCAGATTCATACTCATTATTTGTGCTCCTTAGCGCTGTTTGCATTGGCCTTGGTTTCTTTTTTCTTGAACATTTCCAGCATACGCTGGGTGACCAGAAACCCGCCGAATACATTGACCGCCGCCAGTGCAACTGCCGCTGTGCCCATGACTTGTGCCAGCAGACCTTCGGTCAGTCCGGCAGCTAGCATCGCGCCAACAATAATGATGGCGGAGATAGCATTGGTCACAGCCATTAACGGTGTGTGCAATGCCGGTGTAACCGTCCAGACCACGTGGTAACCGACATAAATCGCCAGTACAAAAATGATCAGGTTGGTGAGGGTGTGACTAACTTCCATGATGTCCTCTCTTTTCTTTATTTGGGTGAGACATGCAAAGTAAACCGTCGGGATTAATATTCTTTAAGACTGGTAATTTGATTCTTGCCATCGACGAAAACGACTTTCGGCTTAAAGTTACTCGCCTCTTCATCACTCATCGGAGCATAAGTGCAGATGATCATCAAATCACCGAGTTGTACCCGACGCGCTGCTGCGCCGTTCAACGAGATTTCTCCGCTCCCACGTTTGCCTTTAATGACATAGGTAGAGAAGCGTTCGCCGTTGTTAACGTTATAAAGCTCAATCTGTTCGTGCTCCTTGATATCGGCAGCATCGAGCAGATTTTCATCAATACCACACGAACCTTCGTAGTGGAGATCGCACTGGGTCACAGATGCGCGATGAATTTTGGCGCGGAGCATATTTCTTTGCATGGTCGTTCTTCTTTCAATTACATTTACTAAAAAATTCTGGCTAAATTTCTTTAGCTGCACTACGTCACATAATGACCGCTGACGAATGTCTGGTCTTATTTTCGTAAAACTTCACCGCCTGCGCACACCAGAGTCGCGACGACGATTTCATCGTCTTTATTGATCGCCAGAGCGGCGTCTTTATCGATGATCAGTTTTAAAAAATCCAGTACGTTGCGGGCATATAAGGCAGATGCATCAGCCGCAACCAGCGTGGCCAGATTAGGTTCACCGATAATATGCACGCCGTATTTGGTGACGGTTTTATTCAGTTCGGACAATGGACAATTGCCACCTTGCTCGACCGCCATATCGACAATCACGGAACCGGGCTTCATTGCTTTGACCGTGTCTTCGGAAATCAAAACCGGTGCCTTGCGGCCAGGGATCAGCGCCGTCGTGATGATGATATCGGCTTGCTTGGCGCGCTCATGCACCAGCGCCGCCTGACGTTCCATCCATGCGGCGGGCATCGAACGGGCATAGCCGCCGGCGCCTTTAGCGATTTCGCGCTCTTCATCCGTCTCGTAAGGGACGTCGATAAATTTTGCCCCCAGAGATTCAACTTGCTCTTTCACCGGCGGGCGTACATCCGATGCCTCAATCACGGCTCCCAGACGTTTTGCCGTCGCGATTGCCTGCAAACCCGCAACGCCAACGCCCATGATCAGGACGCGAGCGGCTTTGACGGTTCCGGCAGCGGTCATCAGCATGGGCATAAAGCGCTGATAGGTATTCGCGGCCAGCATGACTGCTTTGTAGCCAGCGATATTTGCTTGTGAAGAGAGCACGTCCAGCGACTGTGCACGGGTAATGCGCGGTGCTGCCTCAAGTGCGAACGCAGAAATACCGTGTGCCGCCATCGCTGCAATATTCTCTGTATCAAACGGATTGAGCATGCCGACCAGCACCGTACCGGATTTGATCATGGCACGTTCATCTGCACTTGGCGCCCTGACTTTCAGCACCAGTTCGGCACCAAACGCTTCAGCCGCAGTACCGATCTGCGCACCTGCTGCCTGATAAGCTTCGTCCGTGATACTGGCTGCAATACCGGCACCGGATTGCACGATGACCTGATGTTTGGCCGTCACATATTTTTTAATGGTCTCTGGGGTCGCCGCTACACGCGTCTCGCCCGGCCGTGACTCGGCGGGGATGCCGATTCTCATAGGTTTGCTCCTTGGTTGCTTGTTTTA
Source organism: Undibacterium sp. Rencai35W (assembly GCF_049340185.1). Taxonomy (NCBI): domain Bacteria; kingdom Pseudomonadati; phylum Pseudomonadota; class Betaproteobacteria; order Burkholderiales; family Oxalobacteraceae; genus Undibacterium; species Undibacterium sp. Rencai35W. The sequence continues at coordinate 360,048 of NZ_JBMPPC010000002.1, forward strand.
AATTAGTCGCACGGGCTCAAGACTCGACCCTCAATAATTTTTTATCAGACTATGCAAAATTCAGGCAATTCCAGACCTCGCGGTGCTTGCTCCAGCCGCCGGAATCCTTACCCGAATCTTACATTTGATATTCGACAACGATATTACACGCAAAATGTTTTTTAGCACAACCGTTCTATTTTCTGCTTTTTCTAGCAAAGACTGCCTTGTATTTGCACCAATAGCGGGCAAATTGCGTTTGCTACACTAGCATGAAAACCCGCTTGAAATAAGGCTTTATCCATAAAACAGCCAAATTTAATACGTCTTTTCCGGCAAAACTGTTTGCTGTTAATTCATCATGAAAACTGCCCATAGATAAAATTCGCATTAGCTAATTCGGCATCAGATTTGCTGCTTTGCCACACAATATTTGATGGCAAAGTAAAATACCGGACTTATTGAAAGAAGCTATGTCCACAATTTGGAAACCCTCGGTCACAGTTGCTGCCATTATTGCGCGTGACGACCGATTTTTAATGATAGAAGAAGAGACCGAAGACGGCGTAAGGATCAACCAGCCGGCCGGTCATCTTGATCCAGACGAAACCCTGCAACAAGCTGTGAGCCGTGAAACGCTGGAAGAAACCGCACACGATTTCACGCCGACAGAGTTAATCGGGACGTATCTGTCACGCTATGTGTCGCCAAAAACTGGCGAACAGGTGACCTATTTGCGCTTTGCTTTTAGCGGCGAGTTGGGGCGACTGTATCAGCGCGCGCTGGATCATGGAATTTTGCGTACGGTCTGGATGAGTCATGCAGAATTGCTCGCATCACAGGAGCGCCATCGCAGCCCTCTGGTGATGCAATGTGTGAACGACTATCTGGCAGGTCAACGTGCGCCGCTGTCGCTGCTCTACACGCATCCGTCTGCATTAGACATCAGCACCACGAAACCCGATTCTGAGCATAATTAAGCAAGACCACGAATAAGAAATAAGAAAGAGAAGTACAGCATGGCAAAGAAACGCGTAGTAATAGGCATGTCCGGTGGCGTTGACTCCTCCGTCTCCGCATGGCTGCTCAAAGAACAGGGTTATGAAGTCATCGGTCTCTTCATGAAGAACTGGGAAGATGACGATGACTCAGAATATTGCTCGACCCGCGAAGACTGGATTGATGCCGTCAGCGTGGCTGACGTGGTCGGCGTCGATATCGAAGCAGTGAATTTTGCGGCGGAGTATAAAGACCGCGTATTCGCCGAGTTCCTGCGCGAATATCAGGCAGGTCGCACCCCGAATCCGGACGTGCTGTGCAACGCAGAAATTAAGTTCAAAGCCTTTCTCGACCATGCGATGAAGCTCGGTGCCGATTACATTGCCACTGGTCATTACGCACGCGTTCGTGAGGTCAACGGTGAATTCCAGTTACTCAAAGCCCTCGACGCTAGCAAAGATCAAAGCTATTTCCTGCATCGCCTTAATCAGGCGCAATTATGCAAGACACTCTTCCCATTAGGTGAAATCCAAAAAACTGACGTGCGCAAAATTGCAGAACAACTGCAACTGCCGAATGCCAAGAAAAAAGATTCCACCGGCATCTGCTTTATCGGCGAACGTCCTTTCCGTGAATTTTTAAACCGTTATCTGTCGTATCAACCCGGCGACATGAAAACACCGGAAGGCGAGACCGTCGGCCAACATGTCGGCTTGAGTTTTTATACTTTGGGTCAGCGTAAAGGGATAGGTATCGGCGGCATAAAATCACACCAAAATGCCGATGGCAGCAGCGATGCCTGGTATGTCGCTAAAAAAGATATCGCTAGCAATACGCTGTACGTCGTGCAAGGTCATAATCATCCATGGTTGCTGTCCTCCGCATTAGAAGCCGGACAAAATAGCTGGATCGCCGGACGGGCACCAGACCAGATCCAGCTTTCGGCAAAAACTCGCTACCGCCAGGCAGACATCGCCTGCGCGCTACAAACACAAAGCGACAGCTTCGCCTTACATTTCGACGTCGCCCAATGGGCGGTAACGCCAGGTCAATCGGCGGTTTTATATGCTGGCGATGTGTGTCTGGGTGGCGGGATTATCAGTGGTGCGACGGCAAGCTAGGCAGCGAGTTAAATGCATGGGTTATGCCGCTCATGGCGAGCTGGCATGCTTGTTTCTTTTGACACGCACCGGCACTTTTTCGCTATAGTGCCGCATCTCAAAAAAATCAGCTTGCTCGTATGCCATCCTGTCTGCCATCCTGTTTGTCATCTTCTACTTCATCCCTGCTTACCTTTTCCCGTTTAGCGCTGTGTGCGCTGACATCGTCCAGCGTATTGAGCGCAACTGCAGCGGACGAGAACGGCGCTGCCAATACCAATAAAGAACCTTTACATAGCGTCGAGGTGCGCGGTGCGCATAGCGTACTGGACGAACGCAAGCAGGCAACCGCCAGCAAGGCCATCGTCAATCAGGAAGACATCGCGCGCTATGGCGACAGTAATCTCAGTGATGTGCTCAAACGGGTGCCTGGTTTAGGTTTCAGCAGCACAGGTGCTTTACAGATGCGGGGGCTGGGAAATGGCTATACCCAAATTTTGCTGAACGGCGAAGCGACGCCGCAAGGCTTTTTAGTCGATAGTATCGCGCCCGATTTGATTGAGCGTATTGAAGTCTTGCGCAGTGCGACGGCAGAATTCAGCACGCAGGCAATTGCCGGGACGATTAATATTATCCTGAAAAGCAACGTCAAAAAACCACAGCACGATCTCAAAATCGGCGTCACCAGCAGCAATGGCAAGATTTCACCAACTATGTCACTGCAATTAGCTGATCGACGAGGGGCGCTGGCTTATACCGTTGCCGGAACATTACAACATCAGCAGCGGATAACACCGTCCACTCAGGACGAAACAGGTAGCGGTCAGATCGCATCGATGAATCTGCAACGACACGCCAATCTGGAAGAACGTTTTACCAAGGATGAATTGAGTGTTGCGCCACGTCTGGTCTGGACGTTTTCAGAAGACGACACCCTAACCTCCCAAAGTTTTCTCAGCAGCAGCCGCATCAATAATGTCAAAGAGCGGCATGAGATCAGCACAACCGGTACGCTGTCTGAATTCCCGAACAATACCGGCAGTTGGGATGCGTATACCAATGCCTTGCGCAGCAACCTGAACTGGCGACGTAAATTATCCGACAGCGCCAGGATAGAAACGAGTGTGGGACTCAACATCAGTCACCGGCATACCTATTTTGATTTTAAAGGGATGTCCGCACAACAGGCTTTGTTAGAGCGACACGAAGTCGTTTCCGGCATTGATGACCAGACCGCGACATTCAGCGGCAAATACACCGCACCATATATTGATCATCATGCCTTGGTGTTAGGCTGGGATGGCAGCCTGATACGTCGCGACGAAAATCGTATTGAGCATATGAGCGATGCGCAGGGGCAAGGTACTGCGGATAGCAATGAAGCCTATCAGTCGAATGTCAGGCGCCTTGCCTTATTTGTACAAGATGAATGGGAAATCAGCCGCCAGTTAAGTGCTGCCCTGGGCTTACGCTGGGAGGGGTTGCAGACCACAACCACTGGCAATGTCCTGAGTCAGGTACATAATCAATCCAGCGTCTTCAGCCCTTTGCTGCAAAGTGTGTGGAAACTCAGTGATGACGCCGCCAACGCCAGACAAACGCAGCAATTCCGGCTGGCGCTGACGCGCACTTATAAAGCACCGACGACCACAAGTCTGATCCCGCGTCGCTACACCGTCGATAACAATAACAGCGCGATCAATCCTGATAACCAGGGCAATCCGCAGTTGCGCCCGGAACTCGCATGGGGTCTGGACGCCGCGTTTGAACAGTATTTCGGACAAGGCGGTTTGTTCAGCGTGAGTATGTTTGCACGTAAAATTGACGACGTGATTCTAGATAAAGTAACGCAACAAAACACCGTCTGGACCAGTACCCCGACCAATAGTGGCAAGGCACAAGTGCACGGCATCGAGCTGGAAATCAAGTTGCCACTACAAAGCCTCATGAGCAAGGCACCTGCCATTGATCTGCGTGCCAATCTGAATCGCAACTGGTCCAGCGTCGATCAAATCCCAGGCCCCGACAATCGCCTCGACCAGCAAACACCGCTCAGCGCCAACCTCGCACTCGATTACAAATGGGATCATCAACTCACGCTCGGCGGCAATCTCAGCTATCAGCGCGGCGGCAATGTCCGCAACTCATCCACCCTGAGCGGCATGACAGGCAATAACCGGACACTGGATTTATATGCGGCATGGAGTCTGGCAAAACAAACGCAACTGCGATTGTCGCTGACGAATCTGTTCCCCCAAAATAAACTGGAAATTGCCCGCTATCAGGATATACAGATGGCTCGTCAATCAACGACAACGACATCGGGATTGAGCAGCGTCAAGTTAATGCTGGAGCAGGCGTTTTAGCTTGCCCCCGGATAAGGGGAGCAAGTGGCAAGTGCGGTCAAACACTTGTGCAAAAAAATGACCTCAAGGATACGATATAGCAAGAGCCGAGCAGCTTCTTTGGGGGGAGCGTAATAAATATACTCCCCTTATTTTTTATAAAATCAACCTTAATCCGCAACGTTTATGGAGGCATAAAAAATATACTCCTTACGAGTATATTAAATATGTGAATATATCTAGATATATATGCAGATACATTTAGATATCAGCGCTATTTTCAGGCGACAACAAATCCATCCCAAGTCTGCTCTCCAAAAAATATATCTATTCCTCGTTTAAGCAATCTCGCCCGATGCGGTCTGAGCTCAATCCAGAGTCAGTTAATCATGAAATGGTAAGTGGCAATCTGTGCGCTAGCAAACAGATCATCACAAATGAAGCAGGCATGATGCGGTGTGTTTGTATGACCGGATCGGCTAAGCAATACATCTAATACCCCTAATGCATCGCCACCACACGATCCGGTGATCTGCTGACACTCACTTTAGTCAACCACTCCGCTGCTGTCCGGGCTTTTTTCCATGCCAATGCGGGAATGTTTGCTTCTCAACTATTTTTACATTGAGGTACTTATCATGAAATATCCGATTTTATTATTGGCCCTGCTTGGCACTGTGACTTTATCCGCTTGTGAACGTCAGGCTCCGCCGGTTGTGGTTCAGGTTCCGGTCGCAGTACCCGGCCCTGCTGGTGCAACGGGTGCAACAGGTTCCACTGGCGCGGCAGGTCAGACCGGAGCGCCAGCGTCTGTCGGTGCGACGGGAGCTACCGGCGCCAGCGGCGCTCAAGGCATGCCTGGCTACGATGGCAATAAAGGCGATGCGGGTGCTAAAGGTGAGCCAGGAACGCCCGGCAAACCCGGCGACACCGTTATCGTCGTGCCTAAATAAATCCGCTCAGATTGTCAGAGGCAAGAAATCCTCTCCGGAGGATTTCTAAAAAATTTTTGCGCGTCATCACATGGCATGCAAAGACAAAAATAGTACGGAACAACACGAATAACACAACAACATAAGCGACAACAGCCACATTGTCGCGCTATTACAAAATCACAAAGGAAATCCTATGACAATGCTCATCAATCTTATTATTTATCTGGTGGTATTTGGACTAATCTGGTGGCTGGTTGGCTTACTTCCCCTACCCTCACCGGTGGCACAAGTCGTACGCGTACTATTCATCATCTTATTGATTGTGATTATTCTGTCCGCGTTCGGTATTGTGCCCGGCATCCATTTGCCGAGCTTATCAGGCTGATTCCGCCAAAGCTCATGTCAACCATCAGAGACAGTCCCAGTATTTGATACTAGCTTGATCCGCGCGCACCGTTGTACACTCGGGGGATACCATCACCCGCTTATCAACGGAGAACACCATGCATGTTGCGCGCTACCTGACTTTGATCATTGCCAGCTTTGTGTTTTTGTTGTCGATGTTCATTGCCTATCTATTTCACGCAGGCTGGTGGCTGGTAGCACTTTCTGGTGGCATCACGGCAATCGGCGTTGCCGACCTGCTGCAAACCAAACGCTCCATCTTACGCAACTACCCCATCATTGCGCATTTTCGTTTTTTCTTTGAATCAATCCGTCCTGAAATACGTCAGTATTTTTTAGAGGAGGATACCGCTGCCAATCCTTTCTCCCGTAATCAGCGCTCGATTGTGTATCAGCGTGCCAAGCAAGAATTAGATAAGCGCCCTTTCGGTACGCAACTTGATGTCTACCAATCGGGCTATGAATGGATCAATCATTCGATCACCCCCAGCAAAATAGATAGCCACGATTTCCGTATCACGATCGGCGCGGATCGCCCGCAGCCCTATTCTGCCAGCGTGTTTAATATCTCGGCAATGAGCTTTGGCGCCTTGTCAGCGAATGCCATTCGCGCACTGAACCAAGGGGCCCAAAAAGGCCGCTTCATGCATGACACGGGCGAAGGAAGCATCAGCCGCTATCACAAGCCCGAGAGCGGCGATGAGCCCGGTGGCGATCTGGTCTGGGAAATCGGTTCCGGTTATTTTGGCTGTCGCAATTTAGACGGTAGTTTTTCTGAAGAACGCTTCGTCGCCAGCGCCTCTTTGGCTCAGGTCAAAATGATAGAACTGAAATTGTCACAAGGCGCCAAACCAGGCCACGGCGGCTTGCTGCCAGGTGCCAAAGTGACGATAGAAATCGCTGAAGCTCGCGGCGTCCCGGCAGGTACCGATTGCGTATCACCGGCATCGCACTCAGCATTTTCTACTCCGGTAGAAATGCTGCAATTTATCGATAAACTACGCACACTGTCCGGCGGCAAACCGACTGGCTTTAAATTTGCTGTCGGTCATCCATGGGAATTTTTCGGGATTGTCAAAGCTATGCTGGCAACCGGTATCACACCTGACTTTATCGTGGTTGACGGCGGAGAAGGCGGCACCGGTGCGGCACCGGTGGAGTTCACCGATCACGTCGGCGTGCCTTTGCAAGAAGCCTTGCTGCTCGTACATAACACGCTGGTCGGCACAAACCTGCGCGACAAAGTAAAAATCGGCGCTTCCGGCAAAATCATTACCGCGTTCGATATCGCCCGTACGATCGCGCTAGGCGCCGACTGGTGCAATTCGGCCCGCGGGTTCATGTTTGCGCTCGGCTGCATTCAGTCACAAAGCTGCCATACCGGCAAATGCCCGACTGGTGTGGCAACCCAGGATCCGCTGCGTCAACGAGCCCTGTTCATTCCCGACAAGGCAGAACGTGTTGCGCATTTCCATCAAAATACCCTGAAAGCGCTGGCCGAACTGATCGCCGCAACAGGCTTACATCATCCGGCAGAACTCAAACCCTATCATCTGGTACGCCGCGTTTCGGGTAATCAAGTCAAACTGGTATCTAGCCTGCTGCCGTATCTGGACGCTGGCGAGCTACTGGATCCCAGCCAGCTTAGTCGCATGCCGGAGGTGTTCGCCACCTACTGGCCGCTGGCTCAGGCGGAATCTTTCCATCCCATCAAATAAATATACTCCCCCTATTTTCATACAAAACCTACCCGACTCCGCACGTCTTTATTAGTGATAGAAAATATACTAGGGTAGGTATATGGACGAGAGTAATCTTTTGCGACATCGCCTAAGATTGCATTTCTTCATCTTTTTACTAACAAAATTGAGTAACGAGATGATATTTCAAAATAAAACTCGATAGAAACCCGATATTCTTGGCAGTCACCCAATTTCATTCAAATTTGATGAGATAAAATAGCAAATACGATGCTGCATAAAATTTCAGCATTTTTTTGATGCGTTTTATTTCTTTACAATTTAAAACGATGAAATTATATTTACATTTTACTTGCCGATTAATCCTTACTCCTCTCCTTTAGATTGCCACCGATCATGAATCGATTCGATAACCAAGCACTAGGTGGTACGGTTAATACCCGCATCGGCAAGGTGTATATGCACCTGTCCAAGGCGCACAGAAAAACTGCCGACTACGTGTTATCGAATGTCTTTCGCTCAGCAACCATGTCGATTGATGAACTGGCAAATGCCGTCGGGATCTCGGTTGCAACAGCAAACCGCTTTGCCCGCGCACTGGGCTTTGAAGGCTATCCGCAATTCCGCGCAGAACTGGTCTGTGGTTTTGAAGCGATGCTGGCGCCGATTGATAAATTACGCAGCGAAGTACAACGTCCCGCAACCAGTACCGAAATCATTGCCGGCTCGCTGAATGAAGATTTGAATAATCTGGAGGCGACGCGTCGCTCCCTGGTGCCCGATGTCTGCAATCAGGCCGTTAAAATGATTTTGAATGCCGAGCGCATCTATATCGTTGGTTATGGCGCAAGTGCTTTTCTCGGTGGACTGATGGCGCACGGGCTGGATCCGTTTTGCCAGACCATACAATCCACGATAGGCTCGGGCGGACCATCGCATGTGGCACGTCAGTTATTTAAATACACCGAACGTGATCTGGTGATTGGCATTACCTTCCCGCGCTATGCCGAAGATGTGATCACGCTGTTGCAGCAGGTCCGGGAAAAAGGTGTACCAATTCTGGCACTGACCGATGCCCCCAGCTCGCCGCTGGCATCGATTGCAAATCTGACCTTGTACGCGCAAACCCGTCGTCAGCTGTCACCGAATTCCGAAGGTGCGGCTCTCTGTCTGATCGAAGCTATTTGCAGCGCCGTCGCGCATCAAGCCAAATCACCAGTGCACGCTGCGTCAGAGATGACAAAATTCATGCTGCCATGGATGTATCAGGAGCCAAATTCAGGTTCACGCAAATCAACGCCCGTCGAAGATACGACAAAAAAATCACCGTCTGATCATCCTGTCTGATCATCCTGTCTGATCATCCCACATGATTCGCGCTGACGCATCGATGTTGCGATGTGTTGGATGTCGTCCGTGCCGAGCAATACCGGCATAAATCTGCATCAGCGTGATGGTGAATTCCATCACCGATTACCGCAGGATTTCACTGGCACAAACACCAGCCAGCTACTACACTTGCCTTGTTTTCATTCAAACAACAAGGTAAACCCATCATGCTTGCACAAAAGCTGCCCAAAATTATTGCGCTGGTCATTGCTCTCATCCTGCTGTTTTCGCTCTCACCTTTCGCCACGATCCCGGCAGGTTATCGCGGGGTATTGACGACCTTCGGCAAACCGTCGGACGAAGTGTATAGCGAGGGTATTCACTTCGTCTGGCCGATAGCACAAAGCATGCACCGTGTCTCTGTCGCGATCCAGAAAGGCGAAGGCGACGGCGATGCCGCTTCCAAAGATTTGCAAACGGTACACACCAAGATTGCGATCAATTATCACATCCGTCCGGACGCTGTCGTATCAGTGTATCGCGACCTCGGTAATGAGGCAGGTGAGCGCATCATTATCCCTAGCGTGCAAGAAGCGGTGAAAGCCGTTACCGCACGCTTCACTGCCGAAGAGCTGATCTCACGCCGCTCACAAGTCCGTGATGAAATCATCCTCGCATTACGCGAACGGATGGCCCGCCACGGTCTGGTCGTCGATGAATTCTCCATCGTCAATTTCAACTTTAGCAAAACCTTTAACGAAGCGATCGAGGCGAAGACAACAGCAGATCAATTGAAGATGAAAGCGGAACGCGACCTGCAAAGAATCGAAGTCGAAGCGAAACAAAAAATCTCCCGCGCCCGCGCTGAAGCAGAAGCCTTAGCTCTGCAACGTCAGCAGGTGACGCCAGAATTACTACGTTTGCGCGAGACTGAGAATCAGGCAAAAGCGATAGAGAAGTGGGATGGTCGCTTACCGACAACCACCGGTGGCGCGATTCCTTTCCTGAACATTGGCAGCCGTGGTGGTGATAAGTAAAAGACATGCAAGAAGTCATTCACCCAGCGTCTGACATGTTGAATGTGAAGGTTGAAGGTTGAATCTCGGGCGTAGCAAGCAAAACGGCAGCCTCACTGGCTGCCGTTTTTACATACTTTTGCAGAAAGAAACAAAGAACAATTATTCTGCAGCGATCACCTGTGCTGCCGCATTGACCACCGCAGCGATACGGCCAACATCACGCAACTGCACGGTCGACATTCCTTCTTTTTTCAACAATTCAAAATGCGATTTCACACAGAAATGGCATTTACCAACGATCGATGCGGCAAGCGCATACATTTCAAAACGCCGCTTATCAACACCACCGTTTGTCGCGTACGCATTCATGCGTAATTGCGCCGCCTGGGTTTTGAGATCGGCATCGTCTGCCATTTCAACGAACGGATACCAGACATTATTCATCCCCATCAAAGCGGATGCCGTTAAGGCCGCATGAATTTCTTCGGTCGAGATCGCGCCGCTACCTTTGATTGCATCGATGATGACCTTACTTTTTGCAGCGAATGCCGCAGCCAGCGCAACACCGACGGCATCATTGCCTTCGAGACTAGAGCGAGCAATCGTGCCATCGATATTCAGACGGATATCTTTCGCATAATCAGGAATAAGGTCTTTAATTGAATTTAAGAATTCCATAGTATTTACCTATCATTTCGTGATTTTAAAACCCGCCGAGGCGGGTTTTCGTCATTGATCTGGACATAACACAATGTCCGCGTCAAATTTACAGTGTAGAACCACCAACGGTGCGATTGCATGGGCACAGTTCATCTGTTTGCAAACCATCCAGAATACGCAAGATTTCTGTCGGGTTACGGCCGACGTTCAGATTGTTCACCGAAACGTGTTGAATGACATTGTCTGGATCAACGATGAAAGTCGCACGCAAAGCCACGCCTGCGTTCACATCACGTACACCCAACATATCAACCAAAGAGCCTGTAGCATCACCGAACGCGTGGTGATTCAGCTTGTCCAGATCTTTGTGTTCACGGCGCCATGCCAATTTGCAGAATTCATTGTCGGTAGAGCCGCCCATCAAAATAGCGTCGCGATCGGCGAAATCTTTTGTCAATTTAGCGAATTCAACGATTTCGGTCGGGCAAACGAAAGTGAAATCTTTTGGATAGAAGTAAATGATTTTCCATTTACCCGGGAAAGAGGCTTCAGTGATTGTTTCGAAAGCGGATACGCCGTTTTCCTCATGATGATTAAAACCTGGCTTGGCTGCTGGTACGCTGAACGCGTCGAGTTTTTGACCTACAGTTTTCATAACTTTCTCCTGAATGGTGGTGTAAAGAGTGGCTAAAACAATCCTGTTTAGTCACATTGAGTCGAAGCATATCACTATGAATTTTAAATATCCAATAGATTTTAGCTAAAAACCAATTAGCCAAAACATATGTACATAGGTTACATGGTGATGCACTCCCGATCAGCGGCTATCGATGCCCATCAAGGCCTTGGCAACATCATGCAGCAGATCTAATACAAACGTGTGACATTCAGCGTACGACACTCAGCAAGACATTCATCGTAAAGCATTGATTGCGCGCATCAGCCGCTGTAGCGCTTACACGTAAATAGCGATGGCGTTGCTCCTTCAATTATCTTATGCCGCTTAGGTTTTCCACAAAGTGATAGAGGCCTAATAGAAAATCCGGGTTAACCCCGGATTACGCTCACATTCCGCTCAGTCACCGCTATAATCCTTGCACTTCTTTAATTGGATTGATTTATCGTGTCTGATCGCCTCGCTGTATTACCCCAATACTTAATGCCGAAAAAGGCACTGACTGAATTTGGCAGCCTGATTGCTGATGCTAAAGCAGGTCATCTGACGACCAAACTCATACGCTGGTTCGTCGGTAAATATCAGGTCGATATGAACGAGGCCGCTAATCCGGACATCGCCAGCTATGCCAGCTTCAATGAATTCTTTACGCGCGCACTGCGCCCGGATGCCCGTCCATTAGCGAGCGCCGATATGGTCTGTCCCGTTGATGGCGCGATCAGCCAGTTTGGCCCGGTTGCGCAAGGTCAGATCTTTCAGGCGAAGGGACATGATTATTCTGTTACTGCCTTAGTCGGCGGCGATAAGGAACTGGCAGCCTACTTTCATAAAGGCAGTTTTGCGACCATTTATCTGAGTCCGCGTGATTACCACCGTATTCACATGCCATGTGATGGTCGCCTGACCAGAATGATCTATGTTCCCGGTGATCTGTTCTCCGTCAATCCGACTACCGCTCGTGGTGTTCCAGGCTTATTTGCGCGTAATGAGCGCGTCGTTTGTGTGTTTGAGTCAGCGAACGGCCCGTTTGTACTGACACTGGTGGGTGCGACGATCGTCGGCAGTATGGCGACCGTCTGGCATGGCATTGTCAATCCGCCGCGCACTAGGCAAATCCGGGAATGGCACTACAAGGACCAGGCTATCGTTCTTAAAAAAGGCGAAGAAATGGGGCGCTTCTTATTAGGCTCGACCGTCGTTCTGCTATTCCCAGAAAACACGGTGGATTTCAACCCTGCGTGGCAAGCTGCCGGTCCTGTCCGCATGGGCGAGATGATGGGTAATACACCGAAACCAATGAATCCTTAAACAATCGCGGACAAACATTGCATCCGATAATGCCGTCATTGCTTGTCCGCGATCTCGATACTACCGGTAGTAGAAATTACTCTTCGGCATAGGTAGCGCTGCTGTTATATAGCGGTCGCTTTACCAGCACTGACTGCCTCTTGCAAAATACTGCGTATGACCGGTTCTGCACTGAGTGCGCTGGCTTCTTGTTGCTTACCCAACGCATCCATCTTCTTGCCACGCTCGTCCATCTGCCTGCCCATTTCGTCCATTTTTTTACCTAGCGCATCCATTTTTTTGGCGGTCTCGCTTTGGAATACAGTGGCTGCCATCTTAATCCCTAGCGCTCCCATGCTGACGCCATCGGCTCCCATTTCCAGCCCAAGTTGGTTCATCTGACGACTGGTCTGATCCAGCTCTTTGAGCGCCTCATTCGCCTTGCCGATCAAAGTGCCATCCTGAATCAAATAACTTTTGCCATTTTGCTTAAACCATAAAAAATCCGCACTGCGCCCCGATCTCAGCTTATCCACACTGCGGATCTCAGCCGACGCGCAGTAAAAAATAGAATCAGCACCGGCAGCCGTGCGTACTAGAGCGTAGGTCAGATCGCTTTTCCGGTTTTCGATCTGCACATTCTTTGATAGCAGCTCTTTACTGATACTGATGTTAATTGAGGCCGTTGACGAGGCATCACCTGAACCCGCCCAGCTTGCCATTGGCGCACTTAACAAGCCTAAACAGCACAGACTGATTGCCGTAACAAACATTAATGGATGACGCATAAGATTCTCCGCAAATGAATTAATGGCGCCTGAATTATCTCCATCAGGCCATGTAGAAATCATACTGCGTGCTCAAAACTCCTTATATCGCTTTCCGACCAACTGCCAAAACAAGCGCCTGGAACGACAGATCAGGAGATAAGCAGCGCGGCCACGCCCTAGATTTATTCCTAAGATCAGTTGCGCTATATCGGGCATTCCTATTTCGCCCTGGCTGATACACAGACGCCTACCCATAATTTGATCAAAAAAAGCTTGCAAAGCAAAAGATTTTGCACAATAATCTAAATAAGAATTGTTCTCATTAATATTTAAGAGGTAGATATGGCTGAATTGATGTCGGAATTTTCCAGTCAGGAAAAGACTGCAAGCACGTCCACAGACAGCGCTACCCCACTGACATCGATCAGCATGACTGACAAAATGGCCATCGACGGGAAACAGATACCGCGCCTGAAAAGTCGGGAACTGATGCGTGAAATGCGTGAGGTTGAGATTGATCATGAGGGAAAAATTTATCGCCTACGCGTTACGCAACTGAATAAATTAATCCTCACTGCGTAGCCGGTAATCCCGGCAAACCAGGGAATCATCAGAATTGTGTTTGATTGAATACTGTAGCCAGCAAAGCGGAATTCATGCGAAGCGAGCCAGACACCCACCAGGAGAGTTTGATGCTTAGCACGAATCCGGAGTTTTTTGAAACGCCCGCCAAAGCGAATCAACCAGAATTATTAGTTTCAGCGGTCCTGCATCTGATGTCGCATTACACCGTCAGCACAGGACAAAATAAAGATGACGGTGCTTGTTTAAAACTCGCTTCCGTGATTGAACGGCACTTGAAAATTTTAGCCGAACTGCCTGAGTTAGGGCCTGTACTCAAAGCAACATGCCTGCAATTATCCGAGCAGTGGGCAATCTTGGTCGAGCACAGCCTATCGCGGCAAGGGCGAGTCAGTCTGTTTGAGCGCCTGGTCTCAGGTAGTCGTTAGTACGTGACCAAGCGGATTGAGCGGATGAAGTGAATTAGCGAAATCAGCCTGAACAGGGCCTTATTAAATTGATTTAGAGGAATAGCATGATTGTCTGTGTTTGCAATAATGTCTCAGAAAAAAAACTGCGTCATGCGGTCGCATCGGGTTTAAACACGATGGCAGACTTGCGCACTCACCTCGACGTCGGCACCTGCTGCGGCAAATGTGCTAGCTGTGCACGCAGCATTCTGCGCGAATGCCAGAACGCTAGCCAAAGCGCTCATCACGCAGTCATGGCATCGGTAACGCCAATGACTTTTCAACGCCAGCCCGCTACGCCTCATTTTCAAAATAATGCGCTGGCAGCATGAGTATGAATATCGTTCTGAGTCCTGCCATGTTAAGTCCCGCTAAATTAAGTCTTGATTACCCGGCGTTCTCTGCTCGCCGGACCACACGCTTATTACCGATCCTGGGTATCGTGCTCGCGCATATCGCACTGATCTATGCATTGGCCAATGGATTGCTGGTTAAAGCTGTACAAATTATTCCTAAAGAAATCATGGTCAGTATGGTACAGATCTCTGAACCGCCTCCGGTCGTCAAGCCAAGTGTTAGCCTGCCCAAACTGAACAATGCACCAACGGTATTTGTCCCGACACCCGAAATTGCCGTACCTGTCGTCAATACGGCGAATATCCAGGTCAGCAGTACACCGCCAGTGACGCAGCCAATCGCCGCCTTAGCGGAGAACACGCCGCCAGTACAGGCTCCGGTCCATCAGGTCGCGACGCCAAAGCTGGTCACGGGGGTCGAGTACATTCAGCCTCCACAAGCAGACTATCCGCCGCTGTCACGCCGTATGGGTGAAGAAGGAAAAGTTACCTTACGCGTACTCGTCAATGAAAAAGGCCGTGCAGAAAAAGTAGAAATCCAAAAGTCGTCTGGCTCGAATCGCCTCGATGAAGCAGCCCGAATCGCCATTCTGCGCGCCCTGTTTAAGCCGCATATTGAAGACGGTCGCCCCTTAATGATGCTGGCGACAGCAACGATCAGTTTTTCGTTGAATAGCTGACAGACGCATCAGACCTATCACTCATTAATCACTTACATCGCGCCTGAGTAACCGGTAAAACGGTACTTAGGCAATTTTGTTTGGTTTTCATTTCCCATATCCTCCCACCGCATCTATACTAGAACATTAGTCTTCCCACAACATATCCGAGGTTCCCATGAAAGGTGACGCAAAAGTAATCAAGTTACTCAATGCGCAGCTCACAAATGAGTTAAGTGCGATCAATCAATACTTTCTGCATGCACGTATGTACAAGCATTGGGGCTTTGAGAAAATAGCTAAAAAGGAATATCAGGAATCCATCGGCGAAATGAAGCATGCCGACAAACTGATCGACCGCATCCTGATGCTGGGCGGTCTGCCTAATCTGCAGGCTCTGCACAAGCTGATGATCGGCGAAGATACGCCGGAAATGCTGCATTGCGATTTAAAACTGGAAAGTGCTGCGCAAAAAACCGTAAAAGAAGGCATTGCGACCTGCGAGGCTGCCGGTGACTACGTATCACGCGATTTGTTTCAATTGATACTCGACGATACCGAAGAACATATCGACTGGCTGGAAACGCAGCTCGACTTAATCGAAAAAATCGGTCTGCAAAACTATTTGCAAGCGCAAATGCTGGATAACGAGTAGCGGAGGGAAATCATTTGAACTCATTCAAATGACTAGAATCCGTTCGAACTTGTTTTAATTAATCAATTTGAATTTAATTTAATTTAATTTAATTAATTAATTAATTGACGGATTTAATCCATAAGAGCGAGTTCAAAATAAAAGGGATGCAAGCCAATAAGCTTGCATCCCTTTTTTACCATCTGTCTTAACTCAGTGCTTACGCAGCAAAGCAATCAGCAGAATAACCAAACAAAGTGATTACTGAGATCACCTTATTGCCGGCATTGTTTATTGAGGAACCGTGTCTTTGAACGACGGACGCTCAGACAATTTATCGAGCAATTTCGCTAAATTTGGATAGTCGCCACGCCACTCAATTTCAGGGAAGCGGAAAGATAACCAATCCAGGGTACAGGCGACGCTGACGTCCGCCAGTGTCAAATGCGTGCCAGAGCAAAAAGCCGTATCGCCCAAACCGCTGGACATAGCTTTCAAGCCTTCAGTGACCTTGCTCATCTGGCGCGCTATCCAGGCAGCACTTTGCTGTGCTTCGGGACGTTGATTTCGCTCCAGACGGATCAAAATAGCCGCATCGGCCACGCCATCTGCCAGAGCTTCCCAGCATTTGACTTCTGCGCGCTCGCGGCCATTTACTGGGATCAGTTTGCCAACCGGGGTTAAAGTATCCAGGTACTCGACAATCACGCGAGAATCGAACATGGCACCGCCATCTTCCATTAACAGGCATGGGACTTTACCCAGAGGGTTGGACTGCTGGATTGTGGTGTCTGGCACCCAGACATCTTCTAACACTAAGCTGTAGTCAAGCTTCTTTTCCGCCATAACGACGCGGACTTTTCTTACATAAGGACTTGCGAGGGAACCGATCAGTTTCATAGGCACTTTGTGGATTTATTCGTCCGAATTATAGCATCGCCACCTGTAAAACCCGTTTCCGGTCTTGCTCCAGAACAGGTGTAAGCGAGGCTGGCTAATGGTAAAATCGTATATTCCACGCAAAAAACAGAATAAATCTGCCAGAAATACCTCGTTTTACCATTCGAATCGCTGTTTCAGATTATATCGGGAACTTGCACATTTTGTTGTATTTTGCGCAATTTAACTATTTATCATAATTGCCGCAAAATTGTCAGGCGCTGGTGCGGCAACGACGCTAATGCGCTGGGTATAGCGAGAGACTGCTTCATCGCTTTAGCAGTTTTTGCGCTGATCCTCTGTTTTTTGCTACTCTTTTTTCCACTTATCACTGCCCGTACATCATGACACTCTCTACTCTCTCAGCACTGTCCCCGCTCGATGGCCGCTACGCCAGCAAAGTTAATGCATTGCGCTCTACTTTGTCCGAAGCCGGTTTTATGCATCACCGCGTTAAAGTTGAGGTGTCTTGGTTGCAAGCGTTATCTCAGGCAGGCTTTGCCGAGATCACCCCTTTTTCATCCGCCGCAAATGCCTTGCTAGATAAAATCGTCAGCGACTTTTCTGAAGACGACGCAGCGCGGATCAAATCGATCGAAGCCGTCACCAACCATGACGTCAAAGCAGTCGAATACTGGCTGAAAGAATCCGTCGGCTTGCCTCTGCCAGACAGTTACGGACATTTACCGGCGCGCCAGTTAGCCATTGACGCGGCGATCACAGAAGAGTTGAAATCAGCTGCAGAGTTTATTCATTTTGCCTGCACTTCCGAAGACATCAACAATACCTCGCACGGCATGATGCTGAAAAATGCACGTGACGGCGTCATGCTGCCAGCGCTGCAAAACCTCATCGCTCGCCTGACCGAACTCGCTCATAACAATGCAGACGTTCCCATGCTGTCACGTACACACGGCCAGGCAGCCAGTCCGACCACCTTGGGTAAAGAGATGGCGAACGTCGTCGCCCGTCTGCAACGTGCCGCACAGCGTATCGCTCAGGTAGAAATCCTCGGCAAGATGAATGGTGCCGTCGGCAACTACAATGCGCACTTGTCCGCCTACCCACAGCATGACTGGGAAAGCTTCTCCAAAGCCGTGATCGAACAGCGTCTGGGCCTGACCTACAACCCCTATACGATCCAGATTGAACCGCATGACTATATGGCAGAAATGTTCGACGCCTTTGCCCGCGCCAATACCATCTTGCTCGATCTCAACCGCGATATCTGGGGTTATATTTCAGTCGGTTATTTCAAACAAAAAACCAAGGCAGGTGAAATCGGTTCCTCGACCATGCCGCATAAAGTTAACCCGATCGACTTCGAAAACTCCGAAGGCAATCTTGGTCTGGCTAACGCCCTGCTCAAACATTTATCTGAAAAATTGCCGGTCTCCCGCTGGCAGCGCGATCTGACGGACTCTACCGTTTTGCGCAATATCGGTGTTGCGCTCGGTTACACCTTGCTCGCTTATGATAGCTGCCTGCGCGGTCTGAACAAGCTGGAAACTAATCCTGAACGTCTGGCGGCAGATCTCGATGCGACATGGGAAGTGCTGGCAGAACCGGTACAAACCGTGATGCGTCGCTATGGCGTAGAAAATCCGTATGAACAGTTAAAAGAACTGACACGCGGCAAAGGCATCTCAAAAGACGCTCTGCGTGAATTCGTCTCTGGCCTGGCAATTCCACAAGATGCCAAAGATTTGTTGCTGGCGATGACGCCTGCTAATTACATCGGCATCGCGGCGAAGTTAGCCAAGGCAATTTAAAGATTGCGCGACTGGCCTGGCTCAATAAAATAAGTCAGGCAAGCCGTATTTTTACCGCAGAAAGTCGCAGGGGAAAAGCTGAAATTCCCCTGGAAAAGTTCAAGTAAGCACACTATTCTAAAACCTTGTTTTGGGCAGTCTCTGCAAACTTGAACTTTTTTTGCTATATTAGTTCTAATGCGAACTAATTAATATGGAATCACTATTTAATTAATTAGTTTCATCACAACCTATTTTGACAGGAGTCGTCATGCCCACACCACAACGCTACCCGTTAGCAAGCATTGCGTTTCACTGGCTGATTGCGCTTTTGATTGCTGCTGCCTTTACGCTGGGCACCATCATGACCGATATGAAAATCAGTCCAACTAAATTGCAATACTACTCCTGGCACAAATGGCTGGGCGTAACCGTGCTCGGGCTGGTTGCCTTGCGCTTGCTGACACGCTTGCTGAGCCAGGCACCCACCTATCCTAACAGCATGCCCGAATGGCAGAAAAAAATAGCAAGCCTGACGCATGGCGTGCTGTATCTATTGATGTTTGCCGTACCGCTGTCAGGCTACTTCTACACGTCTGCTGCGGGGTATCCCGTGGTATATCTGGGTCTGATACAACTACCTACGATTATTGGTCCCAATCCTGAATTAAAGCCCGTATTAAAAGAACTGCATGAGCTGCTCACCAATGTGTTATTGGTGCTTGTGATACTGCATGTGGTCGCGGCGCTCAAGCATCATTTCATCGACAAAGACGGCCTGCTGCAACGCATGCTGCCTGGCCGATAACTTTATCCGATGTCATTTATCCTAATTAAAAAGGAACAGTATGTTCACCACTAAATCATTATTCACACGCAATTCGGCAGCATCGGGATCGATATCAGGATCAAGATCGGGCACAGCAGCAGTGATCCTTGCGCTGGCGACTGCCATTGCTATTCCTGCCTATGCCGCACTGGTCAAACTCGACACAGCAAAAAGCGCCGTCACCATCATTTTTAAACAAATGAACGTACCGGTTGATGCGAAGTTTAAAAAATTCAGCGCCAACATTGATTACGACGCGGCCAAACCAGAAGCCTCCAAGGCCAGTGTCGAAATCGACCTCACAAGTTTTGATCTCGGCGATCCTCAATACAACCAGGAAGTCTTGAAAAAAGAATGGTTCAATACAGCACAATTTCCGAAAGCCAGCTTTGTTTCCACTGCGATGAAGCAAAGCGCTGCCGGCAAATTAGATGTTAGCGGCAAACTCACGATCAAAGGACGCGTCCTTGATGTGACTTTCCCTCTGACCGTCAAGAAAGAAGGAAGCGGCCAGGTATTTGATGGCAGCCTCCCGATTAAACGCCTTGCTTTCAATATTGGCGAAGGCGAATGGAAAGACACCGGCATGGTTGCCGATGAAGTAGTTATTAAGTTTCACGTTGTAACGCAATAAAACCAATTGAATCACATCCAAACCAACAAGGACTCCACCATGAAATTACGTCAAGTTATCGCTGCCGCTTTACTTCTGAGCGCTGCTCCGGTGTTCGCACAAAGCTACACCATTGATCCTAACCACACCTACCCAAGTTTTGAAGCAGATCATTTCGGCGGCCTGTCTGTATGGCGCGGCAAGTTCGACAAAAACAGCGGCAAAATCACGCTGGATCGTGCGGCAAAAACTGGCACTGTCGACATCACCATCGATACAACATCGATCAATTTTGGTCATGAAAAAATGAATGATCATGCCAAGTCCAAAGACCTGTTCAATGTCGCTCAATTCCCTACAGCGACCTACAAAGGTACATCCATCAAGTTCAACGGTGATACACCTGTATCAGTACAAGGCGACTTCACTTTACTGGGCGTGACCAAGCCTTTGACATTGACGATCAACAAATTCAAATGCGTTCAGCATCCGATGCTGAAAAAAGAAGTCTGCGGCGCTGATGCGACAGCAGAATTCAAGCGCACAGACTTTGGTCTGAACTACGGCATCGCTTATGGCTTCGCACCAGAAGTCAAATTGTCGATCCAGGTTGAAGCCATCAAAGCTGACTAATTTCAAGGCAGCATAGCAACATCGCAGGCACTTTGACCGGGCCGAAACAGGTCCGGTCAACCAACACTCTTCTCGAATTGATTTTATGGGTAAACGTTTTCTGCGTAGCATACGACTACTGGCTGAATGCATGCAGGCGTTTGAACATTCTTCGGCACTGAATGTTCGTCAGTTCGGATTAACGCATTCCCAGTTCGACATCATCGCCACACTCGGCAACACCGCAGGCATGAGCTGCAGAGAGCTCGGTGAAAAAACCCTGATTACTAAAGGAACGCTAACCGGCGTGCTTGATCGTCTTGAACAAAAAGGCTTGATTCAGCGCGAACGTAATGGCGAAGATCGTCGTCAACTTTTTATTAAATTAAGTCCGGCAGGAGAAGCCGTTTTTGATGATGTGTTTCCGCAAGTAGTCGCCAATGGAGAAAAACGTTTTACTGCTTATAGCGAACAGGATTTCGTCGCGCTGGAAAAAGAATTACTCAAACTGAAGACCAGCCTGACCCAGCATATCGGAAAGAAATAGTCCGTCTCTGGGCGCGCGCTTCACACAGTCCGCACCAGCCTCTACCGCTCACAGCGCAGCCATCCCCCGGCGCAAACTCGTCAGCAATATTGATCGCCGCACTTGAGTAGCCATGACGATCCGGCTTAATGTCATCGCCTCTCAAAAATAGATACTCCCTACCTGTATTTTACAAACCACCCTATAAAAGCGCGGGAATAAGGTTATTTTTATAAAATAAAGGGGGAGTATATGATTTTATGACTATGTACTACAGATACAACACAGCCAGACGCCGACAGCGACCGGCTGTGCATGAGGACAGATTACAGCGTATCCCCGACGATAGGTCCCTTGCCACTGAAACGATCCAGTGTAAGATAAATCACCGGCGTAATAAATAAGGTAATCGCTTGCGAGAAGATCAGACCACCGACAACGGCAAGACCCAGAGGCTGACGTAATTCAGCACCAGCGCCTAAACCAAAAGCAATCGGTAAAGCACCGACCAAGGCCGCCAGTGTCGTCATCATGATAGGCCGGAAACGCTGAATGCACGCCTCGCGAATCGCCTCTGGCGGTGTCATGCCGTGATGGCGCTGCGCATCAAGCGCAAAATCAATCATCATGATCGCATTTTTCTTCACAATACCGATCAGCAGCAAGATACCGATCGTCGCAATCAAAGTCAGATCTTCACCGAAAATCTGCAACATCAGCAATGCACCTACTGCCGCCGAAGGCAATCCGGCCAGAATCGTCAGCGGATGAATATAGCTCTCGTACAAAACGCCGAGCAAAACATAGATTACTAATAAAGCGGCGACAATCAGTACGACCTGACCTGACTGAGAATCCTTGAACACCGCAGCATCGCCGCCATAGGAGGTGATAATCGATGCTGGCAATTTAATCTCATCACGGTATTGCTCGATCTTCTTAGTCGCATCACCGAGCGCTGATCCCGGCGAAAGGTTGAACGATACTGTCACCGCCTGCAACTGACCGACGTGATTAATTGAGGTCGGGCCAACCGTGCGCTTAATCGTCGCGAAACTCGACAAAGGCACTAAAGCGCCCGTATTGCTGCGTACATAAATGGCGTTGATCGCGCTCTCATCTTTTTTCGCATCAGGTGCCAGTTCCATAATCACCTGATAGCTATCCACGTTAGTGTACATGGTGGATACCTGACGCTCACCGAATGCGCTATACAGACTCGACCGCACGCTATCCATCGCCACACCCAGCGCATTGGCACGATCACGATCAATATTCAGCGAGGCTTGCAAACCCTTGAGCTGGGAATCGGTCGTGACGTCTTTAAATGCCGGATCGTTCCTCAACTTATCCTGCAGTTTTAAGGACCAGTCGCTCAGCTCACCAGCCTCCACACTCTGCAAGATGTATTGGTACTGGCTCTTACTCGGGCGCCCGCCTAACTGCAAGTTTTGAGTTGGCCGCAAAAAGACAGAAATACCAGCGACCTCACTCAGTTTTTTGCGTAAGCCATCGACGACCTGTTTCATCGGCTTACGCTGATCGCGCGGCCTTAGATTGATAAACATACGGCCTGTGTTTTGTGAACCGCTGCCGCCGTTAAATGAAGTCGCAGTCAGGACATTCGGGTCATCACGGATGATCTTGGCAACCTTATCCTGCAAGGTCACCATGGCCGGGAAAGAAGTATCCTCTGCCGCCTCGGTCGACACGTTGATCTGCCCAATATCCTCTTCAGGGAAGAAGCCTTTCGGGATCGCCGTGAACATATACGCAGTCGCAACGAAGGTCGCCAGAGCCACCAGCAAGACAGCGCCACGATGACGCAGCGCGACATCCAGACCACGTGCATAGGCGTTTAAGGAGGCGTTAAAACTGTTTTCAAATACATGCAACAAGGCTGCAATCAAACGCGGCGGCTCTTTCATTTCATGTTCGCTTTTCAGAAAGCGGCTCGCCAGCATCGGCACCAGCGTCAGCGACACAAATGCCGACGCCACAATCGCCAGTGACACGATCACAGCAAACTCATGAAACAACTGACCAATCACGCCAGGCATAAAGAAGATCGGAATAAACACCGCGATCAGCGAAGTCGAAATCGAAATAATTGTAAAACCCACTTCACGCGAGCCTTGCAGCGCCGCTTTAAAAGGTGGCTCGCCCGCCTCCACGTGACGCATGATATTTTCCAGCATCACGATCGCGTCGTCGACCACCAGGCCGACCGCCAGTGTCAGGCCCAGCAAAGAAATATTATCAAGGGTATAGCCAAAACCCCATAGCAAACTGATCGCACCGATCAGTGATACCGGCAAAGACAAGGTAGGAATAATCGTTGCAACCATACGGCGCAAGAATAAGAAAATCACGATCACAACCAAAAATATCGTCAACAACAACGTCAGATTCACGTCATGCAAAGCATCGCGAATAGATACGGAGCGATCATTCACCTGATTGATTTTGACCGAGGCAGGCAACTGCGCCTGATAGCCTGGCAATGCGGCCTTGATCGCGTCGACCACTTTCACCGTATTGGCATCCGTCTGGCGCTGGATCGCTAATGTAATCGAGCTCTCGCCATTGAAGTTCGCCGCCGATTTTACAGTCTCAAAACTGTCTTCGATCTTGGCGACATCGCGCAAACGTACCACCTGTCCGCCCTTGTTACTAACGATCAGATCGGCAAATTCTGCTGCGCTCTGTAACTGGCGATTCGCGAGCAACGTCAAAGTCTGTTTATCGCCCTCCAGCGTACCGACCGGTGTATTGGCGTTGGAGGCACGGATACTGGCAGACAATTCATCAAGTGAAATATTCCGTGCTGCCAGCGCTTCCGGCATGACGCGTACACGTACAGCATATCGTTTGATACCAAAAATATTCACCTGCGCCACACCGTCCAGAGTGGATAAGCTAGGTGAAATCAGATGCTCGGCATAACTCGTTAATTCGGACAAACTCAAGGAGGGTGAAGTCAGCGCCAAAAACAGAATCGGTGCATCGGCAGGATTGACTTTGCGATAGGACGGCGGCGACGTCATGTCTTGCGGCAGCGAGCGCTGGGCGCGCAACAAGGCGGCTTGTACATCAACCGCTGCGGCATCAATTTTCCGGTTCTGATCGAACTCCAGCGTCAACGACGTCGAGCCCAGCGTATTGCTAGAACTGATCACCGACAAACCAGGGATCGTTGCAAATTGTTTTTCCAGCGGTAGCGCCACCGAAGTCGCCATGGTCTCGGGACTGGCACCAGGCAAATTAGCATTGACGCTGATCACCGGAGTATCGTAACTAGGCAACGCGGCAATCGGAATATAGCGATATGCCAGCACACCGGCAACGATAATCGACAAATTCAGCAATACCGTCATTACCGGACGACGGATAAACAGCTCCGACAAATTCATGATGCGCTCGCTGATGCTGATGCAGCGGCTGGAACTGATGCCGGAGCGGACACTGGCACTGCGCCGACTGGTGATGCTGATTTGCCGACAGCATCAGAAGAGGCCGATGCAGCCGATTGCGCAGCAGCACTGGCTGATGCTTTAGCCATATTTTTATCAGCACCTGTGCTATCTGCAGCACGTTCACGAACTACACTACCGGGCCGCAAATTCTGCTTGCCATCCACAATAACTTTCGCCCCCGCATCAATGCCTTTGACGACGGCGTCCGCACCTGCGGCATTCAAT
The DNA here is from genome assembly GCF_049340185.1 of Undibacterium sp. Rencai35W. NCBI lineage: Bacteria > Pseudomonadati > Pseudomonadota > Betaproteobacteria > Burkholderiales > Oxalobacteraceae > Undibacterium > Undibacterium sp. Rencai35W. The sequence continues at coordinate 384,903 of NZ_JBMPPC010000002.1, forward strand.
AAAGTGACGGGACGTAAGGCAGCCTTACCATCTGCATCGACGATATAGACGATGGTACCTTTAGGGCTGACAACCATCGCATCCATCGGGATCACAATCGCATCTTTCAAGGTGCGTACGCTTAAGTCGACGTTCGCATATGCACCTGGCCATAATTTCAATCCTTTGTTATCAAAGACCGCTTTAGCCTTCACCGTTCCTGACGAAGCATCGACAGCATTATCGACGAATTGCATACGACCTTTGAACTGATCAGGACGATCTGGTAATTGCGCTGTCACCGCGTTGCCAGCTTGTTGCATGCTCTCCAGTGCGTCCTGCAAATTGCGCTGAGGCAGCGGGAAGCTGATGGCAATCGGATCCATCTGAGTGATCGTGACCAAGGGCGTCGCCGTAGTATTCGCCTGCACCAGCGATCCCGGATAAACGCTGATCACACCCGTGCGTCCGGCGGCAGGTGCAACGATACGGTTGTAACTCAGTGCCACCTTGGCCGCATTCACAGCAGCGCGATCCGAGGCAATCACGGCAAGCTGGGCATCAACCTGGGTCTGACTGGTATCAAGCACACTTTGTGAAACAAATTTTTTATCGAGCAAGTCCTTGCTGCGCGCTAACTGGCGCTGCAGATCAGCCAGCGACGCCTGATCCTTATCGAGTTGCGCTTGTGCCTTGGCCAGATTCACTTCATCAGGACGGCTATCCAGTGTGAACAATAACTCGCCCGCACGCACAAACTGCCCCTCTTTAATATGCACCTTAGCAACGGTACTGGTAATTTGGGAACGAATATCAACCGTATTGAGTGCAGTCACAATGCCGTTAGCGCTCAGGCGAACAGGATAGTCACGCCGTTGTGCAATGGCTGTCGTCACACTGACTGGACGATTACCGGCACCGGCTGCTTTTGCTGCTTTATCAGCGGTATCCGCTTTACCAGCACTCCACTTGTAATAACCGCCTGCTGCAATAGCGGCAATGCCCAATACGATAACGGTCGTTTTTAATTTGCTCATACTTGTTTGCCTTGATGGTATACCGACGATGTCTTGTTCTGATGAGAATAATGAGGTTTTGGGTCTGCGAATGAAAGGCCACATGTGCATAAAATATGCGCCGAGACATGCAACAACATACGCAACCAAATGAGCGGCTAATTTACCGTACGTGGCTAGGACAAAGATTTGATGGTTTCGTTCTGTTGAACAACAAGATTTTTGTCAAAACCGCTTGTCTCAGAAATATCGCAATGTGTAATGCTAACAAAGAAAAAGCCAGCATACAGGCTGGCTTTGACTTTTAATACTTTTCGTTACATGCAACTCGGTTCAGTTGCATGATTGACGCATCTGGCTTATGTAGATTTACACAACGGCGCCGTCGGTCTCGTCTTTTTCCTTAATCGGCTTGATCAGGTCTTCGCGTTTAACGCCCAACCACATTGCAATCGCAGCTGCAACGAACACAGAAGAATAAATACCGAAGCAAATACCGATGGTCAGCGCAATCGCGAAATAATGCAAAGTCGGGCCACCGATAAACAGCATCGACAACACCATCATCTGAGTACAACCGTGAGTAATGACGGTACGCGAGATCGTGCTGGTAATCGCATTATCAATCACCTCTGTCACCGACATCTTGCGCTGTTTGCGGAAGTTTTCACGAATACGATCAAAAATAACCACTGACTCATTGACCGAATAACCGAGCACCGCGAGTACCGCTGCCAATACCGACAGATTAAATTCCCACTGGAAGAAAGCGAAGAATCCCAGAATGATGACCACGTCATGCAAGTTCGCAATGATCGCAGCAACCGCGAATTTCCATTCAAAGCGGATTGCCAGATAGACGACGACGCCTGCAATCACCATCAGCAAGGCCATCAGGCCATCATGAGCAAGCTCATCACCGACCTGTGCACCGACGAGCTCCGTGCGTTGCAATTTCACTTCCGGATCTTGTGTTTTCAATGCTTGTAAAACACGATCAGTTTGCTGCTGAAAATTACCATCTTTAGGCAAGGGCAAACGGATAACAACATCCTGTGCCTTACCAAACGTCTGCACCGGCGTATCGGTAAAACCAAGGCTATCCACGGTTTTACGAATCGCATCTACATTCGCCGCCTTTGGATACGTCACTTCCATGACAGTACCACCAGTAAATTCGACGGAAAAATGCAAGCCTTTGTGCAACAGGAAAAACACGGCAGCAACAAATGTGAGTGCCGAGATGACATTGAAGATCAGCGCATTGCGCATGAACGGTATGTCTTTTTTAATACGGAATAATTCCATGATGAATCCTTATATTCTGATCGCTGCTGAGTCGTTAACTATTCGGTCGGTTTCCAGATCTGACCGATCGCAATCGAGTTCAGTTTTTTCTTACGTCCGTACCAGAGATTAACGACACCGCGTGAGACAAATACCGCAGAAAACATTGACGTCACGATACCCAGGCAATGCACAATCGCAAATGCCTTAATCGGACCGGAGCCAAACATCAATAAGGCCAGACCAACAATCAGAGTCGTCACGTTGGAATCGAGAATCGTCGCCCATGCGCGATCAAAACCCGTGGCAATCGCTGCCTGCGGCGTACTACCGGCACGCAACTCTTCGCGGATACGTTCATTAATCAATACGTTCGCATCAATCGCCATCCCCAGAGCCAGCGCAATCGCCGCCATACCTGGCAGTGTCAGTGTAGCCTGCAATAAAGACAAGATAGCAACCAGCAACAACAAGTTCACCGACAACGCCAAGACGCTGAACACACCGAACAGCAAATAATACGCTGCCATGAAAATACCAATAGCGATGAAGCCATAAAGTGTTGAGTTCAGCCCTTTCTTGATGTTCTCAACACCAAGCTGAGGACCAACTGTACTCTCTTCAATAATATCCATCGGTGCCGCCAGAGAACCGGCGCGCAACAACAAGGCCAGATCCGATGAGGCGGAAGTAGAGCCCATACCAGTAATATTAAAGCGGGAACCGAGTTCATCCTGAATCGTCGCTACCGTCAACAGTTCGCCCTTACCTTTTTCAAATAAGACGATCGCCATTTTTTTACCGATCTTGCCACGCGTACCTTCACGCATCTTGCGACCACCATCGCCATTCAGATCAATGCTCACGGCTGGTTGCTGATGCTGATCGAAACTTGCTGACGCACCGGAAATATAATCGCCTGTGATCACAGGATCTTTGTACAGAATTGCGGGACCACCGCGACCAACTTTAAACATTTCAGAACCGAAAGGCACGGCGGTGCTGTCATCAACGACACCAATCACGCTTTCATCAACCAGACGCACTTCCAGTGTCGCCTGACGACCAATAATTTCTTTCGCACGGGCGACATCCTGCACACCTGGCAACTCAACGACAATGCGGTCTGCGCCTTGCTGTTGGATGATAGGTTCTGCTACACCGAGTTCATTCACGCGCTTGGACAAGGCTGTGATGTTTTGTTTTACACCTTCGGTCATTGCGGCTTTTAATGCTTCCGGCTTTAGGCTGACCTGGAGATTAATTTCGGTGTTGTCGGCATTTTTGGTATCAACAAAATTCACATCCGACATCTGATTGCCGATGACATTGATTGCCTTCGTCATCGTTTCTGCATCACGGAATTTCACATTGATCACATCACCATCACGAGAGATACCTGCATGACGGACTTCTTTATCACGCAATACCGTACGCACTGAGGATTGCAGACCTTGCAAGCGCTTGTTCAATACGGCCTTGGTATCAACCTGCATCAGAAAATGCACGCCCCCGCGCAAATCAAGGCCCAGATACATAGGGAAGGCATGCAAGCTCTGCAGCCATTTCGGCGTGTTTGGCGACAGATTGAACGCTACGCCATAAGTGGCTTCCGCCAAATCTGGATTCAATGCTTTTTCGATCACCGATTTCGCTTTGAACTGGTCGTCTGTGTCCTTGAAACGTGCGCGCACTGTACCGACAACACCGTTATTTTCGTAGGTCAGGCTAGTCGAAGCGATCGCCTCTTTTTTCAAGATCTGATCAACACGGTCGACCATGCTGCTGTCGATTTTTACCGTAGAACGGGTGCTACTGATTTGTAAGGCAGGTGATTCACCAAAGAAGTTTGGCGCGGTGTACAGCGCACCAAATACCAGTGCGATGACAATGAGAAGATACTTCCAGAGAGGATAGCGATTCATATCGGTTCAGAATAAGAGTAAAGCTGGGCTGAATGAGCAACGCAGCCTGATTGCAGGCTGCGCCGGATCAGAGGATCAGATCGCTTTGATGGTGCCCTTAGGCAGCAACATGGTAACGGCCACTTTTTGCACAACGATTTCAGTGCCATTCGCGACTTCGATAGTGACATAAGCGTCAGTCACTTTAGTCACTTTGCCCAAGACACCGCCAGCGGTAACGACTTCATCGTTCTTCGCCAATGCTTCCATCATGGATTTTTGTTCTTTTTGACGCTTCATTTGCGGGCGTATCATCAAGAAGTACAGCACCACAAACATCAAAATGATAGGCAGAAAACTCATCAGATCGCCGCTACCGCCAAGAGGGGAAGACTGCGCATAAGCATTGGAAATAAACACGTTGAAATTCCTTAAATTTTAATAATTATCTGCAAGGCAAGAATAAATCGACATCAGGTCATCAAATGGTGACAAAAATACCAATTAAAAGAGTCTGCCAACGATCGCAAAGCGCCACATTCTAGCATTGGAGAGCGTGATTGCTAGGTTTTAGTATGGTGACGATGTCCGGCCAATCAAGATTTAAACCGCTGCCGGGCAGATTTTGTGGAAATCCTGCACAAATCAGGTAGTTAAGCGACATTTGTATGGCAGCATAATCCTGATTACCGCACTGAGTTTGACTGTAATTCACTCGGTACCACATACAGGAATGCTCAATTAAGTTATGCTAGCGGCAATATTAATGAAAATATATTAACGAAAGATAGCATGCGATTCATACAACCGGCAATGTGGAGTGCCTGCCTGATCAGTCTAGCGAGTTTGACGGCCTCACACCAGGTTTCGGCGGCACCTCAGATAACACTACCGGCTCAGGCTAGCAGTGAAAGTGACGCCAGTCAGGTGCGTCAGCCCCCCTCGTCCACCGCGCAGAAACTATATTCCGCTGCCAAAGCCGACTTATTACAAATCCGCATGTTGCTGAAAAATGCGCGCAGCCAGTCCTCGGTCGGCTCCGGATTTTTGATTGGCACCAGCAATCTGGTGCTGACGAATTACCATGTGGTGTCGCAAATGGCACTTGATCCCGATGTGTACGTCGGTGAATACATAGACACCGAAGGTAAGCGCGGCCCCGTCGAATTATTGGCGGTCGATGTGCTGCATGATCTGGCTGTAGTCAGGATCAACCGCAACGGTACTGGCTTCTTCACGATTCCCGATACGCTTGCGCCGCTGACGCAAGGACAATACCTGTATTCACTCGGCAATCCTCTGGATCTGGGCTTTGCGATTTCAGAAGGCTCCTATAACGGTGTCATTACCCGCAGTTTTTATGACCAGCTGATGTTCACCGGCCCCATCAATTCCGGCATGAGCGGCGGCCCCAGTGTCAATGTCGATGGTGCGGTTGCCGGCGTCAATGTATCCAAGCGCCTGGACGGCGAGCTGGTAAGTTTTTTAGTGCCGATCAAATACGGACAAGAGTTACTCAAAAAAGTGGCGAAGCAAAGCAAAGCGCCTAAAGACTTTAATCCCCTGATCGGCGACCAGTTGCTGGAACATCAGCGCGGTATGATCGCCAGATTACTCGATGCTCCGTTCACGCAAAAGACGATGGGGCCCTATCAAGTTCCCGTCAGAGAATCGGATCAGGTACGCTGCTGGGGGCATTCCAACGTCAAAGACGAAGTGGGATTTACGGTCGACAGTATCAACTGCAAAATGGAATCGGCTATTTTTATCTCTGACTCGCAACAGACCGGGCATGTCTCGATGGGGCATCAGTATGTCACCACCAAGACTCTGGACACATTGCGTTTCTCGGTTCTGGCAAGTCGTATGTTCAAAGCGAATAACTTGGGCTCCCGCAAAGACAGTCAGTTGACCAGTGCCTCGTGTACTGAGCAGTTTGTCACGACCAAGACCCTGCCGTTGCGCGCGGTGCTCTGTGTCCGAGCCTACCGCAAGTTTGTCGGCTTGTATAACTTCACTTTATTTACTGCCAGCACGGATGAAGCCAAAGCCAGCTTGCAGAGCCGTGTCGATGTGACCGGCGTCTCCTACGAAAACGGCTTGAAGACGACACGCAACTTCCTCGATGCGATGTCACGCGGGAGCAAAAAATGAGCGCCCCTTATTTCATCGAAATCCTGGCACGCAATGGTGATGTCATACAGCGTCATCAGGTTCAGACACTGCCGGTTCGCATCGGACGCGCTTACGATAATGATGTGATTTTGGACGACGCACATATCGCGGCACACCATGCGATCATCGAACTCAACAGCGAGGCACAATTATGTGCACGTGATACCGGCAGCCTCAACGGCATTATCCAGGCGGAGAAACGTCAATCGACCATCGCACTGAATGGCAATACCGTGATCCGTCTCGGGCACACAAGCATACGCATACGCGACACGAGTTTTACCGTCGCGCCAGAAGTACCCGACCGCACCCGGCACACCTGGGAAGGTTTTGTACCAGGAATGATCGGTACGTTCCTGATCGCCTTGTTTGCGATTTACTCCACCTGGCAAACCGATACCAAACCATTGCAGGCAATCAGTTATGTCCAGGCAATCGCCTATATCCTGGGCGGTGGCCTGGTGTGGAGCGGACTCTGGGCAATTGCGAATCGCTTATTTGCCCAGCACCCGCGCTTCGGTCGTCATCTGTTTATTTTCGGTGCAGGCATAACGGCGCTGACGCTGTTGGAACTCGGTCTCAGCGTGATTGCTTACGCCTTCTCGCTCGACTGGCTAAGCCGCTATATTGTGCATTTGTATGTCATGGCCGCATGCACCATGCTGTTTTTTCACCTGCTCACGATCAAACCACATCATCCCAAACGCCTCGCGGGCGTCTCAGCGCTGTTAATGTTATTAAGTTCCAGCCTGATCCTGATGAGCAATGAACAAAAACTGGGCCGACTTTCTGGTGAAGCATTTATGAGTGTGCTCCTGCCACCCGCAATACGTATCAGTCCCGATCACAGTACCGACGAGCTCATGCAAAATGTCAGTGCAATGAAAGCGAAACTCGATATTGAGCGTATGAAAAAAGTGAAAGACGACGGTAGTGATTCTGAGGACGATTGAATTTAATACTGATTATTCTTGACTCATAAAAAAGGCTGACAAAACATTGTCAGCCTTTTTAACGTAAGTTAAGTGAACTCGGTTAGAGAAAATTATCATGTCTCTATTTTATTTCGCTACATTCATTAAAAACTTCTATATACCACTCACTGCAGCAATGCAGTGACACGACACGCCAGATTTTGAGACGAATAATCGTCGAGTAATCGTCTGGAACTAAGGCAATTCGACTTGAGTCAAGTTGAGAGTTCTATCTAGAAAGTAGTCAAACCAAAACATTACCTACTCAACGCGATTAATCTGAAAACCCTTCTTCTTCAAAATATCAAGAATACTGTTTTTACCAATCATATGACCCGCCCCCACAACCACAAAAACCGGCTGCCCGCCATTCATCAATTTAATGATTTTTTCACTCATGCCGACATTGCGGTCGTCGAGTAAACGTTTCATCATCTTGGCAGAGGCGGCGTCTTTGTTATTGAGGTCGTCGAGGATTTTTTCTAGGGCTGGTGCGTCACCGGATCTCCAGGCAGCAACCATGTTCTCTGCTTCTTTGACCGCTTCGCCGCTCTGGATACCTTTGAGGGTAGATGCCAGCATTTCATCGCCTTCTTTATCGCTGAAGTCGGTTAATACTTTTATCTGAAACGCCAGTGTTTCTAATTCCTGAATTTTCTTTTTATCTGCTTTAGCACGATTCAGAAAATACACGTCAATACCGGCCTGCGGCTGATAGCCCTGCCCCATCATGACACCGACGACTAAGCCGGTACTGACCATGGCGGGCTTAAGCATTTGTAATTGTGTAATGGCGGGACCAGCAACCTTGTTCAGTTCTGCCCAGGTTTCAGCCGAGATATGTTTGTCTAACTGATCCGGCGCTTTATATATAACCTGCGGCATGACTTTAGCAATTGCTTTCTGGTCCGTCGCATCGACCTCGACTGCCAGAATCTTCGACTTGGCGTACGCCTCTTCTACCGCCGTTGTCAGCGGATAAAAATCCGGTTTAGCCAGATGGATTGATCCCAGCAAATAAGCGGTTTTCTGACCTGCCTTGATTTCCCACATCAGACCTTTTGCCGGCGCGGACTGAGTCGCGTCGGTGACTTTGGCTACTTCGGCATCGGCATATGATGACTGATGCGGCGCGAACAAGACGACTGCTACACTGAATAAAGCGGTCAGTGCGTGGCGATATGTATTTGTTTTATGAAGGTACATCATTAGACTCCTCTAGCACGATCAGCATGGAATTGCGCGACGAATTCCGGGAAACGGTCATCATCCAAAGACTGACGGATTCCCTTCATCAGTTCCAGGTAGTAGTGCAAATTGTGGATCGTATTTAGACGTGCACCGAGAATTTCGCCGGTGCGGTGCAGATGGTGCAAATAGGCGCGTGAGAAATTTTTGCACGCATAGCAGGTACAGGTTTCATCAAGCGGTGCTTTGTCTTCTTTATAGCGGGCATTCTTGATTTTGACATCGCCGTAACGGGTGAATATCCAGCCATTGCGCGCATTGCGGGTCGGCATGACGCAATCAAACATATCGATACCATTGGCAACACCGGCCACCAGATCTTCCGGCGTACCGACCCCCATCAGGTAATGCGGTTTGTTCTCGGGCAAACGCGGTCCGACATGCGCCAGTACACGCAGCATATCTTCCTTCGGCTCACCGACCGACAAGCCACCAATCGCAATACCGTGGAAATTCAAGTCATTCAGACCAGCCAATGATTCGTCACGCAGATGCTCGAACATGCCGCCCTGCACGATGCCGAATAAGGCATTTGGATTGCCGCCCTGGTCAAACTCGTTTTTGGAACGCTGCGCCCAACGCAGCGACATACGCATGGATTTTGCTGCTTCTTCTATCGTCGCCGGACGACCGTCGATTTCATACGGTGTGCACTCATCGAACTGCATGACGATATCGGAGTTCAGCGCGCGCTGAATTTGCATGGAAATCTCTGGCGATAAAAACAGGCGCTCGCCACTAATCGGTGACGCAAACTTCACGCCCTCTTCGGTAATCTTACGCATGGCACCCAGAGAAAAAACCTGAAAGCCGCCTGAGTCAGTCAATATCGGTTTATCCCAACCCATGAAGTCATGCAGCCCGCCAAACTTGTTGATCACGTCCAGACCCGGACGCAGCCACAGATGGAAGGTGTTGCCGAGAATGATGTGGGCATCAATCTCTTTCAGCTCCAGCGGCGACATCGCCTTCACAGAACCATAGGTACCGACAGGCATAAAGATCGGCGTTTCAATCACACCGTGATTGACGGTGACGCGACCGCGACGGGCAGCGGTGGTTTTGTCTTTTTTAATTAATTGAAATTCAAGCATAGGATTTACAGACCTAAAAATAAAAGTGCATCGTAGGGTGCGCCGCGCGCACCAAAAATTTGTGTGAACCAGTGATGCGTATGTTGTCGCTCACTGATTCTCGGATTGTTCAACCTCAAACAATCTATTCCAGAGGGCCGGTGATTGGCTCTTCCTGCCCAGAGGTATTCGTCAACAACATCGCATCGCCATAACTAAAAAAACGATAGCGACTGGCAATGGCATGAGCATAAGTTGCACGGATGCGATCATAGCCTGCAAAGGCGGAGACCAGCATCAGCAGGGTTGATTTTGGTAAATGAAAATTGGTGATGAGCCTGTCGACGGTCTTGAAAACATAGCCCGGCGTAATGAACAAACGGGTGTCATCACTACCGGCCTGCAAACTGCCCGATTGCGAACCAGACTCCAGCGCACGCATGCTGGTGGTGCCGACGGCGACTACGGATTTACCGGCGGCCTTCGTGGCGCGCACCGCATCGACCGTAGCTTCTGAGATGGTGTACCACTCACTGTGCATGGCATGATCCGCCAAATTCTCGGTACGTACGGGCTGAAATGTGCCAGCACCGACGTGCAAAGTCACATAGGCAAACTGGATACCTTTTTCCGCACAACGGTCAAGTAAAGCCTGGTCAAAATGCAGACCAGCCGTTGGTGCCGCAACCGCGCCAGGCACGCGTGAGTACACCGTTTGATAGCGATGTTCGTCAAAGTCATCGGCTTCGTGATTGATGTAAGGAGGTAAAGGCAGGCGACCATATTGCTCGATCAACTCAAATACATCGCCAGGAAAATGCAGAGTAAAAAATTCACCGGCACGCTCGCCGACCACCACATCAAAGGCATCTGCCAGACGAATTTTTGCACCTGCCTGCGGCGACTTGGAAGCTCGCAACTGGACGTGCACGATATGCTCGTCAGCCGTATTGCTGATCACGCGCTCGACTAGCATTTCGACCTTACCGCCGGTTTCCTTGACGCCATGAAAACGCGCCTTGAGTACGCGGGTATCGTTAAATACCAGCAAATCGCCTGCCGACAATTGCTCGACAATATCGGCAAAATGCCGGTCGATCAGACGGTCGCCATCAACATGCAGCAAACGTGATGCCGTGCGGTCAGGCAAGGCGGTTTGCGCGATCAATTCTTCGGGCAGATCAAAATCAAAATCACTCAGGGTCAGGGTAGACATGCGATGCAATAAGTAAAAGCGGTCAGGTAAAAAAGAAACGTCTAAAAGAAATTTTTAAAAACAAACACACAGTATTCATGCGGCTTTGCAAGGCTTTTTGGCTCAAAACCCGCATCAACATTGCGGACAAAGTTTAGGAAACCCCTAAAAACAGCTAAAACGGCAACAATCTCACACCTCAATGAAACTTCGCGCTAGACACTGTATAAAAAAACAGTAGAATGGCATCATTCCATTTCATGAAGCACGCCGTAGCAGTCTACAGCAGCAATGCGTAAGTCCTTGTGTCAAACCAATCAGACGAACAGAAAACCCAGCATTCTACCTTATGCCTGCTCCTTCTCCATTGAGTCCACACACTCCCGATATGACCGAGATGCCCGTTGCATCTGGCAAGGCGCGTAAGCGATCCGCATCTGGTGCAGCCCCTGACACCAAGTCCAAGAGCGCAGCCAAGCTCGTTGTCAATAAGCTGGCCGACAAGTTCGCCAAACTCGGTTTACGCTCAGAGATGGATTTTGTCCTGCATCTGCCGATGCGCTATGAGGATGAGACTGCAATCACCAGCATGCATGACGCCAGTTTTCGCGGTGGCAGTATGGTGCAAATTGAAGGCGTCGTGACGGAATGTGATATTCAATATCGACCGCGCCGGCAACTGGTCGTCACGATTGCGGATGAAACGGCGCAAGTAGTGCTGCGCTTTTTAAACTTCTACGGCAGCCAGACCAAGCAGATGGCAGTTGGCATGCGGGTGCGGGCGCGTGGCGAATTGCGCCACGGCTTCTTCGGTGCAGAGATGGTGCATCCGAGCTACAAGATGGTCAACGAAGGCGCACCGCTGCCCACCGCGCTGACGCCGGTCTATCCCGCCGGTGAAGGCGTGTCGCAAACCATGCTACGCAAGGCGATCGCAACCGCGCTGACCAAGGTGCAATGGCAAGACACACTGTCGCCAGCCTTGCTCGCAGAATTACAGCTAGAGAGTTTTGAAGCTTCCGTCCGCTTGCTACACAATCCCCCGCCCGATGCCGATCAGCATAGTTTGATCGAACATGAGCATCCGGCCTGGCAGCGGATGAAGTTTGATGAACTGCTGGCACAGCAGCTTTCACTCAAACGGGCACAAGCAACTCGCAGAGCAAAAGGCGCGACCGCGTTGCCTGTCGTTGGTGAACTCTGCAATGCGTTTTTGATGACGCTACCCTTCACACTCACCGGCGCCCAAGAACGCGTGCTGGCAGAAATCCGCAGCGACCTGAAACAGAGTTTCCCTATGCAGCGCCTGCTCCAGGGTGATGTCGGCAGCGGCAAAACCATCGTCGCTGCGCTGGCTGCGGCACAGGCGATTGATAGCGGTTATCAGGCTGCGTTAATGGCACCGACCGAGATTCTGGCGGATCAGCATTTTCGTAAGATCGCTGCATGGCTGGAACCATTAGGCGTCAAAACCGCATGGCTGACCGGCAGCCTGAAGAAAAAAGACAAAGAAAAAGCGCAGGCCATGATCGCCTCGGGCGAAGCACAGCTCGTGATTGGCACACATGCCCTGATCCAGGATGCGGTGCAATTTTTTAATCTCGGTCTGGTCATCGTCGATGAGCAGCATCGCTTTGGTGTTGCACAGCGCCTCACTCTGCGCAATAAAGCACAGGCCGGAAAAATCCCGCATCAGCTCATGATGTCTGCCACACCGATTCCGCGCACCCTGGCAATGACTTATTACGCAGATCTGGAAGTATCGGTGATTGATGAGTTGCCGCCGGGACGCACACCGATCGTAACCCGTGTCGTCGATCAGAATCGGCGCGACGAAGTCATCGAGCGCGTGCACGCAGCAGCGCAAGACGGCAAGCAAGTGTATTGGGTATGTCCTCTGATCGAAGAATCCGAAACCCTGCAATTGCAAACAGCAACCGATACCCATGCAATGCTGAGTGCCGCATTGCCCGATCTGCGGGTAGGCCTGGTACATGGCCGCTTAAAACAGGCGGAGAAGCAGGCCGTGATGGATGCTTTTACCAGAAATGAAGTGCAGGTACTGGTCGCGACCACGGTGATTGAAGTCGGTGTCGATGTGCCGAACGCCAGCCTGATGGTGATTGAGCACGCCGAGCGTTTCGGCCTGTCACAGCTCCATCAATTACGTGGCCGTGTCGGTCGCGGCGCCGCAGCCAGCGTATGTTTGCTACTATATTTAGGACCACTGGGCGGCACGGCGAAGCAGCGCCTGATGACCATGCGCGAGAGTACCGATGGTTTTGAAATCGCTAGAAAAGATCTGGAGTTACGCGGCCCCGGCGAATTCCTCGGCGCACGCCAGTCGGGTGAAGCCATGCTGCGTTTCGCCAACCTGGAAACTGATCAATGGCTGGTCGAAAAAGCCCGCAATCTGGCCATCGATTTACTCCAGCATGACACCCCGACGGTAGACGCCCATCTACAACGCTGGATGGGGAATAAAGAAGAATTTTTACGGGTTTGATCTGCTTATTTACGATTCAAACGCAGTACATTACTACTCGCCACCGCTTGAGGCATAGCGAGTGCAAAACAAGTATTCGCAAGTATTCATCCACAACTATTTCACAAACACAAACATAAAAAATCTCACCATGCACACCATCATCAACGCCGACCTGCACAATCCCCAACATGCAAACGACCTCGTCATGCTGCTCAACGCCTATGCATCCGACCGCATGGGTGGCGGTGACCCGCTGTCAGCTTTTGTTACCGCCAACTTGATTCCTGAATTGCAAAAACGATCGAATGTGTATGCGGTACTTGCCTATGTTGACGGACAAGCCGCTGGCTTCAGCATTTGTTTTGAAGGGTTTTCGACTTTTGCCTGCAAGCCTTTGCTGAATATTCATGATCTTGGTGTACTGGATGAATTTCGTGGCCTGGGGTTATCTAAACTGATTCTGAAGCACATCGAACAGATCGCCCTGGAGCGCGGCTGTTGCAAAATGACGCTGGAAGTTCTGGAGGGAAATCATCTCGCGAAAGGTATCTATCAAACGCTCGGTTTCGCCGGATATGAACTGGATCCGGCAATGGGCGGCGCAATCATGATGCAAAAAAAATTAGCGAGCTGAGTCATTCTGGCTATCAAATTAAAATAGAATAGTCGTACTTTTTTATGTCAGCTTCACGTTCCGCTTTCTTTTCACTCTCTTATTCACTTTATTAATAGGTAAAACATGACGATCGATTTCAAAGGCCGTGTGGCCATCGTGACAGGTGCGGGTGGTGGTTTGGGTCGTGAACATGCGCTGGCATTGGCCAAACGCGGCGCCAAAGTCGTGGTCAATGATCTCGGCGGTGCGCGCGACGGTTCCGGCGGCTCATCCGCCGCCGCCCTGGCGGTGGTTGAAGAAATTATACAAGCCGGTGGCGAAGCGATTGCCAACGGTGCCTCCGTCACAGATTTCGTCGCGGTACAGGCCATGGTCAAACAGGCGATGGATACCTGGGGTCGGGTCGATATCCTGATCAATAATGCCGGCATCCTGCGTGATAAGAGTTTCGCCAAGATGGAGCTGGATGATTTCAAAATGGTGGTCGATGTACATCTGATGGGAGCGGTCAATTGCTGCAAAGCTGTCTGGCCCATCATGACGGAACAAAAATACGGTCGCATTGTCATGACGACCTCCTCTTCCGGTTTGTACGGCAACTTTGGTCAATCGAATTACGGCGCGGCGAAACTGGCGCTGGTTGGCCTGATGCAAACCCTGTCATTAGAAGGTGCGAAAAACGATATCCGCGTCAACAGTCTGGCACCGACCGCCGCAACCCGCATGACAGAGAGCCTGTTCCCGGAAGCAATGCTGCAAGCCCTGCAACCATCGGATGTCGTCCCGGCGATGCTGGTTCTGGCAGCAGAAAGTGCGCCAACCCGCACCATCCTGTGCGCCGGCGCAGGCAGCTTTGAGGCAGCGCATATCACACTGACACAAGGTGCATGGATCGGCCGCGGCGATGACGCACCAGAGCGCCTGGCAGCCCAACTGGCAGACATCAAAAACCGCGACGGCGACATCGTACCGGAAAGCGGCACAGCGCAAGGTCACGCAGAATTAACTCGTGCCATGAGCAAGATGTAAAACCGGATCGAGCTATTCTGACACGGTACCGTCATGACATCATCCGAGACTCTCCATGAGGCTGTAAGGGAATGACGGTACATTTACAGAGCTGGTTTTGGTGTAGATGAGGCGGTATGGGAAGCCGTATGCAAAGAAGGACGTCAAAAGTTAGCCGGTAATAGACCGACGGCATTCAGACAGCACTTTGGGTATGGCTGACGGACAAGCACGGATAAGTGCTCATGTAACATCATGGGTGTTGGTAGTATGTATTTCTAAACCGGACAACACACATAATATCTGAAAAAATCGCGGTATTTTTTGCCTTTTAAACAAGTTAAAAAATTTAATACTCCCCTATAGTACCCTTCAATTCATGTCTTTATCTGCACTATTTACCTAGTGATTTTAAAATACTCCCCCTATTTTTACTGATTTAAACAAAACATGATGATGCACTTGCTGACGCTGGCAAAAGTCTGTGCCACACTAGCAACATGACACTCACAGAATTAAAATACATCGTTGCAGTAGCCCGCCAAAAGCACTTTGGTCATGCGGCCGAAGCTTGTTTTGTCGCGCAGCCGACCTTGTCCGTCGCCATTAAAAAACTCGAAGAAGAACTGGGCGTCACTATTTTTGAACGCGGCGGTACAGAGGTCTCGACGACACCACTGGGGGCGCAGATTGTTGCCCAGGCCGAGCGCGTCCTGGAACAAACCGCAGCCATCAAAGAAATCGCCAAACAGAATAAAGATCCGCTGGCAGGTCCATTCCGCCTCGGTGTGATTTACACGATAGGACCGTATTTATTGCCCACGCTGGTCAAGACAATGATCAGGCAAGTGCCGCAAATGCCGCTGATATTGCAAGAAAATTTCACTGTCAAATTGATGGAATTATTGCGTCAGGGTGAACTGGACGCCGCGATCATGGCATTGCCCTTACCCGATCAGGGCATGATGGTGCAAGCACTCTACGATGAGCCTTTTGTGGTTGCCACGCCGCGCGATCATATTTGGGCCGACCGTACCGAAGTCTCTACCGAGGAACTGAAATCCGAAACGATGCTCCTGCTCGGCAACGGCCACTGCTTCCGGGATCAGGTGCTCGAAGTCTGCCCAGAAATGGCACGTTTCTCCACTGCGGGTGACGGCATTGCGCGCAGCTTTGAAGGTTCGTCTTTAGAAACGATCCGTCATATGGTCGCCTCCGGTATCGGCATCACTGTTCTGCCTATGGCTTCGGTACCTGATCTGGATACCAAAGACGGTATGCTGCGCTATCTCCCTTTCAGTGCGCCTGTGCCCAACCGTCGCGTAGTCATCGCGTGGCGCAAAAGCTTTACCCGCCAAGCGGCAATCGAGGCGATCCGGCAAGCCGTACTGGCTTGCGATTTGCCTGGCGTGTCGATGCTTGACGAAGCTGCCAGCGCACAATAATCTCTGTATTTGATTGTCGATATTCGGCCCGAGTCTGCGTATTGACCGATTATTGACCGAGTATTGACAGGGCATCGTTCAACCATCAATCAAACACTGGTTAAGCACTCATAAAACATGCATCAGGCCATCCGGCATACAAAAACAACATACAAAACTAAGCTCCTGCTAACTCAAGGATCAACGGCATCTGGTTAGCAGGAAATTTCTTTTTTTCTATTCGCTCAATCACTGAAACTCATGGCCTGGCTCATCTTATTCATCGCGGGTTTGCTTGAAGTCGTGTGGGCAATCGGACTGAAATACACCGACAATTTTTCTCGCCTATGGCCATCAATAGGAACAATAGCCGCAATGGCCGCCAGTGTCTGGCTTCTTT
This sequence comes from Undibacterium sp. Rencai35W, assembly GCF_049340185.1. Classification (NCBI taxonomy): domain Bacteria; kingdom Pseudomonadati; phylum Pseudomonadota; class Betaproteobacteria; order Burkholderiales; family Oxalobacteraceae; genus Undibacterium; species Undibacterium sp. Rencai35W. The sequence continues at coordinate 401,690 of NZ_JBMPPC010000002.1, forward strand.
CCATCGCGATGAAAACTCTGCCGGTAGGAACCGCCTATGCTGTATGGACAGGTATTGGTGCAGTTGGCACTGTCATCCTGGGCATCATCCTGTTTGGCGACCCCGCAACGGTAACACGTCTGATCTGCATGGGGCTGATCATCGCCGGCATCGCTGGCCTGAAATTTTTGTAGTTTTTTGCAGCGGATACCATCAATGTCATCGATTTTATTAAGCACTGCACGTCTGGACTTGCACACTTTGACACCTGAGGATGCTCCGGTGCTGCAAGATTTTTTAGTAAGGAACCGCGCACACCTCGCGCCCTGGGAGCCGGTCAGAGACGAAAGTTTTTTTAGCCTGGAGCAATGTCAGCAAAGGCTCACCAGCAACTGGCTCAGCATGGAATCAGGACAAGCCGTATTCCTTGCCATTTTCAAAAAAAATGACTCAACAATGATCGGTGCCTGCAACTTCAACAACATCGTACGTGGTATTTTTCAAGCCTGTCATCTCGGCTACGCAATGGCAGCGCAATACGAGGGCCAGGGCTATATGACCGAGGCTCTGCGAGCGGCGATTCAACATATGTTCACTCAACAAGGTCTGCACCGCATCATGGCAAACCACATGCCGGAAAATAAGCGCAGCGCTGCCGTTCTGCAAAGATTAGGCTTCGAACGCGAGGGGCTGGCAAAATCGTATTTGAAAATCAATGGTGTCTGGCGCGATCATGTGTTGAACTCTTTGGTGAATAACCAGAATACATAAAACATCACTCAAGTAGTAGCGTAAGTATCGACCCTCGTCCTGACTTCTTCGATAATACGGCTATACTCGCTGCATTTTTGATTGATCAATCACAGAGACTTCTTTACCTAAGCGCTCTCTGCTCAATGCAAATGAAAGTCGCCTTCATCATGTCACTCCTTCGTGGTTTAGCGCTATGTTGCGCGCTGTTTTTATTTATCTCTCCATTTGCCGCAGCGGATACATCGCTTATACAAGATGAGGTGAAATCACTTACGTCACCTGCTGACATCGGCACTTCAGCATTGCGACCCAAAGTAGCATTGGTCTTGTCTGGTGGCGGCGCAAGAGGCTTTGCACATATCGGCGTACTGCGTGCTTTACGCGCACAACGTGTGCCCGTTGATATCATCGTCGGCACCAGTATGGGGGCGGTGGTTGGCGGTGCTTATGCCGCAGGACGCTCGGTCAGTGAGCTGGAGCAAATCGTCCGTGATACGGCATGGGATCGAGTGCTGGCTGACCGGCCAGCGCGCTACGATCTGGATTTCCGCCGCAAAGAAGAAGACATATTATTGCCGTCACGGATAGAACTCGCCGTCACAAAAAACGGATTCTCTTTACCTCCCGCTGCTGCGGGTAATGCCGCGCTGGAGCATGCATTAACACGTCTGCTGCCGCAAGGAATGCGCGACCGGCCTATCAATCAGCTTGGCCTGCCGTTTCGTTCAGTCGCGTCAGATTTGCTCACGGGAGAGTTAGTCGAGATGCGCGATACACCACTATTCCTGAGTATGCGCGCCTCGCTGGCAGTACCGGGAGTGTTTGCTCCCGTGCGCTTACATCAGCGTCTGGTCGTCGACGGCGGACTGGTGAGTAATCTTCCTGTAGAACTGGCGCGGGCAATGGGTGCCGATGTGGTGATCGCGGTCAATGTCGGCACGCCTTTAGCGAAAGAAAATGAGATCAGCAGCGCCTTCGGCGTCGCACAACAAATGCTGCAAATCCTGACCGAGCAAAACGTACAGCGCTCGATCAAGGAATTATCCAGTAAAGATATTTTGATCGCACCGGATTTATCGGGCATCAGTTTTCTGGATTTTGGTCAGCATGAGCGAGCGATCCAGGCAGGTGAAACTGCGACGCTCGCCATGTCAGATAAGCTGAAACATCTCAGCGTCAGTGCGGAGCAATACGCGGTGATAGATCAGCACAGACTGGAAGCCAGCAATGATGAGCAAGGTAGCACAAAGCCGTTACCCATCGCCAAAATCGACGTCCAGGGCAATCAATACATCAATCCGACTACCTTGGTCACACAAACGGGATTGCAAGCGGGTCAGATGCTGACATCTGATCAGATTCGCCAGGCCACAACACGCTTATACGGTCGAGGCGATATCGATAATATCGAAACCGACATCACGGATATCGACGGCCAGAGAAATGTCGTAATCAAACCGACAGAATCGAAATCGAGCCGTAACCGCTTACGCTTTGGGCTGGAATTAGCCAGTGATTTTTCGGATGACAATCGCTTTGCGCTAAGCATGATGCATGTCGCCTCTTCGCTGAATAGCTATGGGGCAGAATTACGTACTGTCGCAAAACTCGGCAGTCAACGGCAGCTCGGCACACAGTTATGGCAACCGCTGGGAGATAGTTCGCCATGGTATCTGGCGCCATCAGTCGAATTTGGCGGTACTGCGATTGATCTGTTCCAGCAAGGCAAAAAGGTATTTCGTGTGAATGCGCAGAACAGCAGCGGTACGATCGTCCTCGGGAGGCAATTTGATAACTGGGGCGATTTGCAAATCGGTGTCAGCCGTCGTTTCGGCAAATACAATGTAATCCTTCCTGAGACGTCAGAAGCACCGAGCGCCCGCTATTACGATACGACGCAATTCATACAGTTCCGCATCGATACACTCGATTCGCTGGCCTTTCCTGTTCGGGGTAATCTTGTCACCGCCTTATGGGAGCGCTCACCAAGTAAGGGGCTTGGTGAACCCTCACTGGCGCGCTCGTCTCTGACAGGCTTGTCAGCATTTCAGGCGGGGGACTGGGCTGGTCATATCTATGGCGAATGGTCACGCTCACAACGCGGCCTGGCACCTAGTAGTCTCGGCGGTTTTTTACGCTTATCAGGGACGACGGCGGATTCACTGGATGGTAATTCTGTTCTGCTGGGACGCGTGGTCGTCGCTCGCCGTGTCGGCGATATGCCAACGACTGTGGGCGGGGCAATCCGAGTGGGATTTTCAGCGGAACTGGGTGGTGGCTTTGGTACCGATCAGGCACTGCGATTCGGTAATCTGAAGCAAGCGGGCAGTGCCTTTATTTCCATGGATACCCGTTTTGGCCCTCTGTACTTTGGTGCCGGTGCAACACGCGGCGGCAACTCAACTGCCTACCTTTTTCTGGGGCCGGTCTGGTAAAAAGTATGATGCATCTCTACCGAGCATCTATTTAGCCGCGACTTTAGACATAGCAATCGTATGAACACGGCCTGCGGTGCTTGCCTCCTGGCGACGCAGCGCCGTAAAGGCTGAGAACTCCCAGGAGCGGAATCCGAGCAGTAGTGTAAAACCATCGCGCTCTTCCGCTTGCAGCCGGCGATCGTCCTGATGCAGGCGCGCCAGCTCGGCAACCAGTTGCTGGATTTTTTTTACTACCTCCTGCGCGCTGCCAGATGATAAACGGGCTGGTACACAGAGCACGGTTTCACCGTGACCGTCAAATCGTCCGTCGAAAAAATCACTGACAACGTGTTCGCGGAAATATGCCTGCACCGGCCCGTCAGGACGCCAGTGAAAAGCGCTGGATACATTCAGGCGATAGCGATTATGCGGACGTAGTTCGATCAGCTCCAGACGATCCAGTGCGACCAGATGCAACACACACTCGGCCTCGGACAAATGGTAAGTCTCGACAATTTGCTCCAGAGTCCAATGACCTAGACAACAAATTGCAACCAGCAATAGCTTAGGGTCCGCCATCAGCGAACGCTCTTGCGCCAGACTCAGATTGTCGGAATGCGGTGTGACATCTGCCGCTTGCCGCAACACGTCTTCCAGCGCGATCCCCGCGGCTTTGCAGATGGATGCGAGCCGTGATAACGCCATGTCCTTTTGCGCAAACATACGCTTCATGCTGGACTCGCTCATGCCTATGCGTTCCGCCAACACCTTATAGGTGACACCGGCTGCACGTAACTCGGTGCGCAGCACTTGCAAGACTAATTCTGGTGAACTCATGATTACCCTATTTCAGTTCAATTTTGATAAATAGTACCGCAAATCAGTACCAAAAATTCCAAATATCAGGTCTTCGAACAATTTTCTGGTACGTCACCATAATCTTTGCAACACTGCGCTCCAAGGTCGGGCAGCACTCAATACGGCGACGACCGCGGTTCATTTTTTGGGTGCAGCATAAATCCTGCTTTCCACATTTCACTTCTATTGAGGCTCTTATGTTCAAAATAAAATCTTTCCTGATGGCGGCAATTGCAACGGTGTTTGCGGGTACTGCGGCGACCAGTGCAATGGCTGCAGACAATATTCCGACTCAGGCAGAGACCTATGCAGGTATTAATTTCGCAGCACACGCCAAGTACGATCTCAGTTGTCTGGGTACCAGCAGCTGTGACACCAAAGCAAAATCCAGCGGCAAAATTTATGCAGGCTATATGGCTGCACCAACGATGTTTGAAGGGGTCAATGTGTCTCAGGGTGCAGAGCTGATGTATTACAAAGTTGGCAGCGCAGTATCGACCTATCCGTCTACCTTATCAACAACCAGCCCAGAGACTGTCTTACGCAGTACAGAAGGATTAGGCGCGTCCTACGTTCTGCAAGCGAACTTCAATGACTTCTCCCTGAATGGTCGTGCAGGTATTGCCTATACTAGAAACAAAACAAATTATTCTGATATCAGCGGCACCACAACGGACAAAGCATTCATCGTTCCGGTATTTGGTTTGGGTGTGCGTTATTCACTGGCGAAAAATATTACCTTGAACGCTGATTATGACCGCTTGCCAAATAAATTTGGTGGCGACAAGGGCGTCATCAACATGCTATCGCTGGGTGTGGGCTACAAGTTCTAAACGCTGCTTTACGATGCGAAAAACTATCCCGCCTTCATCAACATCCAGATTCACTGCGGCGGGATAGTTTTGTTATTACACATTTTTCGCACAATTTTGTACTAAGTCACGATCATTAATGTCTGTCATTCACTGAGATTCAACTGATATTAATGAGCGCTGTTGATGGAGAGTATCTGATGCATACCATGACAAAATTCACACTGTACTCACTGATAGGCAGCGTCGCTGTTCTTGCCTTCGCAGGGGGATTATTCGCTGCCAAATTAGGCGCCCATCATCACGACAACCGGACGAAAATCCAAGCCTCGTTTGATGTAACAGACAGTATTAAAACCGATGACAACGATAAAGAAAGCAAGTCAGTACAGCGTTACCGGATTTTAACCTGAGCACAATCAGGCCAAATAGCCTAGCCCAACCGCTTCTTCGTCGTCGCATCAAACCAATGCATGGTATCTGCGGCAAAACCAGCACTGGTGCGCTGACCAGCCTGAACCGGCGTGCCGACGGGTGTACGGATAACCACCGCCTGTCCGCCACATTGGCCGTGTACGAGTAAGTCAGCTCCCAGACTTTCTACCAGCTCAACATCGAATGGCAATCCCGGCATTCCTATAAATAAATGTTCAGGCCGCACTCCAAGAATTAATTCTCTGCTCGCAATCCGTTCTGCCTCAGTCTGCAATACCGGCAAATTGACAATCGTACTTCCCCACTGCATCTGACGGCCATCTTCACTGATATTACCCGTGATTAAATTCATCGGCGGCGACCCGATAAAACTGGCGACAAACGTGGTCGCCGGCTGGCTATACACTTCTGCGGGTGTCCCGATCTGCTCGGCGATGCCAGCATTCATCACGATCATGCGCTGACCTAAAGTCATTGCCTCGACCTGATCGTGTGTAACATACAAACTTGTCGTCCCCAGCGTGCGGTGGAGTTTCTGTATTTCTAAACGCATCTGCACACGCAACTTCGCGTCAAGATTCGACAAAGGTTCATCAAATAAAAATACTGCAGGCTCGCGTACAATCGCTCTCCCCATCGCAACTCGCTGACGCTGGCCGCCCGACAATTGGCGCGGAGTTCTTTGTAACAGTTCACCCAACTCTAAAATCTTGGCGGCTTTTTGTACCCGCAACTCAATATCCGCCTTAGAAAAACCGCGTATCTTCAAACCGTATGCCATGTTTTGATACACCGTCATATGCGGATACAAAGCATAGTTCTGGAATACCATTGCGATATCTCTATCCTTCGGTTCCAGCTCATTCACGACGCGATCACCGATGATCACATCACCTTCAGAAATTTCCTCCAGACCGGCGACCATGCGCAGCAAGGTTGATTTACCACAGCCCGATGGTCCCACCATCACAATGAATTCGCCGTGCGCAATATCAATCGAAATACCGTGAATGACAGCAACCGATTTATCACCTTTCCCATAGGTCTTTTTAACGTTTTTTAAGTGAACTTGTGCCATATCTCGTTATTGTTAAATTATTCTCGAATTGTTTTTGACTAATTTTCGGCTTATTCACGAATATCACTGTGGACTTCTACTTTTCAGAATCAACCAGGCCTTTTACAAACCATTTTTGCATAATCACAATCACCAGGCCTGGCGGCAACATAGCGAGCAGCAAGGTCGCCATAACCAGATTCCATTCGACCGCCGCATCACCACCCGCAATCATACGTTTGATACCAATGCCAATCGGGTACATGCTCTGCTCAGTCGATACCAGCAACGGCCAAAGGTATTGATTCCAGCCATAGATAAACATAATGACAAACAAGGCAATCAGATTAGTTCGTGATAATGGCCACAACACGTCTTTAAAGAAGCGCAGCGGGCCTGCGCCGTCTATCCTTGCGGCTTCCGCTAGCTCTTCTGGCACTGTCAGAAAAAACTGCCGGAATAAAAAAGTCGCCGTCGCCGACGCAATTAAGGGAATCGTCAAACCTGCGTAAGAATTCAACATCGACAAATCCGACACGACTTTATAGGTAGGCGAAATACGCACTTCAACCGGCAACATTAAGGTGACGAAAATCATCCAAAAAAACAAAGTGCGTCCCGGAAAACGAAAATACACAAGTGCAAATGCAGACAACATTGAAATCGATATTTTGCCAAACGCAATCAGCAGCGCCGAGACCAGACTCACCCACATCATACGAGCGACAGGGCTGGTCGCAACATTACCAGAAGCTCCCGAATTCAAGACCGCCGACAGGTTATGGAATAACTGATCACCGGGAATCAATGACATCGGCGCCAAGGCAGACTGCTCTGCCGTCTGACTGCTTGCAACCAGCGCAACATAAATAGGGAAAGCGACAAATGCCACGCCCAGTATCAACACCAGATGGCTGAAGAAATCCAATAAAGGACGGCGCTCTATCATGAGTACTGCACTTTCTTTTCAACATATTTGAACTGAATGACCGTCAGGACGATCACGATCGTCATCAGTATCACGGATTGTGCGGCGGCGCTGCCCAGATCACCACCTTTGAAGCCATCATTGAAGACACGGTAAACAAGAATTTCGGTATCTTTACCCGGGCCACCTTGCGTCGTCGCCTCAACAATCGCGAAGGTATCAAAAAATGCATAAACGATATTCACTACGAGCAAAAAAAACGAGGTCGGTGACAACAACGGAAACACAATCGTGGCAAACCGTTTCACTGGTCCGGCACCGTCAATGGCAGCTGCCTCGATCAAGGATTTGGGGATCGACTGCAGACCCGCCAGGAAGAACAGGAAGTTATAACTAATCTGTTTCCAGACTGCAGCGAGAACAACCAGAATCATCGCATGCTGGCCATTGAGGAGACTATCCCATTCGATCCCAAAACGACGCAGCGCATGGGCGAGTATGCCTAGTGTCGGGTTCAGCAAAAACATCCAGAGTACACCGACCACTACCGGTGAAACTGCATACGGCCAGATCAGGAAGGTCTTATAAATCGCAGCGCCTTTGACGACACGATCAGCAAATACAGCCAGGACCAGCGAAATACTCAGTCCCAGGCTCGCAACGAGAACTGAGAACAGCGCAGTCGTTTTAAACGATGCCAGATAACTGGGATCTGCAAATAAAATATTGAAATTATCAAACCAGACAAATTGCGTAGACATGCCAAAGGCATCCTGGAGCAAAACAGATTGATATAAAGCCTGCACTGCTGGCCAGAAAAAAAATAAGATCGTAATAATGATCTGCGGCGCGACCAGCACATAAGGCAGCCAGGCGGAGCGAAATCGGGCGCGTTTTTCCAAACTGCTTCCTAAAAAAATTTTACTCAAATTAAAGTGTCGACTTAACCACGACTCTAAAAACAGAAGTTTACTGATCTAGTTTCGGCCAAATCTTAGTGACGATGACCGGAATAACAGTAAACAAGAGCCCAGGAATTCCTTGCATTGCTCCTAAAATAAGCAACACAGTAGCGAGTTCGGCTCGGATATTATGAACGGGTATAAATTCTCTTATAGACAAATAGCACGATAAAGTCACAATGATTCCAATTGCGTGGACCGTTATTAAGAACCATTTTTTTGCTCTAATATCATTGAAACCCTTTTTACTTATTCGCTTTTTCGAAACGCTCTAATAAGTCATTACCTCGTGCAACGGCAGCATCCAGAGCATCCTTTGCGGTTTTTTTACCGGCCCAGACGGACTCCAGTTCTTCGTCCATGATGGTGCGGATCTGGACAAAATTACCGAGACGGATACCACGCGATTTTTCTGTGGTTTTGACGATCATCTGCTGTACAGCGACATTCGGACCCGGTGTTTTATCATAAAAACCCGATTTTTTTGTTAGCTCGTAAGCGGCATTGGTAATAGGCAGATAGCCGGTTTCCTGATGCCATTTCGCTTGCACTTCCGGTTGCGACAGGAATTTATAAAACTTCGCAACGCCTTTGTACTCATCGTTCTTTTTACCGCTCATGGTCCACAGTGACGCGCCGCCGATGATGGTATTTTGCGGCGCACCTTTAGCATCTGAGTAGTACGGCAGCGGTGCGACTGCAAATTTGAATTTAGCATTTTTGCTGACATTGCCATAAGCAGAACTCGATGAGGTCAGCATGCCACATTCGCCTGAATAGAATTTTGCTTCGGGCTCGTTCTTGCGTCCGGCATAGGTGAAGTAACCTTGCTTCGCCCAATTCGCCATGTTTTCAATATGTTTTACATGCAAGGGACTATTGAATTTCAAGCGCGCGTCCAGTCCGCCAAAACCATTGCCTTTCGACGCAAACTCTACATTGTGCCAGGCAGAGAAACTTTCCAGATGTACCCAGGTCTGCCAGCCAGTCGTGAAGCCACACTTCTCGCCGTTTGCCTTTAGACGGGCCGCAGCGGCGACAACTTCCTGCCAGGTTGACGGTGCCTTGTTGGGATCCATGCCTGCTTTGGCGAACATATCCTTGTTGTAATAGAACACCGTCGTTGAACTATTAAATGGAAAGGAGACCATCTCCCCTTTCGGCGAGGTGTAATAACCGGCAACGGCAGGAATATATACCGAGGCGTCGAATTTTTCTCCTGCGAGTTTCATGACTTCCGAGACCGGCTTGATCGCACCTTTGGAATACATCATGGTTGCAGTACCGACCTCAAATACTTGTAAGACATGTGGTGCATTACCTGCCCGATAAGCCGCAATGGCGGCGGCCATTGCTTCGTCATAACTACCTTTGTAGACCGCGACTACCTTATAGTCAGACTGACTTTTATTAAACTGTTCAGCCAGTCCGTTGACCCGCTCACCCAAAGCGCCTGTCATCGAATGCCACCAGCTGATCTCCGTCACCGCATACGCAGAACTGGAGAACGCACTCATTACCAGGAGCGCTAAGGCAGCGCGGTATTTGGCACTGCATGTTAATTTTGTAGAGGTGAATTTCATGGATGTCTCACTTTATGATTATTCTGAACCGGCTTATCAATTTTTTAGAGCGTATCAGGCAGTTTTTATTTTACGGATGAATTATGACGACTGCGCTACGATAGCATTGTCAGTGTTGCCATGTATAGATAGCCCTTATAATTTCATTTTTTAGTGCTGCTTTTTTCGCTGGTGAAGAATCTGCCTCTGGGCAACGGCACGCATAACCATAAAAATAGAAACGCATGATATTTCAACGAGCCCAACTGTATTTTCAGCTAGTCCGCCTTGATAAGCCGGTCGGTATCTTGCTATTGCTATGGCCGACACTCGCCGCGCTCTGGATTGCCTCGGATGGTCAACCCGACTGGCGCTTAGTGCTCATTTTCAGCTTAGGTACCGTGCTGATGCGCTCTGCCGGATGCGCAATCAACGACTTTGCTGACCGTGATTTTGATAAACACGTCAAACGTACGGCCGAGCGACCTATTACCAGTGGCAAAATTGCCGGGTGGGAAGCCGTGATGGTAGCCGTGCTACTGTCCCTGGTCTCTTTTTTTCTGATCCTACCTTTGAATACGCTGACCAGACAACTCTCGGTGCTGGCGGTAGTGATCGCAGCTAGCTACCCTTATTTCAAACGGTTTTTTGCAATACCTCAGGCCTACCTCGGCATCGCGTTTGGCTTCGGTATTCCGATGGGATTTGCTGCAATTCAAAACACCGTGCCGGCGATCGCCTGGATCTTGCTGATCGCGAATATTTTCTGGGCGGTTGCGTATGACACGGAATATGCGATGGTCGACAGAGATGATGATCTTAAGATCGGCATCCGCACCTCGGCCATCACTTTCGGCAACTATGACGTGCTGGCAGTCATGTTGTGCTACCTGATTAGTTTTATCCTGATTCTGTTTGTCGGCTGGCAGCAGGGACTGCGCTATTACTTCCTTGCGGGACTAATGATTGCCTGCGCTTTCGCGGCATATCACTACACTTTAATCCGCAATAGAGAGCGCATGGCTTGTTTTAAAGCGTTTCGCCACAATAACTGGTTAGGAGCCGCTATTTTTACTGGTATCGCACTGGACTATGCATTAAAGTAATTTGCAGGAGGCCAGCGCAGTCGCTCAGAAACTTACTTAGCGATGATTTGATTTCTCGCAAACCTAGACCTAAAGCAATTCCCTACACTGTCTTTAGCAATTGTTCCAATTTACTCTTGAAAGGAAACACCATGAGCTCAGCCGAACAGCATAAAGAAAAATTGATGCATGATTTAAATCAGGTCATCAGGGATGCAGAAGATCTATTGAAAAATTCCGAGCAACAAGCTGGTGAGGGCTACAAGTCAGCAAAAGCCCGGTTTGAGCATACTTTAAAAAATGCTAAAGCCGAAGTCACACGCTTAGAAGACGCTGTCGTCACCAAGGCAAAAGACGCCGCCCATGCAACGGACGTCTATGTCAAAGAAAATCCATGGCAGTCTGCCGGTATCGCGGCAGGCATAGGTTTGCTGGTCGGACTGCTTATCGGTCGCAAATAAGCGATGGCCATCGTTGATTCCGTAGCCCGTTTAGCCGCCACGCTGATTGGTATTCTGCATACCCGGCTGGAATTAATTTCGGTAGAGGTAGAGGAAGAACTCACTCGTTTTTCCTCTTACTTATTGTGGTCGCTGGTCGCTTTGTTTTGTGCTGGTGTTGCAGTGTTATTGCTGATACTGCTCTTGATCGCCGCCTTCTGGGACAGCTACCGTATGGCGGTTCTGCTCTCTCTGCTGGCAGTATTTTCAGGTGCGGCGATTGGCCTTGGGTGGTGGTTACGACAAAATATGCTGACCAAACCCAGATTATTAGCCAGTACCCTGGCAGAGCTGCGTAAAGATGCATCCGCTTTGCGCGGTAGCAGCACAACAGATGAATCGCTCTGATCGCCATGCCTAAACTGAGCCAACAACTCGCAGAACGCCACCGGCAACTCCTGGCGCAGACTCAGGTTCAGCGCGAAGTGATCGCCGGACATGGACGACAGATCAGGCAGTCCCTGCAATTTGCGGATCTTGGTCTGCAGGTTGTGAGGCAAATCAAAAAGCAGCCCGCGTTAGGGATTGGCTTTGCAGTTGCTACGCTGATCGTCAAACCTCGCCGTATGTGGCGACTACTCAAAACAGGACTGATTGCCTGGAATATCTGGCAAAACCTCGCGCCTGTTTTGAAAAACTCGTCCCACCCTAAGCAAGATTAAAGCTGAAACATCATCAGCTCTGAGCTCCGAACTCATCCCCCAATTCCTTACCGCGGGCGGCAGCGGCTTTGACTGCTTGCATGATTGCGGTCTTCACACCTTGAGCCTCCATACTGCTTAGTGCCGCATAAGTTGTACCGCCTTTAGACGTGACTTTCTCACGTAACACCGCAACGGAGTCTGTTGATTTCAAAGCGAGCTGAGTTGCACCGTCAAAGGTCGCCATTGCCAATTGCATCGCCTGCTCTGCCGGCAACCCCAATTCCAGCGCGGCCTGCTGCATCGCCTCAATAAAATAAAATACATAGGCAGGACCACTCCCGGAAACAGCAGTCACCGCATCAATCAAAGATTCATCATCCAGCCACACCGTCGATCCCACGGCTTGCATAATGTGATCGGCAGCCTCTCTTTGCTCAGGCGAGACACTGCTGGTCGCATACAAACCTGTCACACCTTTACCAATCAGTGCGGGCGTATTCGGCATACTACGGACAATTTTGTGATAGCCGTTTAACCAGCGAGCGATATCCACCGAGCGGATACCTGCGGCGATAGACAGGATCAATTGGGCCGACACATAAGGCACAAGCGCTTCTGCGACTTGTCTGAGCTGCTGAGGCTTTACCGATAAAATGATGATGTCGGCCTTTTCAATGCTGGTATCAATCTGCAATGCCGTACTGACACCGAACTGCTTAGCCAGTTTATCAAGCGATTCCTGATAAGGATCTACCACATGCACATACTCTGGCGCGGTTACTTCAGGTAATAAACCGCCGATTAAAGCGGTCGCCATGTTGCCGCCACCGATCAATGCTATTTTCAATTTATTTTGCATATGTTCTTTTTCCAAAAATTGCCGATCCTATCCGCACCATCGTACTGCCTTCGGCAATCGCCGCGTGCCTGTCAGCACTCATGCCCATCGATAATGTATCTAAAGTGATTCCTGATGAGAGCAAAGCAGCCTGAATTTTTTCCTGTAGCTCACGCAATTCGCGAAACGGCTGGCGCTGATGCAGCTCATCCTCCGTCGATTCAGGTACCGCCATCAGCCCGCGCAAGCGTAAGTGCGGCAATTGTGCAATATGCTGCGCCAGTGCGAGTGCTTCATCTGGCATGACACCACTTTTACTAGCTTCACGGCTGATATTCACTTGCAGGCAAATATTCAAGGGAAGCTTGCCCGCAGGACGCTGCTCCGACAGGCGGTTAGCAATTTTATCCCGGTCAACAGAGTGTACCCAATCAAATTGCTCAGCTATCTGGCGAGTCTTGTTACTTTGAATCGGTCCGATAAAGTGCCATTCAAGCAACAAATCCGGTCTCAGGCTGCGCACCAGCTGCATTTTCTCCAGAGCTTCCTGCAGGTAATTCTCGCCAAAGGCGCTCTGCCCGGCGCTGGCAGCATCAATAACCGCCTGAGCATCAAAAGTCTTAGAAACGGCGAGCAGCGCAATCCCCTGAGGATCGCGACCGCAGGCTAGGGCAGCGGCACGTAAATCATCACGCACGGCTTGCAAGTTGCTTGATATTAAGGACATAATCGAGATACTTGATTTTGCAACATAGCTGGGACCGGATTCAGGCAAAAAGTCCCGCCAGGATTGCATAAGTTGTAGGTTGATCAGTGCGATTGCATCAGAGTTCTGTGCACGCCACCGCAAATCATTTCATCACCGGAATTATAAATGGACATTTCAGAACTCCTCGCGTTCTCCGTAAAGAACAACGCATCCGACTTACATCTGTCATCTGGCTTACCGCCTATGATACGTGTGCATGGTGACGTGCGTCGCATTAATTTGCCCCCTCTTGAGCATAAAGATGTCCATGGTTTGATCTACGACATTATGAATGACTCACAGCGTAAAGCCTATGAAGAAACGCTGGAGTGCGATTTCTCGTTTTCCATCCCGGGTCTGGCACGTTTCCGTGTGAATGCATTTAACCAGGAACGTGGCGCAGCCGCTGTAATGCGTACCATTCCATCCAAAATTCTCAGTCTGGAACAGTTAAATACACCCCGCATCTTTGCTGAGCTCTCGCTCAAGCCAAGGGGCCTGGTGCTGGTAACAGGACCAACCGGCTCCGGTAAATCTACTACGCTGGCAGCGATGGTGAATCACGTCAATGAAAATGAATACGGTCATATTCTGACGGTCGAAGATCCTATCGAATTTGTCCATGAGTCAAAAAAATGCCTGATCAACCAACGTGAAGTCGGGCCTCATACGATGTCATTCAACAATGCGCTGCGCTCAGCGCTGCGTGAAGATCCTGACGTTATTCTGGTCGGTGAGTTACGTGATCTGGAGACTATCCGCCTCGCCCTGACTGCCGCCGAAACCGGCCACCTTGTGTTCGGTACCCTGCACACCTCGTCTGCTGCTAAAACCATTGATCGTATCGTCGACGTTTTCCCGGCAGAAGAAAAAGAAATGGTACGTTCAATGTTGTCTGAGTCATTGCAAGCCGTTATTTCACAAACCCTGCTCAAGACCAAAGACGGTACAGGCCGGGTTGCAGCACATGAGATTATGCTCGGCACACCGGCAATCCGTAACCTGATCCGTGAAGCAAAAATTGCACAGATGTATTCCTCTATCCAGACCGGTAGCAATATGGGAATGCAAACTCTGGATCAAAACCTGACAGAACTGGTCAAGCGCAATGTTATCTCTGTCGGAACCGCAAGAGCCGCAGCAAAAACACCGGATAACTTCCCTGGCTAATCGTCAGAAAAGCCTCCGGCTAATCAGTTTGAATTAAGGACGTACTACGATGGAACGCGATCAGGCTACCAAATTTATGCATGATTTACTGCGCTTGATGCTCAGTAAAAATGGCTCCGATTTATTTATCACCGCAGAGTTTCCTCCTGCTTTCAAAATCGATGGCAAGGTCACACCGGTATCGAATCAGCCGCTGACATCGGCGCATACCATTGACCTGGCACGCGCGATCATGAACGACAAGCAAGCGGCTGAATTCGAATCAACCAAAGAATGTAACTTTGCGATCAACCCAGCAGGGATGGGACGTTTTCGTGTTTCTGCATTTATGCAACAAGGCCGGGTCGGTCTGGTGCTACGTACGATTACGACAGCGATCCCGACCATGGAAGAGCTTGGCTTACCCGTTCATCTGAAAGACGTCGCCATGACCAAGCGCGGTCTGGTCATCATGGTCGGCGCAACTGGCTCTGGTAAATCAACCTCTCTGGCGGCAATGCTGGGCTATCGTAATGCGAATAGCTACGGTCACATCATTACGATTGAAGATCCGATTGAGTATGTACATCCGCACGGCAACTGCATCATCACGCAACGTGAAATCGGTATCGATACCGAAGACTGGGGTGCCGCGCTGAAAAACTCTTTGCGTCAAGCACCGGATGTGATTCAGATCGGTGAGATCCGTGACCGTGAGACCATGGATTTTGCGATTGCATTTGCAGAAACCGGCCATCTTTGCCTGGCGACCCTGCATGCGAACAGCTCCAACCAGGCGCTGGATCGTATTATCAACTTCTTCCCGGAAGAACGTCGTGCGCAATTGCTGATGGATTTGTCATTGAACTTGAAAGCAGTTATTTCTCAACGCCTGATCCCACTACGTGGCAAAAAGGGGCGCTGCGCAGCGATTGAAATTATGCTGAACTCGCCCTTAGTCTCTGACCTGATCTTCAAAGGAGATGTTCACGAGATTAAAGAGATTATGAAAAAATCTCGCGAAATCGGTATGCAAACTTTTGACCAGGCGCTATTTGATCTGCACGAAGCCGATCTGATCACGTACGAAGATGCTTTACGCAATGCCGACTCCGTCAATGAATTGCGTCTGGCAATTATGCTCAAAGGTAAAGAAGCTAAAAACCGTGACCTCAGCGCAGGCACATCACATTTAGGAATTGTATGAGCGTACTCGACTTTAATGCAGATAACCTGCAAGGCCAGCCTGTAGATCTGAAACAATACCAGGGCAAAGTACTGCTAATCGTGAATACTGCCAGCAATTGCGGCTTCACTCCACAGTACAAAGGACTGGAAGCCGTCTATCAGCAGTTTCGTGACAAAGGCGTCGAAGTGCTCGGCTTTCCCTGCAATCAGTTCGGTCATCAGGAGCCAGGCACTGCGGATGAAATCGGCGCATTTTGCGAGAAAAATTACGGCGTTACGTTTCCCTTATTTGCCAAAATCGAAGTGAACGGTAAAGATGCACATCCGCTGTATCAGTACCTAAAATCCAAAGCACCTGGCCTGCTGGGCAGCGAAGCGATCAAATGGAATTTTACTAAATTCCTGATCAAAAAAGACGGCACTGTCTACAACCGCTATGCGCCGCTAACAACACCCGCAGAACTGATTGCGGACATCGAAAAGCTGCTGGCAGAATAAACGCTAATCAACAAAAATAACAATCTGTGAATCTCAGTATTGAAAAATTCTTGAGAGATTCACAGATTTTTTTACGCTCGTCGTCTTGACTGGCTAGCCAGATTTGAAGACAGCCACATGCGCTTATTTGCCCTGATCTGAATTAGACAAACTAGCATCAATCAACTCTACCCAATGCCGCACTGGTGTATCCGTTCCAGATTGCAAATGGGTTAAACATCCGATATTGGCGGACAAAATCATCTCTGCGCCCGTTGCCGCCAGATTCTGTAATTTATTGTCCCGCAACTGATAGGATAATTCTGGTTGCAACACCGAATAAGTCCCGGCAGAACCGCAGCATAAATGGCTGTCTGTACACAGTTGCACATCAACGCCGACTTGACGTAACAAGCCCTCAACTTTGCCGCGAATTTGCTGACCATGCTGCAAGGTACAGGGCGGATGCCAGACGATCCTTGTCGCTATTTTCCCAGCTAATTTTTTGACGAGTGCGGTCTCAAAATCAGGCAAAATTTCACTCAGATCGCGGGTCATGGCGGAGATACGCAGCGCTTTCTCCGCATACGCACTGTCATGTGCCAAGAGATGCCCATAGTCTTTCACTGTGACGCCACAGCCCGATGCCGTCATGACAATCGCTTCAGCACCAGCGTCTACATAAGGCCACCAGGCATCGATATTCCGTCTCATATCGTCAAGTCCGCCATCTTGATCATTCAGATGAAAACGGATCGCGCCACAGCAACCAGCTTTCGGTGCGACGATCAATTGCACACCTAGCACGTCGAGCACACGGGCTGTCGCGGCATTGATATTGGGCGACATCGCCGGTTGTACACAACCATCAAGCAACAACATCTTGCGCGCATGCTGGGTCTGTGGCCAGAAGCTAGCAGGCTGCGCCGCCGGTATTTTGTTTTGCAATACCTGAGGCAAGACCGGGCGTATGGCTTGCCCAAGCTTCATCGCCGGATTAAAAATCGAGGCACGTGGCAAAACCTGTTTAAGCGCCCAACGCATCAGACGCTGCGCCAGTGGTCTTGGCACCTGATCCTCTACAACCTTACGCCCGATATCCAGCAGACGTCCATATTGCACACCCGACGGACAGGTAGATTCACAATTGCGACAGGTCAGGCAGCGATCCAGATGCTGCTGCGTCTTTGCGGTTGCCTGCTTGCCTTCCAGCACTTGCTTAATCAGATAAATCCGGCCTCGCGGACCATCCAGCTCGTCACCAAGCAATTGATAGGTCGGACAAGTCGCTGTACAAAAACCGCAGTGCACACACTTGCGCAGGATCTCCTCTGCCTCCTGGCCTTCACGGGTGTCCTTGATAAAATCAGCGAGATTGGTTTGCATAGAATAGGTCTGGAAAATTACAAATCAAGGTACATGCGTCCAGGATTGAAAATACCTGAAGGATCAAATGCGTTTTTTAGATGACGGTGAATCTTGGCCACGGCCGGTGCCAGCGGTGTAAACACGCCGGTGCGTTTATCGCCACCACGGAACAAGCTCGCATGGCCACCGGCTTTTGTCACAACATCCCGGATACGCTGTGGCGCTTCATCCGTAAATAACCAGCGCTGTGCCCCCCCCCATTCAATCAGGGATTTTCCAGTCAAAGACAGGGGACTTGCACTGGGCGGCAGAGACAGACGCCATAACCCATGTTCATCGTCTTGCACAAAAAAATCATGCTCGTGCTCACGTAATGCCGACCAATGCCGGCCTGCATCCTGTACCTCTTCGCCGCCTAATTTCTTTTTCGCCGCACGCACCGCGGCTTCTGCACCTGACAGGCGCAACATCAGGCGACCGACGTGCCAGGCGCTGGCAGAGATGGGGAGTGGCTGACCGCCCCATTGATTTAGTTTCGTCAAAGCGTCCGCTTCAGACAGCGCAAATACCAGCGTCGTTTCTGCGAAAGGTTTCGGTAACACTTTGATGGAGATATCGGTGATCAAACCCAGGCTTCCCAGCGATCCGGCCAGCAAGCGCGAAACGTCGTAACCAGCGACGTTTTTCATGACTTGCCCGCCAAACGCCAACAATTCACCACGCCCATCCATTAAATGTGCACCCAGAACAAAATCTCTGACCGCCCCCACCGCAGCCCGACGTGGTCCGGACAAACCAGCAGCCACCATGCCACCGAAGGTCGCCGTAGCGCCAAAATGCGGCGGCTCAAACGCTAGCATCTGCTGCTGCTCCGCAAGCGCGGCCTCAATTTCTGACAGAGGCGTGCCGCAACGTGCAGTGATCACCAGTTCTGTCGGCTCATAAGCGACGATACCGGTATAAGCGCGAGTGTCCAGCACCTCGCCGCACAAAGTCTGTCCATACCAATGTTTGCTTGCGCCGCCTTGTATGCATAGCGGTGCTTTCGTAGCCGATGCTGTCAAAATGCGATCGCGAAACTCTTGCAGGATATTGTCCATATCAGCGTTCATTCATTATCCGGTGGGCGTACTGTTTCTTCTTATAAAAATTATCAAAAGCCATAAAAACTCATCAAAACTCATCCAATTTAAAACCAATACCGCAATACCCATGCGGGTTTCCAGCCATTTTCATGCCAGAAGGCGCATAGAATATGCGTGCTTGCATGTAGAAATTTCTAAAAACCCTTGGAATCGATATTTCATGGAACCACTTACTTCTCTGTCTTTTCTCTGTATTTCTGTGTCTCTGCAGTGAGCACCTTGGCTTTTACGTCCTGTTGATATGATTTTTTAATGTCGAAGTTTTTAGACATGTCCATACCATTTTTTTAAAAACGGGGTAAATCAGGGAATGCCAGTTGTCCGCGCTTGACGTGCATGCGCCCGTATTCGGCACAGCGATGCAGCGTAGGAATAGCCTTGTCCGGATTCAATAAAAATGCGGTATCGAACGCGCGCTTTACCGCACGGAACGCATCGAGCTCCGCAGTCGAAAACTGGACGCACATCGAATTAATCTTCTCAATACCGACGCCATGTTCGCCGGTAATCGTGCCACCGACTTCGACACATAACTCCAGAATCTCCGCACCAAATAATTCAGCCTGATGGAATTCGCCGTCCTTATTCGCATCGAACAAAATCAGCGGATGCAAATTACCGTCACCGGCATGAAATACATTCGCACAACGCAATCCATACTTTTGCTCCATCGCCGCAATTCCTAGCAAAACCTGGGATAAATTTTTGCGTGGAATCGTGCCGTCCATGCAGTAATAATCGGGGGAGATACGCCCTGCTGCGGGGAAGGCATTTTTTCGCCCTGACCAAAACCGCAAGCGTTCGGCCTCCGTCGTCGACACGGCAATCGCAGTCGCCCCTGCTTGCTCCAGAACCACACTCATGCGCTGAATTTCTTCTGCTACTTCATCGTCGGTACCGTCGGATTCGCATAGCAGAATCGCCTCAGCATCGACGTCATAACCGGCTTTGACGAAAGGCTCCACCATGCGCGATGAGGTCTTATCCATCATCTCTAAGCCTGCCGGAATAATACCCGCAGCGATGACGTTCGCCACCGCATTACCGCCTTTTACCACGTCATCGAAGGACGCCATGATGACGCGTGCTGCCTGCGGTTTCGGCACCAGTTTGACCGTGACTTCTGTTACCACACCCAACATTCCCTCCGATCCGATAAATACCGCCAGCAAATCCAAACCTGGCGCATCCAGGGATGCTCCACCCAGTTCAATGACTTCACCATCAATGGTCACTGCACGCACGCGCAAAACATTGTGCACCGTGAGACCATATTTGAGGCAATGCACGCCGCCGGAATTTTCTGCGACGTTGCCGCCGATGGTGCAGGCAATTTGTGAAGACGGATCGGGAGCGTAATACAAGCCGAGTCCTGCAACTGCATCAGAGATCGCGAGATTGCGCACGCCGGGTTGTACGATCGCCGTACGCGAGTAAGCGTCGAGCTTGAGGATTTTATTTAAGCGGGCGGTTGATAACACAACGCCGTCAATGATCGGCATCGCGCCGCCGGACAGTCCTGTACCAGCACCACGCGGCACGATAGGTACCTGAAGTTCGCGACAAATATGCATGACTGCGATGACTTGCTGCTCGTTTTCAGGCAAGGTAACGACCATCGGTAATTGACGATAGGCGGCAAGGCCATCGCATTCATAAGGACGGGTATCTTCTTCCTGAAACAAGACGCTACGTTCAGGAAGTACATTGCGCAGAGCCGCAACTACTTTTCGCTGTCTGTCCAGGTAAGTCTGCAATTGCGCTGTCTGCGATAACTGTGACGCTGGTGGCGCGGGCGGCAACTGAGATGACGGCTTACTGTTCTGCTGGCTACTACTATTGATCGTCTGTTCCATCGCAAATCCTCGTGTTGTACAGCGCTCGTCAAGATCGATGAGATCAGTTTTGATTAGTGTAATCAATGCAATCCGGTTTGTGATGAATTGTTGCGCAACAATGCACTGAATTTATTTCAGGCATAAAAAAAGGACGCCTTAGCGTCCTTTTTTTCTCAACTCTACAGATTATGCAGAGAAGGAAGATCCACAGCCACAAGTCGTCGTCGCGTTTGGATTCTTGATCACAAACTGCGCACCTTCGAGGTCGTCTTTATAGTCGATCTCTGCGCCGACCAGATACTGGTAGCTCATGGAATCTATCAGCAACTGCACGCCATTTTTGGTCATGGCAGTGTCATCTTCATTCACGATTTCATCGAAAGTAAAACCATACTGAAAGCCCGAACATCCGCCACCCTGGACGAAGACGCGCAGTTTCAAATCAGGATTACCTTCTTCTTCAATCAATTGCGCCACTTTGGCGGCCGCACTTTCAGTAAAAATAATCGGTGCTGGCATTTCGGCTACGGCATTCATTTCGTGCTCCTACTGTTCTGACAAGGCTTCATTATAGACCTATATCCGCCCGCGTGTTTTGACGAGAATAAGTCTAGCGGTGATTCTAATTATTAGATGAGGCAAGTTTCAAGACGGGCTCGGCTGCTTGATCATGGGTCAATTTGCCCGACACCAGAGCGCCGTTCATCATTTCCAGGGCTTTATAGTGCACATCACCTGAAATACGCGCTTTGGGCTGCAGCTCCAGCAATTCAGTTGAAAATACCGGGCCATTGATTTCGCCATTGACAACCACATGTCCTGCGCGGACCTCTCCGTCAATTTTTGCCTGCTCCGAGATCACCAGCATGCTGGATTCATCGGCCTCTGCGATGACATTGCCTTTTACGTGGCCGTCAATGCGCAAACCACCCTTGAAATGCAGGTTACCCTCAATGCTGCTGGATACGCCAATCAGGCTATCAATGGTATTTTTACTTTTACGACTAAACATGGAAAACCCCTTACAAATTGATCGATTGCTGGGCGCGTAACTGACCTTTATCCATCACTTTGGCCTGTAGCGACTTGACCGTTGCGCCTTCCGGTAGGGTCACCACACCTTCGAGTCGCTGATAATACCTGAATGACAATTTTAATTTACCAGCTTCGCCCGTCTTCGGATCGGGGAATTGCATCATAACAGGTTTGCCGCCTTGCGCCAGCGTCAGAGATAATTGCAAATCGCCAACAAAATCCCGCCCGCCTTTGCCCCCTTGCATTACCAGAACGCGGTAACGCATCTGGTTCGGCGTCACCATTTCCGCCTTTACTCTCTGGAGGGTAATTCCTTCTGGCCCGGTGGCAGATGGCATCAGGCTCTCAAAAAAAGCCAGATCATCTTTTAGCTTCAGATTTTCTGAAGTCAGATTTTTGACCTGATCCGTCAATTGCTTTTGCGTCGATTTTTCGATATTTTGCTGGCTGTCAGAGGTATTAACCTGTGCGGCGAGTTTATCGCGCTCAACTTTCAGCTCATCGACTTGCTTGTGCAGCGCTTCGACTTCTTCCGGTTTAATCTTAGGGCCGAATGCAAAACTACGGCCCAGATCATAGGTCCATAAGGCGACCGCTCCCGCCAGACCGATAATGACAGCAACAATCGCCAATTTGACGGGCCAGGGCTGATCCTGGCGTATCGTCATTTTTGAAGCGACCAGGCGTCGCTGCCCTAAGCGTCGGCTCATCTTAAGGCATCACCGCAACATGTTTCAGACCTGTTGTTTCGTTCAGGCCAAACATGATATTCATACACTGCACCGCCTGCCCTGCCGCGCCTTTGACCAGGTTATCCTGGACCACCAGCACGACCACCGTTTTACCGTTATTTGGCCGATGCAACGCGAGGCGTAACATATTTGAGCCTCGTGTAGAACGCGTTTCCGGATGACTGCCGAATGGCATAACATCGACGAAAGGCTCATCTTTATAGGCATCGTCAAACAAGGATTGCAAGGCTTCATTACTGATGTCGCTGGTCAAACGACCATAAAGCGTCGAATGCATACCGCGTATCATCGGAACCAAATGCGGCGTAAATAGCAAATCGATCTTTTCGCTACTCATGGCCTGTAATTGCTCTATGGTTTCGGGGATGTGACGATGACCAGAAACGCTATAGGCCTTAAAACTGTCACTAGCTTCTGAAAACAATAAGCTCATTTCAGCCTTGCGTCCTGCGCCGGAGACACCGGATTTACAATCGGCAATCAGATTGCCCGCATCAATCACGCCCGCTTTCAATAAAGGATAAAAACCTAATTGCATGGTCGTCGGATAGCAGCCAGGGTTACCAATCACACGCGCAGTCTTAATCTTGGCGCGGTTCAACTCTGGCAATCCATACACAGCTTCTTTAAGAAGCTCGGTACAGCTATGTGGTATGCCATACCATTTCTCGAACTGGCTAACGTCTTGCAGTCGAAAATCTGCGGCAAGATCGATCACTTTGACACCCGCAGCCAGCAACTCCGGCGCCTGAGCCATAGCGACCCCATGCGGCGTCGCGAAGAATACGACATCACAGTCGGTCAATTTTGCTTTGTCGGGGGAAGAAAAAGCTAGACCAACATGGCCGCGCAAGGACGGGTACATATCAGCAACCGGCAGGCCATCTTCTTTACGCGATGTGATCGCTGTCAAGTGCGCAGCGGGATGTGCGGATAGCAAACGCAGCAGTTCAACACCCGTGTAGCCGGTACCACCGACTATGCCTATTTTGATCATTGTATGTTCCTCGACAGAAATTTTGTTCGTATTCTAGCAGCAGAAAGAGTCCGCAATTGTAAATAAGACTCCAAAATGGAAAAAAGCCGCCAGGCTATTAACCTGACGGCTTTCAGAGACAGAGTCCGCGAGATTAACGCTTGGAGAACTGTTTTGCGCGACGTGCTTTGCGCAGACCAACTTTTTTACGTTCAACTTCACGTGCATCACGTGTAACGAAACCAGCTTTTGACAGCTCTGGCTTCAATGTTGCTTCGTAGTCGATCAAGGCACGAGTGATACCGTGACGAACTGCACCAGCTTGGCCGGATTCGCCGCCGCCGTGGACGTTAACCATGATATCGAAAGTTTCGAGGTGGTTAGTCAATTCCAAAGGCTGACGAATGACCATCAGGCCAGTTTCACGAGAAAAATATTCGTTTGCTGGTTTGCCGTTCACAACGATCTTGCCGCTGCCGGATTTCAGGAAGACGCGAGCAACTGCGCTCTTGCGACGGCCAGTACCGTAGTTGTAATTACCGATCATGGCTAATCCTTAGATGTCGAGTACTTGAGGTTGCTGCGCAGTGTGCGGATGAGTTGCCTCAGCATACACTTTCAGCTTCTTGATCATCGCGTAACCGAGTGGACCTTTAGGCAACATGCCTTTAACAGCCTTCTCGAGTGCACGACCTGGAAAACGCGCTTGCATTTTCTGGAAATTAGTTTCGTAGATACCGCCTGGGTAGCCTGTGTGACGGTAGTAAGTCTTGTTCAGAGCTTTAGTACCTGTAACACGCAGTTTACCTGCATTGATAACGACGATGAAATCGCCCGTGTCAACGTGAGGAGTAAATTCAGGTTTGTGCTTGCCGCGCAAACGGAGTGCCACTTCGCTGGCAACACGTCCGAGTACTTTGTCCGTCGCGTCAATCACGAACCAGTCGCGCTGCACTTCATGTGCTTTTGCGGAAAAGGTTTTCATGATGAATCCTAGTAAGAGTTAAAAACGCCCTGTAATCTTGGTTGCTTTGGTGGTTCTGCCGACCTTGCTTGGCAGACTCTCCCTTGTAACTTCTCTCTTGGGCTAATAGAGAGTCGGAAATTATAGTATTTTCAAAGACTTAGTGCAAGCATTGTTTAAAAAATGAGCACCTGAAAGGCAAGAAATGCGGCAAAAAGGCAAAAAAAACCCGAAGTCTGAGCTTCGGGTTGAATCCACCTAGGAGGCGGAGGAGACAATTGCGTGGTCAGTTACCAGAACTTTTTACTGCACGATAACTAACCGATGAGTCAATAATAGGACAATAAATTGTGCAGTGCAAGGTAAAAAGACCAAAATATTTTCATCTATTTGCAATTTAATGAAAATTTGTTCACGAATTATCCAAATACTCACCCAATTCCGTTTTGCCACTCTTTTTAAGTCCACACTTTCACGATTATTGTGCGCTCTATGTGATTTGTTTTGCTGCGTTACAATTAGCTGAAATTACGCTAATTACTCTAGTCAATTCATTTTACAGGTGAGAAACATGGAAGCAACAGTGCGCTGGACCGGCTTGTCCGGCATGTCATTTCTGGCAGAAACAGGGTCAGGTCATGCAGTTTTGATGGATGGCGCACCCGATGGTGGTGGCCGCAATCTGGCACCGCGTCCGATGGAAATGGTGTTGCTCGGCACGGGCGGTTGCTCAGCTTATGACGTGGTACTGATCTTGCGCAAAAGCAAACAGGACATCCGAGGCTGCGAGGTCAAACTCCAGGCCGAGCGCGCAGAAACTGAACCTAAGGTATTCACCAAAATCAATTTCCACTTTATCGTTCGTGGTCGCAACCTGAGACCCAATCTGGTCGAACGTGCAATTAAGCTCTCGCATGAAAAATACTGTTCGGCATCAATCATGCTAGAAAAGACCGCGGTCATGAGCCATACCTATGAAATTATCGAAGACATCGATATGCCATCTGAACATCAGATCGCGGAGTAATCAGCGCCCGGCAAGCAAAAAACGAAGAGACAAACAAAAAAGCGTAGTCATGATCGACTACGCTTTTTTGTTTTATTCTGGATTCGCCTGATCAGGCTTTCCAAAAACATGGGTGTAAGGCGGATAAAACGAGCAATACATCACAACAGTTAATGCCAGCGATACCGGCATCATGATGATCACCACCGCAATCGCCTTGCCAACGATAATTGCTACCATCAGACTCAAGACCATGGGCAACAATACGCCCAGCACCAGCCATGCCAGGCCATAAACAGTGAAGGCACGGCCCTCACCTCGCACGGCAAAAAAACTATAGAACACGGCCTTGCCAAGGCCCATATTTTGCCAGGCGATCAGCGGTGCGGCGAACCAGAACGCCATTAAAGCTGGCAAATAAACGACGGCGGAACACAGCATGCCCCAGAACATCGCTGTATCCGGCATGCTTTTAGGATCCTGAGGATTAATCGGTTTTTGACTCGTCAAAAAATCCCAGAACGCACCACCATCCACCAGTGCCGAAGCACCGATTGCGACCATTGCAGCAAGCAGATAGAGCAAGCCCAGCATCAGCAAGCGAGGTAAGGCCGGCGAGCGGAATCCCGTGAGTAAGACATTCGGATGCACTCGCTGCCCTGCGTCGATCTGGCGACAGGCCTGCATAAAGCTCATGGAAAACGTCGGCACCAGTATCAAAGGCATAAATTGCCCCAGCACCGGAATTAAACCTATTCCCATAGTCAGGAACATATAGGCAAAAAACAGGGCCAGCATCTCTACCGGTTGCTGACGAAATAACCGAAAACCGTCTTTAATCCACAACCAGCCACTACTCGAATTCAGTTTCATCATCAGGCTACAGGTAAGGCTGGCGCATTGCGCGATTCACGCAAACGCAAAATCCGCTCAAAATGGCCGGGGTCGTGCGGCGTGAGCATCTCGGCATCACGCGGCAAATAAAAGTCGTACAGGCGTGACAGCCAGAACCTCAGTGCTGCCGCACGCAACATCGGCTGCCATGCCGCACGTTCACCCTCAGTGAAGGGGCGCACCGCATGATAAGCCGCCAGCAAAGCCGTCACCCGCGCATCATCGAGCTCACCTGTTGCCACATCAATACACCAGTCATTCACCGTCACAGCGACGTCAAAAATCCAGGTATCGCAACCGGCAAAATAAAAATCAAAGAAACCCGTCAGCTTATCGCCATCAAACATGACGTTGTTGCGGAACAGATCCGCATGGACAGGGCCGTTTGGCAATGCGTGATAAACCGCCGTACTCGCGAAGGTTTCCTGAAAATGCATTTCAGCGCGCAATAAATGCTGGTTCGCATCCGATAAAAACGGCAACACTACGGGTGTCGTCGCATTCCACCAGTCGAGACCGCGCAGATTAGGCTGACGTATTTCAAAATCCTGCGCGGCTAGATGCATGCGCGCCAGCATCGCACCGACCTCGGCGCAGTGCAAAGGCGCTGGCGACATTTGCGAGCATCCCTCTAGTTTGCTCACGATTGCGGCGGGCTTGCCATGTAAGGCAACGACCAGCTCACCGCGATCGTTCGCGATCGGCGCTGGCACCAACACACCACGATCCGCCAGGAGGCGCATTAACTTCAGATAAAACGGCAATTGCTCGAAGCTCAGATTTTCAAAAATCGTCAGAACGAATTCACCGGATTCTGTCGTGATAAAAAAATTGCTGTTTTCAATCCCTGACGCAATCCCTTTGATTGCCGATGCCTGACCTAGCGGGAATTGCGTCATCCATGGACGAAGATCATCCAGACTTACCGATGTAAATACTGCCATTTTGCGTAGAGTGATTAGAGTCTGATGAGTATCTGATGAGGATCTGAATGAGATCCGTGACGATTATTTTTTTACCGGCATGCTGGCTGCAGCGCTTGCAGCTGAACTGGCGGCAGTACCTGTGACAGTCGCCGCTGGTTTTGCGGGAGCAGGCTGCAAGGTAGGAATAGGTTCCACTTCCTTGCTTTCTTTTTTACCGCCGAATTGCAGCACCGACCATTGCGCACCGCGGTTAGCGTCGCCCTGCACCGTGCCTTTAGGCGCATTACCGATTTCTTGATTCGGCTTGACTACGTAATTGCTCTTACCTGCTTTGACCTGGACCTCAGTGACTTTGCCGCCGACACGTTTTTCTGTCGTTTGATTTTGTTTTTCAGGTTTCGCGATCTTGACGCCGGTTTCTGGCACTTCTTCAATCTTTTCCAGTTTTGGCGGAGAAGAGTCTGGCTTGGAATCTGGCTTAGCCGCAGTCTGGGCAGCGACAGAAAAAGGGAGCAAAACAGCGCTCAGGCAGAGCAGCGCAGCGGTAGATGTGTGGGACAAGTTTTTCATGATAGTCACTTTAAGCGTGTATGCATTGAATATACATCGGGGTTGCAGCATGCCCTCATTGTAACAAAGCGGCGTGCGCGCTCCCAGCAATATTAGGACTTACTTAGGACCTGCGCATCGCACGGAGACGGTTCAAACAGCAAAATTCTCGCTCCCATAGCGATGACGACAACTATAAATACAACATACGCTGGCGTTCTTCATCCGAAGGTTCAATATCGCGCGCTTCATAAAACGCAAAAATCGCATCAACAATATTCGCCGGTTCATCAATTAACTGCACGAGATTAAGGTCACTATGCTCAATCATGCCATTACCCGCCAGCTGCGTATTGATCCACTCCAGCAAACCACGCCAAAAACTGCTGCCAACCAGAATCACAGGAATGTGACGCGTCTTACCGGTCTGTATCAACGTCAATACTTCACTCATTTCATCCAAAGTACCGAAACCACCGGGAAACACAACGTAGGCATCGGCATACTTCACAAACGCTACCTTGCGTGCAAAAAAATGCCGAAAAGTCAGCGAAATATTTTGCCAGGGATTATTTTTCTGCTCATGTGGCAATTCAATATTTAAGCCTACCGATGCAGACTCTCCCTCATATGCGCCCTTATTTGCAGCCTCCATGATGCCTGGCCCGCCACCCGAAATCACCGCAAAACCCGCATCCGATAAGCGTCTTGCGACATCCACACAAGTCAGATAGTCCGGATGATCTGCCGCCGTTCTGGCGGATCCAAAAATCGTCACTGCCGGTCCTACACCAGACAGACGTTCGGTAGACTCAATAAACTCTGCCATAATCGTGAACATATGCCAAGATTCGCGCGCCTTGAGCGCGGTGGCCTTATCGCCGGCAAGCATCTGGCGTAATTTCACTATCCTTTTTCCGCTGTCACTCATTACCGTTATCCTTATGCAAAAAACCTTGTTATTAGTCGATGGGTCTAGCTACCTCTACCGCGCATTTCACGCCATGCCCGATCTGCGCAATCCGCAAGGTGAGCCAACCGGCGCTATCTACGGCATGATCAATATGTTACGCCGATTATGCTACGATTATCCGGCAGCGTACATGGCCTGCGTGTTCGACGCCAAGGGTAAAACTTTCCGTGACGACCTGTACGCCGACTACAAAGCCCAGCGCGCACCGATGCCCGACGACTTGCGTTTACAAATCGAACCCATCCACGAAGCCGTCCGCGCCATGGGCTGGCCGATCCTGATGGTCGAAGGAGTAGAAGCTGACGACGTGATCGGCACGCTAGCGGTCGAAGCCACGTCACGTGGCATGAACACCATCGTCTCCACCGGCGACAAAGATCTGGCGCAATTGGTCAATGCCAACGTCACCCTGATTAACACCATGAGCAACGAGAAGCTCGACGAAGCCGGTGTACTCGCCAAATTCGGCGTACCGCCAAACCGCATCATCGACTATCTCACGCTGATCGGCGACACCGTCGATAACGTACCCGGCGTTACCAAGTGCGGGCCGAAAACCGCCGTCAAATGGCTAAGCGAGTTCGACAGCCTCGACGGCGTCATCGCCAATGCAGACAAAATCAAAGGCGTCGTCGGCGACAACCTGCGTCAGGCATTAGACTGGCTGCCGCAAGGTCGCGTCTTGATCACGGTCAAAACCGATTGCGATTTATCCGGCCATCACATTTCGATCGACCAGTCGCTAATCGCCAAAGAAGAGAGCAAAGAAGCCATGCTGGCGTTTTTCACCCGCTATGGCTTTAAAAGCTGGCTACGTGAATTGTCCGGTGATCCGACGGCAGGTGCGACGCCGCTGCCCACTGCCAGCACCAGCAAAAAGCAAGCGTCACCGCAAGGCGGTTTGTTTGACAGCAATAGTAACGATGGCGACACTAGCGGCAATTCCGCCAGCGATGGCGCATCCGGCGCTGCGCCAGGCGCACCGACCACTACCGATGCCGCCAGTTACGAGACCGTGCTGACCGAAGAGGCACTCGATCGCTGGCTCGATACCATCAATCAAGCCACCCTCACCTGCATCGACACAGAAACAACATCGCTGGAGCCGATGAACGCACAAATGGTCGGCATCTCGCTGAGCTGCACCGCCGGCTCCGGCGCCTACATTCCGCTCGCGCATACCTACCCAGGCGCCCCCGAACAGCTCAGCCGCGACTTCGTATTAGGAAAACTTAAGTCTTGGCTAGAAGACGACAGCAAAGCCAAAGTCGGGCAAAACCTCAAATACGACAGCCACATCTTCGCCAATCACCACGTACATTTACGTGGCATTGCGCATGACACCCTGTTGCAATCCTACGTGTTTGAATCGCATAAATCGCACGACATGGACAGTCTGGCACTACGCCATCTCGGCAAAAAAACGATCAGCTTTGAAGAAGTCTGCGGCAAAGGCGCATCACAAATTTGTTTCGA
This sequence comes from Undibacterium sp. Rencai35W, assembly GCF_049340185.1. Lineage (NCBI taxonomy): Bacteria > Pseudomonadati > Pseudomonadota > Betaproteobacteria > Burkholderiales > Oxalobacteraceae > Undibacterium > Undibacterium sp. Rencai35W. The sequence continues at coordinate 431,984 of NZ_JBMPPC010000002.1, forward strand.
TCAAGTCGACCTCGACCGCGCCACCCATTACGCGGCAGAAGATGCCGACATTACCTTGCAACTACATCAGGCGATGTGGCCAGAGATCGCGCACGATGCCAAGCTGTTGCGGGTCTATCACGACATTGAATTACCAACCTCGATTGTGCTGCAAAAAATTGAGCGCAACGGCGTCCGCATTGATCCCGACAAACTCAATGCGCAATCCCATGAAATCGGCCTGCGCCTGCTGGAGCTGGAGCAGAAAGCGTATGAACTCGCAGAGCAACCATTCAACCTGAATTCACCCAAGCAACTCGGTGAAATTTTCTTCGTCAAGCTCGGCCTCCCCGTCGTCAAGAAAACGCCCTCCGGCGCCCCCTCGACCGATGAAGAAGTATTGCAAAAACTTGCCGAAGATTATCCGCTGCCCAAAGTGTTGCTCGAATATCGAGGCCTCGCCAAACTCAAGTCGACCTACACCGACAAGCTACCCAAGATGGTCAATGCCAGTACAGGCCGGGTTCATACCAACTACGCGCAAGCTGTGGCCGTCACCGGTCGCCTGGCATCGAACGACCCCAACCTGCAAAACATTCCCGTACGCACCGCCGAAGGTCGCCGCATCCGCGAAGCCTTCGTCGCACCGGCAGGCAGCCACATCGTCTCTGCCGATTATTCGCAAATTGAGCTACGCATCATGGCGCATATCTCCGGCGACGCCAGCCTGCTTAAAGCCTTTGCCGATGGCGAAGACGTCCACCGCGCCACCGCGTCCGAAATTTTTGGTGTCACGCTGCCAGAAGTCACCAGCGAACAACGCCGCTACGCCAAAGTCATCAACTTCGGCCTGATCTACGGTATGAGCGCATTCGGCCTCGCAGGCAATCTCGGCATCGAGCGCAGCGCCGCCCAAAGCTACATCGATAAATATTTTCAGCGCTACCCAGGAGTAGCCCAATATATGGCCGACACCCGCATCCAGGCCAAAGCCCAGGGCTATGTAGAAACCGTCTTCGGCCGCCGCCTCTGGCTGGCAGAAATCAATAGCCCCAACGGTCCCCGCCGCCAGGGCGCAGAACGCGCAGCGATCAACGCCCCAATGCAAGGCACCGCCGCCGACCTGATCAAACTCGCCATGATCGCCGTACAAAACTGGCTAGAAACCGCCCAGCTCCAATCCAAAATGATCATGCAAGTCCATGATGAACTCGTGCTCGAAGTACCGGACGCAGAGCTGGAATTGGTCAAACGCAAATTGCCGGAATTGATGGCGAATGTGGCTGCTTTGAATGTGCCACTGTTAGCAGAAGTTGGCGTAGGAAATAATTGGGAAGAAGCGCATTAAGTTTGATGGAATGTCAAAACCGATCGCGCAATGCTGGTGCGGCTCTTGGAGGCATTTCAGGCTAAGAGGCGCATGGAGATTGCGGGTTTTGGTTTTAATCACACAATTACTCCGCGATTAAACTGGGTGAGTTTGTGGGGTGCAACATGCGCACCGATGATGTAAACCAACGTCAAGCGGTGCGCAGGGCGCACTACGGACTGATTGAAAATTGGCATTTCCAGTTGTAATTCACGATGATAATATTTCCATTTGATTCGATCTGATTGCTCAAGGTTAAAATGAAAAATCTAACACTCAATCTGGATAAATTCACAGAAAAAGTTGCTGCCAAAGAAAATGAAAAAGAACTCTATTGGGCATTACAATCTTTCGCCAAACGGAATGTCTATGCCTCCCATTACTATGAAGATTTCTTACTTCACTCTGAAGAAGGTAAATTATCATTGGCAAAATTTGATTGTTCAGGAAATTTGAGAAATAACTTTGAAGCTCTAATAGTCGCATTTATTGCTAATGCTCATGCAATGATTGATTCGTTTCCGTTCGTGCTATATCTTGCATTAAAACCACTAAGCTACTTAGATAGTAAAGGAAAAGAAAATAATATATCTGAAATAGATTGTGGATGGACTCACAATTTTTTAAAGTCTATTTGTAATACTTATCCCTGCAACACATCGTTAGCGAACCTATTCCAAGAGTTAATAGATGACGAAGATTTCAAGTTACTGAAAAAAATCTCAAACAATAACAAGCACAAATTTTTAGCGAGAATAAAAAATGACGGGAAATCACTTGAATTCGAAATGATTGACTTTAAAAAGAACAAAATAACGTATGTCGGTGTGCAAGAATTCTTAGTCAGATCTCACGACCACTTAATTCCAAAAGTCATTAATCTATACGAAGAAGTCGCGAAGACAGCTCTGGGAAAGTCGTGATTTTTTGCAAGCGTAGCGTGCGCACCAGTGACGCAGGAAATACCCAATCGTCGCAACGAACAAAGTTTCAATTCGTAGGGTGCGCCATGCGCACCGATAATGCAACAAGGTAACAATCATCTGCACAAGAACGAAACGGTGCGCATGGCGCACCCTACGGCCGGAGAACTATGGGTCATAGCATGATATTGTTATTTGATATCAAAAAAGCGAGCAGTCTTCACTGAAAAAATTGTTGAGCATAGTCTTATTCAACTGAACGTTTTTTCTCATTACTCAATTCAATTTCAACCCCCAAAATGACAACAGACACAGACATCCAATTAAGCGGCCCGTTCAAAGCCACGGACTCCAGCGGCAGCAGCCACGACATCAAAGCGATACGGATTTTTGATGAGGGCTACGGCATCATCGATGTCTACATCGACTTTGCTGCGCCGATAGAAAATGGCTTGTATAACGACAAAGTGTTGCTCAGCCAGATCATGGCGAAGTTACGTGAACTCGGTTATGTCGGGCCTGACTTTGGACATAGTGATCTGGGTCTGCAAGAAAGAAAGCTGATCGTGCTGGAGGCACCGGAAGAATTCTGCGTGTTCGCTGCGCGTCATGGCTGGAAAAATCTTGCCGAAGAATTTGACGATGAAGAGTGATCCGACAATTTATGATTGAGATTAAAAAATATCTCAGCGTATCAAATGCGCTAATCGCTATCAGCCTCCTGGTCGCTCTGTTGTCTAAGCTAGGCGCAGTAGATGCCGTACTAAGCCCGCTATGGATCGCTGATCCGGCCAGCCACGGCCTGGATATATTATGCATGGTGAAGTCTGGCGTCTCATCACACCGATATTTATTCATTTTGGTGTCATGCATCTGGTGTTTAATATGATGGCGATGTGGGATCTGGGTAGGCTGATTGAGAGCAGGCGAAGTACGGCGTTTTATTTGCTGTTTATTGTCGTGCTTGGTGCCGGATCAAATCTCGTGCAATTTTTGCTGACGCAATCGCCTTTCTTTGGCGGCATGTCGGGTGTGCTGTATGGCTTGTTTGGTTACATCTGGATGCAAGGACGCACCAATCCACGATTTGGCATCATCCTGACGCAACAGACGATTGTAATGATGCTCGGCTGGTTTGTTTTATGTTGGGTTGGCGTACTGGGTTCGATTGCAAACTGGGCACATACCGGTGGCCTGCTCATCGGCGTTGCCTGGGGTTATCTGGATAAACGGTAGGCATGACGTACTGGCTGGTGCATTACATAGGCGCGATTTATCTTAGAAGTACATCGCAATAATTTGATCGAATTCATTGAGCTAACACATAAGCTCACGTCATCATTATGAAAACCATTCCATCACGCCTCTTATTATCGGTAAGCTTGCTACTGACATCCTTGAGTTACGCAGCGGACAAGGAGCCGGGTGCGCTGCTTAAAATCGGTGAGTGGCGTCAAGATGTTGGTAGTTATGGTGTGCCAAAACAATTTGAACATCTGGTGCCCGCAAAATGGCCAAGGGATCAATGGTATAGCCTGATCATCGAAGAGAACGTCTTGCATATCGAGGCGCAATCCCCAGCCGACAAAAACCCGGAATGGCTGAACAAAATCGTTCGCCAGATACCGGAAGAAAACACTCCTCCGGCAAGTTCATCTGCTGAATTCACAGAGCAGGAAAGTGATGGCATCTTGCATCTGCGCGTGCCCGGATCACCGATCAAAGCGGGTAAGCATCCTCTGTATGTGTTTAAAAACGGTGGACATATTCTCAACCCCGAACTCGATTACCAATACCGCTTAAAACTGAACGAAGTGCCGTTTGGCATGCGGATTCAAAATGGACTGAAGGGAAAAAACGGTGCGCCCTACGGTGAAGGTGCAACGTACTTTATTGAATATGATGGTAAGCAGTTTGAGTACGCGCTTGGCTATTATGGCTGGGCCTCACGCATCGTCGGGATTACGGATATGGATGGCGATGGTTTCCCGGATTTCATTATCGAAATAGACGGCCCAAACAGTACGGCTGTAATTATTCTGATGTCATCCACAGCAAAGCCCGGCAAGAATACGCCTACGGCGAGCTTGCATTCTTGGGGTTGCTAAAGGCTTGCTAAGGGATTGCTAAGAGATCGTAAAAGCGTTGCGGATGGCGAGATTCTACCAGCGCGTCATCAGCGCAATATCTGTCTACCCAGATGATAAAAAATCCGCGCTGCGACTGCTGCGCGGCTTTGACCAGAGCAGATCTAACTCAGTGAATTGAATTGATAAAACTCTGCAGCTTGTCATTAAAGATGGCAGGTTGATCGAGCATGACAAAATGCCTGGCATTGCTTATTGAGATCATCTGCAAGTTTTTCACTCCGGATAGCAGCGATGCGTAATAAGCTGTTTTTTGATTCTCTGACATAGGAATCGATACAAAATCTTTTTCATAATACGGCGATACAACGGCTAAGGGAACAGTGATCGAAGGCAGATCTTTGCGCATGTCGGTAGCAAACAATTCCGTCATGTAGTCAACAAATGCGGTGCGGTCACTGGTCGCACTGCGGATGGCCAGTTTTTTTGCAAGTTCCTGGTCAATGACGCCGATCACTTGCATATATTTTAGTTGTTGATCGGCGAAAACTTCTTGGGTGACGCCGGACATTTGCGTTTTCATTCCCTGGCTCATGGCTTGTCTCTGTTCTGTGGTCAAATTCTCGGATCGTGGCATTACAGGCAGGCCGTCAACAGCAAAAACACCGCTAATCAGATTGGAATAATCCTCTGCAAACCAAATCGATAAAGCCGCACCTAAACTATGACCAATCAATATGGGTTTTTGGATATTCTTTATCCTTATTAACTCGGCCAGTGATTCTTTGGCTTTGAGCAATTTGGCGCCGGGCATAGCGGGTTTTCCGTTAAAGCCTGCGAGGGTGATCAGATAAATACTGTGCTTATTTTGTAGCGCTTTGACCGTGTCATCCCAGACGTAAGCACCGCTGGACAAGCCGGGGATCAGAATGACAGGTGCGCCTTTTGCATTCGGGTTGAGGTACTGTTCGACATACATACTGCCGATCTGATATTCCGTCGCCGTACTGGGTCTGGACAGTTCATTAGCAACAGCGGATGTGTCAGTCGATGCACCAGCAGATGCGTCAGCCGCTTTACTGCTACCGGACGAAATCGCCGTAATGATGGCGACAATGAGTGCGAAATAGGATATTTTGTTTTGGCAAAAAGATGGGAAGCTCATGGTAATTCCTCTATCAATTATTAACAGTTGTTGATGAACTGAATTTCTAAAATCAACTGAGTTCATCTCTGAGTACACTCTTTATCGGGTTAGCGGATTATCTGGCTCAATCGACGAAGAAAATTTTTTCAATCGGCAATCCAAATAATTTGCTAATCGTAAAAGCCAGTGGCAAGCTAGGGTCATAACGTCCGGTTTCAATCGCGTTCACCGTCTGTCGCGAGACATCCAATAAGTCGGCGAGCGCAGCCTGACTTAAGTCTCTCTGGGTTCGTAATTCTTTGACGATGTTTTTCATTTTTCACGCTCCAGAATTTTGCGAATACCGATAATCAGGCACCAGCACCCCATAAAAATGCCGTAGGTGACAAATCCGCTCAAACGAGGAAAACCTATCCCCTCCAGAAACCCGTAACTGAAGCTAAAAAATGCGGTGATAGCACCGGAAATCGCCACCACCTCGAGCAGCCAGACGCGGACATAATCATCCATGCGCTTGAAATTACGTACGATCGCCCACAGCGCCCCAAACGCGGGAACCACTGGCGTCATGACGATCAAAGTACGGAGCACACTGTCCGCCATCGGCTTTGCATAACTAATTGAAACGAGCAAAACAACCACGTACAGCACAACCGACAAACCTAGTTCCTTGCGGTATTTCCTTGCTATTTCTTTGTCTCTTTTTGAATATGCTGCTTCATTCATTTGGATCTCCTTAAACAAAATGTAAAGCCTGCTTGACACTGATGCCGTTAAAAAAAGCAGGGTGAATGGTCACCTTGCTGAATTTATTTTTTACTGCGCAGTTACTTCGGTTTTTACTTCGTTTTGTACTGCCTTTTTTACTACGCTGATGACTAGATTCTCGTTCGCTTGCTCAAAGTTTTAACGAGTCTGCATTCCACTGCACTAAGTCAAGGAAACTTGACACGACTCTACAAAAAATAAGTAGCGATTCAAGCTATTTTTTCGCTGCCCAACTTTTTTACCTCGATTACGATGTAAAGCATGTTTTACATATTAGGTCTCAATAAACCAGATGTCAAGCATGCTTTACAAATTATTTGAATAGTCAGTAGTTTTTATAGGCAATTGAAGTCAGCTCGTCTTACCTGAGCGCGACGACAAACTCCTTGTACCACTAGGTACCGCGCGAATCTGGCGACACCAGATATGGTGCCATCACCTCCGCGATCCAGTTCATCAGACGCTGTGTGCGTTTGGGCAGGTGTCGCCGGTTAGCGTATAACAAAGAGACGGGCATGGCTTGTGCGGTGTAAGCGGGCAAAATCTCGACCAGCCGTCCCGCAGCAATCAGCTCGCGCTGCATGCCGATCACCGGCACCTGGATAATGCCAAAGCCCGCCAGGCAGGCGGCTTGATAAGCATCGCTGTTATTGACGGTGATGCTGCCAGTCATCTTCAGAGTTTTATTTTGTCCGTTGTCGACATATTCAAATCCCACCGGCTTGCCGCCAAAGTGGGCGGTGTAGTGAATCAGGCGATGCTGGCGCAAGTCGTCCAGCGACTGTGGTGTGCCAAAGCGTGCAAGATAATCGGGGCTGACACAATTAATTTGCCGCAGCTCGCCCAGCTGTCTGGCAATCAGTGCGCTCTCACCCAAGCTGCTGAGCGCACCGATACGCATCACGCAATCAAAGCCTTCTCTGACCAGATCGACCCGGCGATCGGTGCTGCTGATTTCAACTTCTAGCTTAGGCAGCCCCTGTAAGAATTCCGGCAAACGGGGAATCAGAATATAACGCGCAACACCAATCGGTAAATCAATGCGCAAACGCCCGCTGATCTCGCCCTCACCTTGCTGAAACATCGTCTGCAACTCGTCCATATCGGCGAGCATGTCTTTGCTGCGCTCATAGAACAAGACGCCGTCCTGCGTCATCTGTACCGTGCGCGTGGTGCGGTTAAGCAGCCGCGTGCCGAGCAAGCTTTCTAGCTGTTTGATGGCGGTGGAGATGCTGGCCTTGGGCAGACCGAGACTGTCTGCCGCCTGGGTAAAGCTGGCAAGCTCGGCAACCCGCACATAGATTTGCATAGCTTCCAGTCGATTCATGGCAAGGCTCCGTCTGTTATTTATTGTTCGCTATTTATTATTCGTTATTTACGAACAGTGCAATCATTTTAACTATCTTTATACCATTTAAATCAAGTTATACACTGCCTCCATCCCAAACAATTTGGGCAATATACATTTAATCTACATTAACCAGGAGCAACAAAATGACTCAAAAAATCGCAATCATTACCGGTGGTAGTCGTGGTCTGGGCAAAAACGCCGCACTGAAACTCGCGGCCCAAGGCGTCGATATCATTCTGACCTATCAAAGTAAGCAATCAGATGCGCTGGCCGTCGTTGCCGAGATCGAAGCGCTGGGCCGTAAAGCGGTTGCGCTGCAACTCGATGTCGGCAAGGTAAGCAGCTTCGCCGAGTTCAGCAATCAGGTGCACGCGGCATTGAACCAGACCTGGCAACGTCAGCATTTTGATTTTTTGGTGAACAACGCGGGGATCGGTATTCATGCGACGTTTGCCGAGACCAGTGAGGCGCAGTTTGATCAGTTGGTGAATATTCAGTTCAAGGGTGTGTTTTTCCTGACGCAGGCCTTGCTGCCACTGATCGCGGATCATGGACGTATTTTGAATGTCTCAACTGGACTGACTCGCTTTGCCTTGCCTGGCTATGTCGCGTATGCGTCGATGAAAGGCGCGATCGAAGTCCTGACAAAATACCTGGCTAAAGAACTCGGACCACGCGGCATCTCCGTGAATGTCATCGCACCAGGCGCGATTGAGACGGACTTTGGCGGCGGCGCTGTCAGAGACAACCAGCAGCTGAATCAGTTTGTCGCGAGCCAGACAGCATTAGGCCGCGTCGGTTTGCCGGATGATATCGGTGGAGTAATCGCATCTTTGTTGTCGGATGGCAGCGGCTGGATCAATGCGCAGCGTATCGAGGCATCCGGTGGGATGTTCCTGTGATCGGTTAAGACTTATGCCGTAATGCCGTAATGCTGTAATGCTGTAATGCTGTAATGCTGTAATGCTGTAATGCTGTAATGCTGTAATTATCAAATCATTTTTAAAAACGAATCCGCAAGCTGCATGCGCCTTCTGGCATGAAATGCCTCTGAAAGCCGCATGCAGCTTGCGGGTTCGTTTCTGGAGTGACGAAAATCTCAGAATCGATTGCACCAAGTCGTCATAAAACTTGGCACTACCAAGGTAATGCTTAGTGAAAGCTGGCAACTCGACCGAGAGACGACTCAACTCAATACTTCACCAGGCTACGGTAAGTCAGCTTGGTGTTCCCCTCGGCTGGCACGGTGATTTTCCATACCGCCGTGTTGCTGGCACTTTTGGTGAACGGGTGGCTGCTGTTCAGCACTTGCCAGTCTCCTGGCATAGGTTCTTGCACAGTCACGACAACAGCTTCTTTTTTGGCATTTTTCAACACTAGCTCATAGGCGCTTTCAAATACATAGTTGTACTTGCCGGAGCTTGCGAGTTTTTTGAAGTCAGTCTGTTTCTTATTGGCGGTCACGTCAAAAGCGTCACCTAGTTTAAGCCGGACTTTTTCATTTTTCGGTGTGTGATCGATGCTGTCCTCACCGATGAACTGTGCATTGCCTTTACCGTCTTTCTTATAAACACGTACGACACCTTTGGGTAAAGGCATACCCAATTGGGATGCCTCTTTATTATCGAACTCTACGAAAACGCCTATCTTCATTTTTTGACCTAGATCGCCGTAACTGCTCTGGTAATAATAGTCATTGCCAGTCAAGAGCAATTCCTTACGCGCCAAGACACCGGAAGCGGCCAGCAATGCCACTTGTTTGGTCTGATTTTCTGCAATGGTGGTTGGCCTGTCCAATGTGTATAAATGATATTCAAACAAAGACTCTTCGGCCATGGCCGCTTTAGCCATCATAGGCTGCAGGCTATCCATTCTTTTTATTGAACTGCCGGTAACCTCAACTCTTTGCGTGACTTGATGCACGTCACCAGCCACCAGTTGCAGCTTGGCATTGCGATACGTAGCACCGCTGGTATTACCCAGTGTGACCCAACCCGAAATATCAAGTTTATCGTCAGTGGCATTCAGTTCGACGACATAATCGGCCTTCCATGACAAACCGCCCGTCAGGTAACTGAGTTCGACATCTTGTTGCTGCGCGCCGTTGTTATCGAGTGCCATCACCAAGGTAGGACGGTCACGCAAATTCGCAGGGACATCAGGGTAAATAATGCGGCCAGGCAAACCAGTTTCTATGCGATCACCGATCTTCAACACCACGCCACCATTGGCAGACAACACTTGAGCCGACTCGGTCGTTTCCGCTCCGGTTGCCGTATTGGTGCGAATGATATTGACGTTACGACCCACATATTTTTCCAATAGTTTTTGTGGTGTCAGCAAATCAAAATTAAAATTCTGCTCAACGACAGACAAGCTCCCCGGTGCTGTCACGCTACGCAACAAGGCCGTCTCTGGCCGCATTCTGGCACTGACATCGCGAAAAGCAAGCGCCGATGCGCCACGCTTCAATTGCAACTTCCGCTGATCTTTTATCAGCGCAAGATTCTCGTTGTAAATCGTCACAGCAACTTCCTGCTGATCACTCAGAGTGCTGCGCTGCTCATCATTTTGCACGACTTGTGCGTAAGCGCTTCCGGCAAGGGAGAGTAGTAATAGACTGGCTGAAATGGGTCTGTGCATGAGAAGCCTCTCTTGGTAACTAGGATGACTAGGTGAACGATCAAAACAGCATAAGGTAATAACATGATGCAACATCACGGTAATACAAGATTGAAAATTAGAAACAGAATATTAAGTAAAGTTCAGATATTCAGGGCTGTTTGTTGTAAGCATTTATGACCGAAGCCGGAAATCGGCTAATGCAGGTCGCCCCGGCAAACTCAAACTCGCCAACGCAGCAGGGCTTTGGCTGATTACCTTGCCACGCCGTATCACACAGCGGCGCGCCGCGCGCAGGCGGATGGCTTCGATGGAGCTGCCTGCATCGAGAATCACGAGGTCGGCGTTGGCACCCGCGTAGATACCGTAATTCTCTAAGCCTAGAATTTGCGCCGGCATCTCCGTCACCGCTGCGTAGCATTGCTGCATTGCCTGCTGACCGGTCATTTGCGCGACATGTAGCCCCATGTGGGCGACTTCCAGCATGTCTCCTGATCCCAGGCTGTACCAGGGATCCATTGTGCAATCCTGACCAAAGGCAACGGTGATTCCGGCTGCTAGCATCTCAGGCACACGGGTCATGCCGCGGCGCTTCGGATAGCTGTCGTGACGGCCTTGTAATGTGATATTGATGAGCGGGTTGGCGATTGCGGCTACGCCGGCTTCGCGGATCAGCGGCAATAATTTACTGACATAGTAATTGTCCATGGAATGCATTGATGTCAGATGCGAGCCGGTGACCCTGCCTTGCATGCCTAGCCTCTGTGTGTGATAGGCGAGTGTCTCGATATGGCGCGACATGGGATCATCGGACTCGTCACAGTGCATGTCGACGCGATAGCCCTTTTGCGCGGCAAACTCACATAGCAATCTGACCGATTCTGCGCCGTCCGCCATGGTGCGCTCGAAGTGCGGAATTCCTCCGACCACATCAACACCCATTAACATGGCGCGCTGTAAATTATCGAATGCCGTTGCACTACGCAAAATACCGTCTTGTGGAAAAGCGACCAATTGCAGATCGATATACGGTGCTACACGTTTTTTCACTTCGAGCAAAGCCTCGACTGCCAGTAAACGATCGTCACAAATATCCACATGTGAACGAATCGCGAGCAGGCCGCGACCCACCGCCCAATCACAATACTGCATTGCCCGCTCAACCAAGGCTTCTTGTGTGAGTAAAGGCTTGAGCTCACCCCACAGAGCAATACCTTCTAATAAAGTACCTGACTGATTAACACGCGGCTGCCCATAGCTCAGCGTTGCATCCATATGAAAATGTGCATCAACAAAAGGTGGAGACGCCAGATCGCCAGCAGCATCGATTTCCTCACTGGCTTGCATAGAAAGCGCGTGATCAACAGCCATAATACGTCCGCCCTGTATCGCGATATCAATATCGCGGCGACCATCTGGCAAATTGGCATGTCGTATGATCAGATCCATGGATGTCCCTGTGATATAAAGTGAAAAAACGAATAAAGATAAAGACGATGCTGCATACAGTAATTAGTGCAGCATGCTGATCGCAGGATGCAAGAGATTCATTTTTTCTTCCAGACCCATACCAACAAAAAAAGAGCAGAGCGCAACGCATTCTGCACACTGCTCTATTGCGACACCTCAGCAAAATAAGCGATAGTCGTTCTTGCTTACATCGTTTACTTCACCGCATTACTGCATTACTTACTTCTCAGGATACATCACGAGTTGCACATAATTGTTCGTATTGAAGTAGAGCTTAGCCGCTTCTTTCACATCATAGACGGTAACGTCCTCAAGTCGTTTTTCGTAACTCAGCATCTCTGCCATATCGGTTCCGTATAACACTGAGTCCTGCAAATTACTCAGCCAATATCCATTAGTGCGCATCTGGGTCTGGCGCTCTTTAAGCCAATTCTGTTTGACCTTATTGAGATCGGATGGCAATGGCCCTTCTATTTTCATTTTTTCAATTTCGGCAAACATCGCCGCAATCACTTTGTCTACGTTGTCAGGGCCGCATGGCAGCATGACACCGATGCGGTAAGTTTGCGTCGGTGTGCGGCTAAGCGCACCGCTCATACCGCCGCCATAAATCAAGGCCATTTTTTCGCGCAAAATATCTGTAATACGCAAATTCATGACTTCAATCATCGCGTGGAAACGTAAGTTTTCTTCTTTGGAATAACGAGCATCGCCGTTGAACGTAATAGAAACCCGGCTCTTTTGTTCACTGCCGACTCTCACCTCTTTCTTGATAACGCCCGATACGGCATGCAATCCCAGATCCTTGTATTTAACGGGGAGCTCCGACGTCGGCAAATTTGCCAGATAGCTAGTGATCAGCGGTTTCATTTTATCGACATCGAAGCTGCCAACGATGATAAAGGTCAATCCTTTTGCGCTGCTAAAACGTTCATTAAAAATCGTCATTGATCTGTCGAGATCGATTTTGCTAAAGTCTTCTGGCTTTGCTGTATGTACCAGACGAGGATGGTCATTGAAGAGTGTTGATATCAGCGTGTCGTTAAATATCGATTCAGGATTGGCCATGGTATTTTTTGTGGCGTCCTGACTTTTACTGACGAATGCTTTAAATAATTCCTCATCTTTACGAGGACTTGTCATTCTTAAATACAGTAACTGGAACAAGGCTTCTACATCGGCGGTGCCGGCATTGCCACTAAAGCTCTCGGTATAAAAACCGCTGCTGGTCTGCAAATTGGCTGCCTTTCCTGCCAGTACCTTAGGAATATCCGTCGGCGAAAACGTCTTTAAGCCCATATTCCAGACAACCGCGTTAGCATAGCGGGCATTGAAATTATCCTTGTCACCATACAGAGACTGACCTCCGAAACGAGTGGCACTGATCAGGACCTGATCGTTTTTAAAATCGGTGGTCTTGAGAATCACCTTTACGCCGTTTGATAATTCAAGCTGAAGAAGATCGAGTTCTTTATTTGGTTTTTCTGAAACGATGCTACCCGGTTTTACGGGACGCTCCATCAGGCTGGCGGCGACCTTTTTTTGTTCGTTCATTACAACGGGCATTTTTTCCGCGGCATTGACCAATTGCAGTAGTGCGCTCTCTGTTGGTGCAGGTACCTCAGTCTTATCCGAGCCCATGTAGACCACTAATTTTTGTGTTGCGACGGGAATAGAACGACGCACATAATCGTTCACCTCAGCCAAATTAATTCCGGGCAAAAGCTCATTGAAATAAGCGAATTCATTGACGATGCCGGGGATGGTTTCCTGCATCAGGAAATGACGAATATATTCGGCAGCATAAGTAACAGAATTCGTTTTATCACGCTCGTTATAGGCGCTTTCCACATTGCGTAGCTGCATTTTTTTAGCGCGTTCCAGTTCTTCTGTACTAAAGCCATATTGACGCGCTTTTTCATTCTCTTGAACCACCGCACGGACCGCCGGCTCAACCCCACCGCGTCCCAGCACGGCATAGGATGAATATGACTCATAGCCGCGAACGATCATTCCCAGTGAATTCGATGCACCCAAAAACGGCGGCGTTGCCTGTAGTGTCAGTTCTTGCAAACGCTGCGCCATCATATTAGCGACAAGTCTTTTTATCATGTTCTGACGATAATCCGCCATGGTCTTTTCCTGAGCGGATGTGCGAACAGGATAGCGGATCAAGACAACATTATTAGTCGCCTCTTTATCTGTGACTACCAGGCTTTTTGACTCAGGCCGGTCGGGAATTCGGGCATAGTCGCGGACACGCTCTTTCGCCGGATTTTTTAAGCCTGAAAAATGTGCAACGATCATTTTTTCAGCCTGAACCGGATCAACATCACCGATCACAACAACTGCCATTAAATCAGGGCGATACCAGTCAGCGTAGAACCGTCTGATGGCCTCATATTTAAAGTTTTTGATGATGTCTTCTTTACCAATCGGCAAACGCTCGGCATATTTTGATCCGTTAAATACCTCCGGCAATACCAGTTTATTCATACGGTCAGTCGCGCCTTTGCCGAGACGTGCTTCTTCCAGAATAATGTCGCGCTCTTTGTCAATATCAGCGTCATTCATCGAGATCCCTTGCGCCCAGTCCTCAAGAACCAGGAATCCCGTTTCTAAATTATCTTTTTTGTCTGTCGGGATGGGCAAGATATACACCGTCTCGTCAAAACCGGTATAGGCATTCAGGTCAGCACCAAATTTCACGCCAATCGACTGCAAATAAGAAATCAGTTCATGTTTTTTAAAATGGCGAGAACCGTTGAACGCCATGTGCTCGGTGAAGTGGGCGAGACCTTGCTGATCGTCGTCTTCTAAAATAGAGCCCGCTTTGACCACAAGCCTGAGCTCGACACGCTGCTCGGGTTTGGTATTTTTTTGGATATAGTAGGTCAGGCCGTTAGCGAGTTTACCGATTTTCACTTGCGGCCCGACAGGAACCGGGTCAGACAGAGTGATCGCCGCTTGTGCGGACCAGCTTAGTGCAAGCAGAAACACGAAAGAAAATACGCGCTGCATCGTTGTAGTGATCATCATCTGCTCAAATCAAAGAAAGAGTGGCAATAATACAATAACAATGCTTTTGAAATGTGTGCTTTAGCAGAAGGAGAAAAACTAATTACCCCTCCCGATCCGGTTGACATTCGCACTAGCGGCTCGAATATCAACCAGTAACAGGAATTGAATCTACATTCATGGCAAGCTTGGATGGTGAAACTAAGTACTAAATACTAAATACTAAGTACTAAGTACTAAATATTAAGCACTAAACCCTGCGCATCTAACACTGAGCGCTCAACTCAGCTGGATTACGCGACGACTCTGGCCCGCTCCAGCATTGCTAGCAGCAAGACATTGCAGCCCGCCTCAAGATGCTCTGACTTTGCGTCTTCAATTTCGTTGTGGCTGATCCCGTCTTTGCACGGGACAAAAATCATACCGGACGGTGCCAGACGCGCTGTATAAATCGCATCGTGCCCAGCTCCGGATACGACATCCATCGTTGAATAACCGAGTCTGGCTGTGGCGCTGCGTACCGCATCAACACAGTCGGGATGGAATGGGCAAGGCGGATAGTAAGACACTCTGTCAATCGTGATATTCAGGCCGCTGTCACTCGCTGTCTTATCGACAAATGCCAGTATCTCTTCATGCATGGTATTTAGTAAGGTGTCATTGACGTTGCGTAAATCGATGCTGAATTTGACCTCACCAGGAATCACATTACGACTATTCGGAAAAACCTGCACCATGCCGACCGTGCCGCGTCCGTACGGCGGATAACGATTACCGATGTTGACCACTTCCTGCATGATTTTGGTGGCAATTTGCAGAGCGTCTTTACGCAGATGCATCGGAGTCGGACCCGCGTGCGCCTCCATGCCAGTAACGACGCAGTCATACCAGGACAAGCCCATCACGGCAGGAACAACACCGATCACTTTGTCGGCATCTTCGAGTACCGGACCTTGTTCGATGTGGGTCTCAAAATACGCACCGATGGGATGATCACCGGGTGTTTGCTTACCCAAATAGCCAATCCGTTCAAGCTCATCTTTGACGGTCTTGCCATCGACATCCTTAGCCGCGTACGCATGCTCTAGCGAAAATGCGCCGCAGAACACACCGGAACCCATCATGACAGGAACAAAGCGCGAGCCCTCTTCATTAGTCCAGAATGCGACCTCAATCGGCGCTTCCGTTTTGATCTGATGATCGTTCAGGGTTCGCACTACTTCCAGCGCAGCCAGCACACCGTAATTGCCATCAAACTTGCCGCCGGTTGGCTGGGTGTCGATATGGCTTCCAGATACAATTGGTGGCAAGGCACTGTTAGTGCCATCGCGACGCATAAATACATTACCGATCTGGTCTACTGTGACCGACATACCTGCCTCTCTGGCCCAACTAGTTACCAGATCGCGACCTTGTTTATCGAGATCCGTCAGAGCGAGGCGCTTCACCCCACCTTTGGCGGTAGCACCGATCTGCGCCAGCTCCATCAACGAGTTCCACAGACGATCACCGTTAATTCTTACGCCATCCGTATTCATGCTTATTCCTTTTCTTTACTACTGATTAGAACTTAGATTAAAACTTAGTTTTGAAGCTTGTTTTCAGCCCGGTTTTAAAGTCTCTTTTTACAGTCTGTTTTTACGGCAGAACTTACTGCCTGAATGTCGGTATTAGCGCTGCACAACAAGTGGTGCAGCATGCTGTGCCATGCGTCCCAGGGCATCAAACATCGGTGAGAACGCCGGTCTGTCCACATGTTGTCCCGCGCCCTCTACCGCGAACAATTCACCCTGTTTAAATACCAGCTTGCCGCCGCTGACTGTATGACTAGGAATACCGCGCACAGTACGTCCTTCAAATACATTAAAGCCGCCTTTAGCAAATTGTGTCTTAGCCGAAATTGTCCTTGATCCCTGCGGATCCCAGACGACGATATCGGCATCAGCACCAACCGCAACAGCACCTTTACGCGGATAGATATTAAAAATCTGCGCCGCATTGGTTGAGGTCACCTTGACGAATTCAGAGGGTGTCAGTTTGCCGCTGTTGACACCGGCATCCCAGATGACGGCCATACGATCTTCTACACCGCCACAGCCATTCGGGATTTTGGTAAAGTCATTTTTTCCCGCCGCTTTTTGGCTGTCGCAAAAGGTGCAATGATCGGTCGCTGTTGTATGTAGGTTGCCGCCTTGCAGCCCTTGCCACAATGCCGCCTGGTGTTCTTTAGACCGAAACGGTGGACTCATCACATGACCAGCAGCATATTCAAAATCAGGATGGCGATAGACGCTGTCGTCAATCGTCAAATGCCCGGCCAATACTTCACCGAATACGCGCTGACCTTTGCTACGGGCACGAGTAATCGCTTCCAGTGATTCAATGCAAGAGACATGGACGATATAGATAGGCGTGTTCAGGACATTCGCAATGGCAATCGCACGATTCGCCGCCTCGCCCTCGACCATAGGCGGGCGTGATAGCGGATGCGCCTCCGGACCGGTAAACCCTTTTTTCAGTAACTCTTGCTGAAGTAAAAAAACCAACTCGCCGTTTTCAGCATGTACCGTCGGCATTGCGCCCAACTCTAAAGCACGCTTGAAGCTTTTTACCAGGACCTCATCATCGGCCATGATGGCGTTTTTATAGGCCATAAAATGCTTGAAACTATTCACGCCGTAGTCACGTACCAGCGTTCCCATATCGGCATGTACGCTATCGTCCCACCATGTCACGGCTACATGAAAACTGTAGTCGCCGGCTGATTTTTTCGCCCAGCCGCGCCAGGTCTGATAGGCGTCCATCAGCGACTGCTGTGGATTCGGAATCACAAAATCGATAATGGTCGTCGTGCCACCAGCCAGACCAGCAGCAGTGCCGGTAAAGAAATCATCTGCCGTAACCGTACCCATGAAAGGCAGATTCATATGTGTGTGAGGATCGATCCCGCCTGGCATGACATATTGTCCGCCTGCATCAACGACCTGAGCACCGGCAGGCGCACGTAAATTCTCGCCGATAGCGACGATTTTTCCATCAGCGCACAAGACGTCTGCCTTGAATTCACGGTCTGCGTTCACGACGGTACCGCCGCGTATCAATATGCTCATACTGGTCTCCTGATAGTTCTGGAATAGCGTAACGATGATTCAATCAATAATCATGCTTTATTGCGGTTGCGGTACGACCAGCACATGATCCTTTTTACCCTTCATCATGACCAGGTACACGACGCCCGACAACACCAGGCCGACAAACCAGGCGTAGGTATAGATCGTTTTAAACAGATCGGAGGTAGCAGGGAATGAGGCCGGGAAAGCCGCGTTCAAGAAACCTGGAATATTCGGCACCACACCGATGACGAAGGCAGCGATGGCCGCCATATTCCAGCCATTTCCATAAGAATATTTGCCATTCTCTTGATACAACTGATCAACGTCGAGCGTGGTTTTACGGATGAAGTAATAATCAATAATAAGGATCCCGGCAATCGGCCCCAGCAAAGCAGAATAGCCGATCAGCCAGGTAAAAATATATCCCTGCGTTGATTCCAGTATTTTCCACGGCATCATCGCAATCGCGATAAACGCTGTGATGTAGCCACCGGTTTTATAACTGATCAGTTTGGGACTGAGTGCAGAAAAATCATAGGCAGGCCCTACCAGGTTCGCAGCCAGATTTACGCTGACGGTATCAATCAGCAAAATCAGCAACGCAATCAGCACCGCCACTCCCGTCATGCGGCTCGCCAGATCGACCGGATCCCAGATCGCCTTGCCATATAACACCACGGTTGCCGAAGTCACGATCACTGCCAGCATCGCCAGCAAACCCATGGGTACCGGCAAACCGACACTTTGTCCCAGCACCTGATCGCGCTGTGATTTAGCAAAGCGCGTGAAGTCAGGAATATTCAATGCCAGCGTCGCCCAGAAACCGATCATTGCTGTCAGTGAGGGCCAGAATGTTGTCCAGAATTGCCCAGCTTTTTTACCACCCTCGACAAACTGCGATGGCTGATCAAGAATCGGGCCGAAGCCGCCTGCCTTGTTATATACCCAGCCCAGCAAGACAAAACAAATCATGATTTTTAAGGGTGCCGTGTAGGTTTCTAATTTGCGGATGGCATCCATACCGTGAAAGATGTACCAGAACTGGATAGCCCAGAAACCGAGGAAGCAAGCGAACTGTGCGCCATTGATGCCGAGACCGGCGATCTTGTCGCCACCGAGAGGGTGGCCGAGCAACACACCCGCCAGCGTATAAATCATCATACCGCCAAACCAGGTCTGGATACCGTACCAGCCACAGGCAACAATCGCCCGCATCAAGGCTGGCAGGCGTGCGCCTTTGGTGCCGAAGGAACTACGCGCCAATACAGCATAAGGAATACCGTATTTAGTACCAGCATGACCAATCAACAGCATCGGCACCAGCACGATCGCATTCGCAAGGAAAACCGTCACCACGGCTTGCGATGCAGACATACCGCCCTCGATCAGGCTTGCCGCCAGAGTATAGGCAGGAATACACATCACCATACCCACCCACAGAGCCGCAAAATGATACCAGCGCCAGGTGCGTTGCGCCTCGCTGGTCGGTGCCAGATCTTCGTTCCAGAGTTCGCTGCTTGCCGCTGATTTGTTCACGTTTGCCTCTCCTTCGGTGGTTTATCTGTGCTGCCCGTAATGCCAGTGTTATCGGTATTATCGGTTTAGCTACGCTAGCCATGCTGCCCATGAATGCAAAAGGATTGCGCTCTGGATCGAGCGCAATCCGTAGATCGATGGCGGCACTTTTATGCTTTGATCAAATTTTCTGCTCGTGGATTGCGCGGATCCTGGGTCCAGTTCATATACGGTTTGCCTGTGTCTTCTGCGACCATCGTAATACAGTTTTCAACCGGGCACGTGATTTGACAGAGGTTGCAGCCGACACATTCTTCTTTAATCACTTCGTATGTGCGCTGACCATTTTCAGCGATCAGCTGAGCGATCGATTGATGCGATGTGTCTTCGCAGGCGATATAGCAACGGCCGCATTGAATACAATTATCCTGATTGATCTGTGCGATGGATTTGAAGTTCATATTCAGATATTTCCAGTCGGTCGTATTAGCGACCGCCTTGCCACGAAAATCCTCAATCGTGGTATAGCCTTTTTCATCCATCCAGCGCGACAGACCATCTTTCATGTCTTCGACGATACGAAAACCATGCAACATCGCTGCCGTACACACCTGCACCGAGCCCGCACCGAGAGCAATGAATTCTGCCGCGTCGCGCCAGTTGCCAATGCCGCCAATACCGGAAATCGGCAGGCCCTGCGTCGCAGGATCGCGGGCGATTTCTGCCACCATATTTAAAGCAATCGGCTTCACGGCAGAACCGCAATACCCGCCATGTGTGCTCTTACCGCCTACGATAGGACGCGCCACCATGCTATCAAGGTCAATCGAAGTAATTGAGTTGATGGTATTGATCAGCGAGACTGCATCGGCGCCCCCCTTATGCGCAGCGCGTGCTGGCATACGGACGTCAGTGATATTGGGAGTGAGTTTAACGATCACTGGCAAAGAGCAATATTGCTTGCACCAGCGCGTGACCATTTCTACATATTCCGGCACCTGCCCTACTGCCGCCCCCATGCCGCGTTCTGGCATGCCGTGCGGGCAACCGAAATTTAGTTCAATCGCGTCCGCGCCGGTTGCTTCTACCAGTGGCAATACGGATTTCCAGATTGCCTCCTCGCATGGATACATCATGGAAACGATCATGGCGCGATCCGGCCAGTCTTTTTTTACCTGCGTGATTTCACGCAGATTAATCTCCAGGCTACGGTCGGTGATCAGCTCAATATTATTAAAACCGATAACTTCACGATTTTTGCCAAAATGCGCGGAGTAGCGTGAAGACACATTCACGGGTGCCGGATCTTCGCCCAGAGTTTTCCAGACTACACCGCCCCAACCGGCTTCAAAGGCACGGATCACGTTGTAGGCTTTGTCTGTCGGTGGTGCGGACGCAAGCCAGAATGGATTCGGTGCTTTAATACCGGCGAAATTAATGCTGAGATCGGCCATTATGCAACCTCCCTTTTTGTCGTTGAGCTGGATGATGGAGCGGGCGATGTTGTGGACAATGCTGCAGACATCAGGTTCTGATGAATCGCTGCAGCGGCAAGTTTGCCGTGCTGAACTGCCTGCACTGTCAGATCCTGCCCGGGAGCCACGCAATCGCCTCCCGCATAGACGCCAATAAGTGAGGTACGGAACTGATCATCGACCGCAATTTTATCGCCGTCTTTTGACAGGTCATGGGCTAGAGGATCGCTGAGTGAGGCTGCATCCAGAGACTGACCGATGGCTTTAAAAATCGCCTGTGCAGGCAGCTCAAATGTCTCACCAGTACCCATCAGACGATTGCCTTCCATGCGCGTTTTCTCAAAGCGCATACCACGTACCTTACCGGCATCATCCAGCAATACTTGCTGAGGCTGAGCCCAGGTTTTTAATCTGACCTGATGCGCTTTAGCGATCTCCTGCTCATGTCCGGTGGCTGACATCGCCTCTGTGCCGCGGCGATACACTACGGTGACATCCTCCGCGCCAAGTTTGGCGATCTGTACTGCCATATCAATGGCGGTATTCCCTGCGCCGATCACAAGGCATGTTGATGGGAGCGGTAATTTACTCAGATCATCAGCCTGACGCAATTCGGCAATGTAATCGACTGCTGCCAGCAAACCGGGGGCATCTTCTCCTGTCAGGCCAAGTTGACGGCTAGCGCCAAGACCGATACCGAGAAACACCGCATCATATTTTTCACGTAACTCGCTGAGCTGTAAATTATGGCCTAAGGTATGGCCGTATTGAATCGTGATGCCGCCTATTTCAAGCAAAAACTGCACTTCACGCTGAGCAAAATCCTCAGTTAGCTTGTATTTGGCAATCCCATACTCGTTCAGGCCACCCGGTTTCGCGTGGGATTCAAAAATAACGACGTCATTGCCCAGCATCGCCAGGCGATGCGCGCAGGAAAGGCCAGCGGGTCCCGCGCCAACCACCGCGACCGTGCGCCCAGTCGCGGCAGTACGCTGAAATGGATGAGATTGAAAATCCATATGATCAATCGCATGACGCTGCAACAGCCCAATCTTGACCGGCTGAGCTTCAGCATCATGATTGCGCACGCAAGCTTGCTCACACAGGATTTCAGTCGGGCATACACGAGAACAACTGCCACCCAGAATATTCTCTTGCAGAATAGTCTTGGCAGCGCCGTTGATATTCTCATTGGCGATATTACGGATAAAACTAGCAACATCAATATCGGATGGGCAAATACGGGTGCAAGGCGCATCGTAACAATACAGGCAACGCTGGCTTTCTATCAATGCCTGACGCATGCTCAGAGCGGGAGCCAGGTCGGTAAAGCGCGCTGCGAGTGCTTCGTTGGCGGCATCTGGCTGAGCGAGATGTACTAGCTGAGACAATGGCAAACACTGTGTCAGCGGAGAGGAAGATTCAATCATCATGCATTCCTACTTATTATCTTGACTGGGAAAACAGCGGACATTCTCATTCCGCTATCCGTGGCTATTTTGAGTATCTGTGACGACTAACAATGCTGCTGGCACCCATCCGGTATTACCTGAAACAGCTAGCAAACCTCGTGCCAATATTTACCACTTGGTAAAAACAAAAATTACCACTTTTACGCTGCTATTTGGCACATTTCTGATTTGCACTGCACCATTCCAGAACATTTTTGCCCATTATTTCATTTGCGGAAAGGCAAATTCTGCACCGGCACTGCCATGGCCTTTTGCAGAATCAGGCCAGCGCTGCATGACCGCCTTGGTGCGGGTATAAAAACGTACCCCCTCAGGGCCGTAGACATGATGATCGCCAAACAGACTACGCTTCCAGCCACCAAAACTATGGAAGGCCATCGGCACAGGCAAAGGCACATTGACACCAACCATACCGACTTGTATTTGCCGGACGAACTCACGCGCCACACCACCATCGCGGGTAAAAATCGCGACGCCGTTGCCATATTCATGTTGATTGATCAGTTGAACCGCACTCGCAATATCCGGCACACGTACTACGCACAATACGGGGCCAAAAATCTCTTCCTGATAAATCGTCATTTCTGGCGTTACGCGATCAAATAAAGTGCCCCCTATAAAGAAACCATTCTCACGCCCGGCCACTTTGTGTCCGCGCCCGTCAACCACCAGATCAGCGCCCTGCTCTACGCCTTGACCGATCAGTTTTTCTATACGCTGCTTGGCCGCGAGGCTGACGACCGGCCCCATTTCGGCTCCGGCAGCCATGCCGTCATTGATTTTCAATGCTCGTGTTTTTTCTGCGAGGGCGGCAACCAGTTTATCGGCCGCACCACCCACAGCAACTGCGACAGAAATTGCCATGCAACGCTCACCCGCTGAGCCATATGCCGCGCCGATCAGGGCATCGACTGCCATTTCCATCTCGGCATCCGGCATCACGACCATATGATTTTTTGCACCGCCCAATGCCTGTACGCGCTTGCCATTGGCGCTGCCACGGGTATAAATATATTCGGCGATCGGGGTTGAGCCGACGAAGCTGATTGCCTGTACCTGCGGGTGATCTAGCAAGGCATCAACTGCGGTCTTGTCACCTTGTACGACATTGAACACACCATCCGGCAAGCCAGCCTGCTTCAGCAATTCGGCATGCAGAATCGATGGCGAAGGATCACGCTCCGACGGCTTCAGTACAAAAGTATTACCACAGGCAAGCGCTACCGGAAACATCCACATCGGTACCATCGCCGGAAAATTGAATGGTGTAATCCCTGCGACCACGCCAAGTGGCTGACGGAATGAGCAGGCATCAATACCACGCGCGATCTGGTCGCTGAATTCCCCTTTCAGGAGCTGCGGAATACCGCAGGCAAATTCGACGACTTCGATACCGCGGGCAACCTCACCCTGCGCATCGGCAAAGGTTTTGCCATGCTCCCGCGTCAGCATTTCGGCAAAACGATCTGCATGTTCTTGCAGCAGTTGCAGATACCTGAACAATACGCGCGCACGCGTCAATGGCGGCGTATTGGCCCAGGACGGGAACGCCCTGGCAGCGGCGGCAACGGCCTGGTCGACCTCTTCAACCGATGCCAGTGCAACACGGGCAACCGGTACGCCCAGCGCCGGGTTGTAGACGTCGGAATAACGCCCGCTGCTGGTATCCTGCTTCTCACCCTCGATGAAGTGGGGAATGGTGTCTCGGTTCATCAATGCACTCATAATGGGTTTCTCATTTCGTTCTTACTTATTTAGTTAGTTAATTAGTTCATAGGAATGGCGCAAAAACCAAGACCGCTCATCACAAAAACACGGAAACGCTGATACGTAGAGAAAATAGGAATAAGCGTTTCCATGGATTATCGGTAAAGAGTTTTTAGAAATTCCCAAAACGACTCCGCAGGCTGCATGCGCCTGTTGGCACGAAATGCCTCTGCAAGCCGCATAGAGCCTGCGGATTCCATATTGATTTGGTAAACAGCTTGTCGTTTTGCGTCAGTCCTGGTTCATTATTGATATAGTTAGTTGTCTGGCTTGGGTCTGATACACGCTCATAGTTATTGAGTTGAAGGGATCACTCAATCGAGCGTTTTTAAAATTTTTGCCAGCTTGCCGAAGAGTTCGTCGATATGTGATTTTTCTAATATCAGCGGTGGTGATAAAGCGATGATGTCGCCCGTGACACGGATCAGAATGCCATCGGCAAATGCGCGTTTGAATGCATCGAACGCTCTGGCACCGGGCCTGCCTGGTATGGATGCCAGCTCAATCCCTGCAATCAGTCCCAGATTGCGGAGATCGATTACATGCGGCAAGCCTTTCAGCGAATGCACGGCATCGGCCCAATACTCTGTCATGCCACGTGCATGCTCAAGCACTTTTTGCTCTTCAAAAATATCCAGACTTGCCAGTGCAGCAGCGCAGGCCAATGGATGACCGGAATAGGTATAGCCGTGGAATAACTCAATACCGGCGGGACCCTGCATGAAGGCATCATAAATATGCTGTTTAGAAAAAACTGCTCCCATAGGAACCACACCATTCGTCAAGCCTTTGGCCACCGTCACCAGATCCGGCTCAACATCAAAATAATCAAAAGCGAACGGTGTTGTCAGGCGACCGAAGCCCGTAATCACTTCATCAAAAATCAGCAAGATGCCATGCTTGGTGCAAAGCTCCCGCAGCCGTTTCAGATACCCTTTGGGCGGTACTAAGACACCGGTAGAGCCTGCCAGTGGCTCTACGATGACAGCCGCAATCGTCGAGGCATCATGCAAAGCGACCAGACGCTCCAGCTCATCCGCGAGATGCGCACCATACTCTGGCTCGCCGCGGGTGAATGCGTTTTTTTCCAGATTATGGGTATGCGGTAAATGATCGACGCCTGGCAGCAAGCTACCAAAAGTTTTGCGATTATTCGCAATGCCACCGACAGACATACCCCCGAAGCCCACGCCGTGATAACCACGCTCGCGACCGATCAGGCGGGTACGCGTTGCATCGCCGCGTGCACGGTGATATGCCAGTGCCATTTTGAGTGCAGTATCCACCGCCTCTGATCCTGAATTGGTATAAAAAACCTGACCAAAGCGATGATTGGTATAACTCATCAGGCGATCAGCAAGTTCAAAAGCGGAAGGATGCCCCATCTGGAAAGTGGGCGCAAAATCCAGTTGCGCTACCATGTCCTGCACTGCTTTCACCAATTTCGGCTGTGCATGCCCCAGTGGTACACACCATAACCCTGCCGTACCATCGAGAATGGTATTGCCATCAATATCGCGGTAATGCATTCCCTCGGCGGAGACCAGCAGACGCGGATTACTTTTGAAATCACGGTTAGCAGTAAAAGGCATCCAGAATGGATTCATTTCTTCGGGACGAGATTCATACATGGGAAGCTCCTGTTATTGGAAAAACTATTTACCATCTGGTAAAACTATGTTGCAATAGTAGGCAGCAGGATAAGGACGGCAGCATAGATGGCGACATAGACAGATACAGAAAAAACCAGCAACCGTATTGGTCAGCCAGGCACTACAGTTGGCAATCCAGCTGGATGTAGTCAGATACTGCTGACTCGTGATCAATGATGGTCGGTGGATGCTTATCGCTCTTGAGGCGCGTCATCGCTCGTAATCGGATTGGACAATATTGAGCAAGGTAGAGGTGTATAGATGCAACGGGTAATAGAGAGTGGCCATGTTGTTGATACATTGCCAGACAACCGGAACGGTGATGATAAGGAAGTGCGCTGGCCCGTACTGCAACTTGATCGCAGCAAGCGTGGCAGCCTGGTGGATCAAATTGTGCTGGCAATCACTGCCCTGGTGAATGCGGGTGACTTAGGTATAGGCACGAAGATGCCATCGGTGAGACAGTTTGCCAAATCGAATGGCGTCAGCACCTTTACTGTCGTCGAATCCTATGACCGTTTGCTGACAACGGGTCTGCTGTCGTCACGCCGTGGTTCGGGTTATTTTGTAGCGCGGTGCGAAAGTCCCTCTGCCCGTCCTGCACTGACTCAACAAGTGTTACCCCTCAGTATCGATGCGTTGAGTCCTGATTTATATACCGGTGTATCAGATGCACTGCCTGCGGGTTCTGGCTGGCTGCCACCGGAATGGTATGGGGAGTCAACGATTCTGGATGCGGTTCGACATGCGATGCGCATTCCGACCTGCCGTATGCGCGGCTATGGTAATCCACTGGGCTTCCCTAGTTTGCGGCAGCATCTGGCAAGCAGCCTGGGAGATGCGCTGTTTGCCGTTGAGCCGGATCAGATTGTGCTGACACATGGCGCTACCCATGGCTTTGATCTGATCTTGCGAACGCTGACAAAGCCGGGTGACTGTGTTTTTGTGGAAGATCCTGGCTATAGCAATCTGCTGTCGCTGATTCGCCATCATGGTTGCATCCCCGTTGGCATACCACGTGGCGAACAAGGTCTAGATTTTGATGTTCTGCAAGAGAAAGCGACCATTCATCAGCCCAAGCTGATGTTTGTTAATACCGTGTTACACAATCCCCTCGGCACCTCACTCAGCCATGCGCAGGCGCACCGTCTGCTGAGTATGGCGGAGCGTTTTGATTTCTGGATCGTTGAAGATGACATTTACCGGGACCTAAGCGCACACAGCGATCCTTCTTTGGCCGCGATGGATGGATTACGCCGTGTGATACGGGTCGGTAGTTTTTCTAAAACACTGTCACCGGCATTAAGAGTAGGTTCGATCACGGCATCAGCCTCCCTGGTAAGCGAATTAGTGCGGATCAAGATGCTGGCCGGACTGACTACCTCGGAGATTAATGAGCGCGCGGTGTTATATGCAATTACGGCCCGGCCTTATCGCCGGATGCTGGAACAACTTATCCACCAGCTAGATACTGCGCGGGAAAGCAGCATGCACATGTTGCAGCAGTCTGGCATGAGGCCATTGGCAAAACCTCGTGGCGGCATGTTTATCAGCGCTGGCTGGCAAACCCCATCGACGCCAGAATTCAACGCCAAACTGATTGCAGACCAGGCGTTAAAAGCAGGCATATTATTGTCCCCGGGCGAATTTTTTTCGATCGCCCCCGCCGGTACGGTCTGGTTCCGTTTCAATGTTGCCTATACCAATTCCGAACAACTGAGTCACTTCTTACGCACCTGTCATGACACTATTGGACATTGAAAAAAATCTCCCCGGTAAAGCACCTTCAGCAAAATCAGCGACGATTAACCGGCGTCTGCAAAATCGCGATAAATTAGAAGCAGAAATTCTGGCACAAGCGGTACGCCTGTTTGCCGAATGCGGTTACGAGGGCACATCGGTTGCCACAATTGCGGAACAAGTTGGTTTGTCCAAACAGAACCTGCTGTATTACTTCCCAAGCAAACAAGCGCTCTATCAGCGCGTGCTGGATGATGTATTGCATGTCTGGCTGGAACGCATGAATAGTCTTGCTGACGACAGCCGTGAGCCGGAAGAATTGCTGCGTGATTACATCGTGGCAAAACTCCGCTTTTCACGTGACCAGCCCTGGGGTTCACGGGTCTATGCAATGGAAGTCATCGGCGGAGCCAAAGTGTATGGTGCCGATATCCGGAAAAAAGTTGTCCCTTTATTGCGCAAGGACATAGAAATTTTTGAAAAATGGATCACCGAAGGTAAGATCGCCGCTGTAAATCCTACCCATCTGCTATTCGCAATCTGGGCAATGACGCAATCCTATGCCGATTTCGCAACGCAAATGAACCTTGTCATGAATCGCAAACAATTAAGTAAAAAAGATTTTGACGACGCGGAAAAACTGATCGTCGATATGGTACTGGCGGGACTGGCAATAAAACCAGCTTGAGGCATCAAAAAAAGATCAAAACAACATTGTCAATTCTTTAAAAGTCACCTTTTTCTGTAATTCATGCGTCATAATTCATGCAGAGAGGGGATGAAATTTTATGGCAACAATGAAGCAGGTCGCTGAGAAAGCACGCGTGTCCACCACCACGGTTTCTCACGTCATCAACAATACCCGCGTCGTCAGCGAAGATGCCCGTGAACGCGTACTGTCCGTCATTCAGGAATTACGCTATATCCCCAGTGCCGTTGCACGTAGCCTGAAGAATGACAAGACCCATACTCTGGGTATGATGATCCCGAATAATTCGAATCCCTATTTTGCTGAGGTGATACAGGGAATCGAAGATGAAAGCTTCCGGCTAGGCTATAACATTATCCTCTGCAATTCCTATGATGATCCCAAGAAGCAAGCGGCATACACCCGTGTGCTGATGGAAAAACGGATTGATGGCCTGATCCTGGTGTCGTCTGGCATCGATCTGGAGCTCACTCAATTATTGGCAGACGAAGCGATTCCCAAGGTCCTGGTCGATAGGGAAGTTCCCGGTGTCGCAGCTGATTTTATTGAAGCCGACCATGAACAAGGTGGCTATCTGGCGACCAAATATCTGCTGGATCTGGGTCATCGCCGTATCGCCTGCGTATCAGGCCCAAAAACCTTATTACCTAGCGGAGACCGGGTATCCGGTTATCTGCGTGCACTGAAAGAGGCGAGCATCGATTTCAACAGCGATTACCTTGCGCACAGCGACTTTACCAGCCAGGGTGGCTTCAGCGCGTTTCAGCAGTTGTTGGCCCTGCCTGACCGCCCTACTGCCATTTTTGCGAGCAATGATCTGATGGCAATCGGGGGATTGTGTGCCGCCCAGCAAGCGGGTGTGCGGATTCCGGAAGAGTTGTCAGTAATCGGCTACGATGATATCGCTCTGGCTTCGTTCAGCACACCTCCGCTGACCACCATTGCACAGCCTAAATACGAAATCGGGGTATTGACCGCGCGTGTCCTGGTGAACCGTATCGTCAACGCAGAATTACCGCTGCGACGTGAAATGCTGGAGACCAAGCTGACCGTGCGTCAATCGACCGGACCAGCACCTGCTTAGGGTCTTGTTCACATCAACAACAGCCTTGGCAACAACTCAACTAAGAGACGATTAAATACCTGAAGCAAGATTAATGCAGCCATCGGTGAAAAGTCGATCCCTCCAAGTGGAGGCAGTAATTTTCTTATCGGTGACAAGATAGGATCATTCAGGGTGCGGATAAACGGTGCAAACGGCGCATGGGGATTGACCCAGCTGAATACCGCTTCCAGCACAAGTAATGCCATCAGACCATACAGGATCCATTGCAGCAATTTAAATAATGCCAGCAATGCGATCACGGGCAAGGACACCTGGGATACCACCAGAAAATCGGCCAGCGTCGATAGTAATGCGACGAAAAAAGCAGCAATCAGACTCGCCCAGTCGTAACCGCCAAATCCTGGAATGACGCGTCTGATCGGATGCACCAGCCAGTCTGTTAATTGAAAGATTGATTGGGCAAGTCCCATTGGAGGCCGGACACGTTGTACTTGCATCCAGAAACGGAGTAAGAGAAAGCCGGCAAACAGGCCAGCAATCGTATCGATAACAAAAGTAAAAATTCCGTGCAACACAGGACGACCCCTAAAAAAAACCCACTGAGTGAATATCACACAGTGGGTATTGTGCCTGAATAAGATCAGGCGTCCAAGCTATCTGAATTAAGCTGGACGTGTGCCTGTCGGGAAAGGCCAAGCTGCTGTTGGGCTCACCACGGTTTTGGCATCTGGCGTAGCTGGCTTGGCAGCTGCTTTCGCTGCAGGCTTAGCCGCTGCTTTTTTTGCTGCTGGCTTCGCTGCAGGTTTAGCTGCTACTTTTGCCGCTGGCTTAGCTGCTACTTTTTTCGCTGCTGGCTTTGCCGCTGGCTTAGCTGCTGCTTTTTTCGCTGCTGGCTTTGCCGCTGGTTTAGCTGCTGCTTTTTTCGCTGCTGGCTTTGCCGCTGGTTTAGCTGCTGCTTTTTTCGCTACTGGCTTTGCCGCTGGTTTAGCTGCTGCTTTTTTCGCTGCTGGCTTTGCCGCTGGTTTAGCTGCTGCTTTTTTCGCTGCTGGCTTTGCCGCTGGTTTAGCTGCTGCTTTTGCTACAGGTTTTTTCGCAGCGGCTTTCTTTGCCTCTGGTGGTTTTGGTGCTGTTGCCATTTTGTTTCTCCTTCATTTGATGGAAAAAATTGATCAATTAAAATCCGCTCAATGAGACTCTGAAACGAGCGGATTATTCATGGGCGCAAACAAACTGTTGGTTGCGCTAATGAATTTGGCACCGGCTGAACTGCTCCATCTCCTCTTCTGATGCAGCACTTCAGCCATATGGCAGCTTGATCTTAAGCATATCGACACAGAATGTATCTGTGTCGGATATAAGCTCATCCAGAATCAATCAGCCAAAAAAAACGCCCGCATTAAAAAATGCCGGCGTCGGTATCTTGTGTTTCGAGAGTTTTTCCAAAACCGAAAGCCGCGACACTTATGTGGTGTCGCGGCACAAACAGAGTAGATCGATTCGGTCTATGACTGTCCATTCAGTTTGGTGAGGCCTCTCGCGTTTTTCACATCATGTGAATTTGAGTAGACATCCAGATGCATCTGAATGCTGCTGCGTTTATTCCCAATTCAGGGCGCCGCCAGTTTGGTACTCAATCACACGGGTTTCAAAAAAGTTGCGTTCTTTTTTCAGGTCGATCATTTCGCTCATCCACGGGAAAGGATTTTCTTCCTGCGGGAACAAAGTATCAAGTCCGATTTGTTGCGCGCGGCGATTTGCGATGAACCGTAAATAACCTTTGAACATTGGCGCATTCAAACCAAGCACTCCACGCGGCATTGTATCCTCTGCGTAGCGATATTCCAACTCTACCGCACGCAAAAACAACGATTTAATTTCATCTCTAAATGTCGCGGTCCACAAATGCGGATTTTCCATCTTGATTGTGTTGATCAAATCGATTCCGAAATTGCAGTGCATCGATTCATCACGCAAAATATATTGGTATTGTTCTGCCGCGCCCATCATTTTATTCTGACGGCCAAGCGCCAGAATTTGTGTGAAGCCGACGTAGAAAAATAAACCTTCCATCAGACAGGCAAACACGATCAAGGACTTCAACAATGTCTGATCCGTCTCCATTGTGCCGGTCTTGAATTCTGGATCGGTCAAGGCATTAATGAACGGAATCAAGAACTGATCTTTGTCACGAATCGACTCGACTTCATTGTAAGCATTAAAGATTTCAGCTTCATCCAAGCCCAGTGACTCAACAATATATTGATAGGCGTGCGTATGAATCGCTTCTTCAAAAGCCTGACGCAACAGGTATTGACGGCATTCAGGCGCTGTAATGTGACGATAAGTTCCCAGCACAATATTATTTGCAGCAAGTGAATCCGCTGTCACAAAAAATCCCAGATTGCGCTTGACCAGGCGACGCTCATCTTCGGTCAGACCATTTGGGCTTTTCCAAAGTTCAATATCGCGTTGCATATTGATTTCTTGCGGCATCCAGTGATTGGCGCAACCTGCCAGATACTTATCCCATGCCCATTTGTATTTAAACGGCACAAGTTGATTAACGTCAGTCTGACCATTGATGATGCGTTTGTCAGCGGCATTAACGCGGCGGGCGATATCCTCCGGAGCTACTACGACTGGTTTGGCGACCAGCGCGGGATTCAACGCAATCTCCTGAGTGCGCAAGCTCAGACCCGCTTGCACATGATCCGGTTGTTGAACAGATTTTGGTGATCCGGCTGGCGCAGCAGAGGCTGGTGCGACTTCATCATCCCAAGAAAGCATTTGGTATTCCTTACTTATTAAATAGATCGTTCTTTGCGACTGGCAGAAAGTGCTCGTCATCAGACAGAGCTCTTTCTGCTCGACATGTTGTCAGCTAGTGCTGACTCATCCAGCTTATTGGCAGGCTTCGCACTCTTCAAAACCTGCATCACCGGGGCGCAGATAGCATGCAGCACCGTCCGCCTCAGACGCTGCCGTCACCGGTGTATCAGAGCTTGCAGAATAACCACCGCTGCCACCATCAACCGCTACTGCATTCAGTGCACCCGTTTTGCTGGTAGATTTTTCAGTGTGGGTTGCACCTATCGTACGCAGGTAGTAAGTAGTTTTCAAACCACGTAACCAAGCCAGTTTGTAGGTTTCATCCAGTTTCTTACCGGACGCACCTGCCATATAGATGTTCAGAGACTGCGCCTGATCTATCCATTTCTGACGGCGGGATGCTGCTTCTACCAACCAGGATGGGCTGACTTCAAAAGCGGTTGCATACAGTTCGCGCAGATCTTCAGGAATGCGGTCGATCTTTGCCAGGCTGCCGTCAAAGTATTTAAGATCAGAGATCATGACTTCGTCCCACAAGCCACGTGCCTTCAGATCACGTACCAGATGTTCGTTGATCTCGGTAAATTCACCGGACAGATTCGACTTCACATACAGATTCTGGTAAGTCGGTTCGATACAGGCGGAGACACCGATAATGTTAGAGATCGTTGCTGTCGGCGCGATCGCAACACAGTTCGAATTGCGCATACCGTATTGTTTGATACGGTCACGGATCACTGTCCAGTCCATGGTTTCAGAAAAATCGGCTTCCAGATATCCGCCGCGCTCTTCTGCCAGCAGCTTCAGAGAGTCTTGCGGCAGGATGCCACGGTCCCACAACGAACCACGATACGAGCTATAACGACCGCGCTCTTCCGCTAATTCTGTCGACGCCAGGTAAGCGTAATAACACACGGCTTCCATCGACGTATCAGCAAACTGAACTGCGTCCATCGAAGCGTAAGGGATACGCATCATGTGCAGGCAATCCTGAAACCCCATGATACCGAGACCAACCGGACGATGACGCAGGTTCGAGTCACGCGCTTTCTTGACTGCATAATAGTTGATGTCGATCACGTTATCCAGCATACGCATCGCTGTACTGATAGTTTTTTGTAACTTGATGTGATCCAGCTTGCCATCTTTCATGTGCGCAGGCATGTTGACCGAACCCAGATTACACACGGCGATCTCACTATCGTTGGTGTTCAGGGTAATTTCCGTACACAGATTCGACGAGTGAACCACGCCAACATGCTGTTGCGGCGAGCGGATGTTGCATGGGTCTTTGAAAGTAATCCAAGGATGGCCTGTTTCAAACAACATGGACAACATCTTGCGCCACAAGTCGAGTGCCGGAATTTTTTTCGATAGTTCGAGTTCGCCGCTGGCTGCTTTGGCTTCATATGCGGTGTAAGCGGTTTCGAAAGCTTTACCGAATTTATCATGCAGATCAGGTACGTCAGATGGGGAGAAAAGAGTCCAGTCGCCTTTTTCCATGACACGCTTCATGAACAGGTCAGGAATCCAGTTAGCGGTATTCATATCATGTGTACGGCGGCGATCATCACCCGTGTTTTTACGCAGGTCGAGGAACTCTTCGATATCCATGTGCCAGGTTTCGAGATAAGCGCAGACAGCACCTTTACGTTTGCCACCTTGATTGACCGCGACGGCTGTGTCGTTGACGACTTTCAGGAACGGCACTACGCCCTGTGATTTACCATTCGTACCTTTGATATGCGCACCGAGGGAAC
Organism: Undibacterium sp. Rencai35W; assembly: GCF_049340185.1. Classification (NCBI taxonomy): domain Bacteria; kingdom Pseudomonadati; phylum Pseudomonadota; class Betaproteobacteria; order Burkholderiales; family Oxalobacteraceae; genus Undibacterium; species Undibacterium sp. Rencai35W. Next base: position 465,816 of record NZ_JBMPPC010000002.1, read on the forward strand.
GCACTGGCGTCCAGTCATTACCGAGACCACCGGCGTATTTCGCCAGCAAGGCATTTTCTTTGATCGCTTCGTAAATACCATCCAGATCATCGGCTACCGTAGTCAGATAGCATGAGGATAACTGTGAACGCTGTGTACCGGAGTTAAACAAAGTCGGCGTCGAACTCATGAAATCAAAGCTGGACAGGAGATTGTAGAACTCAATCGCACGGGCTTCACGATCGATTTCGCTGATCGCCAGACCCATCGCAACGCGCATGTAGAATGCTTGCGGCATTTCAATACGGGTGCCGCGCACATGCAGGAAGTAGCGATCATACAAAGTTTGCAAACCAATATAGCCAAATTGCAGATCACGATCGGCAACCAGCGCATCGGCTAGTTTTTTCAGATCAAACTGACCAAGTTTGGCATCCAGCAAATCAGCTTCAATACCTTTTTTGATAAATTTAGGGAAGTAATCCACATACTCGGCTGCCGCATCTTGCTGAGCAACTTCTTTACCGAACACTTCTTTACGGACTGTATGTAATAAGAGACGCGCCGTCACCTGGCTATATGCAGGCTCCTTTTCCATCAGCGCACGCGCAGCCAGGATTGCTGATTTATGCAGTTCTTCCACCGGCACGCCGTCGTACAGGTTTTTCAAGGTTTCGGACAAAATCGCTTCCGGATCAGCCAGCTTGTCCAGACCGACGCAGGCAGCTGTGATCAGCTTACGGACTTGTGCGATGTCGAGTGCGACGCGCTGTCCGTCAACAACGACGTGAATTTGCGGTGCGGCGATATCTGTTTTGGAGGATTGTTGTGACTCTAACTGAAGGCGACGTTCTTCCTGACGCTTAGCACGATACAAGACATAGGCACGGGCAACATCATGTTCGCCAGAACGCATCAACGCCAGTTCAACCTGATCCTGAATATCTTCTATATGAAACGTGCCGCCGGTTGGCTGTCTGCGCACCAGAGCAGACACAACACTGGCGGTTAACTGCTCGACGAGCTCGCGGATACGTGCCGATGCTGCACCCTGGCCACCGTTAACGGCCAAAAAGGCTTTAGTCACAGCAATAGCAATTTTGGAAGGCTCAAACCCAACTACAGCACCATTACGACGGATGATACGGTACTCACCATAGGCAGGCGTTTGCGTCGCTGACGCATGGTGGACTGATGACGACTGTAAATCGGACAGATCAGCGGTACTTGGTGTTGATGTTTCTAGAGAAGAGTGCATTTGGCCTCCGGGGTCAGCATGGGTTGAGACTTGATTGATTAACTTGAACGATGATATGAATGACGCAGTCTTTGATGTAGTCATTGATTGAGCCACTGATTCAATCATCGATCTTTTACGTGATTTCTGGTGTTGCACACTGCATAGTTCAGATCTAAAACCTTAGCCAAGTCTCTGTTTTTTAAATCATTTATCTCATTAAAACAGAGTAAAACTTCATTATAGAGAATGGCCACAAACTGGAATCAAACCACTATATGTAGTGCGCAAGATTTGATTTGCACTAATTCTAGTGCCGCGCTGGCAGATACGCAATCGCTTTTTTTGTTAAAAAGAGAATATTTTTTATTGTTGCGGCTGGCTTTGCAGATTGACAAAGTCAAAGCATGAAAGGAAAGCTAGGCAGCGCATGAGTGGGCACTAACATGGACTCATGCTGAGCAGCATGAACAAGCAATTCTTTATATTGTTTCCAATTAAAAAATGGCCCGGGGTCGGTCTTGCGGCCAGGAGCAATATCCTGATGGCCGACGATATGTCGTATCGGACAGGCTTGTATCAAGACCAAAGTCAATTTCTGCAGTGACAGATATTGCGCCTCCTCGAATGCCTGATGATCACTCCCCTCCAACTCAATCCCGACTGAAAAATTATTACACGCTGACTGCCCCTGAAACGATGAGACGCCAGCATGCCAGGCACGCAAGTTGACAGGAACGAATTGCAGCACCTGGCCATCGCGCCGTATCAAAAAATGGGTAGAGACCCGGACGCCCTGTAACGAGGTAAAACTGGGATGCGCCGTGACGTCGAGCTGATTCAAAAACAAATCAGTAATAGCGCTACCGCCGAACTGGCCCGCTGGCAGGCTGATGTTATGAATGACCAATAGTGAGATTTCTGCACCGTCGGGACGATGATCATAATTCGGCGACGGCTTTTGTTCAGCCTGAGGACAATGCCCGCCGGCATCGATCATCCATGCCGGTTGTACAGAATGCAGAACGAGTTTATTCCGATTCATGAATCTTCAGTTTTTGTATCTGGTAGCGCAGTTGCCGGAAACTGACCCCCAGGAGCTCAGCCGCCTGGGTACGGTTATTCCTGGTCTTGACCAAGGCACGGCGTATCACCTCTTTCTCAATACGCTCCAGATAATCGGGCAAAGAACAAGGTAATTCCGGCTCAGTAAAAATCGATATATCGGCATGAGCACCTGGCAGTGTTGTCACCGGACTGGCGCTGACTGCGTCCTGTAACAACACTTTTTCTACCGAGGCATCACCAGAATCTAAACTTACCACGGTCGCCGGCAATGCCGTACTCACCAGGCTCGCCCCGGAGACAGAGCTACTTAGTGGCTTCGCCGAAGGACGTAAAGCCAGATCACTGACTTCGATACAGCCATCGTTGGCGAAGGCCAGCGCACGCTCCAGGATGTTTTCCAATTCGCGGACATTCCCGGGAAAATCATATTCGGCAAGTGCCTGACGCGCACTATCGGATAACAAGGTCGCACAACGATCGGGGTTCGTCTGAGCGGATGCGGTCAGTCGCTGCAAAATCCCCTCGGATAATTCGCCTATATCCGTCAGGCGTTCGCGCAATGGCGGCAAATGCAGCTCAATCACATTCAGACGATAGTACAAATCCTGACGAAATTTCCCTGCGGTCACGCAATTCGCCAAATTCTGATGCGTTGCACTGATGATGCGAACATCAACGGGTTCTTCCGTCGTAGCGCCGACCTTGCGTACCCTGCGCTCCTGGATTGCCCTCAGCAACTTGACCTGCATCGCCAAAGGCAGATCGGCGACTTCGTCCAGCATCAGCGTACCGCCGCTGGCCGCCTGAAAAAATCCATCGCGATCATCATTGGCACCGGTAAAAGCACCTTTGCGATAACCAAAAAATTCGGCTTCCATCAATGCCTCAGGAATGGCTCCGCAGTTGACCGCAATAAAAGCCTTTTCGGAGCGGGCACTATTCAGATGGATTTCGCGGGCAGCCAGTTCTTTGCCACTTCCCGATTCGCCGGTAATGATTACGGGCGCCATACTGCGGGCTAAGCGGCTGATCTGGGCACGCACATGGCGGATTCCCTCAGATTGTCCGATCAGTGAAGATGCCGTGATTTTTTCTACCTGTGCAGTCTCGACGTTTTGCTTGCTTTGCACTTCACTGGTCTGCAATGCCGAGCGCACCAGTTTGCGTAGCTGATCCAGTGCGACCGGCTTGGACACATAATCAAATGCACCGGCTTTCAGCGCTACAACCGCATTGTCCGCACTGCCAAATGCCGTGATCACCGCAATCGGCGTATTTTTATAATGCAGGCCGACTTCATGCACCAACTCCATCCCGGAACCATCCGGTAGGCGCATATCAGTCAGAACCAGCGAATAAGTCGTTTTACTCAGATACTGGCGCGCAACCTCCAGGGTCTCGGCACTATCGACATCGAGTCCCATCTTGATGAGCGTGATTTCCAGCAACTCACGTAAATGCGCCTCATCATCCACAACCAGAATACGCGGACTGTTTGGCAGGTCTTTAGTGCTCATGGGCAGATGACTCAGTCAAAGAAAAATTAATCACAAAGCGACCTCTCGATTCACCGAACATCGTGGTCGGATCATCGGCATGGTATTCATAATCGAGCAAAGCATGGTTATTCAAGCATAGCTCCCGTGCCATGTACAAACCCAGTCCAGTTCCCTTGCTCGATGTCGTATAAAAAGGTTCGAATAAATGGGAACGCACTTCCGCACCAATACCCGGTCCATCGTCCTGTATGTGCAACTCCATCCTGTGCATCGTACTGGCCTGAGCAAATATCTTGATGCTGCCCGGTGCGCCACTGGCATACCTGGTGGCATTCGACAATAGATTGACAATCACCTCGCGCAAATGCCCCACATCAAATACGACAGGAAATGTGATCGCACGATCAACATAAATCAAGTCTGGATCGAGTCCGCGGGTTTCCACAAAGTCCTGAACAATTTCAATCACCAGAGGCAGCAAAGAAAACGGCTTGGTATCGGCCTGTGCTTTGCGTGATAATTTCAGAATATCTTCGATCAGCTGGTTCAGGCGTGCCACATTATCGTCAACGATTTTCAATAATCGCTGGGTCTGTGCCGGATTGCTCATGTCTTCATTTAACAAGGATGCCGCATACGAGATCGAAGACAAGGGATTTCTGACCTCATGCGCAATACTGGCAGTCAGACGTCCCATCGACGCCAACTTGAGTTGCTGCGCCTGATTCTCAATGTCTGAGACATCCTGCATAAAAATAATCGTATAAGACGCCTGATCCTGACCAAAACCATCAATATCGGCACTGTCCACGTCCATAAAGCGCAATTTAAGATGCGTCACAAAATCGGAGCGCAGATTGTTTTCTGGCAAATTGCTGTCGAAGGTTGCATCTCCCGCATGACGAATCGAGATGAAGGAAATATTTTCCTCCATCGCCCAGGGCATGATGCCCGTATTCGTCATCGTCGTATTCAGGGTTGCACCACTCCTGGTCGACAGCACTTCAGCGATCGGTTTCAAGGCCGGAATATCCCGCAAGCGCATATGACTGACCTCCTTGATCAGATGCGCGCCCAGCATGCGCTCGGCAGCCGGATTCATCTCGACCAGATGATCTGCCTGATCGACCACCAGAATACCGTCCCCCATATCTGAAATGACCAGTCGGTTAATCGCCTGCTGGATTGCCAGTGCATGACCACGCTCGGCAGCCAGGGCTTCTTGCTGTATCAGATTCTTTGCCAGCCGGTTAACTACATACACGACAGCAAAATACGCAGCACCATATAAACCAGCCTGAGAACTCAGATTAATATCTTCTTGCTGCAAAATTCTGTAAAGACTTTCCAGCAGCAGGAACAAGGTCACAAAAGCCGCAAAAAACAATCCCCACAATAAAGGTGCCAGAATCCCGACGCCCGCCAGCGGGAATAAATACAAAATCGCCAGGCCGCTTTTATTTCCTCCCGAAGCCAGATACATAATAGAGATCACGACAACATCGAGCGCAATCTGTGCGGCTAGCTGTAACTTGAAATGTTTTTGGTAGCGATATTTCAAGACGATGAAAGCAATAGCAATCAACAGATATACCACGCAAGCTTCGCTCAGCAATAACTGCTCGCTCAACCACGAGTCCTTGCCATTACGTAAATTCAGGTAAGCGAGTAAAACAAGTGCCACGACCAGACGCGACACATTCAGCGTTTGTAAAGAACGCCAGAAAGTCGCGCTAGGCAACGCGGATAAGGAATTTTCAGTCGGCATGATCAATGATCATCAGAATACTGAAGGGTATTGAAGAATACTGCCAAAGCTGAGTAATGCCAGCGTATGAACGACTATGCATGCTGATCCGCATGGGCGACGCTGCAATACACATGCTGCTCACGGTAGACCGCCTCGGATGCAGGGAAGTGAATCTGGCATGTTTCGCAGCACACCATCGCCTCAGCGTTTTGTGCTGGTGCCTGCGCCATATTAGGCGGATTAGACGGATGACCAGAATTAAAGGCGCCGCCATCCTGCCCGGCTCCAGGTTGCTGCTGGCTTTTTTTACGAATCGCCAGCACAACGAGTGCGGCCAATACCAGCCACATCAATAATTTCATGACAGGCTCCTGTGCAACAAAACTTCGAGAACAAAGCGACTGCCGACATATGCCAGCAACAACGTAATAAAACCGCTCAGTGTAAAACTCAGTACCGTCTTACCACGCCAGCCGCGCCACTTGCGACCAATCAGCAAGACGCCAAACAAACACCATGAGAACAAGGACAAGATGGTCTTGTGATCCCATTTAAATGCAATGCCCAGTACCTGTTCAGAGAACACTACACCGGAAAGAACGGTCAAACTCAGTAAAACAAAGCCAATGGTGATTAAGCGGAACAGAATTTTTTCCATCGTCAGCAAGGCAGGCAAGCGTTCAATCGCGGCATTCAGCCAAGCGGGCAGACTTTGATTATTCGGCTTATGTAAATGGGCGTCCTGCAAAATCATCACGACAGCATGAAAAGCAGCAATCGTCAGTGTGCTATACGACAATAAGGCAATCCCCAAATGCCATGGAAACATGGTCGTCTTCCCTGCCAGAGCAACCAGACTACCCGGAAAAAATACCGGCAGAATCACCATCAGGGCCGCATTTGGCAATAGCAATACCTTTAATCCGTCCAGCGAAAGATTGCGGCTCTCCAGCCAATACACGAGTACCGATACCCAGAGCGCGGAGGAAAGCATTACGGCAAAACCGACACGCAGCGCATCCGGCGTAAAGATCGTCAACCATAAAGCGGCCGCATGTATCAGCCATGCGGCAAAGGTAAAACCAGACTCAAGCAAGCGGCGCTGATTAGGGACGAAACTGCCAAGCACATAGAGGGCAGCTGCGAGGAAAGAAAGATAAGTTTGCATCACTTAAGTTTACACCATGTCAGCAAGTCTGTAGCCCGGGATTTGTTTCCGTTGATGACAGACGATGCTGAGAGAGCTTAGTCACCATATTCGACTCAAATCAAGCGCAGACAAAATCAGGCAGGGCGGACGGCTAACTGATACTTTTTTATTTTGTCGTACAGTGTCTTTTTCGGAATACCGAGCTGCTCTGCCGCCAGCGCGACATTACCATCATGAGCTTGCAAGGCGTGCTGAATCAGGCTGGACTCATATTCATCGAGACGCTTGGGCAAACTATCGACTTCCGCTGCCTTTATATGGGCAACAGGATCGCGGGCAGATGCTGGTATAAGATCGGCCACGCCAAGTACCCATTTATCCGCAAAATTGCGGAGCTCCCGCACGTTTCCCGGCCAGTCGCGTTGCTGCCATTCCGCCATATGCTCAGGCGTCCATGACGGAACTGGCATCTGATAACGCTGCGCTGCGGCGTCGGCAAAATGCTTCAGCAGGAGCGGGATATCTTCGCGCCTTTGCTTCAGCACAGGCAAATCAATGCTCACCACGCTGAGTCGGTAATACAAATCTTCACGGAACTTCGCCTCTTCACTCAGTTGCAATAAGTCCACCTTACTCGCCGCGATCACGCGACAATCAAGAACAATCTGGGCATTACCGCCCAGACGCTCCAAACGCCGCTCCTGCAAGACTCGCAGCAGTTTCACCTGCAATGCCAGCGGCATACTCTCAATTTCATCGAGAAATACCGTACCTCCCTGAGCATATTCCAGTTTGCCGATACGACGTTTTTGCGCGCTGGTAAAAGCCCCTGCTTCATGACCAAAAATCTCACTCTCAAACATCGCCTCCGGCAAAGCGCCGCAATTGATGGCAACAAATTCACCGCTGCGACCACTCGCCAAATGCAGTTGCCGGGCCACGACTTCTTTACCAGAGCCCGTTGCACCATTGATCAGCACATCAACCGGACTCGGCCCGATAGCACGAATGAATTTACGTACCTGTTCAATGACCGGCGCATGTCCCAGCATCTCCGGCACCGATTTTTGGCTGGCGAGTTGCTGTTTCAATTGCCGGTTGTCCATGACCAGTTTGCGCTTTTCCTGCGCCCTCAGGCAAGTCTCAAGCAAGCGCTCCGAGGCAAACGGCTTTTCGATAAAATCATAAGCACCCACCCGCATCGCGGCGACGGCCATACTGACATCGCCATGCCCGGTAATCAAAATGACGGGCAAATCGGCGTCGAGCGCGCGTACTTGTGTCAGTAGCTCCAGACCAGACTGTCCCGGCAAGCGCACATCGCTGACGATAATGCCAGCAAAAGCTGGATGCAATGCGGATTGTGCTGCCTCGACGCTCGCATACGCATGTACCTTGAAGCCTCCCAATTCCAGCGTCTGCGAGGTCGCCAGTCTGACGGCCTGCTCATCTTCAATCAATAGTGCTTCCAACGTTGTCTCCTGATACTACTTATGTGATGACACGGATATTTGCAGCGCGCCTGAAATCATATACTCCCCTAACAATAAAGAAAAATACCCTTAATTGCGCAATATTCTATTGGCGATATAAAAAATACTCAGGGAGAGTATGTTATTTTTCATTCCTGTCACCAGCACCAGATCTGCCATCTGTCAACTCTTGGGACTATCAGACTTATCCACGCTACGAGGAAGACTGACCACGAATTCAGCGCCTCCACCAACTCGATTTGATGCACTCAGACTGCCGTTCATCGCCTGAACAATCGACGATGAAATCGCCAGCCCCAGACCCAACCCCTGATCCGATGGTTTGGTCGTAAAAAACGGCTCAAACAAATGCTGAATCACATGATCAGGCAGTCCAGTCCCGGCATCAATAATACGAATAATGATGTACTGCGCATCGGCATCAAGCTCAACCCTAACTTGTTGCGGGCTACCAGTAACTGGCATTTGTAGCGTCGCGTCCAGAGCGTTGCGTATCAGGTTGATCAATACCTGTTCTATCCGTACCGCATCTCCCAGTACCAGCATCCCGCGCTGATCCGGTAAGTTCAATGTCACTCCGTGCCGGTCAAAGTCGCTGTGCAACAGCAAGGCGGCAGCACGTAAAGACTGCGCAACATCCACGACCGCCACCGCTTCAGGACTTTTTCTGGCAAATCCTTTTAGCTGCGCAATGATGCGCCCCATCCTGGCACTGGCATCACTGATATGGGCGAGATTATCACCAGCTTGCGTCAGATTGCCACGTGCCAGAAAGGTCACTGCGTTATCCGCAAAAGCGCGGATTGCAGTCAGCGGCTGATTCAGCTCATGCGTCATCCCGGCTGCCATCTGCCCTAACATAGCGAGTTTGCCGGTTTGCACCATCTCATCCTGGGTTGAGCGCAACAGATTTTCTGCATCCTGAAGTTTGCTGTATTTACCGGCTAGTTGCTGATTCGCCAGCGTCAGTTCCTGCGTTCTCTGTGCGATACGCACTTCTAATTCGTCAGCAGCGCTTTGTAATGCCTGGCGCGCCAGCAGACCTTCTTTCATGCGCTGGCGACGCTGATACACTACTGCGGCAGCGGTCGCACTCAAAATCACCAGCAACAAAGTTACCAGTGCGGCCTTGACGCCTGCCAGACGGATTTTTGCTTCGGACGGAAACAAGATCAATTGCCATGACAGGCGTCCCACAGGCCGGGCTACATAGCTACCAAAATCGAGGCGCGCCGGTCTGTTCAAGCTGCTAATCGTCGTAATCGCTTTACCCCCATATTGCAAAGTCGCGCCCAGGGCCTGCTGCGCAGCCGGATCGAGTACGCGCAAGCTATGGTATTGCCAATCGGCCCGATTACTGAGAAACACCACACCATATTGATCCGATAAAGCAATCGGCTCCTCACTACTGCGCCAAGCTTGCTCGAATTCGGTCAGGCTGATTTTGACCGCGATGACACCAATCGGTGAGTGCTGAATGTGATTAACAGGCACTGCTGAACTCGCGGTTGCCGGTCCAGATGCGGAAAAACCTTGTGCCAAAGAATTTCTGACAAACGGCCGTACACCTTCCGGATAGACGGCTTGCGCAATAAAGTAACCGGGAATATTCGTCGTATTGCCGATGGCATAAAAACGTCCTGCCTGCCCCGTCATCGCCTGACGAAAATAGGGACGGAAACTGAAATTCTGTCCCATGTAGGTTTGCGGCGTATCCCAGTTGCTGGTGGCAATCGTCTTCCCCTGCGCATCCATCAAATAGATAGACGCAACTTTGGCTTGTAGCTGCAAGTCTCGCAGCAGGGCATTTAATTCAGCAACGAGACCTTGGCTATCAGGCTGTGCCAAGAGTCGGGCAGCGAGCGGCAGATAAGATACTGAGTACGGCAGGGTCTCGTATTTTTCCAGCGCTGACTCCAGATCGAGGGAAATCAGTTTCAGCTGGCGATCGCCGCTACGATGCAACTCATCTCTGGCGAATGTCGTGGCACCCCAATACGTAGAACACACCAGAACAATCGCCAGCATCACCAATGCGGTTAGCAATGCGATACTAGCGAGCTTTGAGCGAATCAGAGAAAATCGGGCAGGTCTCATCTGTCGGCAACATTAGTTTTGCATAGCGTTGAGAGGCGGGACCAGACCTGCTGAAATCAATCCACCGCCGCCATTTTCAATTCATCGGTGTGATGTCGCTGCTGCTCCTCCATCACGAGCTGGCCCAGTTCACGTTTCAAGGCATTGAATTCTGCCGAGGACGGATCGCGCAAACGAGGCAAATCGACGATGAGATCACGCTTCACAGTACCGGGGCGGTAGGTCATCACGATGATACGGTCTGCCAGATAAATCGCCTCTTCAATACTGTGCGTGACAAAGATAATCGTCTTTTTCAATTCCGACCAGATCCGCAATAACTCATCTTGCAGATTGCGACGCGTCAGAGCATCCAAAGCACCAAAAGGTTCATCCATCAGCATGATAGGTGAATCCAGTGCAAGCACGCGGGCAATCGCAACACGCTGACGCATGCCGCCCGACAGATCTTTCGGAAAGCGACTTTTGAAATCACTCAAGCCCAGCATCACTAGTAAGTCCGTCACTTTTTTCTGAATCTCGGCCTTGCCAAGACCTTTGATTTCCAGACCGAAGGCGATATTTTGCTCGACCGTCATCCAAGGAAATAAGGCATATTCCTGAAACACCATGCCGCGATCCGGACCAGGTCCGGAGACCAGCTTACCATCAGTGGTGATCGTGCCTGAGCTGGGTAACGAAAAACCTGCAACGGCATTCAGCAATGTCGATTTACCGCAACCAGACGGACCGAGCAGGCAGACGAACTGCCCTTCCGGAATATCCAGCTGAATATCTTTTAATGCGACGACTTCGCGGTCGCTGGTTTTAAAAATCTTGTTGACCGCGTTCACTTTGATTTGCGCTTGCTGTGTCATATTAATTCTCCAGACCGCGGTGCCAGCGCAGTAAATGATTATTCAGTTTGTTCATCGCCAGATCAATCGCCAGACCCAGCATACCGATGCTGATCATGCCGGCGATAATTTTGTCTGACCAGAAGTACTCACGCGCCTCGAGGATACGAAAGCCAAGACCATTATTCACAGCGATCATTTCCGATACGATCACCACGATAAAAGCCGTACCGATCCCGATACGTACACCCGATAAAATATAAGGCACTGCGGCAGGCAGCATTACACGGACAAACAAAGTGGTCTGGCTGGCCCCAAGGTTACGGGCCGCACGGATATAGATGCCGTCCACATGACGTACACCAGCTATGGTGTTCATCAGCACAGGGAAGAAAGCGCCGATCGCAATCAGGAAAATTGCCGGCGGATTCCCCAGTCCAAACCATAAAATCGATAAGGGGATATAGGCAATCGGCGGAATCGGACGCAAGACCTGCATCAGAGGATTCATCCAGGCATAAGCGCGCTGACTGGCTCCCATCGCTAGTCCCAGCGGCAATGCCAGTCCGGCACCGACGATAAATCCGACCAGCACCCGGTACATACTGCCGATCGTGTCACGTATCAACTCACCGGAAAATAGCCAGCCAAGACGGGACATGCTTGCAGGATCAAATGCCTCCATCGGCGAGGCATATTCACACCATTTTTTTACAACCGCCCAAGGTGCAGGCAAGACCTGAGGGTTCACCCAGCCCATCGTGGTAACGGTATGCCAGACTGCAATCAATATGGCAGGCACAACCAGCCCCGCGCCAATTTCACGCCATTTCAGCTTCATCTTATGTCCTCTGAGAATATCCGCGCTGACAAGAAGAGAACGATATCCTCTCGCTCAATCTTGCCAGCGGGTGTAGTGTGTTGTGATGCTTGTAGATTATTGACTACTTATTTGATGTTCAGGCTTTTCTTGGCCTGATCAAGCAGATCAGTTTTTACCCAATCTTTGGCGACCGGAGGTTTGGCCATCTTGCCGACGCCGTATTTTTGCATCAGATCCGTAGTGACCTGAATATGCTCAACGGTCACATCGTAAGAGTAAGGGGAATTGCCGATAGCGGCGACGAAGTCCTCCTTGGTAATTTGTCCTTTGAAAATAGTTTCACGAACATATTTCTCAGCCAGGTCTTTGTTATCGATAAAAGTCTTAGTGGCCTCGACAAAACAACGCATGAATTTTTCTGCAAGAGGACGATTCTCTTTATAGAATTTTTCTGTCATCACCATGGTACGAACTGGCTCGCCAATCGGCGTGTCATAGGGCTTGAGCAATTCTGTCCCAAAACCCTTGTTGATTGCCTGCGCAGAATACGGTTCTGACTGCATGATCGCATCGATGTTTTTGCCCAGCAAAGCCTGATTCAGATCCGGAAAGCCGAGATAAATAATCTGCACATCTTTACCCGGCTGATCAGAGTACGTCAGGCCATTCTGTGAGAGTTCTGCTGCCAGCAAAATATCCTGAATACCACCACGGGTGACGCCGACTTTTTTACCCTTTAATTCTTTAATCGATTTGATACCGAGATCGGTACGCGTAACCAGACGAGCACCACCTTTGGCAAAACCTGCCACGATGAAAATCGGTGCGCCGCTGGCACGGGCAGAAATCACGGCCTCCGAGGATACAGCAGCCACATCCAGTTCGCCGGCAATCACCGCCTGCATTGCATCTAGGCCTTTAGGAAAAACTTTTTCATCTACTTTGATACCGCATTTCGGGGCGATTTCTTTGATGTAGGATACCGCACCGTAGTGCGCAAATTTGAGGTTACCAAGACGCACCGTGTCGTCGGCATGCGCCACGCCCGTCAACATACTGAAGGATGCCAGCAGGACAGCGCTGGCAATTGAGGCGATGGAGGTAATCGGTGATGTGCTCCGGCCAGGTATGGCATGCAGAGTGTTTTTTACGGCAGGTGCTAACATTGTGGTCTCCGGTATTTTTAATTAGGACTTACGCAAAATGCTTCCGGCAATCTGACAGAAACGATTTCACGACAGTACATGTGATTTGTTCCGTATCTATAGCAGACTCTGTGCCAACTCGGTTGTTTTTGCAAGTACTTGATTTTTAACGGCTAAATAATTTCTTACTTCGCACTCGTTCCGGAAAACCGGAAATTCCCTACTTGCACCTCTGGCTGATTCCGGCTTCCCGCACAGACGACAGGATCAACATCCCTATCGAATCATCGCAAGAATTTACCGTCTTTGCCTATCATGGTCAATTCAACGAACTCACTACCGGTATGATCTTTTTCGCTGTAGCCAAGCATCACACCGCCAATGTCGTAACGGCGTATCGACTCTAAGGCGCGGATCAGACCATCCCGGGTCAGATTGCGACCGGCACGACGCAAGCCTTCTACCATGATTTTTGCAGCGACAAAACCCTCCATCGCGGCATAGGATGCATTCACACCTTGCGCAATAGCGATACTTTTAAATTCCTGACCCAGAACCGTCGAGACGGTATGTGGCGCCGGCATAATTTGCGACACCATTACGCCGATACCTGCGCGTCCCAGAGAATCGACAAAAGACTGTGAGGCATTATTCGATAAGGTCATGATTTGCAATCCAGGATTCTGTATCCTCGCCTCTTTAATCAGCTCTACCGTAGTGACGCCAGAACCAATAATAATGACGGCTTTAGCCTTGCTGCCAATCACCGCCTTGACTGCAGCGGCGATATCCGGTTTAGCCCGGTCAAATGTCACGATCGCTGCTGGCGCCAATTTATGCTGAGCCATGGCTTGATTAAAACCGGCCAGTCCGTCTCGACCAAAGGTGTCGTCAACATGCAATAAGGCGATCTCTTTCAAACCGATGGTATTAAATTGCTCAACGCCGCGCCGGACTTCGTCTTGATATTTAGCGCGCACATTAAATACATAATGGTTGACTGGTGCATGGAACAGAGAAGCACCGGTACTGGGCGCGATCAGCGGGACTTTGTTCTCGGCCAGGACCGGCAGCAGCGCTTCGGTATGCGGCGTGCCGCGTGACTGAAACAGCGCAAACACGTGTTCTTTCTTAATCAGTGCCTCGGCATTAGTCGCAGCGATAGCGGGATCAAACTTATCGTCAAGAATTTTGACTTCGATTTTGCGACCGTTGACGCCGCCATTTTTATTCATATGCTCGAAATAGGCATTCGCTCCTGCATTCATTTCCTTAACCGGCCCGGCAATCTGACCGCTCAGACCTACCGTTTGTCCTAGCAAAATCATGCTGTCCGTAACACCATCCTCGGCCATCACATGAATATGCACAATACTAAGTGGGAATAACAGACTGAGGCAGGCACAAAGCCTCAGCGCAAGGCGGCGCGAACGATTGTTCAACATGATGGTCTCCGTATTTTTTATAGTTTGTTACTGTGTTTTAGCCTACCAAGCAGAAAACGTTCCTATTCTGCATCACAGTACAAGTCTCTGATTTAACATGAGTATTTCTCCTGAAGCATCGGTATTACTACTGATATGCGCGGATTTTCAGCCTGAGGCCGATCAATTTTCCGGTAATCCAGACTCTTCAGGCTCGCTAGCATTGAGAGACTGAACTAATTCAAGGTCTGACAAGGTGCGATCAGGTAAAATGTCAGGCTATAGCGCTTCAGGCGATTACTCTCTGCAATCTTGTTTTTCACTTACTCATATAGATTCTATCCATGCTTGATAATTTGACCCAACGCCTTGCCAAAGTGGTGAAAACCATGCGTGGCGAGGCTCGTTTGACAGAATCCAATACCGCTGAAATGTTGCGCGAGGTGCGCATGGCCCTGCTAGAGGCCGACGTCGCCTTGCCAGCCGTACGTGAGCTGATCGCCCGTGTGAAAGAAAAAGCGCTGGGCGAAGAAGTCATCAGCTCTCTGACTCCAGGGCAGGCTCTGGTCGGCGTGGTGCAAAAAGAACTGGCCAGCCTGATGGGTGCCGATCTCGGACCAGAAGCTTCGCAACTGAGTTTTGCCACACAGCCGCCTGCAATTATTTTGATGGCTGGCTTGCAAGGTGCCGGTAAAACCACGACTGTCGGTAAACTCGCCAAATATTTGCGCGAGCAAAAAAAGAAAAAAGTCCTGACTGTCTCTGCCGACGTCTATCGCCCCGCTGCGATTGGTCAGTTGCAGACGGTGACGGCGCAGGTCGGTGCAGATTTTTTCCCGTCACTGCCAACGGATAAACCGGTTGATATCGCGCTGGCAGCGCTCGATTATGCAAAAAAACATTATCACGATGTCTTGATTATCGATACTGCCGGTCGTCTTGGTATTGATGAAGCGATGATGCAAGAAATCGCCGCTCTGCATGCTGCCGTCAAGCCGATTGAGACCTTGTTTGTGGTGGATGCGATGCTGGGTCAGGATGCCGTGAATACCGCGAAAGCCTTTAATGATGCCTTGCCCCTGACTGGCGTGGTACTCACCAAGCTCGACGGCGATGCGCGCGGCGGTGCGGCCTTATCGGTGCGCCACATCACCGGCAAGCCGATTAAATTTGCCGGTGTTGCTGAAAAACTTGATGGCCTGGAAGCGTTTGATCCGGTTCGCATGGCGAATCGGATTTTGGGTATGGGCGATATTCTGGCGCTGGTCGAATCCGCCCAAAAAGGCATGGACGTCGCAGCAGCACAAGATCTTGCCCATAAGATCAAAGGTGGCGGCAAGTTCGATATGAATGACTTTAAATTGCAACTGAGTCAGATGAAAAAGATGGGCGGTTTGTCGAATCTGATGGACAAACTTCCGGCGCAAATGCAGCAGGCAGCGAGCGGCGCAAATATGGATCAGGCTGAAAAAAATGTACGCCGTATGGAAGGTATGATTAATTCCATGACCCCGCAGGAACGTGCAAAAC
Organism: Undibacterium sp. Rencai35W; assembly: GCF_049340185.1. Taxonomy (NCBI): domain Bacteria; kingdom Pseudomonadati; phylum Pseudomonadota; class Betaproteobacteria; order Burkholderiales; family Oxalobacteraceae; genus Undibacterium; species Undibacterium sp. Rencai35W. Next base: position 481,847 of record NZ_JBMPPC010000002.1, read on the forward strand.
CAGATTTAATCAAAGCTTCGCGCAAACGTCGTATTGCAGCAGGTGCTGGGGTACAGATTCAGGAAGTCAATCGTATGCTGAATCAATTTGAGCAGATGCAAAGCATGATGAAGAAGCTGCAAGGTGGCGGCATGATGAAGATGTTACGCAGTATGAAGGGAATGATGCCGGGTAAACGCTAGCGCCCGATCACATCGAAACCTGTCGGCCGGATCGACCTGAGCACGCTAAAATCAGGCCTGATCCGGTTTTTTTTCACTATGAAACGCTGTCCTCTGCGCATTACGATACATTTTCAACAAAAAGCCACAAAAAACACTTGCATCCCTCTGCAAAGCGCACCACTATTAGCGATGCGTGAAATGGCGCATTTTCCAAGATATTTGTGAAGGAGCCTCAATATGGCAACAGCACCAAAAAAAGCACCGGCTAAAGCAGCTCCAGAAGCTAAAAAGCCAGCAGCAAAAGCAGCAGCTCCAAAAGCGGCTGCACCAAAGAAAGCTGCTCCGGCAGCAAAAGCAGCAGCACCTGCACGTAAGCCAAACGCAGCGTTCATGAAGCCAATGACAATTTCTCCAGTGTTGGCAGCAGTCATCGGTGCAGCACCAATTCCACGTACTGAAGTCACTAAAAAAGTATGGGAATACATCAAGAAGCACCAACTGCAAGATGAAGCGAACAAGCGTAACATCAACGCGGATGACAAATTGAAAGCCGTTTTTGGCGGTAAAAAACAAGTCTCCATGTTTGAAATGACAAAGCTGATTTCCGGTCACCTGTCTTAAGCTGATCGTAGTCGCTTTGGGAGACTTATTGGGGCCATGTAAGTAACAGGTGGCATCCCAATCCCAAACAAAAACGCCCGCATCGCGCGGGCGTTTTTGTTTTTGAACACAATCTGTTTCAGTGACATGCTGAATCATTAAACACGATCCTCAAGCGATCAGACCAATGAAGCCTTACAAAGGCGTATCTGGCGAAATAGCTGCCTAGTGGCGGTGCGTGAGGCTGTGCGGTAGAGGAGCAGTTGCCGATTAGCGAGAGATGAAGCCTGTCCTTAAATCGCGACGGCATGATTCCTTGGGAAGTCTTAGTCCCTCTGCGTATCACAAAGTGATAGCGGTCTAATAGAAAACCTGGATTTAATAATTACCGCAACTCACAACACGGTTTGAGCGAGCTTCTCGCTGGATAACAGTTGCTCCGCCAGCAGGATTAGGCGCGATCACGCAATACGATCCTCGCCCGCTCGTCACCTTGGTAATCAAGGTGCCGTCTGCTGTGGTAAATGTTTGAAAAGATATCTCTCCGGGTATCGCCGCAGCGGCCATTTTGTCTGCCAATGTCGCAACCGCTGGCACCGCGACCTTTGGCGCAAAGGGCAATGCACGTTGCTGTGATTGCAAATCCTTACTGATTTGACGTGTGTCCAGATTAAGGTTGAGTCCGGGCTCTGCACTGATGACAGGCGCGGTGATGGCGAAGGCAGATCCGGCGAGCGTTGCAGGTCGCTCGGTATCGGCTTGAGTCGATTGTGGTGATTTAGTGGCGGGCAATAATATCGGTTGCTTGGTAACCGGAGTCGTTAGCGTTGCACCGGTGTTCAATGGTGTGAGCTGCTGCGGTTTCGCTGGAAAAATTAATTCAACCAATAAAGTCGAGTTGCTTGATAAGGACACTCCCCCCTCTAGCCGCTTGCCAGCAGACGACAAAGCGATGATACAACCGATATGCGCTGCCACGATAAAAAGCAGCCACGGCCAGCGCGCCTCTCGCTGATAACTCAAGCTGAACGCCTCGCAACGCAGATTTTTGCAGATCGCATTGAAACCACCTTATCGTTTAAATTCCCAGTTTTTCCAGTTCGCCAGAACAGCATTAGGGTACTCGGGTCGCCCGCGACTGCCGTTATAGCGCCCCAGAGCCAGATATAAATTACCCGCTTCCATATCAATATACATACGCAGAATCGCACACCCATAGCGCAGATTCGACTGCATCTGAAATAGCTTCTGCGCATCGCTGTCGCCAATCACGCGTGACCAGAACGGCATGACCTGCATATAGCCGCGCGCACCGACAACCGAGGTCGCATATTTACGAAAGCCCGACTCGACCTGGATAAGACCCAGGACCATGGCCGGCTCCAGACCGGCACGCTTGGATTCGTACCAGACAGATTTCAGAAATTCCTGTCGCGTCTGAGGATCAGGCAAGCGCCGTTTTAAGCGATCAGACATCTCGCCCAGCCAATGCAAATAACTGATGCGCGCATTGATGTCATCAAAACTCGGAATCGGCGGCCGGGTATCGGTCACCGCTTTCGATAAAGCGAGACGGACCGAGTCCGCCATCGCTTCTTCTTTTTGATTACCCGCATGTGCAAGCCCTGCCGGTAGCAAAACGGCGCATATAACACCACGCAACAAGAGTCCGCTCACGGCCGACACACCACGACTTTTTGAGGGAGTATCCATCAAAAACCTACTTAACGCGCGCAAAACACTGGACCTTAAAAACATACTCCATACCAGTATCTTATTTACCTCTTAACTTGGTCAAGACAAATTCCAGCATATCGGCAACGGGTAATTCACTCGCCTCAGCATCGCGACGACCTTTGTATTCTAGCTTGCCCTCTTTCAAACCACGATCGCCGATGACGATACGATGCGGCACACCGATCAACTCCCAGTCCGCAAACATCGCGCCCGGACGCTCGCCACGATCATCAAGCATGACATCGACATTTGCATCAAGCAGTGCCTGATACAGTTTTTCAGTTTCAGCCTTCACGGCATCGCTTTTTTCCATGCCCATCGGGCAGATCACAACTTCAAATGGCGCCAGCGCGGCAGGCCAGATAATGCCTTTGTCGTCAAAATTCTGCTCAATCGCCGCTCCCAGAATACGCGTCACACCGATTCCATAACATCCCATTTGCAAGAATTGCGGCTTGCCGTTTTCGTCAAGGAAAGTCGCTTTCATATCTTCGGAATAGCGTGTTCCCAACTGGAATACATGACCAACTTCAATTCCGCGCTGGATTGCCAATACGCCTTTGCCGTCCGGCGATGGATCACCAGTGACTACATTGCGCAAATCAGCAACCAGTGGCTCGGGCAAATCGCGCATCCAGTTAGCACCGGTAAAATGAAAATCTTCTTCGTTCGCACCGCAGACAAAATCACCCATCATCGCCACCGTACGGTCAGCAACAACCTTGACCGGCAACTTAGTATTGATAGGACCGAGGTAACCTGGCTTAGTTCCGAAGTGCTCGACGATCTCGTCTTCGGTGGCAAAACGGTAGTTCGCCAGACCCGGGACTTTGCTAGCCTTGATTTCATTCAATTCATGGTCGCCACGTAGAAGTAACAGCCAGACTTGTTTGCTGATTTTGTCTTTTTCTTCAGTCTCGACAGTGAGCACGATGGACTTGACTGTTTGCTCCAGAGGGATAGACAGCAGCGCAGCAACATCTTCGCATTTGGCTTTGCCGGGCGTCGCCGCCTTGCTCAACGCTTGTGTCGCAGCCTGACGCTCAGAGAACAGTGGCATTGCCTCTGCTGCTTCCATATTGGCGGCGAATTCGGAGGTGGGGCAATATACCAGTGCGTCTTCGCCGGTGTCGGCAATCACGTGGAACTCGTGCGAGCCGGAACCGCCAATGGCACCATTGTCAGCAGCCACCGCGCGAAAATCAAGACCGAAGCGAGTGAAAATGCGGACATACGCGTCGTACATGACTTGGTAAGATTTTTTTAAGCCTTCGACATCACGATCAAAAGAATAAGCATCTTTCATCGTAAATTCGCGACCGCGCATCAAACCGAAACGAGGACGGCGCTCATCACGGAACTTAGTTTGAATATGATAAAAATTAACCGGCAACTGACGATATGAACGGATTTCCTGACGTGCCACATCCGTGATCGCCTCCTCCGAAGTCGGCTGAATAATAAAATCACGACCATGTCGGTCTTTCACCCGCATGAGTTCCGGACCATATTGCTGCCAGCGTCCCGTCTCTTGCCACAGCTCAGCAGGCTGGACCACCGGCATTATCATCTCGACTGCACCGGAGCGATTCATCTCTTCACGTACGATGGCTTCCACTTTACGAATCACGCGTAAACCCATCGGCATATAGTTATAAATGCCGGAACCGAGGCGCTTAATCATGCCTGCCCGCATCATCAGTTTGTGGCTGACAATTTCCGCATCGGCAGGAGCTTCTTTTAAAGTAGAAATAAAAAATCGTGTAGCGCGCATGACAATGATTCTTTTCAAAAATTGAGGGTTATAATCGACTCAATTTTAAAGGATTAGCTGGCTAATGCGCCCACTGTTTAGCAATTTGATGATGGAAAACCGCTCGATATGCTCGAAATCAACCAGAGATCGACATAAATAAGGATATTGCGCATAAAAAATGCGCAGATTGATCGATGATTATTACTGCCATCGATGAATTCCTGATGACAGAACTACGTCAAATTGCTGAAAAAGACGCTTGGCCGCAGAAAGTTTTGAGGTAGGGTCATGCTTGATCGTGAAGGCTTTCGGCCTAACGTAGGCATTATATTGCTCAACGCCAACAATGAAGTCTGGTGGGGCAAACGTGTACGCGAACACTCTTGGCAATTTCCCCAGGGTGGTATTAAGTATGGAGAGTCTCCTGAGCAAGCGATGTTTCGCGAACTTGAGGAAGAGACAGGCTTATTGCCGGAGCACGTTAAAGTCATTGGTCGCACACGCGACTGGCTACGCTATGAAGTTCCCGATCATTTCATTAAACGCGAAATTCGCGGGCACTATCGTGGACAAAAACAAATCTGGTTTTTGCTGCGCATGCTGGGTCGCGATTGCGATGTGAACTTGCGAGCCAGTAACCATCCTGAATTTGATGCCTGGCGCTGGCATGAGTATTGGGTTCCCCTGGATGTCGTGATTGAATTCAAACGCGGCGTGTATCAACTGGCACTCCAGGAGTTATCACGTTTTGTACACAGAACCGAACACCCAGGCTCGGGGCGTCAGGGGAATCGTCAATTAAAGCAGAACCCTCAGCCAACGAAAGAGCTTCATCATACTGAACAGCTTGATCTGCAGGTCGTCACCTCAACGTCTGAGGCCATTAAAGTAGCGGATGCAGACTCGGCACCGCCCTCTGAAAAAACCGAATAACCGTGCCGCTTTTGCAGAATTTTCGACTATGTTAAAAAAAATTTACGCCACTACTGCCTTATTGCTGGCATCTGGCCTGCTACTGCCCGTGCATGCGCAAACCGTTGACGACGAGGCAGAAAAGGAATGGAAAGAACTTGCATTGCAGCTTCCGGCCGCACCAGAGGCCAGCAATATGGTCTCCTTTTACGACAGCGGCAGCCAGTCATTTGCCATTGACAGCACATCCATCACGATCACCAGTGACGGCATTATTCGCTACAGTCTGATTGCCGTAAGCAGTAATGGCGCTAAAAATGTGAGTTACGAAGGAATACGATGTGCCACCTATGAAAAAAAGTTGTATGCCTTTGGCAGGCCTGATGGAAGCTGGTCACGCTCACGTCGCAATCAATGGGACAACATCTCGGGATTGAGCGCCAACAAACAACATAGCACGCTGTTTAATGACTATTTTTGCGAAGGCAATTCCATCGCCGGTAAAGTCAGCGTCATAGTTGACAGGATTAAACGACATCAGATTATTAAGCCTTATTAATCTGCGTTGATCTGAGCGTCCTTATGTTGAAATGATGATGGTGCTGCTTTAATTTTAAGCAATCAGAGCAGTACCATATTATCTCTGTGAATCAATTCTGGCTCTTCTACAAAACCTAGAATCGCGGCAATCTCAGACGAGGGATGTCGCTTAATCCTTCGTGCCTCGGCACTGGCATAATTACTCAGACCTCTTGCAATTGCTCTACCAGCTTCGTTATAACAAGTCACGACAGCACCACGCCCAAATTCGCCGCGTACATCAAGCACACCAATCGGCAGAAGCGATTTTCCCTCAGTGATCAATTTTTGTACTGCACCAGCATCTAGCACGATTTGTCCCGCTGTCTGCAAATGATCTGCCATCCATTGCTTACGTGCTGCCAACGGCGCCATTTGCGAGATCAGTTGCGTACCAATCGCCTCACCTTTAGCCAAACGCACCAGTACGTTATCCTCACGGCCCCACGCAATGACCGTATGCGTTCCGGAACTGGCACCGCGCTTTGCGGCTAATATCTTGGTCAGCATGCCGCCGCTTCCCAGGCTTGACCCTGCGCCACCAGCCATCGCCTCCAAAACAGGATCACCAGCTCTGGCCTCGTGTACAAATTGTGCGTCAGGATTCTTACGCGGATCTGCTGTGTATAAACCTTTTTGATCGGTCAGAATGATCAGCGCATCAGCCTCAATCAGATTGGCGACTAAAGCACCTAAAGTATCGTTGTCGCCGAACTTAATTTCATCCGTCACGACGGTATCATTCTCATTAATTACAGGAACAATGCCAAACCTAAGTAAGGTAAATAAAGTAGAGCGCGCGTTCAGATAACGCTCACGATCTGCCAGATCAGCATGTGTCAATAAAATTTGCGCAGTACCAAGTGCATGTGCACGGAAGCTGGTTTCATAAATCTGTGCCAGCCCCATTTGCCCCACTGCGGCGCAGGCCTGTAATTCGTGTATTCCCGTTGGACGCTTATCAAAACCGAGACGCTGCCGCCCTTCGGCAATAGCGCCTGAACTGACCAACACCACCTCCTTACCCAGCTTACGCAACTCAGCAATTTGACCTGCCCATTTCTCAATGGCAACGCGGTCCAACCCTTTGCCATCATTGGTAACAAGTGAGGAGCCTACTTTGATGATGAGTCGTTTAGCGCTTTGAATAACTGAATGCATGAGATGATCGTTGATGTACAAATTTAATTGAGCGACAGGATGCCTAGAACACTCAAAATTATACTTTATATGGATAGAAATCATAAAAACTAAATTTCATTCCGAAAATTTAGATTAAATCCGACTAATCAAGTATTTTTCTGCCGATCTCACCGCCATAAAAACTCTCCTAAATCACTAAAATATTGCCTGGAGAAATGTGTAAAAATACAAATAAAAAGAGCCTGACAAGCAGGCTCTTTTTCACAAATACAAGGATCAGATCAGTCCAACACTTTAAAACGCGGATCATCAGGATCAATCGACAAAATCCCCTGCGCCTCTTCCGTCATCTGGGTTTCCTGGGAGCGCTGCTCTTGCAAGCGCTTTTCAGCAAGATATGCATAAATTTCGGTAACGAGATCTTCACAACCTTCACGATTCAAGGCAGAGATTTCGAAAACAGGACCTTTCCAGCCAAAACGCTTGACGAAGTCCTTTACTTTTTTCTTGCGCTCGTCTTCCGTCAATACATCGAGCTTGTTAAGCACTAGCCAGCGCGGCTTATCGTATAAGGCTTCATCATATTTACGCAACTCCTTGATGAGAGCTTTAGCATCTTTAACTGGATCAACGCCGTCATCAAATGGGGCGAGATCAACAATATGCAATAACAAGCCTGTACGTTGCAAATGTTTAAGGAATTGCACGCCAAGACCAACACCATCGGCAGCGCCCTCGATCAAACCTGGGATGTCGGCGATCACGAAGCTTTTTTCATGACTGACTCGAACCATGCCTAAATTCGGATGCAAGGTCGTGAACGGATAGTCGGCAATTTTAGGTCGCGCATTGGATACTGCTGTGATAAACGTAGACTTACCCGCATTCGGCAAGCCCAGCAGACCTACGTCAGCCAATACTTTCAATTCGAGACGCAATTCGCGACGTTCACCCTCTTTACCATCACTACGCTGACGTGGCGCACGATTAGTGGAAGATTTGAAGTGGATATTGCCCCAGCCACCCTCTCCACCTTTAACCAAAACAACCTGCTGTCCGTGCTCCGTCAGATCGGCAATGACTTCATCCGTATTGCGATCTGCAATCTGTGTACCTACCGGCATACGCAAGAAAATATCATCCGCACCTTTGCCATAACAGTCTGCACCACGGCCATTTTCACCATTTTTTGCTTTATGCAACTTAGAAAAACGGTAGTCGACCAGCGTATTGATATTACGATCTGCGACGGCAATAATACTGCCACCCTTGCCACCGTCACCACCATCGGGACCACCGAAAGGTCTGAATTTTTCACGGCAGAACGAGGCAATGCCATTACCGCCATCACCTGCAATTACTTCAATCCGTGCTTCGTCGATAAATTTCATTTGTATCACCTATAAATTCAGTGCGTCCGAATAGGAACAATATGCACTGCGATTCTCAGTTCCCGTGAAAAGGAAGAGCAGAATCTGCAATCTTGCCTGAAGACTGCCAAACCAAAAAAGAGCTTGTATAAATCGCCGTAAAACATAAAGGCTGACTTATACAGGACCTCTTGAAACTAAAAAGGCTCTACCAACGGCAGAGCCTTTTTTATCAGGCTTTCGCCTTATTCTACTAGCTGTAAGGCGCTAATTACGCCGCTACAACAATCGCGTATTGGTGCTTAGCAGCACCTTTGATTGCGAACTGTACCTTGCCATTAACCAATGCGAACAGAGTATGGTCTTTACCCATACCGACGTTTTCACCTGGGTGAACACGTGTACCGCGTTGACGAATGATAATGCCGCCAGCATTGATAGCTTGGCCGCCGTAGACTTTAACGCCTAAGCGTTTTGACTCTGAGTCACGGCCGTTGCGCGTGGTGCCGCCGCCTTTTTTGTGTGCCATTTATTAGCTCCTTGGATTGTCAGTTAAATCAACCGGCTTAGCCGTTGATAGAAACGATTTGCAGTTCTGTGTAATTTTGGCGATGGCCTTGACGCTTTTGGTAATGCTTACGACGACGCATTTTGAAAATGCGCACTTTATCGTGACGACCTTGCGAAATTACCGTAGCCAGCACCGTAGCACCTGCGACCAAGGGAGCACCAAATTTAATGGTGTCACCTGCGCCCAAAGCGAGCACTTGATCAATGGTGATTTCGGAGCCAATGTCTGCAGGTATCTGTTCTACTTTAAGTTTTTCACCAGCGACAACTTTATATTGTTTGCCACCGGTTTTTATGACCGCGTACATGTGAAACCTCATCAAATGATATGAATAATCGAATTTTTCCAACCCGAATGAAGCATTGAAATCGGGAAAACCTCCAATTATACATAGACTTAGCGAGTCGGTCAAACCATTCCTGCAATTCTGCTTTTTGCGCTGTACCCAATAGGCTTAAGCACCTTCATCCACCCAAGCTATAAGAAGAATGCCATTAATTTGCAGCAAAGCTGCACTGAAGTTCCCGTAAGGTGCAGCGCGAAGTAGCAAGGGCATCGTATAATCCCTGCTTCCCAAGCAATCACGCATTTTTTGCAGGTACCGCCTTGTCTGCCACAACATCTACTCAAAATAGTATTACAGAATCCATTGCCACCGATATGGCGTTAGTTAATCAGGTGATACGCACCAAGCTTCATTCGGAAGTCCCTCTGGTCAATCAAATCGCTGAATACATTATTAGTGCCGGTGGCAAAAGAATACGCCCGGTGCTGGTGCTACTGGTGGCGAACGCTTACCAATACCAAGGCACGCACCACCACGAGCTGGCGGCCATTATCGAATTCATCCACACAGCAACATTACTACATGATGATGTTGTCGACGAATCCTCCATGCGTCGCGGCAGAAAAACGGCTAACGCGCTTTTTGGCAATGCCGCTTCAGTTTTAGTAGGTGACTTCCTGTATTCGCGCGCTTTTCAAATGATGGTCTCCATTAATCGCATGGAAATCATGGAAATCCTGGCAGATGCAACGAATGTCATCGCAGAGGGTGAGGTGCTGCAATTACTAAATATGCATGATCCTGATGTTACCGAAGAAAGATATTTACAAGTCATCCGCTCCAAGACTGCCAAACTATTTGAGGCAGCCGCACAGGTAGGTGCATTGATTTCCGGCGCTACAGCCCAACAAATTGACGCCGCAGCAGAATATGGCCGCTCACTTGGCACGGCATTTCAACTGATCGACGATGTACTCGACTACTCCGGTAACGCGCAAGAAATAGGGAAAAATGTCGGCGACGATTTGCGTGAGGGAAAGCCGACACTACCACTAATTTATTTGATGAAAAATGGCAGCGAACAAGAAAAGCGTTTGGTTAAAAGCTGCATTGAGCAAGGCGACGAGACGCAGTTTGATGCGATATTGGAAGCCATTACCAAGTCCGGCGCACTTGACTATACAAGATCAGAGGCAATCAAAGCATCTCAGCGTGCTGCATCATCAATACAAGCTCTATCAGATAGTTCATACAAAAATGCCTTGCTTGCTTTGTGTAAATTTTCCGTTGATAGAAATCACTAACAACCAGCAAATGAGTTCTTATAAAAATATGTGCGGCATGTTTTGTTCACGGCAAATGCGAATCACTTTGAACAAACCATCCACACAAAATTGTTTCCAAGTGTAACCCTTCCTCTTTCCTGCGAGTATTGCTCGCCATGAGGTCAATTTTGACCTGAATTCCCTCCAAAATCGTGGGTAATTTCACACGAAAAATCCAATTATCCGACTGAACAATTAGTCGAAAAACAAGAAGCCCTTTATACTAAGAGAAGTTTCTTATATGAAAATCATTTCAGTGACTTCAACATTAAGTGCTACTTAAGTGTCGTGTATTTGTATATCGTTAAGTGGTTACATCCATGTTATCAAATGAATGAAACGCATTCCTTTACAAAAGAAGTGCTTGGTTGCATTATCTTAAGGCAATCATCGCCCGGACGAACTTTACGATAAAGAACTTATGTCAGCCGTCTTACCAAACATATCTCCATCGACATCGGGACTTGCCAGAGCTCTGATGCAAGGCAATGTACTACCGGCTACACAAGTTGATAGTGTTCTCAAAAAATCACAGGCAGATAAAACAGCATTTATCGATAGTTTGATACAAAGCGGGGCGATGAGTGCGCGTGACCTAGCGTCATTTTGTTCTGAAACATTTGGCTACCCTTTGGTAGACCTAACTTTATTTAATGAAAGCAGCCTGCCAGAAAAGATCGTTGATACTAAACTGATGCAGACGCAAAGGATTATTGCTCTTGCAAAACGCGGGAATAAAATAGCCCTCGCGGTATCGGATCCAACGAATACATCTGCACAAGATCAAATCAAATTCCAGACCGGTCTAGGCATTGAACTCGTCGTTGTGCAACACGATGCGCTACTGAAACTTCTGGATAGACTGGGTAAAACATCGGAACAAAGCCTGAGTGACATATCCGGTGATGATTATGATATTGAATTCAAAGAAGAAGATATCTCCACCGCATCTGCTGATGCTCAGGCAGCCGAAGTTGATGACGCACCGGTAGTCAAGTTTTTACAAAAAATGCTGATAGACGCCATCAATATGGGTGCATCGGATTTGCACTTCGAACCCTTTGAAAAATTTTATCGCATCCGCTTCAGGGTCGATGGAGAGCTGCGAGAAATTGCTCAGCCACCACTCGCAATTAAAGATAAACTCGTGTCACGTGTCAAAGTTATTTCCAAGTTAGACATATCAGAAAAACGCGTGCCGCAAGATGGTCGTATGAAGCTGGTTTTGTCCGCGACAAAAGCCATCGATTTTCGCGTCAGTACACTACCGACTTTGTTTGGCGAAAAAATCGTTATGCGTATCCTCGACGGGTCGCAAGCACAAATGGGAATTGATGCACTCGGATATGATCCGGACCAAAAAGAGATACTGATGAATGCAATTCAGCGTCCTTACGGAATGGTACTTGTTACAGGGCCGACGGGTTCAGGTAAAACGGTTTCGCTGTACACCTGCCTCAATGTCATTAATAAACCTGGTATTAATATCTCTACCGCAGAAGACCCTGCAGAGATTAACTTACCAGGTGTGAATCAAGTCAATATTAATGATAGAGCCGGCTTAACGTTTCCAGTTGCACTCAAATCCTTTCTTCGCCAAGATCCTGACGTTATCATGGTCGGTGAGATCCGTGACCTAGAAACTGCTGACATCGCAATTAAAGCCGCGCAAACTGGCCACATGGTGTTCTCTACTTTGCATACTAATGACGCACCATCGACATTAACGCGTTTAATGAATATGGGTGTAGCGCCATTCAATATTGCATCCTCTGTTATTTTAATTACCGCTCAACGGCTTGCACGACGCCTTTGTACGTGTAAAAAACCGGCCGACGTTCTGGACGAGGTTTTATTGCAGGCTGGATTTAAAGACGAGGAATTAGATGGAAGCTGGAAACCCTATCAACCTGTAGGTTGTGAGCGCTGTAGTGGTAGCGGCTACAAAGGTCGCGTAGGTATTTATCAAATTATGCCGATTACAGAATCAATTGAGCGCATTATTTTGGGCAGCGGAACATCGCTTGAAATCGAAAAACAGTCAGAAAAAGAAGGTGTCAGAACCTTGCGGCAATCCGGTCTTCAAAAAGTAAAGCAAGGACTTACTAGCTTAGAAGAAGTTCTTGGATGCACCAACGAATAACAGGATAATTGTATGGCGACAACTTCAAAAGTAGCACCCAAAACGACACAGGTTAAAGAACATGTCTATGCTTGGGAAGGTAAAGATAAATACGGGAAAACTGTACGCGGTGAGTTACGTGCTGGTGGCGAAGCGATTGTCAATGCTACGCTAAGGCGCCAAGGTATTTCAGTTACCAAATTAAAAAAGAAAACATATGCTTCTGGTAAAAAAATTACCGATAAAGATATCACTCTATTCACTAGGCAGTTAGCGACAATGATGAAAGCTGGCGTTCCTCTGCTCCAGTCTTTCGATATTGTTTCAAAAGGGAACACAAACCCTTCAGTATCAAAATTATTACAAGATATACGGGGTGATGTTGAGACAGGGACTAGCTTAAACCAGGCATTCCGTAAATTTCCGCTTTATTTTGACCCTCTATTTTGCAATCTTGTAGGCGCAGGTGAGCAAGCCGGTATTCTGGAAGACTTACTAACCAGACTGGCAATATATAAGGAAAAAACGTTGGCAATTAAAGCAAAAATCAAATCTGCTCTGACTTATCCAATTGCAATTTTATCGATTGCATTCATTGTCACTGCAGTAATTATGATTTGGGTTGTTCCTGCTTTTAAACAGGTATTCACCAGTTTTGGTGCCGACCTGCCTGCACCAACCCTATTTGTAATGGCAATATCCGACTTTTTTGTGAAAAACTGGTACATCATTTTTGGAGGTTTGTTCGGTAGCATTTATTTCTTCCTAAACTCATGGAAACGATCTCTTAAAATGCAGCGAATAATGGACAGATTACTTTTACAAGCACCGATCTTCGGTGACGTAATTAGAAAAGCGACTATTGCTCGATGGACACGAACATTAGCTACTATGTTTTCCGCAGGTGTTCCTTTAGTTGAATCTCTGGATTCCGTTGGCGGTGCTGCTGGCAATGCAGTTTATCTAGATGCAACAATTAAAATACAAACAGAAGTTAGTACTGGCACAAGCTTAACGGTAGCAATGCAAAACTCAAATGTATTTCCCAACATGGTCACTCAGATGGTCTCCATCGGCGAGGAATCAGGGGCTTTAGATCAAATGCTTGGAAAAGTAGCTGATTTTTACGAAGAAGAAGTAGACGAGGCCGTAGCCTCTCTCTCTAGCCTCATGGAACCGCTGATAATGGCCATACTTGGGATAATCATTGGTGGTTTAGTCGTCGCTATGTACCTGCCAATTTTCAAACTAGGTCAAGTCGTTTAATGCTAGAGATTTTTTTATTCCAAACTCCAGAATCTTGGCCAAGCACAATTTTAATTGGTGTCGTCGGATTATTAATAGGTAGTTTTCTCAACGTAGTTATCCATCGCATTCCAAAAATGATGCAAAGGGAATCGGATAACTATGTGGCGAGTGAGAGCGGTAATGAATTGCCTCACGCTGACCGCTACAATCTGATGGTGCCGCGCTCTGCGTGCCCTCATTGTGGGCATCAGATTACTGCCTTGGAAAATATTCCGGTGTTTAGCTACATTGCAATAGGCGGCAAATGTACAACATGTAAAGCACCGATTTCGATACGTTATCCATTAGTAGAGCTGCTTACTGGCGCGCTCTCTGGCTATCTTATTTGGCACTTTGGTAGTGGCATCGCTGGTTTGGGTGCTGTCGTATTCGCCTGGTTTTTAATCGCAATGACCTTCATTGATGCTGACACACAGTTGCTGCCAGATGATCTGACTTTGCCTTTGTTGTGGCTCGGTTTGTTAATTAATCTTCACGGTACATTCGCGTCCTTGCATGATGCGGTCATCGGTGCGGTTGCTGGCTATCTCGCTTTGTGGTCCATTTACTGGCTGTTTAAGCTCGCAACGGGCAAAGAAGGTATGGGCTACGGCGATTTTAAATTACTGGCAGCTCTTGGCGCATGGATGGGCTGGACTATGCTACCCGTTATTATTTTACTATCATCAGTGGTCGGTGCGATTGTAGGGATCAGCATGATCGTATTGGCAAAAATGGGCAAAAACAATCCTATCCCGTTTGGTCCCTATCTTGCTGCCGCAGGCCTCATTGCGCTAATCTGGGGTAAAACTCTATCGCAGCAATATCTGGGCATGCTTGGTTGATGGAGTTAGCGCAGGTATTTAGCCTGGGACTGACAGGCGGAATCGGAAGTGGCAAAACGACTGTTGCCAATATGTTCGGCGAGCTTGGTGCCAGCCTGATTGATACCGACCTTATTGCCCACCAACTTACCATGTCGCATGGTGTTGCCATATCTCTGATTCGCCAGCAGTTTGGCGATGCCTCTATTCAGGCAGACGGGGCTATGGATCGCGCAAAAATGCGGGAACTGATTTTTACGGATGCATCCGCAAAAACTAAACTCGAACAAATTCTCCACCCGCTCATCAGACAAGAAACTGAACGCGCGGCACAGCAAGTGACAGGTAGCTATCCAATTTTCGTTGTTCCTCTCTTGGTCGAGTCTAGTAACTGGAAGAAAAAAGTCAGCCGGATTCTGATTGTCGATTGCCCGGAGCAAGTGCAAGTGCAGCGTGTGATGGCAAGAAATAATTTAAATCAAGAGCAGGTACTCGCCATCATGCATCATCAGGCCAGCCGCCAGCAAAGACTGGCCGCAGCCGACGATATCATCGTCAATGATGGCGATCTGGACGCAATCCGCGAACAAGTCGCTGAGTTGCATCGCAAATATTGTCAGTTAGCGCAAACATCGATAAAAAATGACAAACAATAAGCACGCAATGTTTGTAATTTTGCTCAGCATGGTTCAGAATCACGTGACACTTGCGCGTTAGCACCAATTTTGACAGGGATATTATTTTGATCGTTTACGAATACCCTTTTAACGAGCGTATTCGCACGTTATTGCGGCTAGAAGACCTGTACGAAAAATTCACTTTTTTCCTGCATCAGTCTGATCCTATGCAGCATCACGTTGCCCTATCCACCATTTTTGAAATGCTGGAGGTCGCTGGTCGGGCCGATCTCAAATCTGATCTCCTGCAAGAATTAGAACGACAAAAACACACTCTCATCAGCTTCAAATCTAATCCGAATGTTCAGGCGGACATGCTGGATCAGATTCTCGATGAGGTAGATCGCGCCAGCAGCGCCCTAATGGCCTCCACTGGGAAAACTGGTCAGAACGTTCGTGATAATGAATGGTTGATGAGCATACGTGGTCGTACGATTATTCCTGGCGGGGCTTGTGAATTTGACTTACCCAGTTACCACGCATGGCAAAAGAATCCCGCTGAAAAGCGTTTTGCGGATATTGCCAATTGGTTTGCGCCGATTGCCCCCTTATTTGATGCGATTAATATCGTCCTGCGTCTATTGAGAGAATCTGGGGTAACGACGAAAGTCATTGCACAGGCCGGCAGTTACCAGCAAATGTTGCAAGGGAAAATATATCAGTTACTACGCGTCAGCGTGGTGCGTGAGATGGGAGCCATCCCGGAAATCTCAGCAAATAAGTACATGTTGTGGATACGCTTTATGTCCCAAGACGGTGATATGAAGCCGAAAGCTTTCGAGAGCGATATCCCGTTTGACCTGACACTCTGTAATTTTTAACGTAGTAGAGACTTATGAGCACAGTTGTAGATTGCCCGACTTGCGGCAAAAAAGTAACCTGGACTACCGAGAATACGTATCGTCCGTTTTGTTCTGAACGTTGTAAAAAAATTGATCTGGGTGCATGGGCAGAAGAAAAATACACGATCCCCGCTGTCAATTTGCCTGAAGATCCCGATGAGGATTTATGTCAATCAAACCTGCAATAATCCCATCTATCAGAATCTGTTACGGGATCCGTAATAGGATCAATTGGGTCAATGAGGTCAATAAGATCACTTAGTATCAATTCGTATTGGCACCTCCACTAATGTACACCGATTCTAACGCTTGGGGATTCCGTATTTCCTGAGTTTGGCGGCAATCATAGAATGCGAAGTATCCAGCCGGGCAGCGAGTTTGCGGCTCGATGGGTACTGCAAATACAGCTTCTCAAGCAAGCTTGATTCGAATGCCTGCACCGTCAATTCCCAGCTCTCCGCAGCATCGATATTCACTTCATCCGCAGTAATACTTCCTTCAGCCCAATCTAGATCAGCAGCATCCAGCACCCGCTGATCCGACATCGTAATTGCCCTGAAAACGACATTTTGCAGCTGGCGCACATTGCCTGGCCAGCGGTTCGCCACCAGTGCCGCACAAGCAGCAGAATTCAAGCGGCATACGGGCTTTTGCGCCTGTGTGCAGGCGCGCTCAATGAAGTGTCTGGCAAGCGGCAAAATATCATCCGGGCGCTCACGCAGTGCGGGCATTTCCAGATGCAGTACATTCAGGCGATAAAATAAGTCTTCGCGGAACAAGCCCTCCTGCACCATCTTGCGTAAGTTACGATGGGTCGCGCTAATAATGCGGACATTCACCTTAACCTCCTTATCGCCACCAATACGCCTGAATTTACCGTCGTTCAAAAAACGGAGTAGTTTCGCCTGCAGATATAAAGACATCTCCCCGATCTCATCCAGAAACACAGTGCCACCATCAGCCATTTCGATCAATCCTGGCTTGCCGCCGCGTTGCGCGCCAGTGAATGCACCGGACATATAACCAAATAATTCACTTTCTGCCAGACTCTCAGGCAACGCCGCGCAGTTCAGCTCAAGAAAAGGAGCATTACATCGCGCACTGACGCCGTGGCAAGCCTGTGCCAGCAGTTCCTTGCCGGTTCCTGTCTCACCCGTGATGAGCAACGGCGCATCGACCACTGCCACCTTGGCGGCCTTGGCCTTGATTGCCCTGATCTGCTCGGACTCACCAATAATGAAGTGAAAACCACTCCCTTCAGAGTGCTGCAATGCATGTATTCTGCCACCGATACGGCGTGGCGCATGCAGGGTCAATACAGCTCCCACGGTCTGACCGTTACGCGCCATATCGTGAGTGATTGGCTCAGAAACCGGAGTAACGTCCATCCAGAACGGCTCGCCATTCAAGATCACCTCACGACTGGGAACATGAAAAGAACTGGATATCAACTCCTCCTGGGCTGAGGTATCTTCCAGCAAATCGACCAGGCTTTTCTGGCAGAGAATTTCCTCTGACATGCCGGACACAGCCGCTGCTGCGGCGTTTGCCACGACGACCCGACCGTTTGCATCGATGGCCAACACCGGGTCTTCCATCACGGCCATCATGGTGTCAAGATTCAGGCGGCGACGTTTGCCAGGCAAAATATCAAGAATATTGATTTTGCCTACACCGCGCACCTGGTCACAATCCTGCTGCAAAGATGGCAGCATAAACTCAAGCAGTTCAGGACTATCGATATAGATATTTGGAGGATCAACTTCAACACCGACGACATTCAACCCGCGCAGGGCGAATACCGCCAGTATTTCATGCGCAATCCCTACTCGATCTTTAAACTGGATATTGATGCGCATCGGTCTTGCTTAGGTGAAGAGTGAGCAGCTTATCGTCTCAGATGATCAGTGAGGTTCGGGGATGTAACCGCGTGGTCGTGCATTATGGCTGCGAAAACTTGTGGTTGACGCTAACCCGCGCAGACGACCGAGATCAAATTGTTCTAATTGTTGAAACACTGCACGATTGACGGTCATTTTGACCTGCATCATCAGCAGATCAACGCTTTGTTGATTAGAGCTACGTGGCCTGGATGGACGCTCACGTTCTTTAACCGCGTCATTCGCCGCATCGGAAGACTCTACACCATTTTCTGCATCAATCTCTGCCTGTGCAGCTTTGGCATTCAATTCTTCGCGTGACTTCTCTTCTGCTCTAGCAACCGCTTTTTCTTCCGCCAGACAGAAGCAGCGATAAATATCGGCAAGTGTGATGATGCCGTTACAAGAGCGGCAATGCCATGCATCTTTTTCTTTTACATCACGTGCGACCAGACCATCTTTACTCAGCGTAGACAGGATAGAGCGCACCAGCCGCGGCGTCTTTCCAGTTGCCTGCACCAGTGAAGCGACCGTTGCCGTACGTGGCATGACCATCACGATTTGCGCCAGCAATTCGATTGCTGTGTAGAAGCGCATGTTCAGTGTCGGGTCAGAAAATATCTCGGTCGTCGAGACCAGTTGTTCACGTTCGATCAAATTCATGCTTGCAACTCCTTGGCTACAATAATCGGACGATTCGCACTGCCATAACGATCCATGAACAAGCCTTCGGTAGAAATCGCAGGACGTTTATTCGATACGACATCAGCAATAAAACGGCCGGAGCCGCACGCCATGGTCCAGCCCAATGTTCCGTGACCGGTATTCAGGAAGAGATTGCGGAACGGTGTAGGTCCGACGATCGGCGTGCCGTCTGGCGTCATAGGGCGCAGGCCAGTCCAAAATTCCGCTTTCGCGATATCGCCACCACCCGGGAACAGATCCGTGACCGAATGCACCAGCGTCGCCCGTCTCTCCTCGCGTAAGCTCAGGTCGTAACCGGTAATTTCTGCGGTACCACCGACACGGATGCGATCACCCAGACGCGTAATGGCGATTTTGTAGGTTTCATCCATTACAGTTGACTCCGGCGCTTTTTGCGCATCGATAATCGGTACCGTGATCGAGTAGCCTTTAATCGGATACACAGGAATTTTCATCCCTAGTTCCCGCAGCATGACTGAGGAATAACTCCCCAAGGCCAGCACATACGCATCGGCCTGCACGGTACCCGTCGAGGTTTTCACGCCGGTAATGCGATCACCTTCATGAAGAACTTTTTCGACGCTCACACCGTACTTAAACTGAACGCCCAGCTCTTCAGCCAGTTTGGACAGATTTTGGGTAAATTTAAAACAATCTCCGGTTTCATCACCTGGCAGGCGTAAAGCACCGACAAACTTATTCTGCACATTTTTTAGTGCCGGTTCGACTTTCAGACAGGCTGCTTTGTCCAGCACTTCGTAAGGTACGCCATAACGATCCAGAATATCCGTATCGAATTTGGATCCTTCGAGTTGTGCCTCGTTACGGAATAACTGCAACGTTCCCTGAGTGCGCTCGTCGTAATGAATCCCGGTATCGGCACGCAACTGCTGCAAAGTATCACGGCTATATTCCGCCATGCGCAACATACGGCCTTTGTTGATCTCGTAACGCTTAGTCGTGCAGTTCAACAGCATCTGTGTGACCCAGCGCCACATATGCGGATCGAGGCTAGGACGAATAGCCAGCGGGCTATGCTTCATCATCAGCCATTTAACAGCTTTCATTGGAACGCCCGGTCCGGCCCATGGCGCAGAATATCCTGGAGATACTTCGCCCGCATTCGCGTAACTGGTCTCCAATGCAGCAGCGGGTTGACGCTCGATTACCGTCACCTCGTGTCCTGCTTTAGCCAGGTAATACGCAGATGCGGTACCGATAACGCCGGCGCCCAGTATGACTACTTTCATTGTGCTTCTCCCTTATTCCTTACATCACTGGAATGACTTATTGGATGCTACTCAGATTCAGATTCTAGGTAATGGCGATGATAACGCTGACCCAGACTGGTCAGGATTTCATAGCCGATGGTATGAGCGAGTCTGGCGACGGTATCGACCGTATTTGTCGCTGATAACAGATCGACCGGCGCACCCGGATAAAGCTGCGCCGCATCGACATTGCTCACGTCGAGCGTAATAGTGTCCATGGATACATTGCCGACCATCGGTGCCGCCTGACCCGCGATATACGCGACGCCGCGATTGCTCAGGCTACGCAACCAGCCATCTGCGTAGCCCACCGCTACCGTCGCAATAGTGCGCGCAGCCAGTGCCCGGTAAGTCATGCTGTAACCAACGCCAGCCCCCGCAGCGATCGTGCGGACCTGGATAATTTTTGCTTGCAGAGAGGCGACTGCCTGCATAGGATTCGGCTGACCGGCAACCGGTGCCACGCCATACAAAGCCGCACCGGGGCGTGCCATATCGAAATGAAATTCGGGGCCTAAAAATATTCCGGAAGAATTCGCCAGCGTCGCACCACAGGCGGGCAATTGCGCCCGCAATGCCCTGAAGGTCTGCAACTGCTGCTGATTCATCGGATCTTGCTGATCCTCCGCACAGGCGAGGTGGCTCATCAAATGCGTCACCTGAATTCCCTGCGTAATCGCCGGATCAGCCAGCCACGCCTGAACTTCTTGCGGCGACATTCCCATCCGTGACATGCCCGTATCGAGCTGCACAATGGCGGGTAAGGTCTTTTGTTGGGCTGTCGCGAGTGCGCGCCATGCCGCAATCTGTTCCAGACTATTTAAAACAGGGGTGCAATTAAATTCAAGGAATTCGGCTTCGTAGCCAACAGGGGAGCCGTGCATAACATAGATCGCACTCTCCGCCAATAAATGGGGACGCAGTGCAATCGCCTCATCAAGATGCGCGACAAAAAAATCACGGCAAGCTTCTTGCTGCAAAGCCTGAGCAACCTTAATTGCACCCAGACCATAGGCATCGGCTTTGACCGCCGCACCGCAGCGTGCCTTGCCTAATTTATTTTGTAAAAACCGATAGTTATGACGTAAAGCTGGAAGATTGATCGTCAGAATAGCGCCCGCACGTCCTGCTGCCTCTGAGTTTCCCGTCATATGCTGCATTTACACATCTCCGTAGTGACCATCGCTATTTCATTTCCAGATAAGGATGAATAACGCGCTATTCGCTCGTGCTGTCTGTGGTACGCACACACCAAGGTGCGCCCTTTTCTCTTATTCGCTGGAAACGACATTAGGGTTCGTATTAGCAATCGCCATGCCACAAAATTTTATTGAAATAATTCAACGACTTAGAAAATATTCATCGGAAATGCCGATAACCGTGTGTATGGTTTTCAATACACTCGAATGAATTTTGATGAAAATCTAGAGTTTTGCTTCTAGCGTGTCCCACAAACTGGACGCTGTATTGATAACGATACAGTGTATTGATTTTAGTACATACGAACTAATGACACTAGCTGAAAAGACAAAAAAGCCTCAAGTGACGCATGATTTCAGCATTATATGACAGCGGCAATACGTGAAATTACGCACTGTAGCGGAATGCATACAATGCTAAACACCACATTCCAGGAGGAAAAATGATTGGCCAGTGCGGAGAAAAACCAGCGCTCAGTGTCAGCTATCTGCAAGCAAACCGACTTACATCGAAATATCGAGATACCTGCCGGATTACACAGCAGCTTCAGCGCGCCTGACGTCCAGCCACTCCAGCAGCGGAATGGTCGCTGGCAATAATGGGGACACAGCCACACTTCCCTGCCAGGCGAAAGCCTGACCTTCCAGACTTTGCGGCTGGCCGGTCCACTCATGACTAATATAAAAATGCAATCGCACATGCGCATGCGGATACACATGCTCGACGCCGCACCAGGGTTCGGCCGTATCGATCTGCACGCCAAGTTCCTCAACAAATTCCCGTTTCAAGGCGTCCAGAATACTTTCGCCCGCCTCGACTTTACCGCCCGGGAACTCCCAGTAACCTTCGTAAGGCTTGCCCGTCGGGCGTTGCCCTAATAAGACATCGCCATTCGGCTTCATCAAAATACCGACGGCAACATCAATGGGTGCTGGTTTCATAGAATAAGAGAGTAAGGTGGTAATGCTGTTCAGTTAAACCGTGCCGCTTGTTTCGTCATTCCGGCGATAGCCAGGGTCTAGTGGCATATTGCCAAAAAACGCTGTATCCCTGTCTGCGCAGGGACGACGACTTTAAGTTTAGCGCGCAACTGAACGACATTAGAGTAAGAGGGAGTATTTTTAAATAACTAGATAAAACCTAGGGATAAAGGCATATAAAAGCATATACACATACCCAGTATCATACAATTACACAAGCTTACCCGCATAGTCACGAGCGAACTGCCATGCTACACGCCCAGAACGGGAGCCGCGCTGCAAGGCCCAGCGCAGCGCATCACCACGCGCAGCTGCTACTTGCTCCGCATCACATCCCATGCTGCCTAGCCAGTACGCGACGATATCCAGATAGTCGTCTTGCTTAAACGGATAAAACGAGACCCACAGGCCGAAGCGTTCGGACAGCGAGATTTTTTCTTCTACCGTTTCGCCGGGATGCAGGTCGCCGTCCTCGGCATGCGTATAGCTTGAGTTGTCCGACATTTTTTCGGGGAGCAAATGACGCCGGTTTGAAGTCGCATAGATCAGTACATTATCGGATTGCGCCGCGATGCTGCCATCCAGTGCGACTTTCAGCGCTTTATAGCCGCCCTCACCTTCCTCAAACGATAAGTCGTCGCAAAAAATAATAAAGCGCTCAGGACGTTCAGCGACCAGATCAACGATATCCGGCAAATCCGCCAAATCCGATTTATCGACTTCAATCAACCGCAAACCCTGACCGGCAAATTGATTCAGGCAGGCTTTAATCAAAGACGATTTACCGGTGCCGCGCGCACCTGTCAGCAGCACATTATTGGCAGGCTTGCCACGTACGAATTGCAAAGTATTTTGCTCAATCTGTTGCTTCTGAATCGCAATATTATGCAAATCACCAAGTCCAATAGACGATGCATGACGCACCACTTGCAAATAAGCGACATTACCGCGCTTACGCCAGCGAAACGCCGTACCCAGCGCAAAATCTGGTGGCGGTGCTGAGGCGGGCAATAACTTTTCCAGTCGGCTTAATACCTGTTCAGCACGGATTAAAAACTGATCAAGTTGCGTCATGCTGTTTCCATGCACGGAGTCATATTAAAGAAGTATTAAGAACGGTAATCCGCATTGATCGATACGTAATCATGCGACAGATCACAGGTCCATACCGTCGCCTCGGCATCACCGCGAGCGAGTTTGACGCGGATCGTGATTTCGCTTTGCTTCATCACACGCTGACCGTCTTCCTCTCTGTAATCTGGATTACGTCCGCCGTTTTTGGCGACCCAGACATCGTCAAGGTACAAATTCAATTTACTCACATCCAGATCACCAACACCGGCATAACCGATCGCCGCCAGAATACGTCCCAAATTCGGATCAGAGGCAAAGAACGCGGTTTTAACTAAAGGAGAATGCGCAATCGAATATGCAATCTTGCGACACTCGTCAATGTCACGACCTTCCTCGACCGTAATCGTCATGAACTTGGTTGCTCCCTCGCCGTCACGGATAATCATGTGCGCAAGTTTTTGCGACAAATCGATCACGGCTTTTGCCAGCAACTGATATTCCGGCGTATCGATTTCATTGACTTCGACATCGGACGCCCCCGTCGCGATCAGCATAAACGAATCGTTGGTCGATGTATCGCCATCAATCGTGATGCAATTAAAAGATTTGTCCGCCGCCTGCTTGACCAGGTGATCGAGTACCGGTTGGGCGACTTTCGCGTCCAGTGCCAGATAGCCGAGCATGGTCGCCATATTCGGCTTGATCATGCCTGCACCTTTACTGATACCCGTCAGCGTCACGGTCTGTCCATTGATGACGACGGTCGCTGACGCAGCTTTTGGCTGAGTATCAGTGGTCATGATCGCCTCGGCTGCCGCATACCAGTTGTCGGCTTTTAAATTCACAATCGCCTGCGGCAAACCTGCAACCAGACGATCCACCGGCAAGGGCTCGAGAATCACGCCGGTCGAGAAGGGCAAAATCTGCGACGCTTCGCACTGCAACAATTCAGCCAATGCAGCGCATGTTGCGTTCGCCGCGGCCAGGCCGGCGTCTCCCGTCCCCGCATTCGCATTACCTGTATTGATCACCAGCGCACGAATCGGTCCAGCCGACATGTGTAACCCCTCTAGATGCGCCTTACTCACCTGCACTGGCGCGGCACAAAAACGATTGGTCGTGAATACACCGGCAACGGTCGCCGTCGGCGCCAGCGTCATGACCAGCACATCTTTACGGTTCGGTTTTTTAATACCCGCTTCAGCATATCCAAGCTGGATACCGGCAACAGGAAGTAAGTCGGCGGCGACGGGAAGAGGGGAATTAACGGCCATGATCTGTCCTAGCGATGAAGTCAATCCAATATTGTAGGGTATTTTTTGACGGACTAAGCGACTAAAACTCACGCTGGACGCGAATCCAATTGAGACTCATCAGAGGCAATTACGACACCAGGCGTTGCGCCACCACCTCCAGGTGATAATCCGTACTACCGAACTGCAACTCTATCGCCATTAATCGTTTGAAGTAATGGCTGACGTCGAGCTCATCTGTCACGCCCATGCCGCCGTGGAGTTGGACTGCTTGCTGGCCGACAAAGCGACAGGCCTGGCCTATCACTGCTTTTGCGGATGACAGGGCAATGCGGCGGCTGATTGTGTCGCGATCTTCGGATCTGACGGCGGCGAGGTAACTCATAGACCGGGCTTGTTCTATGTAGAGCACCATGTCGGCCATCTTGTGCTGGAGTGCCTGGAATTTGCCGATGACGACGCCGAACTGCTGACGATTTTTTGCATAAGCGATGGTGGCGGCCAGCAGTTTATCGAGTACGCCTACGGCTTCTGCACAGACGGCGGCGATGCCGAGGTCGAGCGTTTGCTTGAGTGCGGCTTCGGCATCGGATTGGGCATCGAGCAGGCAGTTTGCGGGGATGATCACCTGATCGAGATAGATTTCGGCGGCGGCAATACCGTCGACCGTGGTGTAAGGCAAGATGCGCAATCCCGGCGTTGATTTTGCGATGGCGAATACCGATAAACCTTGATCCGGCATACGCGCTGTGACGAGTAACAGATCAGCCGAGGCACCATGCGGCACCACGCTCTTGTGTCCGTTCAAGACATAGCCTCCGGTCTCAGTCGCTGGCTTGGCACTAGTGCTGATGTGCAGACGGTCGAACCGGGTAGTAGTTTCGTCATGGGCAAGTACTGCGACCGCTGCGCCGCTGATCAGATCAGGCAGGTAGCGGGCGCGTTGTTCAGGATTACCAGACAAGCTGATCATCTTTGTCGCGAGCACGGCGCTGGCGAGGTAAGGTTCGATCACCAGACCCTCACCCATCACTCCCATGACGAGCATGGCATCGATCGCTGATCCGCCCAGACCACCGTCTTCTTCGGTGGCGAGCAACGCCAGCAAACCAAGGTCGGCAAATCCCTGCCAGACCTTGCTACTGTAACCGCTGGGCGTTTTTTTGGCCTGCTGACGTTGGTCAAAACGTGCTTCGTTGCTGATGAAGCGGCGCGTGGCATCTTGCAACATCGTCTGCTCTTCGCTGAAGGTGAAATCCATGGTGTGCTCCGTATTTTTTATTTTTATAAACCGAGAATCATTTGCGCGATGATGTTCTTTTGAATCTCATTCGATCCGCCGTAGATAGAGAGCTTGCGCATGTTCAGGTAATTGGCGGCGAGTGAGGTGGCGTACTCGGGACCAGCATGCTCTCCCTGATAGCCCGCCGCCATCGCATCACGCCGCAAAGGCAAGGCATACAGACCAACCGCTTGGGTCATAAGCTCGGTAATCGCCTGCTGGATTTCAGTCCCTTTGATTTTTAAAATTGAGGCTTCAGGCCCAGGTGTTTTGCGCTGCTCTTCGGCTGACAATACGCGCAGGTTGGTGATCTCCAGCGCGGTCAGATCAACCTGAATCTGGGCAATGCGTAATGAAAATTGCGGATCCTGAATAAGTGGTTTGCCGTTTTTAATTTCTTGACTGGCGATCCGTTTCAGGCGCGCAAGCTCACGTTTGGCAATGCCGATGCCCGCGATATTGGTGCGCTCATGGCCGAGTAAAAACTTGGCATAGGTCCAGCCCGCGTTTTCTTCGCCGACCAGGTTCTCTGTCGGTACGCGCACCTGATCGAACCAGACTTCATTCACTTCATGCGCGCCGTCCATGGTGATAATAGGACGTACGCTAATGCCGGGCATTTTCATATCGATCAGCAGAAAGGAAATTCCGCGTTGCGGTTTGACTTCCTGATCGGTACGCACGAGGCAAAAAATCCAGTCAGCATACTGGGCTTGCGTGGTCCAGGTCTTTTGCCCATTGACGATATAGTAGTCACCATCCCGCTGCGCTGTCGTTTTGACAGAGGCGAGATCGGAACCAGAACCGGGTTCGGAATATCCCTGACACCACCATTCTTCGCCGGATAAAATATTGGGCAAAAAGCGTTGCTGTTGTGCGGGCGAGCCAAAAGCCATGATGACCGGAGCCACCATCTTGACACCGAAAGGAATAATTCTTGGCGCACCGGCAGCGGCGACTTCTTCTTCAAAAATATATTTCTGTACCGCTGACCAGCCGGTGCCGCCGAACTCGGTTGCCCAGGATGATCCACCCCATCCTTGCGCATGCAAAGCCTGCTGCCAGCGCACATAATCATCCCTGTCCAGGATCAATCCGTTGACAACTTTGTGCTGAATATCCGCTGGCAGAGCACGGGCGATAAAGGCTCTCACTTCTTGCCGGAAGATCTGATCCTGCTCACTAAAATTGAGATTCATACTGGGTTCCCACGATGACGACGTACATGTTAAACGCTGAGACAATATACCTATACTCCACCCCTGTATTTTTAAAAGCACAATAGAAATAAGCGCAATCAAGCCTATTTTTATATAAATTAGGGGGAGTATTGGTAAATCGACCTTATTTTTCTAGCTAATGTAACGATAAACGGAGCTGCGCACGGCGCTTCAGCCAGGGACTCGGACGATACCGCGGATCGCCAGTATGCAGAAGTAAGCACTCCAGAATTTGCAGCACCGTGGCGGCACCCAGCTGGTCGCCCCAGGCCAGCGGGCCATGTGGATAGCCAAGGCCAAGTTTGACGGCGCGGTCGATATCTTCAGGTAAGGCAATATGCTGCTGGGCGATATCGCAGGCAATGTTAATGATATGGGCGACGACTCGCTGTGCGACCAGGCCATAGCTGTCGCAGATCACACTGACCGCAGCACCATCGGCACTGAAAAAACTGTCTGCCATAGCGCGATACATATCGCTGGTCGCGGGCGTCGTCATCAACATGCGACGGGTTGTGAGACTAAACAACACATCCATCGCCAGCGTGCGTTGCGGATCTAGGCCTTCGTTGATGCAGCAGGTACTGGCGTCATCACCAATGGGCGTGACGATGCATAAACTATCCACACCGGGGTGCTCCCCCTGATCAAATTCAACACCGATGCTGCTTGCCAGAGTCGCGATCAATTCCCTTAAACCCTCACTACGTCCGGACTGAGCGCGACTGAGCCAGATCGCACGGGGTAAGTGAGCCGAAGGTGTGACGCCTGTCTGCGGCGACGCAGCGGTTTGACTGAGCTTTTTACCTGCATTGTCGTAGCGATAAAACCCTTGTCCTGTTTTTTTACCCAGCACACCCGCCGTCAGCATCTGGCGTGTCAGGCCTTGCGGGCGAAAACGCGGCTCTTCATAGTATTGCTGATAAATCGATTCCATCACCGGGTGCGAGACATCCAATCCTGTCAGATCCATCAGTTCGCAAGGACCTAGCTTGAATCCTGCGCACTCACGCAAAATATGATCGAGATGCGCGATGTCCGTCGTATTCTCTGCCAGGATGCGCAAACCCTCGGTACCGTAACCACGCCCGGCATGATTGACGATGAAGCCTGGTGTATCTTTGGCGCGCACCGTTGCATGACCCCAATGCGTACCCAATGCAATCAGGAAATCCACAACCTCTGCGCCAGTCAACAAGCCGCCGATGGCTTCGACAATTTTCATCAGCGGCACAGGATTGAAGAAGTGAAATCCGGCGACACGCTGCGGTACTTGCAAGCCGGCCGCGATGGCAGTCACGGATAAAGACGAGGTATTCGTCGCCAGTATGGTTGTTGATCCAACGATGGATTCCAGCTGCTGGAACAAGGATTTTTTTGCAGCGAGATCTTCGACTATCGCCTCAATGACGATATGCACATCAGCCAGATCCCTGATATCACTGGCAATCGACAGGCGCGCAGCCGCGGCATCGGCAAGACTCTGCGTGAGACGCCCCTTCTCCACTAATTTTGCGAAGGTCGACAGCAGCTCATGACGTGCGGCCTGTGCGGCACCGGCACGGCTATCCATCAGACGCACCTGCGTCCCCGCCAGAGCGGCGATCTGGGCAATCCCGCGTCCCATCACGCCACAACCGATCACACCCAATATCAGGTCCGGTGAGTCATAGGCGGGCCGCGGTGAGGCGGCTCCTTGTAATTTATGTTCGTTCATTGCGTCGTCCTGTGACTTGGTTTGCCGGGAGTTCGGGCGATTCCCTGCTTTGCGGTACATCGCGTTGCCCATCAGATTACACATCAGGCTGAACATCAGACTTAGTATCAGATTACGCGTTGAATCAGAGGTCTGCCTGCATCGCCATACCGCGGATCAACTTAGCCGCACGCTTATTGGTTCATCGCGGCTTGCACAGTATTTCGATGCCATTCACGATTGCATGATTGTGAGCATTTTTCATCTACGTTTTCTACTTACCTCGTCATTAGGCAGCCTCGCGGCGTCGCACTTTTTTATCATGCCGACTTTGCGTTTCACCCGATTACTGATAAGCTAGTTCTGCAATGCAGAATTATGTTCTGCAATATTTATTAACTTTATTTCGTCTATCGCACCAAGTCAAGAATGATCAAAAAAATCACCCACATTGCCACGGCATCAGAGCAATCGGTTCAAGCTGGCGGCAACGCCAAAGAGGACCGGCATTTCGTCACCGCACTGGCACGAGGTCTAGAGCTGCTGGCATGTTTTCGCTCAGGTGATAAGGCTTTAGGCAATCAGGAATTGGCGGAGCGCTGCCAGTTGCCCAAATCGACGGTATCGCGTCTGACCTACACGCTGACCAAAACAGGTCATCTCGATTATGTCGATTCGCTGGGTAAATATCGCCTGGGCTCTGCAACTCTGGCGCTCGGCAGTGCGATGCTGGCAAGATTGGATGTGCGTCAGCTAGCGCGTCCGCTGATGCAGGAGCTAGCAGATTTTTCTCAGGGCATGGTCTCGCTTGGCATGCGCGACCGGCTCAGTATGATTTATGTGGAGAATTGTCGTAGCCAGACCGCGCTGACACTGAGCCTTGATGTTGGCTCTCGAATCCCGCTGGCAAACACAGCGATGGGGCGGGCGATTCTGGCAGAGATGCGCGCTGATGAGCGCAGCCAGCTGCTCACCCAGATACAGCAGGCGGATGAGGCGCACTGGCAGACGGTGGCCAAAGAGATCCAGCTCTCCATCAGCGAATATCAGGAACTGGGTTGTTGCACTTCATTCGGTAGCTGGCAAAAAGATGTGAATGCGATCGCGGTCGCCTTCTATCCGGGTAACGGCATGCCGCCGGTCTCGATTAATTGCGGCGGTCCGGCCTTCACTTTGTCATCGTCTTTTTTGCTGGCAGAAGTACGCCCGCGCTTGCTCGATCTGGTGAGACGGCTAAAGCTATCACTAGGAACCTGAACTGCCCCAGATCCTGCGGTCAAGATGGTGTAAATACCTGCACCATATCGCGGCCTAATTCTTTGGCGCGATACATCGCAATATCAGCATGACGCGAAAGCTCGATATCATCCTGCGCATGCTGCGGGTACAACGCAATGCCGATGCTACACGACACATGCAGCAGATGACCACCAGCGACCTCGAAAGGCTCGCACAGTGCCTGTCGGATCTTTTCCGCGACCAGCAAGGCGTCCTGCTCATGCTCGATAACAGGCAAAAGTATGACGAATTCATCGCCTCCCATACGAGCAACGGTGTCAGACTCGCGGACGCAGCGCAGCATCTTTTCGGCAACAGCCCGCAGTAACAAATCACCGACGTGATGCCCTAGGCTGTCGTTAATTGGCTTAAACTCATCCAGATCCAGGTACATCAATGCAAGCAGGTGTTTGTCACGCTTGGCAACGGTAATGGCATGTTGCAGACGATCGCGAAACATCGCGCGATTCGGCAAACCCGATAACTCGTCATACTGTGCCAGATACCGGAAGCGCGCTTCACTCTCACGCAGTTCTCTGGTCATTTCACGTGCCAGATTCAAGGCACGTTCACGACCGGAAACCAGTTGCCAGGTCAATAGGCACATCAACATACTCAACGTAACGCCGATCATGGCGATCAGCCCGGATTTATCCTTGCCGAGATGCTCTTCAAAACCAGGTAAGGCCGTAATCACGACCGACCAGGAACGTCCGCCGTTCGCGAGATATTCGGTCACTTCAATGGTGTGATCTTTTGGGGAGAACATGTTTATCACAGAGGTCCGTCCTGATTTGATTGGCGCCATATTCAGAGATTCAAGCCGCAAGGATTCGTACATCAGATTGCTGGCTGAGGTCTCAATCCCATCGTAAATCCGGACCGCAGTTGCGCGCGGTGTCTCACCATATAGACTCGCCATCAGATCATCCATACGAAAAGGGGCGAACACCCAGCCAACCAGACTACTACGGCGTGCTTCGGGACTATCCGGTACAACACCGTCTTTATAGACGGGCAAATACACGTAAAAACCCTTGTGCAGACTGACTTTATCGTCATGAGACAAATTCAGCATACCGGTAATCGCCAGAGTACCGGCATCGCGGGCACGCTCCAGAGCGGCTCTGTGCACAGGGTCGGACATGGCGTCGAAGCCTAGCTGGCGACGATTGCGCTCCAGTGATGGCTCGATCTGTATGAACGGCGCCATCCATGTCTGGGTAGAGCGAGTGGCGGTCGCCAACGGATACAGTTGATAATCAGTGATACCTTGCTGCCGCATGGAGAGCACATGCTGTTCCAGTTTGCCGGATTCGACTGCGAGGGCGATGCCTAGCCCTTCCATGCCAACATAATCAGCGCCTAATTGCAGTAAATTAACGTAGTTGGCAAAGTCCTTGCGCTTGACGACATCCGACATACCGAATACCGCCTGTGCGCCACGCAAAACCTGCTCACTGGCAGCGAGCCGCTGTTCGATACGGCTCGCTACATCACGAGCGCTGAAGTCCAGTGTGGTGCGGGTATCAAGCCAGGCATTGGTTTTTTCGTGACGCCAGAGCGCATAGGTGACGCCCAGCGAAATACACAGGACGACGGCTACAGTCAGGCGGCGGCTGAGACTGCTTACCATGATAGATAGAAGTTAACCATTGCATTAGCCAATTCTGGCTTGAAGTATTTTTCAAAAATCGCCAGCACCGTGCCATCGTCACGCATGCCCTTGATCAGACTGCGCCACTTTTCCTGCTCTGCGGCACTCAAGGATTTTTTCGACATAATCAGACCGTGCGGAATCGGCGGGTCATTCGTTTCTATGATGGTAGTGAGGTCGCGGATCGACATGGTTTCGACCTGAGAATAATCGAAAGGCTCAATGATCATGCCATGAATCCGCTTGCTTGCCAGCGCTTGATATAAAGGTTCCAGCGCAGAGGCATAGGTAACACGCTGCCCGGCGTGCAATTTATCTACCAGCCGGTTCGCACTTGGGCCATACCTGAATGAGCGTATCGCCCCCAACTGCAATGCAGGATTATCATCAAAATCCGCAAGCTGTTTGACCTGCACGTCTTTACGCACCAGCAAGTAATATTTATTTGAAAAATACCAGGCAAATGCCGCATAGCGATCGCGCTCGTCATTACGGATACCGGACAGGCTGAAGTCGAGTGCCCCCGATTCGATCAACTGCCAGATCCGGGCTCGCGGCAGTACGCTAACCGTTATTTTGCAACCGCTACGTCGCATCAGTTCATCGGCAATATCTTTATCAATGCCAGCACCAGTCTGGGATGAGTACAACAAACCGTGCTCATGTAAGGCCAGCGTCAAAGGGCGCGGGCAATCAAACGCCATCGCCGCAGGCGCGAATAAGATGGCAGCAAAAGCGGCGAGCCAGAGTGATTGCAGGAATTTTGGTATAGGTGGTGTTTTCACATGCAAACTTTAAAAGACTACAAAGCCTGAGAAGCGTTTAACCAAGGAAAAACCAATCTGAGCTTATTGTATAACAGGCAAAGTACGAGGCTGTATTTATCGTTTAATTGCGATTGGTGCTTTACGCCCTATGCTGTATGCCGTGTGTCCCATACCTATATCGCGATAATGTTGCATGAGATCCTGACCCTAGACATAAAAAAGGCGGATATCTCCGCCTTTTTATTGATACTGCCTAAAACCTACCGATGCGTTTATCCGCCTCGTTTACTCAGGCTAATTTGCCGTGGCATTGTTTGAACTTCTTGCCGCTACCGCAAGGACATGGATCATTGCGGCCAACGGAGAAGGCATACTCACCCTGAGCTTGGTCAGGATTCAGCTTGCCGTGGCATTGTTTGAACTTCTTGCCACTGCCGCACGGGCAAGGATCATTGCGACCAACTTTGAGAACATATTGCGTCTGGCCAGATTCCGGATTTGCTGTGGGAGCCAGCATTTCTTCCGGTGACGCATTCGCATCAAAATCGGCGTGCTGATAATGCACGTTTTCGACTTGCGACTGTGCCAGTTGCTGCTCGGCCGCTTCGATCTCGTCACGCGACTGGATACGCACGGTAACAATCGTACGCACCACTTCATTTTTGATCAGATCGAGCATCTGGCCAAACAGTTCAAATGCTTCGCGCTTGTATTCCTGCTTAGGATTTTTCTGTGCGTAACCACGCAAATGGATACCTTGGCGCAAGTGATCCAGTGCGGCCAGATGTTCGCGCCAGTGAGAGTCAATGCTCTGCAACATGATGCTGCGCTCAAAGCCTGCGAATGCATCCTTACCGACCAAAGCCACTTTTGCTTCGTAGGCCGCATCTGCAGCTTTTTGGACACGCTCCAGAATGTCTTCGTCATTCAGATTCGGTTCCGCTTCGAGCATGCTTGCCAAAGGAATATCCAGAGCCCATTCACTTGCCAGCACCGATTGCAAAGCCGGGATATCCCATTGCTCTTCAACAGATTCGGCTGGCACGTGGGCACGCACAACATCATAGAACATACCGGCACGCAAAGACGAAATCAGCTCAGACATGTCCTGTGCCTCTAACAATTCATTACGTTGCTGGTAGATGACTTTACGCTGATCGTTGGCGACGTCATCGTATTCCAACAATTGCTTACGTACGTCGAAGTTACGCGCCTCTACTTTGCGCTGAGCGGATTCGATCGAACGTGACACGATACCTGCTTCGATCGGTTCGCCTTCGGGCATCTTCAAGCGATCCATGATGGCGCGTACGCGATCGCCTGCAAAAATACGCAGCAACTGATCATCCAGCGACAGATAGAAACGGGAAGAACCAGGATCACCCTGACGACCGGAACGACCACGCAACTGGTTATCGACGCGTCGCGATTCATGGCGCTCGGTACCGACGATATGCAAGCCACCGGCATTGACAACGTGTTCATGCAGCGATTGCCATTCATCACGCAATTGCTGCGCTTTTTCCTGTTTGACTGCGTCGGACAGTGTTTCATCTGCCTCGATCAGTTGCACCTGTTTGGCGACGTTACCGCCCAAGACGATATCAGTACCGCGACCGGCCATATTAGTCGCAATCGTGATACCTTTTGGACGACCTGCCTGAGCAATGATTTCCGCTTCGCGTGCATGCTGTTTTGCGTTCAGCACGTTATGCGGCAATTTGGCTTTATCCAGAATGCCGGATAACAATTCAGAATTTTCAATCGAGGTAGTACCAACCAATACCGGCTGACCACGCTCGTAGCAATCCTTGATGTCGATCAGCATGGCATTGTATTTTTCTTCGGCGCTCTTGTAGACCTGATCCTGACGATCTTTACGCTGCGAAGGACGGTTCGGTGGAATCACGACGGTTTCCAGACCGTAGATTTCCTGGAATTCGTAGGCTTCTGTATCGGCTGTACCGGTCATGCCGGACAAGCGGTTATACATACGGAAGTAGTTCTGGAAGGTAATCGATGCCAGTGTCTGGTTTTCGTTTTGAATCTTGACGCCTTCTTTGGCTTCCACCGCTTGATGCAAACCATCTGACCAGCGACGGCCCGTCATCATACGGCCAGTGAATTCATCGACAATCACGATTTCGTTGTCTTGCACCACATAGTGCTGATCGCGGAAATACAGTGCATGGGCGCGTAATGCCGCATACAGATGATGAATCAACGTGATATGTGCTGCGTCGTACAGAGATGCGCCTTCAGGCAACAAACCCATCTGGGTCAGGATACGTTCGGCATTGTCGTGACCAGCTTCGGTCAGCAAAACCTGATGCGATTTTTCATCTTTGGTATAGTCACCCGGAACTTCAATCGTGCTTTTTCCGTCCGGAGTTTCTTCACCGATCTGCAAGGTCAGCAGCTTCGGCACTTCATTGATTTTGTAATACAGCTCAGTGTGATTCTCTGCCTGACCGGAGATAATCAGCGGTGTCCGCGCCTCATCGATCAAAATGGAATCGACCTCATCGACCACTGCGAAATTCAGGCTGCGCTGGACGCGGTCCTTGGCTTCGTACACCATGTTGTCACGCAGGTAGTCAAAACCGAATTCGTTGTTGGTACCGTAGGTAATATCAGAAGCGTAAGCGACCTGTTTCGCATCATGTTCGAGCTGAGACAGATTGACGCCCGTACTTAATCCGAGCCAGCTATATAATTTACCCATCCATTCGGCATCGCGCTGCGCCAGGTAATCATTGACGGTGACAACGTGCACGCCCTTGCCTGACAATGCGTTCAGGTAGGTCGGCAAAGTCGCCATCAAAGTTTTACCTTCGCCGGTGCCCATTTCAGCAATTTTGCCGTAATGCAGCACCATGCCGCCTATCATCTGCACGTCAAAATGGCGCATTTTGAGAACGCGCTTACTGGCTTCGCGGCAAACCGCAAATGCTTCCGGCAAGATCGCATCCAGGGTTTCGCCATTCTCGACGCGGGTTTTAAACTCCGCAGTCTTGGCCTGCAAGGCCTCATCCGACAAGGCTTCCAGCTTGGGTTCCAATGCGTTGATGTCACGCACGGTTTTTTGGTACTGCTTCAAGAGCCGCTGATTGCGGCTACCGAATATTTTGGTCAGGAATGACATGCTATGAATGGATGAATGAATTCTGAAAAAAAATTGCCGCTTGATCAAAAATAATTTGAAAAATTGATTTTGCAACAACAATAAGCTAACACAAGTAAACGTCGGATTTTAACATGGCAACGCTGGTCACTAGCAATTGCTCAATGACAAAGTGACATATGTAGGAGGATTTGGAGGCAAATTTACCAAAAACAAGTTTATTTTTGGCTAATCGCTGCCATGTCAGCCTGATTCGCACCCGCGTTCAAGAATTTGCTCGGGTTTTGCGGCACGCCTTTGACATGTACCTCGAAATGCAGATGTGAGCCCGTGGAACGTCCGGTGGAGCCGATGTCAGCAATGTGCTGACCCCGCTTGACGATATCACCGACTTTGACATACACCTTCGAGGTATGTGCGTAGCGGGTCATGATTTCGCCGCCATGATCAATTTCTATCATATTGCCAAATTGCGGATGAAACTCTGCTGCAATCACTACACCACCCGCAGCAGCGACAATCGTCGTTCCAGTTGGCGCAGGAAAATCAATTCCTTCATGAAAGGCACTGCGACCGGAGAAAGGATCAAGCCGCCAGCCAAACGTAGACGCGTTGTAGCTCGCATTCACCGGAGAAATCGTCGGCAATAATTTTGACTGCACTTTAAAACCCATCAATTTCGTCTCGACCACATTCATATAATCAGAACGATGTTCGACATCTTTTGCCATGGCATCCAGCGCTGCCTGAAACTCTGTCATAGTCAATTCCCGCGGTGCGACTGACGACGTTTCTGCGCCACCACGTCCGGGCAATTCGCGGAAATTAAATTCCTCTGGCTTGACGCCAGCCAGACCCTGCACCCGCTCGCCCAGTGCGTCCAGACGTATTAGCTGGGCCTGCATTTCACCGAGCTTGACGGCCATGGCGGCGATATTTTCTTTGACGTAGCGATCCTTCGCATTCGGGTCATTCGCCACGGCAACCGGCACAAAATCTCGTAAAAAGGGAATGTCGCCGCTGGCCAGGCGTAAGGTTAAAGCGGCCATCACGGCAGAGCAAATCATGGTTAACATTAAGAAACCAAGAATGCCGAAAATCAGGTGATTAGAACTAAGGGTAATAGACTTTGCTTTGGTGAAGCGCGAATGCATGACGATAATTTGCATCAATTCACTCCTGAAAAAGCGACAACCTCATAGCGACATGAGCAGATGCTGAGAGCGAACAAACCAGGCAGTTTGTGGTAAGGTTCCATCCATGCAAGCATCTTCACCACCTCCCTATCGAATCAACATCAAACGCGGACGAAAGTTGCCGGAAACCAGCGGTGCCGCCGATTTCTTGCGTAGCAACGAACAAATTTCGCCTCTCCTACCTACGATCAGGCGCAATGCCAAATTGCAAAAAGACTGCGGGAACCTGCTCCCCGCGATGTTTGAAGCCTGCGATGTACTGCAGTTAGAAGAGGGTCAGCTGACCCTGTCTGCACCCAACGCTGCCTTGGCCACCAAACTCAAACAACAGTGTCCAAAATTGCAAGACGGTTTACTACAGCGGGGATGGCAGATTAACGCAATCCGTATCAAAGTACAAGTCAGGCGAAAAGTCGAGCCCAAGCCTTATGTCAAGCAATGCAGCCTGTCCGACCGCGCTGTCAAAGCCTTTGATAATTTGGAAAATGCCTTAGAAAATACACCACAAAATGCAGATTTGAGAGCTGCTTTGCATAAGCTGGTGAAGCGGCATCAGTCAGGCACATAGCCTGACATTACTCGGACAAAAATAGAATCGTGGGGAGTATTTTTAAATCACTGCGTAAAACATGCGGTTTAAGTAGTATTTTCACCCATACTCATCCCCAGTATAGGATTTATAGTAAATAAGTTTGGGTGTAGTCCAGGTCCATCTTCGCCATGGTTCAGGCAGTCTACGGGCAGTTGCGGACTCTGGCGGCGAAACGGTAATGGCGCATGCCATTCAAGGCTTTTTTGTCTGGTACTGTTATTCAAGTTTGCGGGCAAACGAACATCGCTACCAGACTTAGGAAGACAACGCCCATTCACGCTGCTCTTGCAAACCGTAAGAATCCGGCGCATTTTCAATCGCATCGAAGCTCACAATTTCATAAGCATCAGGCTGTTCCAGCAAAACCCGCAATAACTGATTATTTAAGCCATGACCAGATTTATGCGCGGTATAACTAGCCAGCAAAGGATGACCGATCAGGTAGAGATCGCCGATGGCATCGAGAATTTTATGGCGGACAAATTCATCGTCAAAACGCAAACCATCTGCGTTCAGAATCCGGTATTCATCCATCACGATGGCATTTTCCATCGAGCCGCCGCGCGCCAGGCCGATTCCGCGCAGCATCTCTACATCTTGCATAAAACCGAAAGTACGCGCCCGGGCGACATCTTTGCTATACGAGACTTTGGCGAAATCGACTTCGGCCGTTTGCGTTGTCCCATCCACGGCCGGATGATTAAATTCGATAAAAAAATGCAATTTAAAACCGTCGAAAGGTTCCAGCCGCGCCCATTTTTCAGACTTACCGGTACCTTCACGAATTTCGACAGGCTTTAACACGCGAATGAATTTTTTGGCAGCTTCCTGCTCTTGCATGCCGGCCTGCTGCAACAGATACACGAACGAGGATGCAGAGCCATCCATGATAGGAATTTCTTCTGCGCTGATATCGATATACAGATTATCAATACCCAATCCTGCGCATGCTGATAACAAGTGCTCCACCGTAGAGACCTTCGCGCCATCGACGTTCAGCGTCGATGCCATACGGGTATCGCCGACATTCAAGGCGGTTGCCGGAAACACAACCGGAGGCACGAGATCGGTGCGTGTAAAAATGATGCCGGTATCAATAGCAGCAGGTCGCAGCACCAGGTCAACCCGGGTACCGGAATGCAAGCCGACACCGACGGTTTTAACAGTTTGTTTGATTGTTCTTTGTTTTAGCATCCCACCATTATAACGGTTGCTCAAAATCTTCGGTGGCAGTGGCTTGCTTTACAACAAAGCCTGCCACCATAAAAAAAGCCATAGGGTCGCTATGGCTTTTTTATGACGGAACATGGAGTCCCGCGGTAAAACTTAGGTGTCTTAACTCAGTTGCGCCAGCAAAGTCTCTGCATTGGATACCTCAAACTTGCCGCCCTCTTCCACATTCAATTGCGTCACGACGCCATCGACTGCCAGCAAAGAATAACGCTGGGAACGCACGCCCATACCGAATTTACTGAAGTCAGCATCCAGACCTAACGCCTTGCTAAAGTCAGCATTGCCGTCAGCCATCATGCGCACTGTGCCAGTCGCTTTCTGATCACGGCCCCATGCACCCATAACGAATGCATCATTGACGGAGATACACCAGATTTCATCAACACCTTTGGCTTTTAAATCGGTAGCGTGCTGTATATAACTGGGCACATGTTTCGCGGAGCAAGTTGGTGTGTAAGCGCCGGGCAAACCAAAAATCGCAATCGTTTTGCCTTTAGTCAGATCTTCTACCTTGAAGGTATTTGGTCCTAAAGAACAAGCTTCTGATTCGACTTCGATAAATTCTGCGAGGCTGCCTGCTGGCAATTTGTCACCGATCTTGATGCTCATGTTGCGCTCCTGATTTGTATGGGTTGATTCACGATATTCCCTCAGCGCCGCATTAAAAAATTAACTCATACTGCGCTCACTGAGGCTGGTGCGTCAGTATGCCTTAGTCTGCTATTTCGTGCAGAAAGCAAAACGCCAGCACAGAGGCTGGCGTTTTGTTGATGCTGAGGTTCAGATACGACGGATCTTAGTCAGCTTGCTTGCGCAGGAAGGCTGGAATGTCGTAAGTCTCCATTCCATTTTTTTCTAAAGCACGTACGGTATCAGAGGCAGATTCACGACGCCATACTGCTGGCTTGCTCAAGCCGTCAAACGCTGGCGCAGCCATGCCCGTTGTAGTTGTCGCCGCAGACGCCATCACTGGTGATGCCATCATTGGTTCATTGTGCGTACCGGTACGCAGCATCGGTGTTTGTACCAGCTGGATATTTTTCTTGCCACGACCCAGACCGGTTGCAACAACGGTCACGCGGATGTCGTCACCCATCGTATCGTCATACGCAATGCCTTGAGCAATCGAAGCATCTGGTGCGGCGAATGCGCGAACTGCCGCCATAACTTCCTTGATCTCTTTACCCTTGAGACCACGGCTGGCTGTCACATTGACCAGGACACCGCGCGCGCCTGACAGGTCGATACCATCCAATAGTGGTGATGCAACTGCCTGCTCTGCAGCAATACGCGCACGATCGACACCGGATGCTGTCGCCGTGCCCATCATCGCCTTACCTTGCTCACCCATGATGGTTTTCACGTCATTAAAATCGACGTTGATATGACCAGGTACATTGATGATTTCGGCGATACCGGCAACTGCATTGTTCAACACATCGTCGGCGTGTTGCAGCCATTCGATCATGCTGTCATCTTCATAGATCTCTTCGAGTTTTTCGTTCAGGATGATGATCAGTGAATCAACGTGCTGCGACAAAGCTTCCAGACCTTCGTCGGCGATGTCCATGCATTTTTTACCTTCGTAAGAAAATGGCTTGGATACGACGGCCACCGTCAACGCGCCCAGTTCTTTTGCCACTTGCGCGACCACCGGTGCAGCGCCAGTGCCAGTCCCGCCGCCCATACCGGCAGCGATAAACACCATGTGCGAACCACGCAATGCATCTTCAATCCGTGCGCGTGATTCTTCTGCAAGCTGGCGACCCACTTCAGGTTTCATGCCTGCACCCAGACCGGTCTCACCGATCTGAATCACGTTATGTGCTTTGGACTGCAACAAAGCCTGTGCGTCAGTGTTAGCAGCGATGAACTCAACTCCTGCCACACCTTTATTAATCATGTGCTGCACAGCATTGCCACCTGCGCCGCCTACGCCCACGACCTTGATTACGGTGCCTTGGGTAGCGTTATCAACCATATCGAACTCCATCATGACTCCTTTAGGTAGGCAGTTTTCAGTCGATAATCATCACGGTTCGTGCATGTGCGTGACGACTAGCGACTAATAACTGCAGATAAGAACATTATAAAATGATTACTACTATTTCCACTACAGTTTTCACACCAATTACTACTTAAAAATTCCCTAAAAACCACTCTTTCATACGCTGCCACACTGCTTTTGCAGAACCTTCTTGCCGTGTGACGATATGGCCGCGCATATACTGCTTCTTCGCTTCCAACAACAAACCTAAAACTGTCGCATAACGAGGGCTGCGAACGACATCAGCCAACTGTCCGGAATACACCGGCATACCCAAACGCGTGGGTTTCAAAAAGATGTCTTCTGCCATCTCAACCATGCCTGGCATGATCGCTGAACCACCGGTTAAAACGATACCGGATGACAGTACATCTTCATATCCGGATTCACGGACAACTTGATGGACCAGCGCAAATAATTCTTCGACACGAGGTTCGATCACAGCAGCCAGTGCCTGACGGGATAAAGAACGTGGACCACGATCGCCAAGGCCGGGTACTTCGAGCGTATCGGACGGATCAGCCAATACCTGCTTCGCCACACCAAAACGAATTTTGATTTCTTCCGCTTCGGATGTCGGCGTCCGTAATGCCATCGCGATGTCATTCGTGATCTGATCACCGGCAATTGGAATCACCGCGGTATGACGAATCGCACCTTCACTAAACACCGCTACGTCGGTAGTACCGCCACCGATATCGATCAGCACAACCCCAAGTTCTTTTTCATCTTTGGTCAATACCGCCTCAGCAGAAGCCATGGGTTGTAGTATCAGATCGGAGACCTCAAGGCCACAACGACGTACGCATTTGACGATGTTCTGTACTGCAGAGACGGCGCCAGTAACGATATGCACCTTAACCTCGAGACGAATACCGCTCATACCTATCGGCTCGCGCACATCGTCCTGACTATCGACAATAAATTCTTGTGGCAAGGTATGCAGCAATTGCTGATCAGTAGGAATATTGACTGCCTTAGCCGTCTCGATCACGCGCGAAACATCCGCAGCGGTGACCTCCTTATCCTTAATTGCCACCATACCGCTAGAATTGAAACTGCGGATATGGCTACCAGCAATGCCGGTATACACATGACGAATTTTGCAATCAGCCATCAGTTCAGCTTCTTCCAGAGCGCGCTGAATCGATTCGACGGTGGCTTCAATATTGACGACCACGCCTTTTTTCAGGCCTTTGGAATCATGCTGACCCAGACCGATCACTTCATGACGACCATCGGGCATCACCTCGGCCACCACCGCAACAATTTTGGAGGTGCCAATATCAAGGCCGACTATCAGGTTTTTTGCATCTTTTGTCATGTACTTACTTTCGTTTAACCTTAAGCTTTGGATTAATTCCAAAGGCATTGTGACTGGATTTCAGCGCAAGGCCATTGGGATAACGCATATCCACACTTTCAATACTGTCCTGCAAACTGGCGACTAACTGCGGGTACACCGTCAGCAAGCGATCAACCCGATTCTTTAAAGTCTGATCATCCTGCAACCTGCCCAACTCCACCCTCATTCCGTTATTTAATTTCAGACTCCATGCATAACGGCTTGAATACTGCACGACCTCAGGTGCCAGACTAATATTGGCAAACCATTGCTTAAAGTCGAGATAGCGTGCCAGTACTTCTTTTTCACTACCTTCTGGTCCTGCAAACGCAATCAACTCAGCGTCTTCTTCCGCTTCAGCCAGATTGGCAGTAAACACATCGCCCTTGACTGACATCAAGCGACCATCTTCACCCCAGGTGCCGAGTGCCTGATGTTCTTCCAGTGTCACGATCAGTTTATTCGGCCATTCTCTCTGCACACTGGCTTTGCGTACCCAAGGTACCGATTCAAAAGCTGTCCTGACATTGTCCAGATTCGTCGTAAAAAAATTTCCTCGCATCTTTGGCAGTGCGGTATCTCGAATCGTGAACGCATTCACATGCCGCAAAGCTGCCTGTTCTACACCTTCAACCCTGATCACTTTCAGCGTGAACATAGGCCGCTGCACTACCCACCAGATACCGGACATCAGCAATGCAAGTATAAAAACACCGAACAAAGCATTCGCTGTTGCATTCATTGACCTGATGTCTTGCCACATAACTTACTTATTACCTTCTTTACTGCCCTTGGACATTTTCAATCTTGCCGACCGCAAAATCGTGACGCATAAATCTTCATAACTCATCCCGACCGCACGCGCAGCCATCGGCACCAGTGAGTGCCCCGTCATACCCGGTGAGGTA
The DNA here is from genome assembly GCF_049340185.1 of Undibacterium sp. Rencai35W. Taxonomy (NCBI): domain Bacteria; kingdom Pseudomonadati; phylum Pseudomonadota; class Betaproteobacteria; order Burkholderiales; family Oxalobacteraceae; genus Undibacterium; species Undibacterium sp. Rencai35W. The sequence continues at coordinate 524,750 of NZ_JBMPPC010000002.1, forward strand.
TTAATTTCAATCAAAAATGGCTCGTTATCAAACTTACGCAATAACACATCAACTCGTGCCCAGCCCTCACAATTTACGGCACGGTAAGCATCAACACACATCTCTTGTATTTTTGCCGTCAAGCCTGCGTCTAACGGAGCGGGACATAAATATTGCGTATCGTCGGTGAAATATTTGTTCTGATAATCGTAGTTACCATCCGGTGCAACGATCTCAATAATTGGTAAAGCATATGCGTGCTTACCCGTACCAAGAATCGCTACGGTCAGTTCGCGGCCCAAGATGAATTGTTCAGCCAATACTTCGTCATCGAACTGCGCTGCCAGTACATACGCTTCATGCATATCCGAATAACCATTCACCTTAGTGATACCGATCGTCGACCCCTCATGTGGCGGTTTCAAAATCAAAGGCAGACTCAGGCGGTCAGGAACCAGGCGCAATTCAGTTTCGGCATTTAACACTTCATAAGCCGGGGTGGTTAATTGATGGTTCTGCCAGATTTTTTTTGTAAAAATCTTGTCCATTGCAATCGCCGATGCCATCACGCCACTGCCTGTGTAGGGGATACCCAATTGTTCCAGCACACCTTGCAAACTACCGTCTTCGCCGAACCGACCGTGCAAGGCAATAAAGACGCGATCAAACTGCTGTTCAGCTAATTCCGCCAGACTACGTTCACCCGTATCGAACCCGTGTGCATCAACACCTTTGCTGCGCAGTGCTGCCAGCACACCAGTACCAGACATGATAGATACCTCGCGCTCAGCGGAACGTCCGCCAAACAGCACGCCAACTTTACCCAATTCTTTTACATTCTCAATGTCATTCATGACGGCATCTCTGCTTAAGTTCAATATGTAGATTCAATGTTTTTACATGACCTGCTATTACTATTTTCTTGCCTGTTTTTATCCTGCCTGCACCCTGCGCATGTTGATGTTAATTTTGATTCGAATTTGGTTCTGATTTTTTACCTTACTTGTCACTGGCATTAGCCAGCTTGGCCGGCACAGCACTGATCGAGCCAGCGCCCATGACGATCAACACGTCACCATCTTTTAGTACATGCAAAATATTATCCGGCATGTCTTGTATCGCCTCGACAAAAACAGGTTCTACTTTGCCTGTGACACGCAAGGCTCTTGCCAGAGCACGGCCGTCGGCAGCGACAACAGGTGCTTCGCCTGCGGCATACACTTCGGCCAGAACAACCGCATCGGCAGTTGAAATAACCTTGACGAAGTCCTCAAACAAATCACGGGTACGAGTATATCGATGCGGCTGAAACGCCAGTACCAGACGGCGACCAGGGTAGGCGCCGCGAGCAGCTGCCAGTGTTGCCGCCATCTCTACCGGATGGTGTCCATAGTCATCGACTAACGCAAAGCTACCTGCGGATTTACCATCGGCGTCAGCTAAGTTAATCTCGCCATAGCGCGTGAAGCGACGGCCAACACCATGAAATTCACTCAATGCTTTTTGAGTTGCCTCATCTGCCACACCGACCTCACGTGCAATCGCAATCGCTGCACAAGCATTTTGTACATTGTGCATACCGGGTTGATTCAGGCTGACCTGCATTGCTTCATAACCGTCCTGAATTACCGTGAACTGCATCACACCACCGACGGCTTTTGCATCAACGGCGCGGATATCGGCTTCTTCATGAAAACCATAAGTCACGATAGGCTTAGAAATAAACGGCATGATTTCACGTACATGCACATCGTCGAGACATAACACCGCGACGCCATAAAACGGCAGCCGTTGTGTGAATTCAATAAACGCTTGTTTCAATTTACCGAAATCATGCTCATACGTTTCCATATGATCAGCATCAATATTGGTAATGACCTCAATCACCGGTAACAAATTCAAAAACGATGCGTCGGATTCATCAGCTTCCGCGACAATGAAATCACCGCTACCAAGTTTGGCATTAGCGCCAGCACTATTCAAACGGCCACCGATCACGTAGGTAGGATCGAAACCACCTTCGGCCAAAATACTGGCAACCAGACTAGTAGTCGTTGTCTTGCCATGGGTACCTGCAATTGCGATGCCACTTTTCAGGCGCATCAACTCTGCCAGCATCACTGCACGCGGAACGATAGGTATATGTTTTTCGCGGGCAGCGATAACTTCCGGGTTATCTGCTTTGACGGCGGTAGAAGTAACGATCGCATCGGCACCGGCGATATTGTCAGCGGCATGGCCGAGCATGACCTTAGCACCTAGATTTGCCAATCGCTGTGATGCTGCGTTAGTTCCCAGGTCAGATCCGGAAATCGTATATCCCAGATTCAGCAACACCTCTGCGATACCACTCATCCCGGAGCCGCCAATGCCGACGAAGTGAATATGTTTAACTTTATGTTTCATAGCTTATGTTTTATAGGTCGATCGCATCTAGCTTACTAACTGGCTAACTCGTTAGCACAAGCCAGTTGTTCTAATACTTGTGCAATAGTGTCGTTGGCTTGCCGCTGCCCTAAGGCATATGCAGTTTCAGCCATGGACAAGCATTGCGCTCTGCTCATGCTCTGTAGTTTTGCTGCCAGAGTTACTGCACTTAATTCGCTTTGGGGCAAATAAATAGCGGCCTTCTGTTCCGCCATCCATTGCGCATTATCTTTTTGATGTGAAGTACTTGATGCGACAAAAGGCACCAGAATACTTGCCACGCCTGCGGCGGTCAGTTCAGACACCGTGATTGCACCGGCACGGCAAATCACCAGATCCGCCTCAGCATAGCGACGCGGCATATCATCAATAAAATCCAGCACTTCCGCTACAACGTTCTCAGTCGCATAACGTGTACGCAAAGCATCAATATGTTTTTTTCCGGATTGGTGCGTCACTTGCGGCCTGTCCTGTTCAGGAATCAACGCCAATGCAGCGGGTACGCTATCGTTCAAGGCCTGCGCGCCAAGACTACCGCCAACAATTAATATTTTTAAAGCGCCACTTCTGTTTGCATAACGTTGTGCTGGTGCGGCCAGTGCGCATATTTCTTTGCGAATCGGATTGCCCGTGACCTGAATTTTTTTATCTTGCGCGAGATCACTGGAAGGCAGACCAAACAAGACACGCTTTGAAATCGGACGCAATAATTTGTTCGACAACAGTAAAGCAGCATCGGCGTTCATCAGCACAACAGGTTTGCCACACAACGCCGCCATCACTCCGCCAGGCACCGTGACATAACCACCCATGCCAAGTACGACATCTGGTTGACGCTTTCTTACAATACGCATGCATGTAAAAAAACTGGCAAGCAGTTTCAGTCCACCCGTCAGGCTATGCAGCAGTCCTTTTCCACGCATACCTGAGAAAGCAATCGTATCCATCGTCACACCGTGCTTAGGCACAATCTGGTTTTCCATCCCCGTAGTGGTGCCAAGCCAGGACACTTGCCAGCCACGCGCCTGCATCGTTTCGGCAATGGCCAGACCGGGGAAAATATGACCGCCGGTTCCTGCGGCCATAATTAATAATTTCTTTGCACTCATATGCGTCCCCCACGCATCAGGACACGGTTTTCATAATCAATTCGCAGTAAAATCGCCAGACCGACACAGTTAATCAGGACACCGGAACCGCCGTAGCTCATCAATGGCAAGGTCAGGCCTTTTGTGGGCAGCAAACCCAAATTCACACCCATATTGATAAAAGCCTGAACACCGATCCAGATACCAATACCTTTCGCAGTTAAGCCTGCAAAAGTTAAGTCAAGAGCAATCGCCTGGCGACCAATTTCAAACGCGCGTTTCAGAATCCAGTAAAACAACAGAACTACTGTCAGAACACCGACAAAACCCAACTCTTCGCCAATCACGGCAAGTAAAAAATCGGTATGTGCTTCCGGCAAATAATGCAATTTCTCGACACTCGCACCAAGGCCAACGCCAAACAATTCGCCACGGCCAAATGCAATCAGAGAATGCGTCAACTGATACGCCTTACCCAGCGCATGGTCATCATCAAATGGGCTGAGATAGGCAAAAATCCTCTCACGACGCCACGGTGACAACATAATCACCATACTAAAAATTCCCACCAGGGTCGCTGCAATACCACCAAACCAAATACCATTGATGCCGCCCAAAAACAAAATGCCCATGGCGACACAAACGATCACACCAAACGCCCCAAGATCCGGCTCCAGTAACAGTAGCAAGCCCACCACCCCAACTGCCGCCGCCATCGGCAAAAATCCTTTGGTCAGCTTATGCATGTATTCCTGTTTGCGAACCGTGTAATCTGCAGCGTACAAAACGACAAAAAGCTTCATCAATTCCGATGGTTGCAAATTAAATACTTTGAAAGACAACCAGCGTTTGGCACCATTTACACCTTTACCGAGTCCCGGAATCAAGACGGCAATTAGCAAAATCAAGGTCGCTACAAATAGATATGGCGCGATTTTTTGCCAGGTTGAGATACGGATCCTGAATACAAATAATCCAGCGATCAGAGACACGACAACAAACATCGCCTGGCGCATCAGGAAATGGGTGTTTTTGTAATTCGCATATTTAGGTGAATCCGGCAGTGAGATCGATGCGGAATACACCATGACCATACCGAACACCATCAGAATCAAAGTAACCCACACCAGGGGCTGATCGTATTCCATCATCGTCGAGCGTTTCGCCAAATGTGACGCAGCAACTGGCTCTGCCGAAAATGGCAACCACCTACTTGACGATGCTGCGAGTGACAGAATGGCTTGCTTCATCAGAACACCTCACCGCTGGAGAGGCCGATTTCTTTCACGGCGTCCACGAAAACCTGTGCGCGATGCCCATAGTTACGGAACATATCCAAACTAGCGCAGGCAGGTGACAGCAAGACGACATCGCCTTCATTTGCCAGCGCAGCCGCTGCCTGCACAGCCGATTCCAGCGTTGCATGATCGGTGACTACATCCTGCGTCAATTCACTATTGAACTGAATTGCCTGACGAATTGCCTGCGCATCTTTGCCTATCAGTAAAACGGCTTTAGCAAACTGCGTAATCTGAGAGGCCAAAGGAGAAAAATCTTGTCCTTTACCGTCACCTCCGGCGATCAGAATGATGCGCTTATTGAAGTCCGTTCCTGCACTGAGCTCCTGGCCCAATCCTTTCAGGGCTGCGACTGTCGCGCCTACATTCGTCCCTTTGCTATCATCGACATAGGTAACGCCAGCAATTGTCGCCACGACTTCGACACGATGCGGTTCGCCTTGATATTCACGCACGCCGTGGAGCAAAGGCGCGAACGATAAACCAATCGCCCGGCAGAGCGCCAATGCGGCAAGGACGTTACAGGCATTGTGTTGTCCACGAATTTTTAATGCATCGACCGGCATCAGGCGCGCAATCGTGAAGGGGATTTCTTCAACTTCTTTTTTCTTGCGACGACCTGTTACAGGTGCGACGTCCTCGCTGGCAACTGCTGCAGCGAGCCAGGTCATGCCATGCTCGCTCAGCAAACCCAGATCGTTTGCATGTTCTGGAGCAGAAATACCAAAACTAATCACATTGGTATCTGGACGCGCCATCGCCATTACCAGAGCATCGTCACGGTTCAGCACCTGTACCGCCTGCGTGCCAAAAATGCGCGCTTTGTCCGCACAGTATGCAGCCAGATCGCCATGCCAATCCAGATGATCCTGCGTGATATTCAATACCGTCGCAACATCTGGCTCAAGACTAAAAGTCGTATGTAACTGAAAACTGGACAATTCGAGCACCCAGACCTGCGGCAACTCACCGCACTCCAGACCTTCATGTGATAAGGCTTCGCGCTCTAATTCTTCACGCAATACATCGAGTACAGCCGGACTGATATTACCGGCAACTTTAGTAGACAGGCCAGCACGTTCACACAGTAAGCCCACCAGGCTGGTTACTGTAGTTTTGCCATTTGTACCTGTGATCGCAATGATTTTCGGGGAGTAATCACGCTCGGCTTTTAAGTCCGCTAAGGCTTGCGCGAATAGCTCAATCTCACCCCACACCGGAATATTTTTTTGCTTGGCCTCTGGTAACAAATTTGCTATTTCACGCAGAGGTGATAAACCTGGGCTAACGGCAATCGCATCAATTCCATCTAGCAAGGTCAGCGCAAATTCGCCACTGACAAATTCAATCTCAGGCGACAAAGCATTGAGTATTTCGAGACGATCCGGCTTAGCGCGGGTATCGGCAATACGCAAACGGGCACCGCAACGCAATAACCATTGCGCCATGGCCAGGCCGCTCTCGCCCAGACCTAATACCAATACGTTTTTGCCAGAAAAATTCATAGTGCTCTTTTTAATTATGTCGCTAATTTTGCTTCTATTTTTTACTAATTCTGTTGCTTCATGATGAGCCGGATCAGTTACTGTTTCAGCAAAGGCTAACGCAGCTTGAGCGAAGACAAACCGACCAGGACCAACATCATCGAAATAATCCAGAAACGCACAACAACCTGCGTTTCTTTCCAACCTTTTTGTTCAAAATGGTGATGCAGGGGCGCCATCAAAAACAATCTGCGACCAACACCGTAGCGCTTCTTGGTAAATTTAAAGTAGCCGACTTGCAAAATAATCGATACGGTTTCCACCACGAAAATACCGCCCATAATGAACAGAACAATTTCCTGACGGACGATCACCGCCACCGTGCCGAGTGCACCACCCAGTGCCAACGCACCGACATCGCCCATAAAGACCTGTGCAGGATGGGCATTGAACCAAAGGAAAGCCAGACCGGCACCTGCCATGGCACCACAGAAAATCAATAGTTCACCAGCACCCGGTATATGCGGTATCAGCAGGTATTTAGCGTAGCCAACATTACCCGTCAGATACGCAAATAAGCCCAGTGCAGAGCCGACCATAATCGTCGGCATGATCGCCAGACCATCAAGACCATCGGTAAAGTTCACGGCATTACTGGTTCCCACAATGACACAGTAAGTCAGTCCGATAAAACCCCAGACACCCAATGGATAGCTGATGGATTTAAAGAACGGCACGATCAGATCGGCTTTCGGTGGCAGATCCATACTGAAACCGGATTGCACCCAGGCGATAAATAATTCCAGCACCTTCGTATTCGACGGAGCTGACACGGTAAATGCGAGATAAAAGGCGGCAATAATCCCGATCACTGATTGCCAGAAATATTTCTCTCTGGAGCGCATTCCTTCCGGATCTTTATAAACCACTTTGCGGTAGTCATCCGCCCAACCAATTGCGCCAAATCCCAGAGTCACGATCAAGACAATCCATACAAAGCGATTACTCAGATCGGCCCATAACAAAGTCGAGATACCGATAGAAATCAAGATCAGTACACCGCCCATCGTCGGTGTACCCGATTTAACCAGATGTGTTTGCGGGCCATCGGTGCGCACGGCCTGTCCAACCTTCAGGCGGGTCAGCATGCGAATCACCGCAGGGCCTGCAAAAATACCGATAGAGATCGCCGTCAAGGTTGCGAACACCGCGCGAAACGTAATAAATCCAAAGACCCGCAAGAGGCCGAGATCTTGTTTGAAAAATTGTGCTAACCAAAGCAACATGTTAATGACTTCCTATTGATTGTTGTTTAGTCAGATGGGCAACGACGCGTTCCATTTTCATGAAACGGGAACCCTTGATCAGGATGGTGCTATTGCTGTCAATCGCGGCGTCAAGCGCGCTACACAGTTCAGCCACATCAAAGAAATGCTGCGCACTGGCGCCATAAGCTTGTGCCGTGTGCTGTGCCAATTCACCTAGTGTCAGCAACTGCGCAATGCCGCGCTCATGAGCGTAATGTCCAATTTCATCATGAAAAGCGACGCCGTCATCACCAACCTCACCCATGTCGCCAAGAACCAGGACGCTTGATTGTGAAGCGGGTGCCAGTACATCGATTGCGGCCCGCACTGAATCCGGATTTGCGTTGTAGGTGTCATCAATAATGCGTGCATTGTTATGGGCTTGCTTACTTTGCAAACGCCCACTGACGGGACTAAACGCCTGCAAACCAGTAGCAATCACCTCGCTCGGGACACCAATACTGTGGCAGCAAGCTGCGGCGGCTAGCGCATTACGCACGTTATGGACTCCGGCGGCGGCAAGCTTGATGTTGATGTCACTACCACCAATACGCATCTGCAGTTCACTACCGAAACTTTGCACCTGATAAATCGCGCTGACATCGGCGTCTGCGCTCAAGCCGAAGGTCACAATCTTGCGTTGTCCAGTCTCGTTAGCATAAGCACGCCATAAGTCTGAATACGTATCATCTGCCGGAAATACAGCGACACCATTGGCGGGTAACTGTCGTAACACGGTTCCATTTTCTTCAGCTACCGCCTGTACGGTCTGCATGAATTCCTGGTGCTCACGCTGCGCGTTATTGACCATGGCTACTGTTGCTTGCGCTACCGACGCCAGTACTGCGATCTCGCCAGGATGATTCATACCAAGCTCGAACACAGCAGCCTGATGTGACTTATTCAAACGCAATACCGTCAAAGGCACGCCGATCTCGTTATTCAGATTGCCACTGGTTGCAAGCGAATGTTCTTCGCCGACATAGGCAGTCAAAATTGCAGCGATCATTTCTTTTACGGTAGTCTTACCGTTACTGCCTGTGACGGCGATGACAGGCAAGCTAAATTGCTGCCGCCAATAACGGGCGATTTCCTGTAGTGCTAATAAAGTGTCCGGTACGATCAGTGCAGGCACAGCCAGATCCACCGGCACTTGTTCTGCCACAACAGCAACTACACCTTTTGCGACAACATCCGTCAAGAAGTCATGCGCGTCAAAATGTTCACCGCGCAAGGCAACAAATAAATCACCCGCAGTCACTTTGCGGCTATCGGTGGTTAATCCTGTCAGCACGGCATTGTCTGCACCGCTCGCAACCGCGCTATGTAAACGTGCATGACTCACTACAGCACACAATTGTTGAAGAGTTGTTTGCATCAGCTGCTCCTCTTCATATTGCCGCTGGTAGCAACGGTTGCCAATGCCAAGGCTGCGTGTTCTTCGTCTGAAAATGGCCATTTTTTGCCATTAATGTCCTGATAGCTCTCGTGCCCCTTACCTGCAAGCAGGACGACATCATTATTGCCAGCATGTTTGATCGCATACAGAATTGCAGAAGCCCGGTCTTCGATTGCATGCGGTGTACCACTCATCCCCTGGAGGATCTGAGCAATAATGTCGGCAGGACTTTCTGTTCGCGGATTATCACTGGTGACAACTGCATGATGTGCTTGTTGGGCAATCCTGCCCATCTGCGGACGTTTGCCCGGGTCCCGGTCACCACCACAACCAAATACACACCATAATTCGCCGTGACGCTCTTCAGCCACCTGCAGCAAAGTCTGGACAGTTTTTTCTAAAGCATCCGGTGTATGTGCATAATCGATTACCACCATCACATGGCCTGCAGTTCCTAATTGCTGCATACGCCCCGGAACCGAGGTCAGTTTTTCAATCACGCTCAGTGCCTTACTCCAGGCCACACCTGTTGCCAGTAACACGCTCAATACGCCGAGAACATTACTGACATTGAAGCGACCAATCATCTGCGTCTTGACCTGTCCGGATCCAAACGGGGAATCAATATGGAAGCTAGTTCCCGCATGGTGAGTGCGGATGTTACTGGCATAAATAACTTCGGCAGCATCATGCTGTTTTTGCTCAAGGCTATAAGCAAGCACACGGGTCTTTACTCGCTTGGCAGGTTCATTCGCTTTCAGATGCTGTATCAGCTCGACACCATAAGCATCATCTAGATTGAGCACGGCAACACCTAAATCAGGCCAGTCGAACAGGGCTGTTTTAGCTGCCGCATAAGCACTCATGTCGCCGTGATAATCGAGATGATCACGAGTCAGGTTCGTCAACAAAGCGACGTCAAAATGCAAACCGTTCAAACGGCCTTGATGCAAACCTATCGACGACGCTTCGATTGCCAAGGCTTTCGCTCCTGCATCACGCAAATCTGCCAGCCGGCGCTGTAGCTGTATCGCATCAGGAGTCGTAAAGCCCGTCTCAACCAGATTCGCCAGTGCACCGTCTCTATAATTGCCCACCCCCAGAGTGCCGATGACTGCACTAGTTTTACCCGTCAGTGACAGCGCCTTTGCCAGCCATTGCGAGCAAGAGGTTTTCCCGTTAGTGCCAGTGACTGCAATAGTCAGCATGTCGCGATCAGGCTCGGCATACCAGCCATTCGCAACCGAACCGAGTTGATCCTGCAACCCGGTTACTGCGAGATGCGGGATAGCCAAACTCGTATCCCAGGAAAAATTGCTGGCTTCGTAGACGACAGCAACGGCGCCATTATCAATTGCACTTTGAATGTGGCGACGACCGTCACCACTTACCCCATGAGTACCGTTGATGGGGAAGGCAAAAAACACATCGCCCTTCGCAATCGCACGAGAATCTGAACTCAAGTGCGAACGCGGTGTGACGGCTGGAAGCTGACGCAGCCATTTTAAAATTTCTGTCATTGGTTCTTTATGCTTGGTCATCACATACTCTCCTGCACACTGTTATCAGGAATAATGTTGATGACACTGGAATCTGGGGGAACGTTCATCGAACGTAAAATATTCGCAGTAATCGCGGCGAATACTGGCGCGGCAACCGTGCCGCCATAGTAGCCACCAGTTGTCGGCTCATCGATCATGACCGCAACGATGACACGGGGATTCGATACCGGCGCAAAACCGACGAAGTCACCGACGTATTTATTGACATACTTACCGCCTTCGATCTTGTGTGCGGTACCGGTTTTGCCGGCTACACGATATCCGGCGATACGCGCCTGAGTAGCGGTGCCGCCCGGCTCTGTGACGGTCTCCATCATCATGCGTAATTGCTGGGCAGTTTTTTCCGAAATCACACGATGACCGACGGGCTGATCCGATGATTTCTGAAACGTCAAAGGAATCATGTCGCCGTTACGAGCAAAAATCATATAAGCACGTGCCATTTGTATCAACGATACTGAAACACCGTGACCATAACTCATCGTTGCCTGCTCAATCGGACGCCAGGTTTTGTAATTACGCAAACGTCCTGCGACAGCACCAGGGAAACCAAATTTAGGTTGCTGGCCGAAACCGACGGTAGTGAACATCTCCCACATTTCTTGTGGCGGCATTTGTAATGCCATTTTTACCGTACCGATATTCGATGATTTTTGTATGACCTGGGCGACAGTCAGCACACCCTGTTTATGTGCATCATGGATAGTCGCCGTACCAATCGTCATGCTGCCTGGCGCTGTCTGGATTGGCGTATCCGGTGTAACACGACCAGTCTCCAGGGCCAATGCGACGGTGAATGGCTTCATCGTCGAGCCTGGCTCAAAAGTGTCGGTCATGACACGATTGCGCAATTGCGCACCAGTTAAAACTGAGCGGTCATTCGGGTTATACGAAGGCAAATTAACCAGTGCCAGCACCTCGCCGGTTTTGACATCCAAGACAACCGCACCACCAGCCTTGGCCTTGTGCTTTTCTACAGCTTCTTTCAAATGCGTATAGGCAATGTACTGCACTTTACTGTCAATCGAGAGGGTTAAATCTTTGCCGTCATGTGGCTCGCGGATCGATTCGATATCTTCGACGATGCGGCCAAGGCGATCTTTAATGACGCGGCGATTACCGGTCTTGCCCGCAAGGTTTTTTTCTGACGCCAGCTCAATGCCCTCCTGGCCGATGTCTTCCACATTCGTAAAACCTACTACGTGGGCCATGACTTCACCCTCCGGGTAGAAGCGTTTATATTCTTTACGCGTTTCAATACCGTTGATACCGAGCGCTACGATTTTTTCCGCGACTTCAGCTTCGACCTGACGTTTCAGGTAGACGAACTGACGGTCGGAATCCAGTTTTTTACGCAGTTCAGATTCAGACATATCGAGTAAAACAGCGAGCTGACGCAGCTTCTCTTTTGGCGCTTCCAGGACATCATCGGGAATCGCCCAGATCGCTTTAACAGGCACGGATGATGCAAGCACCTGTCCATTCCTGTCGGTAATACGGCCGCGTGTCGCAGGTAGCTCCAGCGTACGGGCATAGCGACTTGCGCCTTGTTTTTGCAAAAATTCGGTACTCATTCCCTGCAGCCACAAGGCGCGCGTAATCAGCGCTAGAAATGCAGCGAACAAGAAGAACAGCACCAGACGCGAGCGCCAGACCGGCAACTTCACTGCCAGCAAAGGGCTTGAGGAGAAGGGAATGCCTTTAGCAGCAGCGGTGCGTGACATAGTGGAAGCGCGACTCACTTTGTCCCCACCGCGGTCAAATATTGGGTGCGATCAGGCGTCACCGGTACCATGTTCAGTTCTTTACTGGCGTTCGCCTCGATACGAGAATGCTTCCCGAATGTAGACTGATCCAGCTTGAGTTGCGTCCACTGCAATTCATATTGACGACTTTGCGTTTGTGCACGCTCTAACTCGATGAACAGCCGACGCGCCTGATATTGAGAGTTAATCAAAGACAACGCGCATAACATCAGAATCACGCCGAGTAAAAAATTCAGTCGCGTACTCACCGCACCACTCCCGGCAAACGTTCCGCTACGCGAAGTATCGCAGAACGTGCTCGCGGGTTCGCCGCGACCTCTGCATCCGATGGCTTGATCTTGGCAATCAAGCGCATCTCTGGCTGCGGTAAATCAACTGAGCGGATTGGCAAGCGACGATCCGGCTGAGTCAGCGTCACTTTCGATGCGAAGAATTGTTTGACTATTCTATCTTCCAGCGAGTGAAAGCTAATCACCGACATCCTGCCATGTGGCGCCAGACGCTCATAGGCACCAGCCAGTCCTATTTCGAGATCTTCCAGTTCCTTATTGATGAAAATCCGTATAGCCTGAAAGGTGCGAGTTGCCGGGTCTTTGCCCTTCTCGCGAGTTTTGACGGTGTTTGCGACGATCTCGGCAAGTTGTCGAGTACTTGAAATGGGCTCGATCGCCCGGCGAGCAACAATCGCCTTTGCAATCTGAAAAGCAAACCGTTCTTCCCCATAATTTTTTATAACCTCCCTGATTTTTTGTTCATCTTCGGTCGCCAGCCACTCTGCCGCCGAAATACCACGTGTGGTATCCATGCGCATATCCAGCGGACCATCGGCTCTGAAACTAAAGCCACGTGCAGCATCATCCACCTGAGGCGAAGAAATCCCCAGATCCATCAAAATACCGTTGACACTGGTAATCCCCATGTCGGCCAATGCGTCCGCCATCGTGGCAAAACTATCGTGCACGATGACAAAACGGGGGTCCTGAATTTGCTGTGCATTGGCGATGGCCTGAGTGTCTTTATCAAAAGCAATCAGACGACCAGAAGGATTGAGATGCTCTAAGATTTTGCGGCTATGACCACCACGACCGAACGTGCCATCCACCACGATACTGGCAGCGCGATCGCCACTCAGATCAAGTGCATCGACGGCCTCGTTCAACAACACCGTCTGGTGTGTTAACTCTTGCGCTGGACTATCTATCATGTGCTGCTCAGAAGGAGAAATTGCTGAGCGCATCAGGCGCACCGCTGGCGATGGCTTTCGCTTCATTTTCGGCAAGTCGTGCCGCATCCCAGATTTCGAAATGCGTACCCATACCAAGCAACATGACATCGCGCTGCATGCTGACGGCACTACGTAATTCCGGCGCTACCAAAATGCGACCCGCACCGTCCATCTCGACATCAGAAGCATTGCCAAGAAAAATACGTTTCCAGTCACGCGCCTGAATCGGCCAAGCCGCGATTTTTTCACGATGCGCTTCCCAGGTAGGACGAGGAAAAAGCAGGAGACAACCATCTGGATGACGGGTCAGGGTAATGCGTCCCTCGCATTGCAAGCTCAGGGCGTCGCGATGCCGGGAAGGCACAGTCATTCTGCCTTTTGCATCGAGATTAAGTGAGGACGCCCCTTGGAACACGCTATGCCTTTTACCCTGAACTTGAGAATTATTTTTCTATGGAAATAAAAAATATTCACCACAAAAATACACTTTTTCACACTATTGCCCACTTTAGAGGATCGATAAAGCCGGGTCAAGCGAATTCGGGAGTGAAAATGTGAAATTCTTTAATGAAGTCAAGGACTTAGCGCAGACTCCTCAAGCAATAAAAAGAAGAATATTCCAATAAATTAGGCACTTACGATACATACTGAAAGTAGCTCCTCATATATACCCATGTGTTTCATCAAAAAACACTTTGTCTGAAAATACCTTACCTCTCTTGACTGCAAAGAAGATGTAAGCCCCCACTAACGCCCGAATACCGATGCTATATGGAAATAATGATTACCCAAAAGGGCGTCTGAGAAATGCCGGAAGCAAGCAAAGGGAGAGGCGCGAGTAGCCCAAGTGCGAACGACTTGAGTTAAAGCTAGGCAGTATGTGGGCAAAATCGGCTGAGCGGAGACGGAATTACCAGAGAGACGAGAGATCAGAGATAAGTGGGGCAAGACCAAAGGCAAGTTACGCGCAAACTGGTATTTATTGCGTCTCCGTCACATATTGACGCTGTAATAGCTGTAAAAATTCGCTCTCAGGAACCGCTTTACTAAAATAAAAGCCCTGATATTCATCGCAACGGTTGGCTTGCAAAGTCTCTAATTGCAATTCGGTTTCCACGCCTTCGGCGATGACTTTCAGGCTTAAGGTATGCGCCATCGCCACAATCGCCAGCACAATCGCCGTATCGTTCGGATCACCGGGAATATCCTTAATGAAGGATCGATCAACTTTGACGCTGTCCACAGGGAAGCGCTTCAGGTAAGCCAGCGATGAATAACCGGTTCCAAAATCATCGATGGACAATGTAAAGCCTGCTTCTTTCAAGCCATCCATCAGCACAATCGCCTGGTCGCGATTGTGCATCACCATACTTTCAGTGATTTCAAATTCTATCCAGCTAGGGTGCACCCGCCAGAAATCGACCACGCTTTTTACTTCTTCCAGCAGATGTACATCATTGAACTGCGCCCCTGATAAATTGATGGCGACCCTGCCAAAGGATTTATCCGCGGCACGGAATGCCAGCACATCACGGCAAGCAATATCCAGTACCAGCATCCCGAGGCGGGCGATCAGGCCAGCCTCTTCTGCCAGCGTAATAAAATCCCCGGGGAAGAGAATGCCGCGCTCAGGATGATTCCAGCGCACCAGCGCCTCAGCACCGACGATTCTGCCCGACGCCACATTCACCTTGGGCTGGTAATACACCACGAACTCACGTCGCTCCAGCGCGCGTCTGAGCCGCGCCTCAAATGCGAGGCGCTCAACCGTATGCACATTCATTTCAGAAGCGTAAAACTGGTAGTTATCCTTGCCTTTGTTCTTGGCACGATACATCGCGATGTCCGCATTTTTAAGCAAGGTTTGCGGATCACGTCCGTCATCGGGAAAAGTCGCAATTCCGATACTGGCGCTCAATTGACATTCCTGTCCGTGCAGATCAAACGGATAAGACGCTTCGAACAAGAGCTTGTCAGCAATGTCACCGAGATCTTTCGGATCACTGAACTGATCAACCAGCAAAATAAATTCATCACCGCCAACGCGGGCGATAATGTCCGATTCACGCAAACATTGCTTGAAACGCTGTGCAATATTACGCAGTACGGTGTCACCTTCATCATGCCCGAAGGTATCGTTAATGTTTTTAAACCGATCCAGATCCAGGAAGAAGACAGCGAGGCGACTGCGATTACGCTCGGCATGCGCCAGAGACTTACTTAAATGCTGGCTATATAAAAAGCGATTGGGCAATCCGGTCAGCTCATCATAATGTGCCAGTTTGAGTATCTTATCTTCCGAGCGGCGACCTTCAATCGCAATACTCGCAATATCCGTGGTGATACCAATTAGTTTCAAATGCTGATCATTGAGTGCATCCGCAGAATGAGAAAATAAAGTGAAGCTACCCAGAAGCTGACCTTTTTTACCCATGATGGGCCAGGCACCGCAACTGGGGAATTCCATCAGCGTCTCGAGCTGATTGACAAACTGCATCGATGTTGACTCTTGCGGTCGCCCTATCCATACCGGAGAGGCATTTAAGATCGCTTCACTCCATACGCCATTGCCATAAGTGACGGGCATGCCATCCAGCTGCGACTTCAACACTTCTGGAAAATTCTTACCGACTGACATAGAAAAACTATGCTGCTCGTTGCCCAGCAACTGAATACCGCAGCACCAGTTTGGCGACAATCTTTCTGCAAATTGACAAATCGATTCCAGGATAACCAGCATGTCCTCGCTGGTCGCGATCAATTGCAATAATTGATTTTGTCCTTCGAGTAACAGCTCTACCGATTTTCTGGCACTGACATCGCGCATCACACAAAAGATCAGACTCTCATCACCGATCTCCACTCGGCTCATGGTCACTTCGCTGTAGAGCAAAACCCCTTTACGCGTCACGATCCAGTCAAAGTGCTGCACCTCACCAGCAAACGCCGCATCTACCAGAGTCTCGATAAGGCGATCTCTCTGCAAACTCGGCAAATGCCTGACCGGCTGGATCTCAGGTGAGTAACGGCCAGCCCGCTTATTCAGTAATTCAGTACGATCCTTTACGCCAAACATTTCCAGTGCCGCCGCATTGCAATCAACATAGATGTATTCGCGGTTGATCAGCAGGATCGTATCCTCAGCATCCTGAAATAACATCCGGTAACGGTTTTCACTGGCGCGCAACTCCTCGGACGAACCACGTAAGCGGCGGATTTTTCCTATCAGTAAAAAAATGAATGCCAGAATGCAGGAGATCGTCAATATGGTAAAAATCAGTTTTTGTCTGGCGCGATCCCGCCAGTTTGCCAGGATCGTATCAACGTCTTTGGCGTAGACCAGAACGATAGGAAAATCCATGGTCTTGCGGTAGGTGTAAATCAATAACGCATCACCGCCAATCAAGGGGCCATCCTGCACACTTCCCTCTACCGTATTCGAACGGATTTTATTTGCCAGTAAGGACTTGGCGACATTTTGGTCGAGATACACGGGATCATTCGGCGCACGGATATACATATTGCCCTGTTCATCATGCAGAGAAATGACCGCGCCACCATCTTTTGCCAGACGCTCATAAAACTCGCGCAGATAACCCAAACCGATATATGCCTGCAAAATACCAACGTGCTGACCATGCTGATTAAAAATATTTTTCGCTACCGGCAATACCCAGCGACTGGAATTAGGCAACTGCATCGGCTTGCCAGTGACAATTTCATGATTATCAGGATGCTCCAGCAACTCTTTGACATACGCGACGCTGCGCATATTTTGAGGTTCGGCCGGGTATTGAAATGAAGTGCCCCACAAGACACCTTTGGTATCGATAATGGAAAGGGATTGCAAAAAAGGGGAATCCTGCCGCTGATTGATCAGGATTTTCCGGACATCCGCCTCATCGTGAGGTGCCGGCTCCATATCACTTTGGATTTCTTCTGCGGCAGCGTTAATGGCGCGAGTGGCATCATGCAGGATACGACTGGCATGCTCTTCCAAAATACGCACGGTTAAATAGCTGTTCTCTTGTGCACCGCTCAGCGTTAACTGACGATCCTGAACAATCGACCACCAGGTCTGTGCCATGATCGCGACCACAATCAAACTGACAAACACCAAAAAAGCCAGCGTCGGCAAATCATGCCATTGACGATTACTTGCTTTTCTCTCCATGCGCTACCTTAGGGTCGGTTAACAATTACATCGGGAGTGCGAATGAGTCTAAACGACTAGAGACCTATTATCAGTGTAACACTGGATTTTTAACAATAGTGCGCCAAGGGCAGCGAATTGCCAAGCGGTCTGGTGGTTTTTTGTGAGCGATACCCCTACTCCAAAAACCATGCCGTTTCATGCAAATGTGCGAGCCTAATGGCAGTGCGTGGGAATATGAATGGATGTGAGATAAAAATGAAGCAGGCCGGTAGGCCGGATTCTGTTACGGCACTGCGCATTGCTGCCTCGTGCTATGACAATCATTCCTCTAGGCGACGGATTACTCCGCCGCTCAAGCTTTCTACCCGCACGCTCCGCGAGCCGCCTCAACGCGTGCCTATTTGAAATTGCTCCGGGTGGAGGTTACCGCGTTTCACCGTAACTAAATACGCTCGTCTCTGTGGCCCTATTCCTCGCCTTATACCTCGGCTTGCGCTCTGGCTTTCAACGTACGGCCGTTAGCCGTCACCCTGCTCTATGGAGTCCGGACCTTCCTCCCGCTTTGGCTCACACCAAAGCCAGCGATTGTCTGGCCTGCTTCGGGCGCTATTGTACCAGCTACAGGGATGATGCGACGCAACATCGAAATACCCTGATCCTGCACAACTACCGCTCTATTTCCTGCGCAAAGCCAGCACGACGCGAGCGCTTTCTGCTAGCGTATGGTTTTTTCCGAACTGGTCTTATTGTCATGATTAAATCGCGTTCTGGTGGTCAGCTGGTCGTCAATGCTTTAGAAGTGCATGGCGTCGATACGATTTTTGGTGTACCGGGCGAAAGCTATTTACCGGTGCTGGATGCGCTGCATGACAGTCCCATCCGTTTCATCATCAACCGTCAAGAAGGTGGCGCAGCATTCATGGCAGACGCCTACGGCAAAATGACAGGCAAACCCGGCATCTGCTTTGTGACGCGCGGCCCCGGCGCTACCAATGCCTCCATCGGCGTACACACGGCGTATCAGGATTCAACACCGATGATTTTATTTATCGGCCAGGTTGGCAATGACTTTGTTGAGCGGGAAGCTTTTCAGGAAATCGACTATCGCCGCATGTTCGGGCCGATGGCGAAATGGGTAGCGCAAATTGACCGCGCCGATCGTATTCCCGAATACATCGCACGGGCTTTTCAGGTCGCAACCAGCGGGCGCCCCGGCCCCGTCGTTCTGGCATTACCAGAGGACTGCCTGTCCGCAATTGCCGACGTCGCTGACACCCGCCATTACACTCCGATACAAGCCTCAGCCTCCGGTAGTCAGCTTGCACAATTTCGCCGTCTGCTAGCCGACGCGCAACGGCCGCTCGTGCTGCTCGGCGGCAGCGGCTGGAACAAGCAAGCCTGCGAGCATATCGCCAGCTTCGCTGTCAGCAATCAGTTGCCAGTTGCCTGCGCTTTCCGCTTTCAGGATCTGATGGACAATGCCCATCCACACTACATCGGCGATGTCGGTATCGGCATCAATCCCAAGCTCGCAAAACGCGTGCAGGAAGCAGATCTGATCATCGCCATCGGTCCGCGCCTAGGCGAAATGACCACCAGCGGTTACACCATCTTAGAAGCGCCGATCCCGCGCCAGACACTCATCCACATCCACAGCGACGCGCTGGAACTCGGCCGCGTGTACCAGGCAGATCTGATGATCAACAGCGGCATGCAAGAGATCGCCGAGTGTCTGGCCGAGATGGCAACACTCGATGCCAGCGCCTGGCAACATACAGTTGCAGAAGCACGCGCAGAACTGCTGGCATGGCAACAAGAACCGGCGATTTTTAAGAACGAGCAAGCACCGCTGAACCTCTGGCAAGTCGTGCAAGACATCATGCAGTCAGCCCCTGCCGACACCATCATCACCAACGGCGCAGGTAACTACGCTACCTGGGCGCATCGCTATTTCCGCTATGGTGGCTGGCGCACACAACTTGCACCGACTTCCGGCGCCATGGGTTACAGCGTCCCCTCCGGTATTGCCGCCAAAATCATTGATCCTGCGCGTACCGTGATTACTTTTGCCGGTGACGGCGAATATCTAATGAACGGCCAGGAGCTGGCCACTGCTGTGCAATATCAGGCCGGTGTGATCATCATCGTGTTTAACAACGGCATGTTCGGCACCATCCGCATGCATCAAGAAAAAACCTTCCCGGCACGCGTCTCCGGTACCGACTTGCACAACCCCGATTTTGCTGCACTGGCACGCGCTTACGGCGCCAGCGGCGAAGTCGTCAACACCACGGCAGAATTCGCTCCCGCCCTGCAACGCGCACTCACTCATACCCGCACTCATCAGCTACCGGCACTGATTGAATTGCGCTATGACGGCAACCTGATTACTCCCGGCATGAGTCTGGCTCAAATGCGCCAGACCGCACTAGATACACAATCGGCGCAATAGATCAATGACCGCGATCACCATCACTATCTGGACTTACCAATGAATGTTCAGGAGTTCGCCAGTCGCACCGGCATCAGTCCGCACACTGTTCGCTATTACGAAAAAATCGGCTTACTCCCCGATGTGCGGAGAACGGCAAGCGGGCATCGCGACTTTAGCGATAGCGACATTCTCTGGATGGCATTCATCACACGATTAAAAAATACCGGTATGCCGCTAGCCGACATCCTCGCGTATGCGACGCTGAGATCACAAGGCGCAACAACACTGTCAGCCCGACAGCAAATGCTGGACGTTCATGCACAGCGACTGGCTTCACAAATCCAGATACAGCAAGAGCACTACGCCCAGCTACAAGAAAAAATTCGCTGGTACCATAATGAAATCGCCGCGATCACCAAAATCTCGAAGAAAAAATAACGCAATACCGAATACGATATGTAGCACAAACCCTATTGACTGAGAGTCCGCTCTCAGGTCTACGCTGCTGTTTTCCCTCAACATCCTTCACATCAGGAGAACAGCATGACCGACAGCACCTCCATCTCAGACACCAGCCACGGCGCCATCGCATCAAGTGACACCGATACCGATTCCCGCCGGTATCAGCGCGGATTAAGCAAACTCGCAGAAATCGATGGCGACGCCGGTCAAAAAGTCATCGATGCACTCAGCGATATCGCCCCCGATCTGGCCCGCTACACCATTGAGTTTCCGTTCGGCGATATCTATTCGCGACCCAGTCTGGACCTCAAAAGCCGGGAGATCGCCACCGTCGCCGCATTGACAGCGATGGGTCATTGCCAGCCTCAACTAAAAGTCCACATTCATGGCGCGCTCAACGTCGGCTGCAGCAAAGAAGAAATTATCGAGATCATCACCCAGATGGCGGTCTACGCAGGATTTCCCGCGGCATTGAATGGCATGTTTACAGCAAAAGAAGTCTTTGCCGAGCGAGCGATATAAAACATCTCTGGGTTACATAGCTTCTCAGATTGATCCGCAGTACTGGCGGGCCTTACCACGCGTTTTAGGCGTGGGAGGCGCATCAACATTGCGTGTAACGTATAGGAAGTTTCTAAAAACCTCCAAAATAAAATTCATGCCGACGGGACCGACGCAAAAAACCAAGACCTCTCAACACAGAGGCACGGAGACATAGAGAAAAGACAGGACTAAGTCACTTCATGACATATCGATTCAGGGCTTGTTAGAAGTTCCAATTGAGAACTACGAACAAGCTCTCACCGTCCAGCACATAGTGCCGGCAACCAAGACTTAGCAAGCAAATAAAAATCATTGATAATTGTAAATTTATCAATATAATAGAAGTCAACGGCGCCTTCTGATCGCGCCTCAAAGGACATTCCATGCGAACCAGATTGTGCTTGCTTCTGTGCCTGCTGAGCGCGCTCAACGGCTGCGCATCCGATACACCGCCAACGACTCACACGGCGGGCGAATCAACACCAGCAGCAGTAAATACTTCACCGCCTCCGCCGTCGCATCCACCTCCCCCACCACCGTCTCCAGCGTATCCAGCGCAAGCTGCGCCGCATCGTGACACCGCTAAGCCACCCACGGCGATGCCAGAGTTAGAAGCAATCACCGTTACAGGTGTGCGCGCTACCGTTAGCCAGCAACACAAAAAAGCACACAAAGCGACACTGGCCACAGTTGGTGCAGAGTCAGGCAAATCCGCAGGCACCGGGCGCAGTGACAATCTCAGCCCGGCTTCCGGCCCAGCCACTGGCTTAAACTCAGCCAACGCTGACGCACTTTATCTGGCGCGTGTCAGAGCCGATACCAGAATCCCGATGAAAAGCTCAGGCGAGATGCAGGTATGGGTAGGACTGGCGAGCAATGTGCCCGCCAAAGAAGCGGGCCAGGCAGAAACACAAAAAACCTTCAGCGTCGATCCACAAAAAAGATCTGCAAAGATCGTTCCGATTGCGCCCGATTTTGAATGGAAAGCGATAGGTAAAGACTGCACCGAACTCACGCCCTCCGGTTCTGAAATCCCGTTTTCATTAACCCCAAAAAAACTAGGCAAGTTTAAAGTCAGCGCCACGGTCGAGCTGTATAAATCCGAGGACTGCAGCGGCACACCAAAGTCCGTGATCGCTCAGGATACGGAGATCACCGTGAGTGTCGACATCAAGAACAATGTGCAAAATGGTTTCTGGGATCTCGTCAGGCAAACCTGGGATGAAATCAACAAACTGTATCTGGGCATACTCGCCGCGATCAGTGCCGCAGTACTGGTCGTCGCAAAAGAAAAAATCAAATCCCTGCTTGGCCTGAAAAACATGGACGATCAGGGGAAAACTAAGTAAGCATATACCTGGTGGAAATGCCGGATTTCTGCGTGCTGGCGGATGCAGGAAAATAAGATGAGAGCCATATACTCCCCTACTTACTTCAATAAAAATGCCTCATACCGCATTATTTACTTAGGCAGTGAAAATATACTCCCTATGAGTAATTGATATTTAAGACTGTATTCAGATTAAATATTGATGCTGATCACATCAATTTATAAAAAAATGGCGCGTCATTTTAATGTGTATTTTTCCAAAATGGTGCGACGCCTCTTCGCGCTACCTTAAGTGAAATCAGCGATGTCCATTATCAGGATAAGAACACGGGATTCTGCTTTAAAAAACACACCGGAATTGCATGAAAACACAATAAGCTATCGATCCAATATGCAATCACAAATGACGTATTTTTTTCATTTACCACGCCACTACCTGTAAAATACATGTAATCGAAATTGCAACATATTTTACGCAACAATAGTGCTGCTTCACCGGCGGTGACATCGACATAAGTTAGCGACGCATGAATCAATTATGAGCTGGCAGAAACGCGAGGAATCTCGTCGGCATCTGCGCAAAGGGTTTGACATTTGAGAACTGATCTTTTCTTTCAGAATGAACCCTCGCGCTTGAGCGCTGCGCTGCTGCTCTCCTTACTGGCTCACGCGCTGCTATTGAGCATCACTTTGGGTGGTCAGGCGTTCGGGCTTCCCGGACTTAACTTTCCCTGGAAAGAAAGGCGGCTGGGAGCCAATGATTTACTCGTCCTGCTTCTGCCAGCGCAACCTACGACCTCAACATCAGCACCGGAACCAGCAGAACTATCCAAGGTGACGCTCAGCGCAGTAGGCACGCCCGCTGTGTCGGATAAGCTCACATCAACGACGACGTCAGATCCCGCAGTGAAACACAGCGAGATCGCTCCTGTATTGATACCTCCGCCAACACCTGCGACAACACCGACAGTCGTCCCCGCTCCGCCTGCGGAGCCGGTCATGACATCGCAGAAACGATACGACCCGCAACCAACGGTAGTAGCGATGACTTCTGTGGCGCAAAACACGCCTGCCCAAGTTAATAAGACTTCTTTAACCAATAATGCGGACAGCACACCGCCAAAACCGGTTAAACAAGATACCCAAGAACAAACGCCTGAACAGATCGCACCTGAGCGCGAGAAGCAGAACACCGAACAATTGAAACAAGCAGAACTGATAGCGACCGCTCAGCGGGAAAATAAGCAGCAAGAGCAGGTACAACAAGACGCTGCACGCGCTGAAAAAATCGCGAAAAATGAAGCTGCTCAACTGGAACTCGAACGCCAGAAGGTAGCTCGTCAGGAGCTTGCCCAGCAAGAGAGTTTGCATCAAGAAAATTTGCGACGAGAGACACTGCAAAAAGAGCAAGCAAGGCAAACCGAACAGATTCAGCCGGAGGCCGTTCGACAAGAGCTGGCCCGGGCTGATGCCTCAAGAGCAGAAGCAAGTCGCAAAGAAACGGCACGACAAGAACAAATCCGACAAGCCCAGCTCGACGCATCGCGGCAAGAGCAATTACTACAAGATGCTGCACGCGCTGAACAAACTGCTAAAAACGAAGCGGCGCGCAAAGAGGCTGAGCGTCTTGAAACCCAACGCCAGGAGCTTGCGCAGCAAGAAAAACTACGGCGAGACGCAGCACAAAAAGAGCAGGCAAGGCAAACCGAACAGGCCAAACAAGAAACGGCTCGACAAGAACTTGCCAAAGCTGAAGCGTCCAGACTGGAAGCTGCTCGCAGAGAAGCTGCACGACAAGAACAGATCAGGCAAACCCAGCTCGACACAGCGCGGCAAGAGCAGCTACGACAAGACGCCGCGCGCGCAGAGCAAGCAGCCAGAAGCGAAGCCGCACGTAAAGAGACGGAGCGGATGGCTGCCGAACGTCAGGAACTTGCCCGTCAAGAGAGTCTGCGACAAGAAAATTTGCATCAAGAAAATTTGCGCCGAGAGACACTACAAAAAGAGCAGGCAAAACAAGAGAGAGACAAGCTAGAACAAGTACAGCGGGAACGGGCAGAATATGAGGCGACGCGTGAAGAGCGGCTGCGCGCCATCGGGAAGCAACTCAGCGAGGAGGCCGCTCAGCGCGATGCCGCTTTGAAAAACCCGTCACGCACGCTGCTGCCCTCGGTGAGCAATCTTCGCCGTGGCTGGCTACTCGGACGCGCCGATGCAAACGCCGATCTCGTACTCTACGCAGAAGCGATGAGCCGGAAGATTGAGAGAAACATGGCATTTGATATGGTTCGCGAAGTGGTCAAACAACCCCATGTCCAGCCTTTAGTGACAGTGGCGATCCGCGCAGACGGCTCTGTAGAGAAAGTGACTTTTGTCGTCTCCAGCGGTGTCGCCGCTATCGACGACGCGATACGAAAAGTCGTGGCCAGCCAGGCACCCTATCCCGCGTTCACGCCCGCTCTGGCGCGCCAGTACGACGTAATCGAAATTCGCCGCACCTGGATATTCGACGTCACCATTCGCCTGCAGTGATGGTGACGTCCTGGGACCATCTTCATCCCTGGATCGCATCTCACCCCGATGAATGCATGCACTCTGATTGACGATCTGGCAGCGTGAGATTCTTCGCTGCAGCGTTTTTCTATCTCGTTGCCAGCTGTCAGAAAATATTACATCGCTCCCGGAGAAGCACAATATTTTCTATTTTTAATAATTTAAAAAAACAACTATAAGCCTTATTAATCAGCATCTTGAGTGGTCATCATGCACATGGGTACGGTTCGTGCTATTGCACTGACTTGTCCCTCACCAGACACTCGCAGATTCATTCCGGGGGATCAATTTCATCAGGAGCTTACATGAAGAACCCGACTCAACTGATTAAACATTGCGGCATTGCAATGGCAGCGACTTTCTTATTCTGTACATCGGCATACGCCAATATCATCGCAATCACGGGCAACATACAATGGATTCTGCCGCCGGCAAGTGTGGTCACAAATTCCGGGCTGGAAAACAATAAAACCGCATTCCTGTTTAAAGAGCAAATGAGCTATTTGCTCGGCGGCAATGCACTGGTCAATATCTCCACGCCAGGTTTTTATAACAGTAACGGCAGTCTGAGTGGAGGCGCAGTTCCTGCAGGCACCACCATCGATAGCTATTATTATCATGCTGACCCGGTCGGTAACGCGTCGACCAACAACCAAAGCTATTCTGGCACCATTACATTTGATACCGACGTGCTGGGAATTGATGTACTGGATGGCGGACTCAGTGCCACTAACTTCCTGGGATTTTTTGGCACCTTGTATTCCAACAGCGGACAAGGGTTTGAACTCGGCGGACCAGACACTATCACGCTGTCTGCCGACCGCAGAACAATTACTGTGTTTAATTTGGCCAATTCAGCTGCTGACGATTTCCGCGTTATCACGGCAGTACCTGAGCCTGCATCGATCGCTTTGTTATTTTTAGGCCTGACAGGACTTGCGCTGAGTATGCGCAAAAAATCCTAGATCTGGCTCTTATCTCTCGTCTGTTGTATCTTGCGTCAGATCTCGCTTATGCTAGATCTGACAAATTCTCAGACGCCCATAACGAACTTGGCATTGTTTTTAGCCCAGACACGATCGTCACTTCTCAGACGAAACCCTGGAGAAGATTGAAGTAATAACGACATCCGAGGAGCGACGAACTCCTGGCTTTGCTGGTGGCTGGAACTTCGCCGCCTCCGCAGCGGTCTGAACCGTGATCAGATTCAGGCGATCATTATCAACTCGCACCTGCTTCCGAGAAACGGCTCCAACCTGAATTGCAAGACCGGACTCCAGTGTGGTCGCTTCCAGCTCTCCAGATTCCAGCCACTTATAAGTGCCTGCAGACTTATTGTTCGGCATAGTTAACTGCCAGGTGTTGGAATTGGTAAACTCAAGCAATCCACTCCCATCAAAATGCTGTGGTGCAAGCGTTGTTCCATCCACAATTCTCACCAGAGTCATATGACGCCACCGCCCGACCAACAAAGATTGAGGCGACGTCTGGTCTTGCGAAATAGCAGGCTGCGCCACGGCTAGCAAGGCAAGACAAATGAGAAAGTTGCGTTTCGACTTCATATTGACTCCTAAATTAACTGGCCTAGTACAGAGGTTATAGAACAGCCTCCATTACATCAAGAAAACGCTGAGAAGTCTGGCTTTCTTTTTATAAAAAACGTCATGAATGCTTCTTTGGTTTCTGGTGCTGTCAGCATTGTGCAGAAGTATTTATTTTCATCACCAAACTTCGCACAATTTCATCATGCCAATTGTCTCTCGTTCAATTTTTGCTTATATAAATACACGCGACTTTTTTTGCTTTCTGAGCATTTCAACACGTATTGACGCGCTACTCTTTCGCAAGTTATCGCGACTAAAAGATTACTGCCATCCTAATACTAAGCATCCTCGTGCTTTGGAGACGGCCACAAGCCCGCCGGTCGATTCAGCATAATTAATACCAAGGCCGATCCGAGCAATAATTGACGTAACACTTCTGCGGGCATCAAAATCTGTCCGAATAAAACATGTTGTAGGGGATTAACAATGTGACGCAAGATCTCAGGTAGCACTGTAAGAATCAAGGCTCCTAATATTACGCCAGGAATGTGTCCCATCCCGCCCAAAATCACCATGGACAGTACTGAAATCGACTCGGTTAGCGAGAATGACTCTGGCGATATATAGCCCTGAAATGCGGCAAACATTGCCCCTGCGACACCACCAAAGGAAGCACCCATCGTGAATGCCAGCAGTTTGATTTTGCTGGTATTTATTCCCATCGCCCTGGCAGCGATTTCATCTTCTCGGATCGCAACAAAAGCGCGACCTAGACGTGAATTTTGCAAGCGCACGGTTACAAAAATGATCCCGATGCACAGTGTTAGAAACAGAAAATAGTAGGCATTTACTGACGGCATCGAAAAATTTCCCAAGTACACAGTGGCGTTAGAACCAGCCTGGCCGTGTAGCGATACGCCAAAAATCCGGATTGGATCGATCATGTTGATCCCTTTCGGGCCATCCGTGATGTTGACCGGGTTGTTGAAATTAATGATCAAGATACGGATAATTTCACCAAAACCGAGTGTCACGACTGTCAGATAATCGCCACGCAACTTGAGCGTGGGAGCACCGAGCAAAATGCCAAAAAAACCCGCCAATGCGGCACTGAGCGGAACGATAAACCAGACAGACAAATGAATACCGTTTTGGGCGACTTCTGATCCGAAAATGACTATCAAGAAATTCCCGATAGCTGGGTAATGACTTACCAACGACTCCAGCACCACCGCAAATTGTGGTGATGCCAGCAAACCGCTCATATATGCGCCTAGCGCATAAAAAGCGATATACCCCATGTCAAGCAGACCAGCAAATCCAACGACAATATTCAGCCCTAGCGCGAGCATAATATATAGGAGGGCAAAGTCCATTACCCGCACCCAGGAATTACCAAAGTTGGAGGCGACAAACGGAAAGATCACCATAACGATCCCGATCAAGGCCAGACGCGTATAAATTTTTTGGGGATTACTGCTCGTATCAAAATAATTAGTCATGGCTAACCGGGTTCAAGTCCAAAGAGCGGCATTCCATTTAGCGCAAAGCAATATTTGGTTTACTATCGTTTGCTTAATTAAGTCATTTTTTCTCTTACTGTTGAAAGCCTTTTCTGCTCGTAAGTAGTTTACTTATTACTGCCATCAAACTAAGCGCCCATCAGCTTGAATGCATTGACCGAACCAACGTGGGTATTCGATTATTCCGGGTGACAGCTAAGACTTGCATAGCGGGCAGCAACAGGGCCGGGACACCTAAAATGAGCCGCGCCACGCATATGAAATCGCAGGCAATCGCCCTGCGTTAAACGATATTCCGTGCCATCTATTTTCAATTCAAGTACGCCATCCAGCATCCACAAATGTTGCTCTGTGCCATACACGATAGGAGCATCGTAGGTAACAACACCACCCGCTGGTAGCACGATCTCGACCATCTCTATTTTAAAATCGCGCGACGGAGGAGAAACAATTCGTCGATGAAAGCCGGATTCTGGGTCAACCCAAATTGGCTGTGAACTGTACGGAATAAAGCTTGCAAGTTGCGGTTCAACGCCTGCGAGTAGTCGTGACATGCTGATCCCGTAGACCGCACATAACTTACCAAGTAAGCTTGCCGTCGGGCTGGTTTCTCCACGCTCAAGGCGCGATAAAGTAGCGCGACTAATGCCACTCGCAACGGCAAGTCCGTCGAGTGAATGGTTGTGCTCAGTTCGCAAACTAGCGAGCCGGAGCGCAAGTCGCAACTCCATCGAGCTAAGCAATTCCGAGGCAGTGGACTCTGGAATATTGGTAAAAGTGTTGACAGTTTTATTTCTCATATTTGAGAATATAATTCAAATATGAGAAAAATACCACCATTTTTAATGTATAAACTGACAATCCCAATTTTGTTTATAAAACCTACATTGAGACAAATCTGCTCAGACTTAGAATTAATTCAGATGCAAGCACGCCAAGACTCTATGAAATCCCGGAGATATACGCATCAAAAATAATCAATACTCCAGATCAGTTGAATTTTGTCGCATAAAAAAGTCCGCAATCATGCGGACTTTCAAGCAAACACTGCCATCTCTTACGAAACAGCCATCATTAGATCAAGAAAACTGTGAGAAGTCAGGTTTACGCTTTTGAAAAAATGCCATGAATGCTTCTTTGGCTTCTGGCGCTGTCAGCATTGTGCGGAAGTATTTATTTTCCTCGCCCATCTTCGCAATAATGGCCTCGTGCTGATTGCCTTTCATTAAGCGTTTGGTTGCGCGGATGGACGCTGCCGGCAAGGCGACTAATTTAGCGGCTTGTTTCTGTGCGTATGGCAGCAATTCGTCTAAAGGCAATACCTTGTTGACGAAGCCGATCTCGTAGGCTTCTTGAGCGCTGAATGCTTCGCCTAGCATTAATTTTTCTGCTGCACGCTGGTAGCCAACGATTTGCTGGAAAATCAGGCTGGACGCGAATTCAGGGCATAAACCTAATTGCGTGAATGGCATTGACAGTTTGGCGTTATCGGCCAGATATACCATGTCGCAATGCATGAGCAGAGTCGTGCCGATACCGACTGCGGCACCAGAGACTGCGGCGATTACTGGCTTACTGGTGTGACTCAATGCGTGCATGAATTGATAAACGGACGGCACGCCTTGTTGCTCTGCGGTGGCGTTTTTCATGAAATCTTCGAGGTCGTTACCGGCAGTAAAAATCTCGGGCCTGCCGCTAATCAGGATTGCGCGTACGGCAGTATTGTCCTCTGCCGCGGTAATTGCGTCCGCCATCGCCTGATACATCACGGTGGTGATGGCATTTTTCTTTTCCGGACGATTAAAAGTAATCGTCAAAACGCCATTCTCTATTTGGGTCAAAATATCCATGTGATCTCCTGAGTTTTGATTAAATTTATGCTGTACAGATTATGCTGGAATTTGCTGAATCAAGCTGACTATCCATTTTTTGCTCGATTGATCAATAAAAAACCGCACAGAAAATTTCATATGCGGTTTTTTTGTTTGCATCGGGATTTGGAAATACTGAGACAGAGTAGCGAGCGACTCAAGGTTCAGTTGAGAAGCGCAGCTGTACGAAAGTACGGTGAGCATCGCCGACTGAAGATTGCGTCGCGCAGTAGCTGAATCAGAGTAGCGGAAGCTTTGAGTAAGTGTAGCGACCGGCTCAAGGTTTAATCGAGAAGCGCAGGCGTACTTTAGTACGTTGAGCATCGCAGGTAAAAATTGAGTTGCGCAGTAGCTTAATCAAAGTCTTCCATTTACATACGTTCGAAAATGCCTGCTGCCCCCATGCCGGTACCAACGCACATCGTCACCATGCCGTACTTCAGATTATTGCGATGCAAAGCATGGATCGTGGTCGCAGAACGGATAGCGCCAGTCGCGCCCAGCGGATGGCCGAGAGCAATCGCGCCGCCCATAGGATTGACTTTAGCTGGATCGAGACCGAGGTCTTGTACCACGGCCAGAGACTGTGCTGCAAAGGCTTCGTTCAGCTCAAACCAGTCGATCTGATCTTGGGTAATGCCAGCAGCACGGCAGGCTGCCGGAATCGCTTCTTTAGGGCCGATACCCATGATTTCTGGTGGCACGCCGCGTACAGCGAAGGACGCGAAACGTGCCAGCGGAGTCAGGTTGAATTGCTTCAAGATTTTTTCACTGACCAGAATCAGTGCGCCAGCGCCGTCCGACGTTTGCGAGCTGTTACCTGCAGTCACACTACCTTTGTTTGCGAACACTGGGCGCAGTTTTGCTAAGCCTTCCAAGGAAGTATCTGGGCGTGCACCTTCGTCACGGCTGACGGTACGGGTTTTTAATTCGATTTCGCCAGTCAACAGATTTGGCACGCGGTCAATGATGTCAACCGAGGTAGTTTCTGCGTCAAAGTAACCCGCGTTTTGCGCAGCGATGGCACGTTGATGAGATTGCAGGGCAAACGCATCTTGCGCTTCACGCGAGACTTTCCATTGTTGCGCGACCTTCTCTGCCGTCAGACCCATGCCGTAAGCCATACCGACGTTTTCATCTTTCAGAATCGCCATGTTCATGGATGGGTTGTTACCCATCATTGGTACCATGGACATCGATTCAACACCGCCTGCGATCATGACATCGGCCTGACCGACGCGGATACGATCTGCCGCCATTGCAACTGCCGTGATACCGGATGCGCAATAACGATTGATGGTGACGCCACCAATCGTATTTGGCAAACCTGCCAGTAACACGCCCATACGAGCGAGGTTCAGACCTTGCGGACCTTCTGGGAAAGAGCAACCGATGATGGCGTCTTCTGCGAGTTTTGGATCGAGGTTAGGTACTTGAGCAAATGCAGATTGCAATACGCGCACCAGCAGATCGTCAGGACGTGTATTACGGAACATGCCGCGACCAGATTTGCCGATCGGGGTACGAGTTGCTGAGACGATGTAAGCGTCTTGAAGTTGTTTAGTCATGTTGTGTACTCCGATTAGTTTCTAACTGGCTTGCCAGTTTGCATCATGCCCATGATCCGCTCTTGCGTTTTTGGATGGTTCAATAATTCCATAAACGCTTTGCGCTCCAGGTCGAGCAACCATTGTTCGCTGACCAGACTACCGTTGTCGATGTCGCCACCGCTGACTACTTCGGCAATCATCTTGCCGAGTTTGTAATCATGTGCAGAGATGAAACCGCCATCACGCATATTGATCAGTTGTGCTGCGATCGATGCGATACCGTGACGACCAGTGACTGGCACCAGCTTACGCATTGGTGCGCGATAGCCAGCATCAAACATAGCGCGTGCTTCAACTTTCGCTACATGCAACAACTCGTAGGCATTGAATACGATCACGTCGTCTTGCGACAGGTAACCCATTTTTTGCGCTTCTAATGCAGACTTAGATACGGCGGCTGTCGCTGCATTGGTGAAGTAATTCTTCAAGAATTGCAGCAAGTCAGTGCCTTTGGCATCTGCTGCGGCACGGACTGCGGCTTCTTTCAAACCGCCGCCGCCTGGCACCAGACCTACACCGACTTCGACCAGACCAATATACGATTCGATAGAAGCCACGCGTTTCGCTGCGTGCATCATCAGCTCGCAACCACCGCCGAGCGCCAGACCGGCAACCGCAGCGACGACAGGGACATTCGCGTATTTCAAGCCTTGATGCGCTTGTTGCAGGCGCGAGATCGCTGGCTCGATAGCCTTGACACCACCTGACATAAACAATGGCAACATTGCTTGCAAATCAGCACCAGCGGAGAACGCACCGCCCTCGGCAGCATCCGCATTCCAGATCACCAGGCCTTTGTAATTCTTCTCGGCTTCGGCAATCGCTTTTTCCATACCTTCAATGACGCCAGGGCCAATCACGTGCATCTTGGTTTTCATGGACAAGATCAGTACGTCATCAGGTTTCTGATCAGTACCCTGGTGCCAGATACGCACGGAGTCATCTTCGAAGAAAGTCGTGCCTGCGGTTGCACCAGTCGGTGCACCAGCGCCCAATACAGGAGCGCGGAAAGCCTGACGATCATATACCGCTAATGTAGAGCGTGGTACATAAGTGCCGCTCGCCGCTGACCAGGAGCCCTCTGCTGTATGTACACCTGTACGTCCGTCAAATACCCAGGCTGGTAAGGGTGCGTTACACAATGCTTTACCCGCATCGATATCCTCTTTCACCCAACCAGCAACTTCTTGCCAGCCGGATGCTTGCCATGTCTCGAACGGACCGACGTTCCAGCCGAAGCCCCAACGCATTGCGAAATCGATGTCGCGTGCATTATCGGCAATCGTTGCGCCGTGCACAGCGATGTAGTGGAAAGCATCGCGGAAAATCGCCCACAGGAACTGCGCCTGTACATTGGTCGATTCACGCAAGGTCTTCATTTTCTTGACCGGATCTTTTTCTTTCAGCATACGGGCAACAACGTCATCCGCCTTTGCACCACCAGTCACATACTGCGCTGTGGCGAAATCCAGGCGCTGAATATCTTTGCCAACTTTTTTATAGAAACCTGCGCCAGTCTTGGAACCCAGTGCACCAGCGGCAACCAGCTTGGCCAATACTTCTGGTGTTTTGTAGACAGCAAAGAATGGATCGTCGGACAAATTATCTTGCATCGTTTTGATGACATGGCCCATCGTGTCCAAACCTACGACGTCGGCAGTACGAAAAGTACCGGACGAAGCGCGACCAAGTTTTTTACCGGTCAGATCATCGACCACGTCAACGGACAGACCGAATTTCTCTGCTTCATAAATCGTGGCGAGCATACCGAAAATACCAACGCGGTTGGCGATGAAGTTCGGTGTATCTTTAGCGCGTACAACGCCTTTGCCCAATGACGTAGTCAGGAAACCTTCGAGCTGGTCGATGATTTCTGGACGAGTTGCTACCGTCGGTATCAATTCAACCAGGTGCATATAGCGCGGTGGATTGAAGAAATGCACGCCGCAGAAACGGGCTTTTAATTCAGCCTCAAAACCTTCGGACAAGGCCGTGATCGACAGACCAGATGTGTTTGACGCGAAGATCGCATTTGGCGCGATATACGGTGACACTTTCTTGTACAGATCATGCTTCCAATCCATACGTTCAGCAATTGCTTCAATGATCAGGTCGCAACCTTTGAGCAATTCCAGATTGTCTTCGTAGTTGGCGACTTCGATCAAAGCAGCGTCATCTTTGTTGCCGAACGGCGCAGGATTCAATTTTTTCAGGTTCTCGATGGCGCGCAAAACGATACCGTTTTTCGGGCCTTCTTTAGCTGGCAGATCAAACAATACGACAGGTACTTTTGCGTTGATGCAGTGCGCAGCAATTTGCGCGCCCATCACACCGGCACCAAGAACGGCGACTTTTTTAACGATGAAATTGGTCATTTTTAACCTCATGTGGAATTCGTAGAACAGCGAAAAGCAATTTCTTTGTGCCCTCTCTCAATGACGGGAGAGGCTTAGATCTCGCAGGGTGCGCCGTGCACACCGTTTGAAATGGAAGAGAGGCGTGAAGGTGCACATGTTGCGCTCTGCAAAAGTGCACCTCACACCTGCTCAGTATTTCATCAGAACAAATCCGCTTCGAGCGATAACAGATTTGCAGAACCAGAACGTGCTTGACGAATCAGCATCGCTGTTTCTGGGTACAGACGGGCGAAGTAGAAACGTACAGTCGCCAGTTTTGCTTTATAGAAGGTATCGCTTGAATCTTGTTTTTCCAGAGCGATTTTTGCCATTTGTGCGAAGAAATAGCTGTACACCATATGACCGACAACACGCAGGTACGGCACAGCAGCAGCGCCAACCTCATCTGGATTCTGGAATGCCTTCATGCCAATTTCCATGGTCAGCTTAGTGACCTTATCGCCCAACTCCGCTAACGGAGTAACGAACTCGCTCATTGCTTCATTGGTGCCGTTCGCCTCAACAAATGCTTGTACTTTCGCGCCGAACTTACGCAGCTTCGCACCGTTGTCACCGAGGATTTTACGGCCTAACAAGTCCAGAGACTGGACGGTGTTAGTACCTTCGTAAATCATATTGATACGTGAATCACGTACATATTGCTCCATGCCCCACTCAGCGATAAAACCGTGACCGCCGTAGACTTGCATACATTCGGATGTGGCGGTCCATGCGTTATCAGTGATAAAGGCTTTGATGATCGGTGTCAGCAAAGCGACTTCGTCAGCGCATTCTTTACGCACTTCTTCATCAGGATGATTCAGCTCTTTATCCAGTTGCAAGGCTACATAGGAACAGAATGCGCGGGCGCCTTCTGCGTAGGCTTTTGCAGTGAACAACATACGACGCACATCGGCATGCACGATGATAGGATCGGCTGGCTTATCCGGTGCTTTCACACCAGACAGGCTGCGCATCTGGATACGGTCTTTTGCATAGACCAAGGCATTTTGGTAAGCGATTTCGGTCAGACCTAAACCTTGCATACCCACGCCCAGACGTGCCGCGTTCATGAACACGAACATCGCGTTCAGACCTTTGTTCGGTCCGCCGATCAACCAGCCTTTTGCGCCGTCCATATTCATCTGGCAGGTTGAATTGCCGTGGATGCCCATTTTTTCTTCAATCGCGCCGCAAAAAATTGGATTACGAGCACCAACGCTACCATCCGCATTGGGCAAAAATTTAGGCACGATAAACAGAGAAATACCTTTGGAACCTTCTGGCGCGCCAGGCAAACGTGCCAGCACCAGATGCACGATGTTATCAACCATATCGTGTTCACCAGCGGAGATAAAAATCTTCGCGCCGGAGATCATGTAAGAGCCATCAGCTTGTGGTTCTGCTTTAGAGCGCAGCATGCCAAGATCGGTGCCGCAATGTGGTTCGGTCAGACACATTGTGCCAGTCCATTCGCCGCTGATCAATTTTGGCAAGTACAGATCTTTTTGTTCTTGGGTGCCGTGTTCGTGGATGCATTCGTAGGCGCCATGTGACAAACCAGGGTACATAGTCCATGCCTGGTTGGCAGAATTCATCATTTCGTAGAATGAGTTATTCAATACCAGTGGCAAGCCTTGACCACCGAATTCAGGATCGCAAGAGAGTGCTGGCCAGCCAGCTTCTACGTATTGTTTGTAGGCTTCTTTAAAGCCTTTTGGTGTCGTCACGGCGTGCGTTGTTTTGTCGTGATGACAGCCTTCACGATCGCCGGAATGGTTCAGCGGGAACAGCACTTGCGACGTAAATTTGCCGCCTTCTTCCAGCACTTGATTGATGATATCAGCATCAATTTCTTCGTATTTTGGCAAATGCTTTAATTCGCCTTCTACGGCTAACAGTTCATGCAGAACGAACTGCATATCACGCAAGGGAGCGACGTATTGACCCATGATTTTCTCCTGAAGGCTAAAAATAAAACAAAATTAAGACGGGGGTGTGACAAATTCTCTGGTGTTCTTTTACGCCTGCGTCCGACCTGCTTTCAATGCCTTTTTCAACAATGGCTAAGCGATGACCGACTCTGGCGCATAACATTCGATCAGTCGTTCAAATCCTGCTTCTGCGCGTTCTACACTGCCAGGTTTGCGCAAAAAACGCGCATCGTGGTGTAACGCCAGAATCAGTCCATACATTTCATACACGATCTGCTCAGGGTCGACATCATGGTGCAAATGCCCAAGCTGAATTGCCTGAGTCGCAGCACGGCGCAACGCGCCCTGCCATGCATGCACCATACCGACCAGCTCATCTCGGATCGGGCCCTGACGGTCATCGTATTCCGCTGCGCCACTGATATAGATGCAACCAGAAGCAATTTCAACGGTGACACGTTTGACCCAAAGGGCAAACATCGACTGCAAACGGGGCAAGCCACGCTCTTCTTTCATACTTGGATAAAACACTTCTTGCTCGAAATGGTGGTGATACAGCTTCAACACCTCAATCTGCAAATCTTCACGCGAACCAAAATGGGCGAACACGCCGGACTTGCTCATGTTCATTTTGTCAGCCAGCAAGCCGATAGTTAAACCCTCGATACCATCACGGCTGGCTGCATCCAGTGCAACATCCAGAATGGCGGCGCGGGTTAGCTCGCCTTTACGCATGAATTTCGATGTCATATTCATAATACATTTAATCGTGTTGAAATGATTCATGTTTGCACAGATTTGATGCAAACATGTGAATTAATCGAACGCTCGTACTATTAAGCACAGCGCACTAAAAGTCAAACCAGAAAGCGCCTTTAGAGGAGAGTATCTATTTAGAGGCTCACTTACTTGAACCGCTTTGAGGCACGCACTGCTGCCTCGCTCTACCTTCTTTAGCTTCTACTAAAATCAAGCAACCGTCGGTCGCGCTTGGTCGGGCGACCGCTAAGCGCTGCACTCGGTTCCTTAAAATATTTTTTATCTTGCGCCGACTTAGCCCGATGTTCTGCGCTGGCAGCAGTTTCTTGATACATGGTTTGAGCAACGCTGGCGGCGCCGCGTACATCCGATATTCGCAGAACCTCAATTACCCAGATCTGATCGGCATGATGGATCTCCAGCACATCGCCGGACTTGATACTGTGCGCGGGTTTGACCCGTTGTTCATTCTGAAGCACGCGTCCCAATTCAACCGCGTTAGTGGCGAGCGTGCGTGTTTTAAAAAATCTGGCGGCCCAGAGCCACTTGTCGATACGGATGGAGTCAGTCATTTGTCCCGGGTGGCGAATGGCAGCAGAACTGCGCGCCTGGTTTTAACACGTTCATTCTATTTTCTTGCAATGTATTTCAGCCCCATGACAAACACAAGATATTTATAAAACATGCAGCCTGGTTTGCACAGATCGGGTGCAAATGCTGCGGCGCGCATAGACAAATGCTTGTACGGTCGTACAATCAGCGCACCAAGCAATTGCTTTCTACCCTATCGTGCTATGAGCTCATTGGATGATTTAAACGGACGAAAGCGCGCGATCCTGATCGCCGCTGAGAAGTGTTTTGCAGAACAAAGCTACCAGGGTGTGTCGATACGTGATATCGCCCATGAGGCTGGTGTGCCCGTCGCCTTGGTAGGTTACTACTTCGGCGCCAAGAATGAGTTGTATCACGCGATCTACGAGCATCATAGCGGCTATATTGCGGAGCGCTTATCGGAGCTACGGCGCGCGCGCCTGCATACAGATCCGGCGATCGCTCTCAATGCAATTATCGCGGCATTTATCAGTCCGGTACTCAAGCTCAATGAACAGGATCACGGGGTGAATTTTTCACGGATTGTGATGCGGGGCGTGGTTGACCGGCATGAGGCAAGCGACAGGATCACCCGCGAATTTTACGATCCGATGGCACGCGAATTCATTGACGCACTGAGCGGAGCGCTACCGTCTGCGCCGAAAGCCACGGTGTTCTGGTGCTATCAATTTGCCTTGGGTGCCCTGCTGCATCACGTGGTAGATACACGAATGGAACGCCTGTCGGAAGGCCTGTGCCCGGCGCGCAATGCCGAGGTTGCAACGCCCCATTTGCTACGCTTCATTACCGCGGGAATTTTGGCTGCGGCGCAGACAGGGCAAACTGCTCAGATGTAGCAATCACCAATACTCCCCCTATTTTTACTAAAAATACTGCTAATCCGCTTATTCTGCGTAGGTAATAAAAATATACTAGATAGTAGTATAGCATTTACTCTTCTATCAAATCACGCTTGATCCGGGGCATTCACGTCTGCACCAACGATCCATCCTTCCAGCGCGTCGAAGACAGGCAAGCCAAAATTTTCATCGCGTCGCTGCCATCCCCACGCCGCCAGAACAGCACACAACAAGGCATCCAGCAAATCCCCGCTACCATCATCGAGCAGGGACTGGCGAAACTCAGCGCAGTCCACAGTGATACCCCAGGGGATAGCGCCGCGTTCAAGTGCGGCGATGATGGATCGCCTTGCTTCGAGGCGTTCCGGCGTTTGCTTGCGCCGGTCGTCGCTCTTATACGATGCCGAGGTGATGCTGCGCGCCAGCATTCCGGGATAGGCCTCCAGTGCAATTCTAGAATCGGGCTGGACAATGCCATGCATGCCGGGCAAAACCAGTCCGCTACGCAGCAAGCGTGGCGCACCTGCATGCAGCATGTAGGCCACTGGCGGATTCACCCACTTCATGGAAGGCGACGAACCTGCTGGCTTATCAGTAGCGCGATGGGCAAATTTATTGCCAACAGGTCTGGCGTCGCAAAATGCCTTAAACAACTCGCGCATTCCAGCGCGTGAGATGCTGTTTAGCTGCTGCATCAGCGCAGGCCAGTCCTGTGGCCAGCCGAGATGCACAATCAATTCACGCGGCAAGGAAAACGGCAGATCAAAACCCGCAATCCAGGGACCAGGCCGCATCAGCCAGGCATCAAACGCGGCGAAGTCATCTAGCACCGACAGTGATTGCAATACCAGCGTCTGATCACGCAACACCGCACCCGCAACCGTAATCCCCTTACGCTTGCTGGGCGCCGAGGTAAAGTCAACGCCATACAATCTCATGACGATCTCATGAGGTATAGCTACCGAAGGTCACGACCCGCATCAGGAAGCGGTAAATAAGATAGGCAATACCGTACCAGACGCGCTTGTACCAGGGATGATTCGCATAATCCTCGGCGACCACGGTGACACCGTCTGCAATACCCTGCTCCAGATGTACGATTAATTGCTCTGCAAATTCCTGATCGCGAATGACGATATTCGCCTCCTGATTCAGGAATAAACTGAGCCCATCAAAATTACTCGATCCCACCGTGGCCCAGTCATGATCAATCACGGCGACTTTCGCATGCAATTGGGTCTTACGATACTCGACAATTTTGACGCCATGTTTCAGTAGTTTGGGATAAAAAGAATGAGTGACCGCATCCTGCAACTTGAACTGACCGACTCCAATCAGCAAGGTGACATCCACACCGCGACTGGCAGCCGAAATCAGCGCGGTACGTAACTTACGACCTGGTGCGAAATACGGATTAGCAAGAATTGCCCGCTTTCTTGCCAGGCCAAGTGCCTGTAAATAAGCGCGCTGTATTGTGGCGCGATTTCGCAGATTATCCCGCACCACATAACTCGCCAGCATCGCCTGATGCGAACTGGAATGAATATCTTCACGCAGATGACGCATGAGCTGAAAGCGTGATTTTAAATTCAAGCGCCCAAGCCGCATCCATTGCGCACATACCTCCAGATGGATATGCGACACCAGCGGCCCCGCAATATGTACCGCAAAATCCCAGCGCGGAAATTGAAGTGCCTCCTCGGACCCATCATCGGCAATCAGATCATCAATAATATTTAAGCCACCGACCAAAGCGCAGCGCTGATCAATCACACAAATCTTTCGATGAGTCCGTACCAGACCACGCTTGAACCAGGGATTAAAGTTGCGACACTGTATGCCTTGTTGCAGCATGCTGGCCACTAGCAGCTCAGACTGTTTTCCACCACTCCCCAGCCAGTCAACAATCACCCGGACGATAACGCCACGGGCGATCGCACGCACCAGTGCCTGCTGCACCTGAAGCGCCGTCGCGTCATGGGCAAAGATGTAGGTCTCTAGATAAATTTCCTGACTGGCACGATCAATTTCACCGATCAGCGCAGAGAAATACTCATCGCCGCAAAATAGTAAGCGAATCTGATTTCCGGCGACAAACTGAAGCTTACGCATGATCCGAAATCACAGGGGCAAGAAACTCCAGTGTCGCAACGATAGGCACATGGTCCGATAATTTATTCCATGGCGCACCCGACAACACCTGCGCCTGCTGTACCGCAAAACCTCGTACATAAACGCGATCCAGACTCAACCAAGGTAACCCGGCAGGAAAGGTCCGGCCAGTTTTAATCGTATTTTTACGCAATGGAAGCAATGAGTGAAGCGCGCGGTGCTGTCCATCGTCAAACACTTCCCTGACGCCGAGATGTTCGTACAGGCTGGTACTCAAATGATTGCGCCAGTCATTAAAATCACCGGCGATAATCAAGGGGGCATCGGGTGGCAGGCTATTTTGTATCTCCGTAATCAATGCCTGTACCTGACGGCGGCGACTGGCCGCAAATAATCCCAGATGGATCACAAAGCAATGAATATCCGCAGCAGGCGCCTTGATGACAGAATGCAGGATGCCGCGCTGCTCATACGCATGGTCGGATACATCATGATTGGTCGATGCGGCAATCGCATAACGGCTGAGCAAAGCATTCCCATGATGGCCGTGATCATAAACTGCATTCATACCATAGCTGGAATGATGCGAATCCCCCGCCAAAAAATCATGCTGCGATTGTCCCGGCCAGTGCGGATGACGAATTGCGTGAAGGTCGTG
This sequence comes from Undibacterium sp. Rencai35W, assembly GCF_049340185.1. Taxonomy (NCBI): domain Bacteria; kingdom Pseudomonadati; phylum Pseudomonadota; class Betaproteobacteria; order Burkholderiales; family Oxalobacteraceae; genus Undibacterium; species Undibacterium sp. Rencai35W. The sequence goes on from NZ_JBMPPC010000002.1 coordinate 565,621, forward strand.
CTGTCCTTGGACTTCCTGCAAAAAAATCAGATCCGCGTCCAATAAATCAATCGCTTCTTTGATCGCATGAATGCGGGCACGCCGTCCAAACGCGCTAACCCCTTTATGAATATTGTAGGTGGCAATGCGCAGTTTCATGGAGCTTCCGGTGATTGATGAATAATTGGTGGGTAATTGGTGAGTTATTGATGAACGGGTGTCAGCATGGCAGGCAATTGCAAAATTGCCTCAGCATTCGACGCCGAAAAACAGGCGTCAGCCGCGTCACGATAAGGCAACCATTTGTATTGCAAATGCTCACGTGGAGCGAGCTGTACAGGCACATGTCGCGACACACACAAACCAAATACGTGCTCCGTATTTTGCGTCACACCGGGTGCATAGCGATGACGCCAGACCGGATAAATTTCGTAGATATTGGAGAGCTGCCAGTCACTGAGGCTAAATGCATTCGCATCAATCCCGGTCTCTTCCATGACTTCACGGATGGCGGTCTCCCGCAATGTCTCATCCAGACTATCTTTAGACCCCGTGACGGACTGCCAGAACCCTGGCCGGTCAGCACGCTCCATCAACAGCACTTCGAGGTCTGTCGTATAAATCACCACTAACACGGAAACAGGAATTTTAAATTCACTCATTACTTTTTTGTCTGTATTTGTCGATCCCTAATGATACGCGCAAATGCAGACAGCCAATGTCCTGACCCGGAGTAAACGACGCCTTAGTGTTTTAGTGAGTGAATTAGTGCTTGCTACCAGACTTGACAGGAACCGGTGGCGGCAAATCTTTGGCTTGTAATTGCTGGACTTGCGTAACGAGCTTGTTATGCGCATCCAGAAACGCTGCGACAATCACCTTCGCCTCATTGGTGTTACTCCAGCCGGCGCCAAGACCGCCGCCTGCTCCGCCAAAGCTAAAACCACCCAGACCCAGATCCGTTGTTTTGGCAGAACCAGTTGATGCAGCAAGCTGCTCGGTTGTCTCATTATCGGTCAGTAATAATGCGACCTGAGCTTCTTTAAAACTGACCTTCTCAGCGAGTCCGGTGAAGTTACGTAAAAACGGAATCATTGCCATGATCGCTTCGACAGTACCACCTGCATGATTTTCAGAAAACGTCAGACTCGGTGTTAAAGAATATTGCGCTTCGTAGCCTTTGCCTTTTGACACAGTAGAATTTTTGCGGATGATGCCCTGATCTTGCAACTCCTGCTCTTTGATGACCGCCTTCAATCCGGCTGAGCGATCAACGACACGGAAGCAGCCACTCTGCTGCGCGAGCAAGCGAATCAGCGGCACGGGCGACGCTGGAAGATTATATTGGGTCTGTACGGTATAACCATTAGGGTTTTCGACCAGCGCCATAGTCGCTACCGGCGCATCGCACTTCACCAAACTTTTGCTCGCAGCAGTCGCACCGGCAGGGCCTGCGGCACCGGTGACAACAGTACTCCCCTCACCTAGCTCGGTTTTCTTTTCGCCACAAGCGCTAAGCAAGAAGCCCGATACGATCAGTGGAATCCACAGGTTTTTATTGCCAGTCGCGTTGTTGAACATCATAAAATTACTCTCTAAGGACATTAAAAATAATTGCCATAATTTACACGATTTTAAATTGTGCGACACAACAAAGATGTAACTGCCGTAACAATTCATATCCTGTTCGCACTCGACAATCAGGCGCATCAGATGCACATGAAAATTCAAATCAAAATTCAAATCAAAATTCAAGTCACAAATGAAAAGACGAAAAAAAACGCGGATTCGTTATCCGCGTTTTTTAGAGAGAACTGATTACATTCAAGCCTTGATGACTGGCTCTGCGGCACGCAGGCGAATATGCAATTCTTTCAATTGCTTCTCATCGACCGCGGACGGTGCCTGAGTCAACAAGCATTGTGCACGTTGTGTTTTCGGGAAAGCGATCACATCACGGATCGACTCTGCACCGGTCATCATCGTGACGATACGATCCAGACCAAATGCCAGACCACCATGCGGTGGCGCACCGTATTGCAGAGCGTCCAGCAAGAAACCAAATTTCAATTGCGCTTCTGCATCATCGATCTTCAATGCACGGAACACTTTGCTCTGGACATCAGCACGGTGGATACGGACAGAACCACCACCGAGCTCCCAACCGTTCAAGACCATGTCGTAAGCTTTTGCGATACATTTGCCCGGATCCGTTTCCATCAGATCTTCGTGACCATCTTTTGGTGCGGTGAACGGATGATGGGTTGCTGTCCAGCGATCGTTCTCTTCATCATGCTCAAACATCGGGAAGTCGATGACCCACAATGGTTTCCAGACGTCGTCAAACAAGCCGTTTGATTTACCGAATTCGCTGTGACCGATCTTGACGCGCAAGGCACCGATCGCGTCATTCACCACTTTCGCCTTATCTGCACCGAAGAAAATCAGATCGCCATCTTGTGCACCGGTTTTTTCTAAAATCGCTGCCAGCGCTGCGTCGTGGAGATTTTTCACGATAGGGGATTGCAGACCGTCACGACCTTGTGACTTGTCGTTGATCTTGATGTAAGCCAGACCTTTGGCGCCGTAGATTGCGACGAACTGCGTGTAAGCGTCAATCTCGGAGCGAGGCATGTTCGCACCACCCGGCACACGCAAACCAACTACGCGACCGTTGTGCATATTGGCCGCACCAGAGAACACTTTGAAATCCACATCCTTCATGACATCTGTCAGTTCAGTGAATTGCAGCTTGACGCGCATGTCTGGTTTGTCGGAACCATACAGGCCCATCGCTTCGGCAAAGTCCATCACCGGGAACGGATCTGGCAGATCGATGTCCAGCGTGTTTTTGAATACCAGGCGAATCATACCTTCGAACATGTCGCGAATTTCCTGTTCGTTCATGAACGAGGTTTCGCAATCGATTTGGGTAAATTCTGGCTGACGGTCAGCACGCAGATCTTCATCGCGGAAGCATTTAGTGATCTGGTAATAACGGTCAAAGTTAGCCACCATCAGCAGTTGTTTAAACAACTGCGGAGACTGTGGCAGCGCAAAGAAGTTACCAGCATTCACACGGGAAGGCACCAGATAGTCGCGTGCGCCTTCTGGCGTGGATTTGGTCAGCATCGGTGTTTCGATATCGATGAAGCCATGCGCATCCAGGAACTTACGCACTTCCATCGCGACTTTGTAACGCAGGCGCAGGTTGTTCTGCATTTGCGGGCGACGCAGATCGAGTACACGGTGCGTGAGGCGCGTGGTTTCTGACAAGTTGTCGTCGTCCAGCTGGAAAGGTGGCGTCACGGAGGGATTGAGTACCTCAACGTTGTGCGCCAGTACTTCAATCTTGCCTGATTTCAGATTCGCGTTGCTAGTGCCTTCAGGACGATTACGCACGATGCCGGTGATACGCAGGCAGAATTCATTACGTACCGATTCTGCTGCCTTGAATACATCAGCACGATCAGGATCGCAGACAACCTGTACCAGACCTTCACGGTCACGCAAGTCAATGAAAATCACGCCGCCGTGATCGCGCCGACGATGCACCCAGCCGCACAGGCTGACGGTTTGGCCGAGTAATTCCTCAGTAGTGAGGCCGCAGTAGTGGGTACGCATGGACATAATTTCTTACCTGTCTAAATTCAAAATAAAATTAATGGATAGAAGTACTGCTTGTTTATTCATTTGCACCTACCTCAGTATTCAAGTTAGCTCAAATTAGCTTAGATTGAGATTGAGTAAGAGATATTGCAACACCTGCTATTGAGTACTATTTTGTTTTTTCTGTGATGACTTGTTCCGGAGCGACGACACCCATAGAAACGATATATTTCAATGCAGCATCAACGCTCATGTCCAGCTCAATTGCATCCGCCTTTGGCACCATCAGGAAAAATCCTGAGGTCGGATTTGGCGTCGTCGGCACATAAATACTGACGTAGTCGCCGTCGAGATGCTGCACAACATCACCGCCAGGCACACCGGTCAAAAACCCTATCGTCCACGAACCCTGACGCGGATATTGCACCAGTACCGCCTTACGAAATGCATTACCAGATGAGGAAAATAAAGTGTCAGAAACTTGCTTTACGCTCGAATAAATCGAATTCACAATAGGAATACGATTCAACAAGGCTTCCCAGATTTTCACTACATAATTGCCGATAAAATTTTGCGTCAGCAAACCCGTGACGAAAATAATCAACAAGGTCAAAATTGTTCCCAGACCCGGAATTTTAAAGCCAAACAGGGCTTCAGGACGCCACTGCACAGGCAACAACAATAGCGACTGATCCATCGTGCTGATAATCGCATGCAAGACCCAGAGAGTGATTGCGAGCGGAACCAGAATCAGCAAGCCGGTAATAAAATATTTACGCATTGGTTTCTGCAGTCTGATAAATAAAATCGGTGGCAAGGTTATCAGCTGAAAAGTGCTTTGGCACAGATCAGCGCATAGTCATCTTTAAGGCGTCGTTGGCGAGCTTGGTGGCGTCGCCGTCGACGTGGTAGCGGCATCAGTTGCCGTGCTGCTGGCCGACGTCGATGCAGGCTCGCTAGCCCCTGCGCCAGCACTGCTTCCGCTCTCCGGGCTTGCTGCCGGTGCAGACGCTCCGCCCGAACCGCCTCTGAAATCGGTGACATACCAACCCGATCCCTTCAACTGAAAACCAGCCGCAGTCACCTGCTTTTTAAAACTTGATTTGCCACAAGATGGACAATCGCTCAGAGGAGCATCCGACATTTTTTGCAAAACGTCTTTGGCAAAACCACACTCTTCACAACGGTAGGCATAGATAGGCATCTTTGTTTATCCAGAAAAACGTGTAAAACCCTGAATTATAAAGCTTTTCCGTGACATGTTGCGTACAAAGCCAGGCATTGCTTAAATCGCTGCGGTTTTCCGTGCCATCTGCGGCAGCAAAGAACCAAAGACCATACCGGCCATACTCATCAGCACGCCGACTAGCTGCGGTGGCCATAAGCCTTCCGGACTCAATACCTCCAGAGCGATCCATGAAGCCAGACCGAATAATATCGATGCCAGAGCGCCCTGCGTTGTTGCACGCTTCCAGTACAGTCCGAAAGCCAAGGGCACAAACGCCGCCACCAGAGTGACTTTGTAGGCGTTTTCTACCATTTTATAAATACTCGACCCGGTATTCATGGCAAACAGGGTAACAATTGCGGTGAACACTAAGACCACGGCACGCATCATGAACAGGAATTGTTTATCAGTTTGCTTAGGGAGCAAGGCTTTCAAAATGTTTTCTGAAAACGTGACTGAGGGTGCGAGCAGGGTTGCACTGGCACAGCTCTTGATCGCCGATAACAAAGCGCCAAAAAACATGACCTGAGCCAGCATCGGCACTTTAGTCATAATCAGGGTTGGCAGGATGAGTTGCGAATCCTTGTCGATCAGACTCTCTACCATTTTGGGATCAATCAGGGTCGCCGAATAGGCCAGAAACATAGGAATAAAAGCGAAGAAAAAGTACAAGACACCCCCTAACACGGAGGCATTTCCTGCAATTTTTTCATTCTTTGACGAGGCGACGCGCTGAAATACATCTTGCTGAGGAATCGACCCTAGCATCATAGTAATCCAGGCGGCAAAGAACCAGAGCGCCTCCTTTGCGGTCGGCGCAGGCCAGAATTCCAGCTTGCCGGCATTCGATGCGTGGGCGATCACTGCACCGGCACCGCCAACCATGCCTGATACTTCCCATCCGATATACAGCATACCGATGACGATGATAATCATCTGCAAAAAGTCGGTAATCGCGACCGACCACATACCGCCCATCAAGGTATAAATTAAAACACTACCAGCACCGATCATCATGCCGACATCCATCGAGATAGCGCCACCGGACACGACATTAAAAACAAGTCCCAGCGCCTTGATCTGCGCCGCAACCCAGCCCAGGTAAGAGACCACGATACATAAGGTGACCAGCACCTCCACCGTACGGCCGAATTTGTTGCGATAGTAATCACCAATCGTCAGCAAATTCATGCGGTACAAAGGCCGCGCAAAAAATAATCCGACAAAAATCAGGCATAAAGAAGAACCGAAGGGATCGGCAACAACGCCTTTTAAACCCTCTTTGACAAAGGTTGATGAGATGCCAAGTACGGTCTCGGAGCCGAACCAGGTCGCAAATACCGTGGCGGTCACCACATACATAGGCAAAGAGCGGCCTGCAATCGCATAATCTTTAGAGTTGTTCACATACCGCGCGGCATACAAACCGATGCCGACCGAGATAACCCAATACAGGATGACGAACCAGAGAAGTGTATTCATGAATGTGCTAGTGCGATTGAGTCAATAAAAAACCCGCAATGATTTACTGCGGGCATTATAGCGGCAACTTAATCGAGGATAGCACCGGATAGTTGACTTTTAGAAGCTTCGTTCACGCTTAGCATTCACTCGCGTACGACGAATGCACACTCAACGCTAATTTATTGCGAATTAAATATGAAGGTAGTAGCACAGACAATTGAGATATCTACATCATTTTTACCAGCATAGAAAATTACTCTTCTTCTGGAACGGCCTTGTCCGCAGCGGGAACCGGTTCCTCAACTACCACCTGATTTCTGCCGCCTTCTTTAGCCATATACATCGCTGTATCGGTTCTTGAAAATAGTTCGAGAACCGATTCGCCGGGAATATACTGGGTTACGCCGATCGATACCGACACACGTCTTTGCGATACGCTGTCCCAATGATGAGACTCCACCTGAGAGCGGATCCTCTCGCAAGTATTGAGAGCCGGAAGCAAGGAAGTTTCAGGAAAAACCAGTAAAAATTCTTCTCCGCCGTAGCGGCCAAATATATCTCCGGCACGAATATGCTCCTGAGCCAGACGGGAGAAAGTACGCAAGACCTCATCACCACCTAAGTGACCGAGTTCATCATTGATTTTTTTAAAGTGATCAATATCCAGCACGGCCAGACATAAAGGCGTACCGTTTTCATCGGCGAGCTGTTTTTGTTCTTCGAGTGCTGCGACGGTATAGCGGCGGTTAAAGCAGCCCAGCAGATTATCCCGCTGCGCATCTTCCTGAATATTTTTGATTTTTCTGCTGGCACGATGCAACACCCTATGCAAAAGCTGCACTTTGCCAGTTTGCGAGATGAACGCTGGCAGCGCCAGTGCCAAGGTCAGCAAATGCATCATCTCAAGTTTCAGCAGTGCCGGATTATGCCAGTTGTGGTAATGCATGCCCGCGATGCAAGCAAACGCAAACACAATCACAGCCGCCATGATCAGAGCCGAGCGGCGCGAGATACGGTACATGCCGTAAGCGATGGCAATGAAACAAAACGGGGTAAATAATATGTGTGAAGCAGGATCGAGATAACAAATGACCAGCATCGAGGCGATCGCGCAAGACACAATAGGTAATTTCAAGCGTTTTTCTTCAAACTGCAAATGCCACTTTGCTTTAAAAATAACAAAAAACAGCGAGAGAAAAAGGCCGATCAGGCCGATCAGGACGATCACGGTGGATTGCTGTACCACACCAAGTTGCCAGAACAGCAGAATGCCCAGCACATAGAGCCCTATCAACGCCGTCGCAATCAGCCATTTTTGCGCATGCGTGCGCCTGGCGAGTGTTTTGACAGGATCGTTCTGGCGACGTGATTTCCTCTGCACAACGGGCAAAGTGTCATCGAAATCCATTAACGTATCGGTTAATGGAAAGACATCCGTATTCGAAAATGGATTTTTTTTTCGTCCGAATAGCATGAAAGGAATTATTTAAGTGCTGGAAAATCCTTGTGATCCTAACACGATAACAAGCCCCCCTTAAGATATCACGTCAATTCTTCTGTCGAAAATCGATTGTTAACAAGGCTTGATCAAAGGTCTGACTCGCCTTCACAATCAAATCAATTACTCCGAGGAAAAATTCGGGTTTAATTTTATCGGCAGTATCCGTTGGCTGATGATAATCAGGGTGATCCTCCACGCCGAAATAAATATATGGCACCCCAGCTTTAAAAAATGCATAGTGATCTGATTGCTTAGTCCAATCGTCTTGTCCTTGCTCTGGCCTGTCATGGCCGAATACCAGTTTTACGCCGTTATTGCCGCCTAGCGGCGCCAACAAAGTTTTTAAGACTGGCACGTGATAAGACCCGCTGGCATAAATCTCGCCTTTATCGCCGCGGGCAATCATATCGAAATTCATATTCAGACCGACCCGTTTCAAATCAATCAGCGGCTTGGCAGCGAATGCGCGTGACCCGTTCAGTTGCTGTTCTTCAGCATCAAAAAACACATAGATCAGGTCATGTTGAGGAGGATTTTTTTGCATTGCCTCAGCAATGGCGAGAACACCGGCAACACCAGAGGCATTATCGTCTGCGCCGAAATAAATTTTATCACCACGCATGCCGAGGTGATCATAATGGGCAGAAACCACGATTGACGGCGCAGTCGCGTGATCGCTCAGGGAGCCCGGTTGGCAAGCGAGTATATTGCGACCTTGTATGGTCTCAGCATTGCGATTCGTAAAACTGAACTCATGAATCAACTCAGTACCGCAAGCTTGCAAACCCAAAGCATTGATGCGCCCGATGATATAGCTGCGCGCCAGCTCACTGCCCTTAGTACCTGTCGCGCGACCGGCCATATCGGCGCTGGCGAGTGTACGAACATCCCGCATAGGCTGAGCATCCATTGCACTCCCGCTAGCACTCGCCGGGCACAATAAGCATAAAAACAAACAACTCAAAACTGACAAAGACAGATTGATTGACGCCATAAAGTTAGACATAAAATTTAAATACAAAATTTAAATACAGGGTTTAGATGCCCGTATCCGCTGTACTGCCCAGTGCTAACGCCTACGCCAGACTTGCCAGCGTTCTTTTCCCCGAAATACAGGAATGGAATCGCTGACATCACTATCCTCCAGCAATGTAAAGTCATTGCTCATCAGGTTTTGCAAGTCATCGCGGCGGATACTAAACGGTGGCCCCTTGGGTGAAGCATTAATAGCATCATCGAAAAAGAAGAACCCTGCAAGCAAAGCACCGGAAGGTAATAGCTCCGCCCAGCGAGCGACGATGTTATTGCGTAATCCAGGTGGCAGGGCGCAAAAAAAAGCGCGCTCATAAATCAGCTCAAGTGGTTTTGTGGGTACGAAAGCAAAAAAATCAGCTTCCAGCACACGATCACTCCACTCGCCAACGACGGCTTTGGCGCTCTTGACGGCGGCAGGAGAGAAATCAATCGCCGTTACATCCCAACCGTTTTGTGCAAAAAAAGCCAGCTCATACGCATTGCCGCAACCGGGAATCAAGGTTGTCAACGGCACAGATGCGCGTTGAATAAAATTTTTAACATCCTGCGGCACATCACCTTTATCCCAGGGAGTAAAAGCACGATCAAAACGTTCGTCCCAAAACTGGTTACTGGTCGGATCTTTGCTAACAAAGTCTGGCATGTTAATCGCTATAGAAAATATAAAGCGAACTGCGCTAACAGAACACCGGCAATCATGCCGCCACCGAAGTAAATAATCGTGCGCAGTAATTTATTCGTACTGCGTTGCTCAGTCAGTAAGGCCGCCAGCATCTCATTATTTTCGGAAGGAGCGGCAGCTCTGCTCAGTGCCTGATGAGCGAGGCGGGGTAACTGCGGAAAGATATGGCTATAACGTGGTGCTTCTGCTTTCAGTTTATCCAGTAAACCGCGCCACCCGACCTGGTCACTCATCCAGCGTTCCAGATACGGCTTAGCGGTTTTCCAGAGATCAAGGTCAGGATCAAGCTGGCGCCCCAGACCCTCAATATTCAACAAGGTTTTTTGAAGCAAGACTAATTGCGGTTGCACCTCGACATTGAAGCGACGCGAGGTCTGGAATAAGCGCAATAACACCTGACCGAAAGAAATATCTTTTAAAGGACGATCAAAGATCGGTTCACAGCACGCTCGTACGGCAGCCTCTAGCTCGTCAATACGCGTATCCTTAGGTGCCCATCCTGACTCGATATGCGCTTCCGCTACACGCTTGTAATCACGACGGAAAAATGCCAAAAAATTTTGCGACAGATAATCTTTATCAAAATCATTGAGCGTACCGACGATCCCAAAATCGAGAGCGATATATCTGCCAAAAGTCGCGGGTTCTGTCGAGACCAGAATATTCCCCGGATGCATATCCGCATGAAAAAATCCATCACGAAATACCTGTGTGAAAAAAATCGTCACGCCATCACGCGACAGTTTCGCCATATCGACACCGGCCTCCTGGAGTTTGTCGATTTGTGAAACAGGGATGCCTTTCATACGCTCCATCACAATCACCGACGAGGAGCAATAATCCCAAAACATTTCAGGTACCAGCAGCAAATCAGAATCAGCAAAGTTGCGACGCAACTGGCTACCATTGGCCGCCTCGCGCATCAGATCGAGTTCATCGTGCAAATATTTGTCAAACTCGGCAACTACCTCACGTGGTTTCAGGCGCTTGCCATCAGCCCACAAAGTCTCCAGCCATCCGGCAGCAATCTGCATCAGCGCCACGTCTTTGTCTATCGTCTCTTTCATTCCCGGACGGAGAACTTTGACTGCCACCTCACGACCATCTTTCAAGACCGCAAAGTGGACCTGAGCAATCGATGCCGACGCAACCGGAATACGTTCAAAACTCGCGAATAATTGATCTGGCGGTGCGCCGAGTGATTTAGTAATCTGGGCAATCGCCAGATCCGGATCAAATGAGGGAACTTTGTCCTGCAATTTGGCTAGTTCGTCAGCGATATCAGGCGGCATCAGATCGCGACGCGTCGACAGTACCTGGCCAAATTTTACAAAAATCGGCCCCAAATCTTCTAAAGCCTTACGCAAACGTTCACCGCGCGGCGCAGACAAATCACGCCAGAATAATAAGGCTTCCAAAAATTTGGTTGTGCGTGGCACAGACAGGCCGGAGATCGCTATTTCGTCGATACCATAGCGAACTGCAATACGGATGATTTTTATCAGACGCAAAAATTTCAACAACATCAACGCGACCTTTCCAGTTTCTCTAAGCGCTTGATGAGACGTTCTGCATCATCACGTAATTTGTTAATCTCGGATCCCATCGCGCTCACAGCTGCGGGGCGCACCAGCATAGGATTTTCTTCTAAAAAATATTCCGCCAGGTTTTCTTGTATTTTTTGATGAGTATCTTTGACGGTCTGCACCAGACTATGTGCACCGGCAACCATACGGACCGCCGCCACGTCACCAAACATCTTACTCAGGTCTTCCTCTGCTTCCCAGCGCAGATTTTGGCTTACATGCGAAATGGTGTTGGCAAAGTCGGCATCGCCTTCGATCTTCACATAGGAAAAAGCCCGTTCGCGATTTTGTGCAATCAAAGGTAAATCACTCAGCTGAATACGGATGGTGACATTCGCCGTGTCTTTACCAATCGGACTAGTACCATCATCGCTGGCAGGCTCGACTGTTCCGGCCTCTTCTACCAAGCCGTCCGGCCTTACTTTGAGTCGAATACTAAAGGCTTGCAAATCGATACAGGCGATTTTGCCCGCATGCGGTATTAACTTATGTTTAGCCCAGCTTTCCTGAGCCAACAAATGATTAATAAAAAGAACAATGGGGAGAATTGGTGTCATGGTCATATAAAAAAACCGCCCATGGGGTGATGGGCGGTTTTCAGTTTAACATTTTATCTCAGATGACATACCTGAGATTAATCAAAGCAGTTGTACGTTTATTACACCTGCTGGATACCTGCCAAGACCCAACCACCCTGACCATTTACCGGTTTTGACAAATTCCAGACTTCGTTGAAGGCTTCTGCCGGTGCATTGGCAGCTTCTTTGATCATGCCGCTGAAGCGCACGCTCGCCAGATGATCGTTACCGACTGTTTCCAGTCCAAGCAAATCCGCATCGATAGACACAACATCCGTCACGTTCGCACTGGCACCGCGCTCCTGAATTTGCAGCTTGATTTCGGCATACATTTCTGGCGTCGTAAATTCGCGGATATCATTGATATCTGCCTTATCCCATGCGGCTTGCAGGCGAATAAAGTAAGTTTTTGAATTACGTAAAAACGCTGGCACGTCGAAATCAGCAGGAACACCCCAAGGCGCAGCAGGCGCTGCCGGAGCTGCCGGAGCTGCATTAAATGATGATGAAGATGAAGTCGCTGGTTCAATACGTGAACCGATTTCTGGTGTGCCCGATGGCATGCCCGCGTACGACGGCTGTGAAAACGCCGATGGAGTTGCACCATTACCTGCTGTATTGCGACGGAATAAGCGGACGATGAACAGTACGGCAAACGCCAGCAAAGCAATCGTCAGGATAGAGCCTAAAGCACCGCCCAATGCGCCACCCAGACCGAAGTGAGAGAACATAGCGCCCAGCAAAGCACCGCCAATCAAGCCACCGACGATTCCTTTCCAAGGGCTAGCAGGTTTCGGTGGCGTCACCGCAGCAGGCGCAGCTGCCGGTGCCGCAGGCTTCGCCTGATTAAAATTACTGTTCGGGCTATTTGCCGGAGGTGTCGCCTGACGCGACACATTATTCGATTGACGACCAATCGAGCCGCCACCGCCGAGGCGCTTAGCATCAGCATCGGATACGGTCATTGCCAGTGCACCGGCAACCAGCATGATGGATACAATGGCTTTATTAAAAATCTTGTTCATACCTGCAACTCCTAGAGTTTAATTCCGGTGTGGAGAGCGGCCACACCTGCCGTTAAATTGAAATACTCAACACGATCCAAACCAGCATCTTGCATCATCCCTTTCAAGGCTTCCTGATCGGGATGCATGCGTATTGACTCGGCCAGATAACGATAACTGTCCGCATCATTGGCAATCTTTTGCCCCAGCCATGGCAATACCTTAAACGAATACACATCGTAAGGCTTTTGCAATACGTCCGGTACTTTCGAGAATTCCAGCACCAGCAGTTTGCCACCCGGCTTCAGTACACGCCGCATTTCTGCCAGAGCCTGATCCTTGTGAGTCATATTGCGCAAACCGAACGCCACGCTGACACGATCAAAATAATTATCCGGGAAGGGCAATTTTTCTGCGTCGCACAGTAAGGTGGGGGTAATCAGACCTTTATTCAAGAGGCGGTCACGCCCGACGCGCAACATCGATTCATTGATATCGGTATGCCAGACTTCGCCGGTCTTGCCAGCCTGTTTCACGAACTCTTTTGCCAGATCGCCCGTTCCGCCCGCAATATCGAGCACCTTAAAGCCAGGGCGTACACCTGCCTGAGCGATAGTGAAGATCTTCCAGACCCGGTGTAACCCAGCCGACATCAGATCGTTCATAACGTCATATTTGGCGGCTACCGAGTGAAAAACTTCTGCAACTTTGTGAACTTTTTGATCTTCTTCTACGGTGGTATAACCGAAGTGGGTGGTGTTGCTCATAGTGATTACCTTTTTTTGTTCTGTTTTTTACTTTTTACTTATTTGCTGCCATCTATTACTAAATCTTTCTCTGGATCGGATTGTAGCCTAAGTCAGGCCAAAAACCTGTGCGTCGGACGGGAACTTCAGGCAGTGTCTTTACTGGTGGCAGACATGAATTCAGCCAGTGCGTGTTGCCAGTGCGGTGCGTTTTTTGCATTCGAAACCAGCCAGACCTGTTCGTGGCAATGAAAAGCGCAATCACTGACCTCGATACGCAATAACTCCGCATCCGCTAAGGCAAATTCCGGCAGGTAGGCCAGAGCCTGTCCTGATTTCACCGTGGAGAGCAGCAACTGCAGGTCATCAATCCAGTAACGTATCTTGCGCGGCAACTGATCGTCCCGCCAGCCGTCTGAGCGGCTACCGCGCTGCTCACCGCAAAATAGTGAGCGCGAAGGGCTGACAAAATCGTATGCCAGAATCTGTGAAGAAGATGCCCGTAGCGCAGGCTGCGGTAGCGCTGCCCTGGTTAGCTCATTAGCGGAGGCAGCCGTCAACCCGGAAGATAAACTGATTGCCAGCCGATGACGTTTGCCTGCCACGAGTTGCAGATGCATATCCCCCAGAGAGGTGACTTGCCAGTCCGACGACCAGTGAGCACCACGCCCTTCGATGACCTCACTAGTCACGATTGCATGATTGACCTCACCGCGCAGCAATGCCGCCAATGCCTCATCCTCGAACATCGTCTGCATACTCAAACTCGCATCAGGGTAAGCCTGCATGGCTCGCATCAGTACCGGCGCATGCCGCCATAGCAAAATTGCCGGTGCCGCGACCTTGCACTCGATCACTGCCCTGTTTCCCATGATGTCGGCTTTTGCCTGATCCGCCAGAGTCAGCATGGACTTTGAAAAATCCAGCATGCGCTGACCGCTGGCATTCAGTACCAATTGCTTCGCAGAGCGATCAAATAACACCGTGTCGAGATCTCCCTCAAGCCGGCGCAAGGCCTTGGACACAGCGGAAGGAGTCAGATGCAGTTCTTGCGCAGCCGCACCCAAGGAGGGATGGCGTGCAACACAGGCAAAAATGCGTAAGTCGACCAGATTCATTGTTTCCAATCAAGACATTAAAAATGAAAATAAGTTGCTTTACCAGACATTTTAATCTATTTACCATCCGTACATCTATCTCTATAAAAAACCGTCATGTCTCTGCCCAACACTCCTCATTCTCCCGATACCGTTCATCAGCAATGGATTTATCAACAGCATCCGACCGGACTGGTAGGAGCGGAACATTACACCTTGAGAACACAGCCGCTAGATACTCGGCTGGACCGCGATGAAGTACTGCTGGCAGCACGCTATATCAGCGTTGATCCCTACATGCGCATCAATCAATCTGCCAAACCCACCTACAACCCGGAACCACATCCGCTGAATACCGTCCAGTCAGCAGGTGTAGTTGCTCAGGTCATCGCCTCAAATACCGCCAGCATGCATGCTGGCGACTGGGTGTTCGGTATGACCGGATGGCAAACCCATGCCCGCGTGCATGTCAGCGCGTTGACTAAAATTGATCCGGCTATCGCACCAGTCAGTACCGCGCTCGGCGTCCTGGGTATGCCCGGCCGGACGGCCTGGTTTGGCCTGACAGAAGCTGGCAAACCACATGCGGGTGAAATCGTCGTCGTATCCGGCGCAGCCGGTGCCGTCGGCTCTCTGGTTGTGCAATTCGCCAAACGACATGGCGCACGGGTACTCGGCATCGCAGGCGGCGCTGCCAAGTGCGCATGGTTGACCGATACCCTAGGCGCAGACTGGGCGCTCGATTACAAGGCCTTCGATAATGCAGACCGTTTAAGCGCGGCGATACAAGAACTGACTGGCGGTGTCGATGTGTATTTCGACAATGTTGGCGGCATGGCGACTGATGCAGTAATACCGCTGATCAAGCGCCGTGCACGCATCATTATCTGCGGACAAATCAGTCAATATAACGGCGGGCTTGATATACCTGAAATGGGACCTCGCCTACTACACCATATGCTGTACCAACGAGCAAGGATTCAGGGCATTCTGGCACGTGACTACCTGCACCGTATGGATGAAATGCTGAGCATCGTCGCACCTTGGGTTAACACGGGTGAACTGGTTTTTGAAGAAACCATCATCGAAGGCTTTGAACAATTACCGGACGCACTAAACTCCCTGTTCACAGGCGAGCATCGGGGTAAATTAATCGTCAGGATCTAAACATATGCTCGCCATGAACCAAATCCTGAAACGCAGTCTCTGCCTCACTCTCGGAACGACTCTGATCATTTTGCTGACAGGGCTTAGCCTGTCTCATAACGCTCTGGCACAAACCTTAGCGCCGCGCAGCCCCGCTTATGGGCTGCATGGCATGCTGTTATTTGGCAATAATGAAGGCCTGTACGCATCGCATTTGCCGATGTTTCATGCGCCGCATGATTATCAGGTCGTACTGCAAATACGCATCGCCAATCAACAACTGGATGCACAGATTAAAAAAGACCTGACGCAAAAAATTCGCTTATGGACGATAGAACCGGAACAGTTTGACATCACGGGGCTAGCACCGGGAGCCCGTCCTGCATTGCGTCAGTTCAAGGCAAATATCGTGTCCGGCCATTTTGAACAAGGCGGAAAAGTCCGCTATAAAAATATCACGGCTATCGTTGAGTACACACTGATTTTTCGCCAGCTATCATCTGAACCACATCAAAGTGACACAGCAACTTACCGACAGATCGGGCACGGTTCCCATCGATTTTTATTGAAAGAAATCGACAGCCGTCCCGACTATGATCATGTGCTAGCAATCAGTGTCAACGCCAGATCATCCAGGCAAAATATTCTGATCAAAAAATCCGGCATCCGCGAACCCGACCCGAATACATTATATTCGGCGCTGCACTCCATCAACGGATCAGATGCCCGTATAGAGGGAAATGTGTATTTCGATCATGCCGATCTGGAGTGACCTCAGGATTGAGGATTGAGGATTGAGTATCGAGGCTGAGGCTAGGAACGACATGCGCGCTTGACTCATCAATGGTGATCAGTGTTGATGGCCGCAAGCACCTGCGGCCTTACCCCGCATAGGTGCATCACGTCCGGTGTCGCCAGCAAATCCTGCTGCATGCAAGCGATCGACATAATCTTGCCAGAGTGACGACTGGTTCTCCCCCAGCCAATACAGATAATCCCAGCTAAATATGCCGCTATTATGTTCATCTGAAAAATGCGGCTGAACAGCGTAATTTCCGACTGGTTCTAAAGCCGTAAGGGTAACTTCGCGTTTGCCAGTTTGCAGCGTCTCTTGCCCTGCACCGTGACCACGTACTTCCGCTGAAGGAGAGTACACACGCAACATCTCAAAGGGTAAAGAAAACTCTTTACCGTCATCAAAACTGATCTCCAGTACACGTGATTGCGTACGCACATTCAATGCGGTTGGCATCGGCCCGGGGGCTGTCTGTTTAGAGCCTGTCATAGTTTTATTCCATCAATATAGGTGAAGGCCGGACACTTAGCCCGAGCAATACAGAAGCTGTCCGGCGCCGGAAAAACAGCGTCATACGGACAACCTCAATACGATGCGCGTCAATTTAGCGCAAACGTGCGATCAGTGCAGTACGTAACTGGGGCAACAAAGCACGCCGTGCGCTGGTATCAGCCCACTCCGGCTTCGCCTGCGCCCAGATCGGGCTGGGGAAATGCGCATCATCCTGATAACGCGGAATAATATGCCAATGCAAATGCGGCACCACATTACCGAAACTGGCCACATTTACTTTATGCGGCTGCATCACTTCACGCAGCACCAACTCGACTTTCCAGACGATGGACATCAGTGTGTCACGGTCTTGCTCAGATAAGTCCGTCATCTCTTTGACATGCTGATTCCAGACCACGCGGCAAAAACCCGGATACTGCACATCATCCACCAGAATCAGACGCCAATCCTCTGTCTGCGCAATGACCTCGCCACGGCTGGCATCACATAATTCACAGGTGGCAACGCGCTCACTAAGCTCACTAACAGATCTGACAGGCATCATGATTACACCAGAACCCGTTCAATACCGCCGTTGTTAGCGCGTGCGACATACTCAGGTAACCAGTTGTCGCCCAGCACATGCTTCGCCATCTCGATGACAATGTAATCGGCAGTTGTGTCGCTATCATCGTTGTATCGCGTCAAACCCTGCAAGCAAGCCGGGCACGAAGTCAGAATTTTTACATCGCCCGTAAATCCGTCAGCACGCAATTTATCAGCACCTTTAAGCATCTCTTCTTCTTTGCGGAACCGGATCTGCGTAGAAATATCCGGACGCGATACCGCCAGCGTACCGGCTTCACCGCAACAGCGATCATTCTTCTCAATCTTGACATTGTCGACCGTCGTAATCAGCGCGTTCACTGTTTTCAGAGGATCTTGCAGCTTCATCGGCGTATGGCAAGGATCGTGATACATATAGCGCGTCCCATTGACACCTTCAAGTTTCATCCCTTTTTCCAGCAGATATTCATGAATATCGATGATGCGGCAACCCGGGAAAATCTTATCAAACTGGTAGGTCGCCAATTGATCGTAACAGGTGCCGCAGGAGACCACGACGGTTTTAATATCCAGATAATTCAGCGTGTTCGCCATCCGATGGAACAGCACGCGATTATCCGTGATCATCTTCTCCGCTTTGTCGAACTGACCTGCGCTGCGCTGCGGATAGCCACAACATAGATAGCCCGGCGGCAGCACCGTTTGTACACCGACGTTCCATAACATGGCCTGGGTCGCTAAACCGACTTGTGAGAACAGCCGCTCTGAGCCACAACCAGGGAAATAAAATACAGCCTCTGTATCGGCAGTCGTCGTTTTGGGATCGCGAATAATCGGTACGATTTTATCGTCTTCAATATCGAGCAAAGCGCGTGCCGTTTTTTTCGGCAAATTGCCCGGCATTTTTTTATTGATGAAGTGAATCACCTGCTCTTTCATCGCCGGTTTTCCTAACGATGCAGGGGGTGCTTTGGTCTGTTTCTTCGCGAGTTTTTGCAGGACCGTATTACCTAACCGCTGAGCCGCAACACCCCAGCCAAAAATCACCTGACGTGCCGCCTTAATGGTCGCCGGATCTTTGGCGTTCAAGAAAAACATGGCGGAGGCAGTCCCGGGATTAAACGATTTTTTATCCATCTTGCGCAAGAGATTGCGCATATTCATCGAGACATCACCAAAGTCGATATCGACCGGGCATGGTGTCACGCATTTATGGCAAACCGTACAGTGATCCGCAACATCTTCAAACTCTTCCCAGTGCTTGATCGAAATACCGCGCCGGGTTTGTTCTTCGTACAAAAACGCCTCAACCAGCAACGATGTCGCCAGAATTTTATTCCGTGGCGAGTACAGCAAATTCGCACGTGGCACATGGGTCGCACAAACGGGCTTGCACTTACCGCAACGCAGGCAATCTTTCACACTATTCGCAATCGCACCGATGTCGCTCTGCTGCATGATCAGGGACTCGTGTCCCATCAAACCAAACGACGGCGTGTAGGCATTGCGCAGATCGGCAGCAAACTCAGGCAGATTCAGCAATTTGCCTTTATTGAAGCGTCCTTCGGGATCAATCCTGAGTTTGTACGAGCGAAAATCCTTGATCTCATCTTCCGTCAGAAATTCGAGTTTGGTAATGCCGATACCGTGCTCACCGGAGATCACGCCATTCAGCGAACGCGCCAGCACCATGATGCGGGCGACCGCATGATGCGCGACCTGCAACATCTCGTAGTCATCGGAATTGACCGGCAAATTCGTATGGACATTGCCGTCACCGGCGTGCATGTGCAAGGCAACGAAGACGCGGCTGCGCAGGACTTTTTTGTGAATCGCGGTGCATTCATCGAGAATCAGTTTAAACGCACCACCATTAAATATCTGACGCAGATGCGCGCGCACTTCCTGCTTCCAGGACACGCGTATGGTTCTGTCCTGCACGATACTAAATACGCTGGCCTCTGGCTGTTGCTGCAGGCGTTCGTCAAACACAAATGCGAGTTTATCCAGTTCCAACGCAAGCAGCTCGTCACGTGCATCGCGCAAAGGTTTATCAAGTTGCGTCAGCAAATAAGTCCAGCGGGCATGCGTGGCATCGAGTAGATTTTGTGCCTGCAATACACGGTCTTCCAATAATTCATTGGCAGAAATATCGTCGCCGTCCGCATCTTCGCTCTTACCCAGCGGCAGATTCCCTTTCGCGAAAAATGCCTGCAACTGTTCAAGCATCGCGAGCTTGTTCTGGATCGACAATTCAATATTGATACGCTCGATACCGTCGGTGTATTCCCCCATGCGATCCAACGGAATCACCACGTCTTCATTGATCTTAAAGGCATTGGTATGCTTGGAAATCGCGGCCGTTTTGGCGCGATCCAGCCAGAATTTTTTACGTGCTTCAGGACTCACGGCGACGAAGCCCTCACCGACACGAGTGTTGGCAAGGCGTATCACTTCGGAGGCGGCTTGCGCTACTGCGTTTTCATCGTCACCGACGATGTCGCCGAACAAGGCCATCTTTGGTAAGACACCACGTTTGGATTTCGTCGTATAACCGACGGCTCGCAAGTAGCGCTCATCGAGATGTTCCAGGCCCGCTAAAATCGCACCGCCTTTTCTGGTTTCGCCATCGAGATAATCTTTGATCTCGACAATACTCGGTATCGCGTCACGCGCCTGACCAAAAAATTCCAGACACACTGTGCGCGTAAATTTAGGCATCTTGTGCAAGATCCAGCGCGCCGAGGTAATCAGGCCATCACAGCCTTCTTTTTGTACGCCAGGCAATCCTGCGAGGAATTTGTCGGTAACGTCTTTGCCCAGTCCCTCTTTACGGAAAGTGCGACCCGGGATATCCAGCTGCTCAGTTTTAAATGGGGTCTTTTCGCCGGGATGCGTCCACTCCAGTCTGAACTTGGCAACGGCAACATCATGAATCTTGCCGAGGTTATGTTCCAGACGCGTGACCTCCAGCCAGTCACCGTTCGGATCTACCATGCGCCACGATGCCAGATTATCGAGTGCAGTCCCCCACAAAACGGCTTTTTTGCCACCAGCATTCATGGCAACATTGCCACCGATGCAGGAGGCTTCTGCCGATGTCGGATCGACGGCAAACACAAAGCCCGCCTTGTCTGCCGCATCAGAAACACGCTTGGTCACCACACCGGCACCGGAATAAATCGTCGCATATTCCCGATCAACGCCAGGCAGCATCGTCATTTCGACAGCACCCAATTGCTCCAGCTTTTCGGTATTAATGACTGCCGATAAAGGCGTCAGGGGAATCGCCCCTCCGGTATAACCAGTGCCGCCGCCGCGCGGAATGATCGTTAGACCCAGCGTGATACAACACTTCACCAGGCCTGCCATTTCGTCTTCGGTATCTGGAGTCAGTACTACAAACGGATATTCCACACGCCAGTCGGTCGCATCGGTCACATGCGAAACACGTGACAGGCCGTCAAATTTGATATTGTCTTTGGCCGTATATTTAGTCAGCAGTTTGTTTGCACGCTTGCGAAGATCGTAGGTATCGCGGAACTCCTTGGCGAACTGCGCCACGGCTTTACGCGCAGCCTGTACCAGAATTTCCACACTGCTGCTACGCTCACCGTCATCGTCGCTGGCAGTATTCAAACGACGTTTTTCCACCTCAGCCAACCGATGATTCAAGGCATCGATCAGATCCTGACGACGCTTTGGATTGTCGAGCATATCGTCTTGCAGATAAGGATTGCGGCGCACGACCCAGATGTCGCCCAGTACCTCATACAGCATGCGCGCGGACCGTCCGGTCTGGCGTTTGCCACGTAATTTATCAAGCAAATCCCAGGCATCTTCACCTAGCAAACGGATGACGATTTCGCGATCAGAAAACGAGGTGTAGTTATAAGGGATTTCGCGCACGCGGGTGGGTGTCGCGCCGGGCGCGGCATCTGCGAGTAAAGCCTGAATTTGTGCTGGAGCGTTCATCAGTGGGGTCTTTGAAACTCATAGGTGACGACTGTGCCAGACACTTCTGTGCCTGAAGCGAATCGTCAGATTTTAAAATGCTAAGGGATTGCAGAGCATTCTAGCCTATTGCGACGCAACACGCGGCAACAGCCTTACGCTTACTACGCCTAATCAACGATGCAAATAAGGAAAATCCCAGCTTTCACCTAAGAATATTTGGCTAACAGTAATTAAAAAATATATTTAATAAATGGGAGTATAGGTAAAAATAGTGCCTTAACCGCAAGTATTCATTAGCGGATTAAAATATACACCTACCAGTATATAAAGATACCCTGACCAATGGGCTTGAACTGGTATTGAAATTGGTATTGCCATCAATAAAGCGACAATCACCTCAGAATAAAGACTGCAAATGGTGTATTCACTGAAATTCTGCGTAAGGATTTGAGATGGTGGCGGAGGCACTTGTCGAAGTTGCCTTAATAAGACTCAGGCGTAGCCAAGTCATCACTAAGGCGTTCATGACAAACCATCAGCAACGAGAAGCGTCAAAATGACCGGCAATACCAGTAAGAGCAACCAACACATCCAGAGGGCGATAAACAAGCCTGGTTCAACCCAGCATTTCGGCCAGTCCGCGCCAAAAACCATCAGGCACGCTGAGCAATAGCCAGGACATACACAGATAACGCAGGCATTTACCAACCGCCATATATGCCACGCTGGGCCAGAACGGCAGCTTCAACCAGCCTGCCAGAGTACAAATAGGGTCACCGATCACCGGCAGCCAAGCCAACAACATCGTTTTTGCGCCAAAATGACTAAGCCAGCGAAACCAAGCCGTCTCGCGCTCGACAGCAAAAGCTTTTTTGGCGCAATAACCCATCCAGTAATCGACCACGCCACCGAGCGTATTACCGACAGTAGCGACGGCGATCACAGACCAAAACAGATCAGGATTCGCTTTAATCACCGCAAAAACGGCGGGCTCCGATCCCAGCGGCAATAGCGTTGCCGAAATAAAGCTGATCACGAATACCGAACTCAATCCCACTTTGGGCAGCGCTAACACGCCCAATAACCAATGCACACCCGCCTCTATCATGCTATTCCAATGTCGCTTAATGTCGCTTAATGTCAATTCAATGCTCATCACTATGGCATCTATTATAATGAGTGCTCGCCATAAAACGTGTCCGGCTTTGCTTTCCGGTCGTTTTGCGAATTTCCCCCACCGTTTTCCACTGTTTGAACCACATTCAACCTCCATGACGACCGATTATCTGAAAAAAATCCTGACGGCCCGCGTCTATGACGTGGCTTTTGAAACACCGCTGGAATTTGCGTCCAGCCTGTCAGATCGCATGGATAACCGAATTTATTTCAAACGCGAGGATATGCAGAGCGTTTTCAGCTTCAAGCTGCGCGGCGCCTATAACAAAATGGCGCACCTGACGGCTGCACAACTCAAGCGCGGTGTAATCTGCGCCTCCGCCGGCAACCATGCCCAGGGCGTTGCCATGTCCGCGTCCAAACTCCAGTGCAAAGCCGTGATCGTCATGCCGACCACGACACCGCCCGTCAAGATCGACGCGGTGCGCGCTTTTGGCGGCGACAACGTGCAGATTGTCCTGCATGGCGATTCCTACAGCGACGCTTATGATCATGCAGTCTTGCTGGAAAAAAAACAAAAACTGACCTTTGTTCATCCGTTTGATGACCCGGATGTCATCGCTGGACAAGGTACCGTCGGCATGGAAATTTTGCGTCAGCATGCGCAGCCTATTCATGCGATTTTTGTTGCCATCGGCGGCGGCGGTCTGATCTCAGGTGTAGCTGCTTATGTCAAAGCAGTGCGTCCGGATATCAAAGTCATCGGCGTACAATCCGTCGACTCCGACGCGATGGCGCGCAGCATCAAGGCTGGTCGTCGCGTAGCACTGACGGATGTCGGCTTGTTCTCTGATGGTACCGCCGTTAAACTGGTGGGTGAAGAAACCTTCCGTATCACTAAAGAGCTCGTGGATGAGATCATTCTGGTCGACACTGATGCCATCTGTGCAGCGATCAAGGATGTTTTTCAGGATACGCGCAGCATCCTGGAACCCGCAGGCGCATTGGCTGTGGCAGGTTGCAAAGCCTATATCGAACGCGCTAAAACGGCGAAAAAGCCGCTAAAAAATGAAACGCTGGTGACCATTGCCTGTGGTGCCAATATGAACTTCGACCGGCTGCGCTTTGTCGCCGAACGTGCCGAAGTCGGTGAGGCACGTGAAGCAGTTTTCGCCGTCACAATTCCTGAAGAACGCGGCAGCTTCCGGCGTTTTTGCGAATTGGTTGGCCCGCGCAACGTCACGGAATTCAACTACCGTATCAGTGACCAGAGAGCTGCCCATATTTTTGTCGGCATTCAGGTAACGAACCGCGATGACTCCGGCAAAATCGCTAAAAACTTCATTAAACATGGCTTCCCGACGCTGGATCTGACGCATGATGAACTGGCTAAATTACACATCCGTCATCTGGTCGGCGGCAAGAGCGAACTGGCTGAGAATGAATTGCTATATCGCTTTGAATTCCCAGAACGTCCCGGTGCACTGATGCGCTTCTTGAACAGCATGGCACCGAACTGGAATATCAGCCTGTTCCACTATCGCAACCACGGTGCCGATTATGGCCGGACTCTGGTGGGCTTACAGGTTCCGAAAAAAGAGATGAAGGCGTTCAAAGAATTCCTGAATTCGCTCGGTTACCGATATTGGGATGAAAGCAGCAATCCGGCGTATCAATTATTTCTGGGCTAAAATTTTTAGCGTAGTGAGTTTAATTAAACTGGACTCACGCGAAAACCAAGACTTCTGATCACAGAAACACAGAAACACAGAGATACAGAGACGCGGAGAAAAGGCAGGAGTAAGCGGCTCCACGAAATATGGACTAAAGAGTTTTTAGGCATTCCCAAAAACGAATCCGCAAGCAGGATGCGCCTCCTGGCACGAAATGCCTCTGCAAGCCGCATACAGCCTGCGGATTCAATACATAAGGCGGTAAAGAAATAGTTTTGTACAGTCCTATTCAGTCTTATTTAGTCCTATAACGCAATAAAGTAATTTGAAAAAAGTGTAAAGCATCATGACAGAACCAACACAGACACCCGACTCACCCGAACACTCGCTGCTAGGCAAACCCGCAACCTATCAGTCCGAGTACGATGCGAGCTTGCTGTTCCCGATCTCACGCGCTGGCAAACGTGCAGAAATCGGCATTAGCGGCACGGGGACTTTGCCATTTTTTGGCATGGATATCTGGAACGCCTATGAAGTGTCCTGGCTGAATTTACGCGGCAAACCACAGGTCGCGATTGCCAGCATCTTTGTGCCTGCCGACTCCCCGAATATCGTTGAGTCCAAATCATTCAAGCTGTATCTGAATTCCTTCAACCAGACCCGACTCGCTGGCACGGATGCGCTGATCAGTTTATTGCAAGCCGACCTGTCCGCAGGCTTCGGTGCGCCGGTACAGGTTGCGCTGACGACCGCTGATCAGTTCGGACAATTGCGCCTGCAAGAACTCGATGGTGTCTTACTGGACCGGCTGGATATTGAAGTCAGCAGCTACAGCCCGAATCCCTATTTATTAAAAGCCGATCAGCAAGCGGCACCGGTAGAAGAGACACTACTATCACATCTGCTCAAATCGAATTGTCTGGTCACAGGACAACCCGATTGGGGCAGTGTGCAAATCCGCTATGTCGGTCCCGCCATCGATCAGGAAAGCCTGTTGCACTACTTAATCGGTTTTCGCGATCACAATGAGTTTCATGAACAATGTGTAGAGCGAATTTTTACCGACATCATGCAACACTGCAAACCGCAAAAACTCTCGGTCTATGCACGTTACACCCGGCGCGGCGGACTCGACATCAATCCATGGCGTAGCAATTTCAGTACAGGTCAAAAACCCTCTAACGCCCGAAATGCACGTCAGTAATCCTGATTCCGTTTAACTTTTATTTTTTTATTATGTTGAAATCCTTTTTTAAGCATTACCTCAGTCCCTTTTTTATTGCCAGTGCCCTGTTAGGTACTAGCTCACTCGCCTCGGCACAACAGACAGAAGAAACCTCTTGGTGGCAACAGACCAAATCCGATGCGGTGGCAAAAGGCAATAAGTTCATGGACGACGGCCAGTTATCGATCATGTTGTCAGGCTATGCACATCATGGTCGCGGCACCTACACGGCGGAGCGTATTGCTGAACTGAATGAACGTGCTTGGGGTATGGGCTTCGCTAAAACTTTGCGCGACAGCAAAGATAATGAAGAATTTTTGTACGGCATGGTGATTTCTGACTCTCACTTCAAGCCGCAATGGATGGCAGGTTACGCTTACGAATGGATGCGCCCGCTGGGTGGCAATGTCGAAGCGGGTCTGGGCTATACTGCTCTGCTGATCAGCCGCACCGATTACTTCTCTAATGTGCCCTTCCCTGCCGTGTTGCCAGTTGCTTCGATTGGCACAAAAAGTAGCAAACTCATGGCTGCTTACGTACCACGATTTTCTAAAAACAAAGGAAATGGCGACGTGTTGCTGGTATTCGTCCGTTTTGATCTGAATTAGTTGTGACCGCGTGCTGCATGGGGTACAGTACGCGAACCATTATTTTATCGCCAAGATTTTATTGTTGTGAGTGCCATAGCCAAGTTGAATCGTTCACCGGAAACCAGCGTCAATCAACGCGATTGGCATGCAGAATTGTTACAACACAATCCTGATGCCATTTATGTGTTTGTTGACAATGTGCTCATGTACACGAATCCGGCTGGCCTGAGCTTATTCAAAGCCACAACGAGCAGCCAACTGCTAGGACAACAGGCGGAAAACCTGTTTTCCATTCCTGGTGATATCGATCCCCTGCCATCCGTTCTTGACTGCCTGTTAGCTCAGCAAAATACAGCGTCCTTTCAGTATTGCCACTGCCGTCAGATGGATGGCGAGTGCCGACAGGTCGACGTTCGCGGTACCCGCTTTATTCAAGACGGCAAGCAAACGACGCAATTGACTGTCAGAGAGCTCAGCACATCTGCTCTCGCAAGCAGTGCGGCCAATGCGCTCAATGCATCGAACGCCACTGGCACGTCGCATTACGTCACTCGTCAAAAATCCAGCCGCGTCCACGAAGCACTGCATCACGAGAAAGAAATTCTCGAGATGATTGCGCTGGACAAGCCTCTTGCCCATATTCTCGAAGACGTCTGTGACCGCATGGAGCGCTTGCTAGACAATGACGGCATGTGCTCCATCATGTTGTATGACGCCCATAACCAGCGCCTGACGTTAGGTGCAGCGCCGTCGCTGCCCATCAGTTTTTGTACGGCACTGGAAAGCGTTCCGGTGGGACTGGAATATGGCTCCAGCTCGGCCGCGATTCATTTCAACCGGATTATCCTGGTACCGGATATTGCAGAGAGTCCACTGTGGGTAATAGACCGAGCGCTGGCCTTGCAACATGGTCTGCACTCCTGCTGGTCGGTACCGATCACAACGGCATTCAATACGGTATTAGGCACTGTCGACGTCTATCATCAGACCACCCGCAGTCCAAGTGAAGATGAGCAAGCGCTGATCAAAGATGCGACCGATCTGATCGCGCTGGCGATCGATAAAAAAAACATGGAGCAGAGTCTGGAAGAGAGCGAGGAGCGCTATCGCTCTGTCGTGACCAACCTGACCGAGGGCATTATGGTGGTAGCGCCGGGTGGTCAAATCCTGACCTGCAATCCCAGCGCAATGCGTATTTTAAAAATTAGCGATGATGATGCAAAAAATGCCGGCCGCCGTCACCGCTACTTCAAGCGCATCATCAACGAAGATGGCAGCGAACAAAAGATGGGGGACGATCCCGCCTCTAAAGTATTCCGCACCAATGTTCCTATTCTGAATTTGTCCGTCGGCCTTGAATTGCGTGACCGTTCTATCGCCTGGTTACTGGTCAATGTATTACCAATCAGTCAGGTCAGTAATAACGCCACGACTGCCGTATTGATTTCGTTCACGGATACGACGGAAGTCAGAGAGACTCAGCGTCAGTTGCAATACATTGCCGCACATGACGCCCTGACGGGATTGCCGAACCGGCATCAGTTGAACAACCGCTTACAACATGCCTTGTTTAATGCGCGTCACAGCGAGCATAAAGTCGCCGTCTTGTTCCTCGATCTCGACCGCTTTAAAAACGTCAATGACACTGCAGGACATGCTGCGGGCGATACCCTGCTCAAGGATGTCGCAACACGCCTGAATTCATGTATCCGCACCACCGATATGTTAGCGCGTCTGGGTGGTGATGAGTTTGTGATTGTGGCAGAGGCATTTGATAATGCACTGCATCTGAAAGAGTTGGCAGAGCGAGTCTTGGCAAGAATGCGCGAACCCTTCCTGATCGATAACAATGAATACCATTTAGGTACATCCATCGGGATTAGTATTTTTCCGCATGATGCAGAAGACGCACCGACCTTATTACGTTGTGCCGACTCGGCGATGTACCACGCCAAAGAATCGGGGCGTAATAATTACCAGTTCTTTACAACGGAACTCAACGTACGTGCGCAGCATCGCTATACTCTGGAAAAAAATCTGCGCCGGGCGCTGGCTGAGAAAGAATTTCTGGTCTATTACCAGCCAAAAATCAGCCTGAACACCTCCAGAATTGTCGGTGCCGAAGCACTGATACGCTGGCAGATGCCAGAGATGGGGCTGATTCCACCGAATGACTTTATCCCGATCTCAGAAGAAATTGGCCTCATCTTGCCGATCGGACGCTGGGTGCTGGAACAAGCCTGCCAACAGACAAAGCAATGGCGCGACACCCTGATTCCCGATCTGGTTATCAGCGTCAATATCTCGCCAAGACAATTCCAGGATCCGGGATTGGCACGATTTATTCAGCAAGTGTTGGACGACACAGGCTTGCCTGCCCATGCACTGCAACTTGAAATCACCGAAGGCTTGCTAATGGGCGAGATCGATGTATTACGCCCGGTTTTCAATGCGATTAAAAAATTAGGTGTCAGTATCTCGCTAGACGATTTTGGTACTGGCTTCTCATCTTTATCGTACTTGCAGCGTTTTCCTATCGATAATCTGAAAATCGATCGTTCATTTATCCGCGATATTCCGCAAAATCAGGATTCCGTGATTTTGACCCGTGCAATTATTGCGATGGCAAACGCGCTCGGTATGAGCGTCACTGCCGAAGGCGTGGAAAAGGCCGATCAGATGTTTTTCCTTACCGATTCCGGTTGCCAGGAAATGCAAGGCTACTACTTCAGCAAACCTTTGCCTAAGGACGAATTCGAAAAACTGTTGCAAACCCACGCGATTTAATCTGCAACGATACTTCAGCAGCATCGCCTCTCCCTTACGCGGATCAGTCCCTAAAGTTCATATACAGTACAGACACAGTACAGACATGGGAACGATGCGTCTGTACTGTGTGGTGCATCTGATCCAGTACCATGAAGCATCCGTGAGTTGCCGCAGACTCGCTCAAACCATCTCTTAAAAGTTTGTCGGCAAGCGCATCTCGCGCCGTTTTTTACCCCATTCACACCATACTCCTGCCTTTAATCGCATACGATTTGTCCGCGTTGCTGCCTCTGTTTAGTCTGTGCATATCGCTTTACTTACCCATGCACAAAGGAGACCATCATGTACATCACACACAAAAATAGTGTTACGAAATCCGTTCTGTCTCGTACCTCATTGTCGAAGATAGCGCTATCTACCTTGCTCGCGCTGAGTATCAGCAGTAATGCAGCAGCCTATTCAGAACCGCAATTTCAATCCGCCTTTCAGCATTTCATGGCCCACTCAGGCCAGGGGGATGAAGAAAAAGCCGCAGAAGCCTTCAACACACTACTCAAGCAAGAACCTGCGAATCCGTTGCTAATGGCCTACGCAGGTGCTGCCACCAGCAAATTAGCGACGACGACCATCTTCCCCTGGAAAAAAATGTCGTATGCCGAAGAAGGTCTGGCAATGCTGGATAAGGCACTGCAAATCGCCGCCAATAGTACTGCCCTGCATGACAGCACGCCGGTGATACTGGAAGTGAAATTTGTCGCAGCCAATACCTTCCTCGCTGTACCCGGCTTCATGAACCGCAGTGTGCGCGGCAGTAAATTACTGTCTGACGTAATCGACAATCCTCAGCTGGAAAAAACGCATGCGGGCTTTCGCGGTGCCGTCTGGATGCGTGCCGCAGCCCTCGCCCTCGAGCAAAAGCGACCGGATGATGCGAAACGTTTTCTCAACAACATCATCCAGAACAATGCGCCACAAGCCGAGGCAGCCAGGGGCATGCTGAAAGGAGTATCGCAATGAGTCTGCCTGCGGCTGTCATCGAGTTAAGGAATGTGCATAAATCCTACCAGCTTGGTTCGCATCTTATCCGCGCTTTACAAGGTGTCAATCTGACCGTGCAGCGGGGCGAGTTACTCGCCCTCACCGGACCATCTGGCAGCGGCAAAAGCACGATACTCAATCTCTGCGGTCTGATCGATCAGGCCGACGCAGGCGAAGTACTATTGAACGGTACACCAGTAGATCAATGGAGCGAAACCGAACGTACTTTACAACGACGCGATGGCATTGGTTTTATCTTTCAGAGCTTTAATCTGATTCCTGTCATGACGGTCGCAGAGAATGTCGACTACCCCCTGTTTTTAACGGGAGTTCCACTGAACGAGCGGCGTGAACGGGTTGCCGCGCAACTACGTGCCGTCGGCCTGCACGAGCACGCACAGCATCTGCCAGACGCACTCTCTGGCGGACAACGTCAACGCGTTGCCATTGCGCGTGCACTGATTAAACGACCTAGCCTGGTGATTGCGGATGAACCAACTGCAAGTCTGGATTCGCACACGGCGGATCAGGTTCTGGATCTGATGCGCGAACGCGGCCATGCCGAAGGCGCGGCGTTTGTGATTGCAAGCCACGACGATAGACTGACACGTCGCAGTGACCGTATCGTCTCTTTATTGGATGGACAACTGCAATGACTATTTCTCCTATTGACCTGACCTGGGTACGCTTCGCTTTTTATAATACTTTGCGCAATCGTCGCCGCTCCAGCGTCACGATAGCCATCGCAGCACTGGGTACCGCAGCGATTTTACTGGCCGGTGGATTTGCTTATTCGACTTACGAAGGTCTGGCGCAAGCAGCCGCCCGCAGTACCGGGCATCTGATTGTCGGTCAGCCGGCACATTTCACTACCGATGAAGATGTCCCTCTGCAACATGGCATCACAGATGCCTCAGCGATACAAGCACAGATCCTGAGCGATCCTGCGGTGCGATACGTGCTGCCGCGCGTCGATCTGACTGGTCTGATCAGCAACGGCGAAAAATCGACCATCATGCTCGCGGTCGGCATTGATCCTGATGCAGAATTCTCAGTGAAGGGGCCATTTCTGAAAGTCATCGAAGGCAGTATTTTAGAAAACAATGCGCAGCAGGCAGAGATCGTACTCGGCGATGCCCTGGCTCGCAGCCTGAAAGCCAAAACAGGAAGCAACCTGACTCTCATGACCAGCACTACGGATGGGGCCTTAAATGCGCTGGATGTCATCGTCAAAGGTATCGTTTCTACCGGCATTCCCGACATGGATAAGCGCCTGGTGTACACCGACATCAAAACTGCACAAAAATTATTGAATACAACAAAAGTATCAAGTCTCGGTGTCTTTCTGAACACGATGGATGCCACAGGACCAGCGCAGCAACGGATTGCCGCGTTATTGCCAGGCATGACCGTGCAAAGCTGGCTGGCGCAGGCATTTTTTTACAAGTCAGTGCGTGATTTATACAACCGTATTTTTGGCGCTTTAGGATTCATCATCAGCTTCATCGTTGTGTTCGTAGTGGCCAATGCAATGGCTATGGCGATCATCGAACGCACCCGTGAAATTGGCAGCCTACGGGCGATGGGAACCTTGCCCGGGCAACTGATACGCAGCTTCTCTTTCGAAGGTATGTTTCTTGGCGGCGCCGGTGCGCTTGCCGGTGCTGCACTTGCTTTAATAATTGCCCTGCTGTTGACAATATTCCCAGTAGAAATGCCACCGCCACCGGGACGTTCAACCGGCTATCCGCTGATGGTCAGCATCGATGCGACGCTCTATGTCACCACGATCGTGATGATGATTGTGTTAGCGATGCTGTCGTCCGCCTGGATCGCCCGCCGCACCATGCGTCAATCCATCGTTGATGCGCTGGCTCACAATTAATCTGGAGATGACAATGAAAAAAAATCCCTTAATCCGTACTGCGATCAGTAGCCTGATCCGGGCAAGCACGCTTGCACTGCTTGCCGCATCGTCTAGCGTCATGGCGGATGACGTGAATAGCTTGCTAAAAGCTGCTGACCAGTTCCGGCTGAATAGCGACAACATGCAAGTGGAAACACAAATCACGACATTTAACCGCGACGGCAGCAAGGAAAAAGAACGACGCTATATTGTGTTTGCACAGGCAAAACGTCAGTCACTGGTATTGATGCAAAGTCCCTCCGAGCAAGGCCAAAAAGTGCTGATGCTGGGCGATGATTTCTGGATGCTTTTACCTGGCAGCCAGCGCCCCCTGCGCATCACGCCCATGCAAAAACTGCTGGGTGATGCATCGATAGGCGATATCGCAACCACCAGCTGGGCGCAAGACTATGACGGTAAAGTCGTTGCCGAAGAACGTTGTGATGACAAACCATGTCTGCATTTAACATTAAATGCGAACCGTAAAAGTGTCGCCTATCAGCGCATCGAATTATGGCTTGGCAAATCACGACATGAGCCTGTCAAGGCAGAGCTTTATGTCCAGTCGGACAAACTTGCCAAGCAGGCGAGCTTTGTCATGGATAAACCAGCTGCACCTACAAGCGTGGTCGAGATGGTGCTGCAAGATCAGTTAAGCAGCCATAAAGAAACTCGCATGCGTTACCTGAGCCGCAAGGAGCGCAGCGTGCCGGAACAATGGCTCAATCCTATGTATCTCGCCAAAAATCCATCTCTGGAATAAGCAATGCATTTCTCTTTTTCATTCTCCGCCCCAAGACCTGTATCGATATTGGGTATGATCGTCGCCATCGCGATCCAGACCGGCAACGCCGTTGCAGACGATGCTCAATGGACTGGCCAGGTCCGGGGTTTGGTATCCGCGCAATCGGACAGCATGAACAGTCCATTGACTCTGGCCGGACAACTCACTCCCGGCTTGATCCCCGCCTCCGTCAATACTGCGGCACTGGAGACAGAACTGCACCTCAGCAATCATCATCTCTCAGTCATCGCTACGGTACAGGGCCGGATTGATGATATTGCACATACCAATACCAGCGCGTCATCCATCTGGGTAAATGAACTGGTGAGCAGTATTGACCAGGGGGCCTGGCAATTTAGTGCTGGCAAAAAAATTGTTGGCTGGGACGTCGCTTATGGTTTCCGCCCCAATGACGTGGTGCAGCAGGAAAAACGTCGCTCGCTGATCAGCACGACAGTGATTGGCCGGCCACTATTGATGGCGGAATATTTCAATGCCGATACCGCAGTGTCTTTCGTCTGGGTCAATCCCCTACGATCCCATGACACTATCAGCAATAGTGCAGACATCGCCGAAGAGCAGGCGTTTGCAACACGGCTCTACTATCGCGCTGGCAGTCTCGATCTGCATGCATTTACACGCCTGGGTCAGCACACGAGAGGTAGTGTCGGCGCCGCCGCCGCGTGGGTCGCAACAGAAGCGCTGGAACTTCATGCATCTTTACGCTATCTGCAACGCAGCCCCGTCAGCACTATCGAAACGGAAAACAGTCTGATACAGCATAGCTCTCCCTGGAGCAGCGGCGTTAAAAAACACGCGGGTCAAGCCCTCCTCGGCGGAACTTGGACCAGCGAGGACCAGCATAGCTTTTTACTCGAAGCCTGGTGGGATGGCACCGCGCTATCCGGCCAGCAATGGCGCGCGTGGACCAGGAAAAATCAGCAGCTGCGCAACAGCGTCAATACCTTGCCACAACTCAGCCACGAAATCGCCTACAACCTGGCATGGCAAAGTCAGCCTTTGTCCACCAGCGCGAATCTGCGGCGCAATAATGTCTTCGCACGCTGGAGCTGGCAGACCTCGACCTGGCAGCCCGCGATTGATCTACTCTGGACGCCCGAAGATGGAGGGCGCATTACGACAGCCTCACTTGGCTGGCAAGGCGACCAGTGGCGTATCGATGGCGGTTTCCGCCAATATGGCGGCCCGTCCACCGCCGTGCTGGCACAATTACCGGCACGTCAAACGGCCTACGCCTCCGCCAGCTGGTCGTTTTAAAATACAACCGTTTGAGCGATCAGGGAGCGAATGTTTAAGGTGCCTGTTTCAAAGCGCATTCATGAACGCCTTACGTATCTGACGACCGCATTTAACAGAAGCGACATAGGCACCAGTTGCTCTGTCATGGCGTGACAAGATGCCATAGTACTTTCTGTCGGGTGAAACCCATGGGTAGAAACCCCATTTTCCGGGACTGGAATAGGCATCAATACTGCCCTTGCCCTGCTCGGATTCTACCCAGTGGTTATACGAATATGTCCAGGGTTCGTTCAGCAACTGGATCGGCGAATACACTACCTTGTCAGGACAGGCAGATGCCAGTGCGCAGACTGCCTGATCGCCGAGATAGCGGCCGATTTCCAGCTCCTGTTTCATGATTTTTTTCAGGAATAGAGAGTAGTCAGTAGCCGTACCCAGCATACCACCCGCCATCAGCGGGTCTAGAGGCGCCATGTTGAAGCCCTTGCTCAGGCCTATGGTATTTTGGTATTCGGTATCAAGCTGGGCGGCAGTGAAATTGCCCAATCCCAGATCTACGCTGGCGAGTTTCTGATCGTGTCCGCTGTCATAATCAAACAGGTTAACCATCGTCGGATCAGGCTGACTGGTCTTGCCGCTGGTACCGTCCATACCAGCAATAAAGCAGCTATTGATAGTGAGTTTACCTGTGCAGGCTTCTTCATCAAAACCGGTATAACCGGACATAAAACGCAGGCCATTACTCAGTGAGGTATTGCTGCGCACCTGGTCTATACCTTTCTTTTCCAGCACATAGGCACCAAAAATCCATTTCGATGCAGAGGCGATATTGAAATACGTCGTGGCGGTAACGCTGCCTGCACCTTGTGAACCGGATACCACAGGCGCGCTACCCGTCGCATTACCGATTTCCCAGTAAAAATCACCAAGCTTATCAACGCTGCACAGAGGGTCGGTGCTGGCAGCTGTTTTGGCGGCAGCAATCGCAGCAGTAATTCTGGAATTAGTATTTCCGGTGCTGGTGCCCGTTGTTGTTCCGGTTGTTCCGGTTGTTCCCGTCGTACCTGTATTGCTTGTTGTACTTGTAGTACTCGACGGTGGCGTGGTGGCATCAGTACTGCCGGATCCGCCACCACAAGCACTGAGCAGACCGCTGGCGGCGGCAATCGCAGACACAGTCAACACGATAGAAAAAGAGGGATAGTGCATAGTCATCTCCAGTAACTACAAAAGCGTGAGTGAAATCTTGTAGTTACTGTAAACAGCAATTCTGTAATTTTGATGGAAGTCATCCTGAGGAGATTCACTATGGCAAAATGAAGGCACATTATTTGTTACTACTTGTTTCCGCATCCATGATTCCAGCAATTCACGTTCTGTTTGTTGAAGACGATCCCATGATCGCACGCACCTTAAGTATGGGCTTGCGATACGAGGGTTTTGCGCTCAGTCACGCAGCCAGCGTGGCGGCAGCTATGCAACTACTGCAACAGCAAGTGTTTGAATTACTCTTGCTGGATGTGGGCTTGCCTGACGGTGATGGAATCGCTTTGTGTCAGCAATTGCGGGGGCAGCATCCCACTACGCCGATATTGATGCTATCCGCCAGAACGGATGAAAGCGCGGTCGTTGCCAGCATAGAAGGCGGTGCGGACGATTACATCCGCAAGCCCTGCGGCCTGCGTGAACTCAGTGCGCGTATGCGACGTTTGCTAGCACGTCACCAGCCTGCCGCCTTACACAGGCCGGTGATCAGTTTTGACAGCATCCAGATGGATATTCAGCGCCGTACGGCGAGTGTCGCTGGTACCTTACTGCAATTGGGTAAGAAAGAATATGAAGTGCTGATGCTACTGGTACAGGCCAATGGTGATGCCATTACCCGCGAACAGATACTGAATCAGTTTGAAGACAACAACGCTATTTACGACCGTACGATCGATTCTCATCTCAGCCATTTACGTCGCAAATTAAAAGATGCCGGTGCCATCGAACGTATCGTTGCCATCTACGGCGTGGGCTACAAACTGGAGTCAGCATGAGTCGCCCTCTGTGGTTACGTTTTTTAGTAATCAGTGTATTTTTTTCCGTGCTACTGAGCCTGCTGTATCTGTGGATGATCAGGGAGGTAACGATGCGACCGGGAGATGAAGTCCAGCGCAGTATGTATCTGTTTATCGCCCGCATTGTCGAAGGAGATAATTATGCAGAGGGTCTGGGGCGAGTACAGACATATCGTAGTGAATCGCCGGCAATCTCACTGGAAATGTGGGTCGTCAATACGGACAATCAGGTGCTGGCAAGCAGTGTGAAAGATGCGCCGCCCGCCAGCCTGCTGGAACGTAAAAAACCTGATCTGATCCATCAGGTGCTGACCCGGGGGCGCTTCTTTTCGGGTAGTGCGGCATCCGGCATCGTACGTCTGCAATCAGCGGAACCCGTTTACCTTCTGGTGAATAATCCGGGCACACCGGCCCGGGGTGCGGTTTTGACGATGGGAATCCTGTTTGTGGTGACCTTAATTACCGCTATTTTGCTGGGATTATTATTGCTGACGCTGTATTTGCGCGGACGCTCTGCCGAAGCACGGCAGGTGATACACAGCATAGAAGCAGGTGACCTGACAGCACGGTTTACCTCAGGCCGGCTGGATGCTATAGGCGGCCTGATGCAGCACTTTAATACCATGGCCGACGAGATACAGCGGCTGGTAATACAGTTACAGACGATTGAAAAAACACGACGGGAATTACTACAGGAACTAGGGCATGATTTGCGCACGCCGCTAACAAGCCTGCGTACGGCAATTGATACGATCGCCGTGCATGGCGAAAGCATGGAGCAGCTGGAACGCCAAGAATTTTTTAATGTCATTACGAGCGAACTGGATTATTTCACTCGCCTGATCGACGATCTGTTTTTTATCGCACATATTGATGAGCCTCGTTATCGCAATCTGGCTCATCTGGCTAGCCGTCTGGATTTATGCGACTTGTTGAAAACTGAAACTAGCCATTCACTGCACGCACAGCAGCAGGCAGAGCGGCCGGTTACTTTCGAATTACAGATCGATGCTGCCTGCACTAATGCTTGCCATATCAGTGGTGATGCCTATCTGATCACCAGGTTGTTGCACAATGTGTTTGATAATGCCGCCAGATATGCACAAAGCCGGGTGCGCATACGATTGCAGCCTGTCGCCGATACGCTCGAGCTGATCGTTGAAGATGACGGCCCCGGTTTGTCCGCCGATGGCATTGCACGCTTTGGACAAAGGCGGGATACGCGACTGATGTTTGCTGGTTTACCGAGCAGGCAGACTGGCATTTCTCTAGGTTTGGGCTCAGTCATCATCAAAACGATTATCCAACTGCACGGCGGTGATTACGAGATCAGTAACGGCGAGGCACACCAAGATTTCCCCGGAGCCCGCCTGAGACTGGTTTTTCCTACGCGCCCTTCAGAGCCTTAGCCGATTAAGCAAGTTTGCATATTTATCTGCCCGACAGGATCACCCCGTCGTCTTATAAAGTTACCTTATCGATTCAGGTCAAACCTCGTTTTACCAAGCGATGGCACGCCTTAAAAAAAATTGAAATTTGAAGATTAATAAGCATAAACATCATCAAAAAATCATAAAAATCTGAGGTTTTTGTGTATTTATTACATTTTCAGCAGATATTTTGTGGTTTCTGTTTCTCGCTCCCGGGAGGTTTACGCAGACGGTGAAAAGAAGCCTATAATTTGTCAGCTTTGCGCCGTGCGCCAAGCATTTCCCGCTGTAACACTGATCTTGTGTCATGACAAATATTGCAAAAATACTGCCTCTTGCTAACGTCCTTCTGGATCTTGAAGTTTCCAGTAAAAAAAGAGCCTTCGAACAAGCTGGCTTGTTATTTGAAAACAACTGCAGCATTGCCCGTTCTACGGTCTCCGATAATCTGTTCGCCCGCGAACGTTTAGGATCGACTGGCCTGGGTCATGGCGTCGCGATTCCGCACGGCCGCATCAAAGGTCTTAAAGCACCGATTGCTGCCTTTGTACGTCTGGCAGAACCTATTCCCTTCGAATCTCCTGATGGTGAACCGGTTAGCATTTTGATTTTTCTTCTGATGCCCGACAATGTCACACAACAGCATCTGGAAATCTTATCGGAAATTGCCGAAATGCTTTCTAATGAAAGCTTCCGCGACACCCTGAATACGGAACCAGGTGCCGCAGCGATTTATGAAAAAATCGTCACCTGGCAACCGAATCCCCAGTCGGTATCCTGATGAGCAGCGGCTGGCGCAGCGCTGCTTGTTTCGGGCAAATAATATACGTCATCTCCACGCCTCGTCACCATTGATCGCATCCCCACCATTTCTCATCAGATTGTGTAAGCCGCCATGCCATTACTGACCGAACTGACTATACAAAAAATCTTCGACGACAATCGTGATGCAATGCAGTTGGGATGGTTTGCCGGCTTCTCTGGCGGTGACAAACAAATTACTGGCGATGCAACCTCATCTGCGGATCAGGTTGGCCATCTGAATTTTATTCACCCGGGACGCATTCAGGTACTAGGTCATCAGGAGCTCGCTTACTATCATCGCCTGTCTACCGTTTCACGCGGTAATTTGATCAAAGAACTGATTGCCGGTGCGCCGCCAGCCCTGATCGTGGCACAGGGATTAGAAACACCGCAAGCGATTCTGACCGCTTGTGACGATCACAATATTCCGCTGTTCTCTACACCACTGCCGTCCGCGCAGGTCATCGATTTTTTACGCGTCTATCTATCCAAAAAACTCGCACAGCGCACCACGATGCACGGCGTATTTATGGACGTACTCGGCGTCGGTGTCCTGATCACGGGAGAATCGGGTTTAGGTAAAAGCGAGTTGGGACTGGAGCTGATTTCACGTAGTCACGGTCTGGTCGCTGATGATGCCGTCGAATTTTCGCGGATCGCGCCAAACATGATTGAGGGTCGCTGTCCTGAGCTGCTGCAAAATCTGCTGGAAGTACGCGGCCTGGGTTTACTCGATATCAAGGCAATTTTTGGTGAAACTGCTGTGCGTCGCAAGATGCGCCTGAAACTCATCGTGCATCTGGTCAAACGCAGCACATTGGAAGAACATTACGAACGCCTGCCGATTGATTCGCAGAGCCAGGAAGTGTTGGGCCTGCCGATACGCAAGGTCGTCATCCCGGTCGCTGCCGGCCGCAATATCGCTGTACTCTTAGAAGCTGCGGTACGCAATACGATTCTGCAATTACGCGGTATCAACACTCTGGACGAGTTCATGGAGCGTCAGCGGCGTGCGATGAACGAAGATTCAGAATAAGTGTCAAAATAAGGTCTGCTACTTTTTTCCTTATTCGCTTTCTACATCGTCAGTGTTCAGGCGACGGCAACAGCAGCACTCGTAATGCAGAAACGCCATTAAACACTCTCATCGCTCTCAGTCCACATCATGCGCATATTACTGATCTCAGGTATTTCCGGTTCCGGCAAATCAGTGGCACTGAATGTTGTCGAGGATGCGGGCTTCTATTGTGTCGATAACCTGCCCCCCAGCCTGCTGCCGGAGCTGGTCAAAACACTGATCAGCGAAGGCATCCAATCTGCTGCGATGGCAATCGACTCGCGCAGCGCACATCTGCTGACCAGCTTGCCAGACACGGTACAGACCTTGCGCGCAGAAGGTCATGAAGTCAAAATTCTGTTTTTAACCGCCAGCACCGAGTCACTGGTCGCCCGTTTCTCTGAAACTCGCCGCAGCCATCCTTTATCGCACCGGCTGCAAAAAGATCAGCCCATGGGTGATCGCCTGAGCCTGACCGAATGCATACAGGAAGAACGTGAAATTCTGGCGACGATACAATTCCTGGCCCATGTCATCGACACCTCCAATCTGAGCGCCAACAAACTACGCGAATGGGTCAAAAATATCATTCAGATTCAGCACTCACCGCTGACGCTGATGTTTGAATCCTTCGCATTTAAAATTGGTGTCCCGCTAGATGCTGATTTTGTCTTCGACGTCAGGATGCTGCCGAATCCCTACTATGATCTGCAACTACGACCACTGACCGGACGCGATCAAGCCGTGATTCATTTCTTGGATGAACAGGCAATGGTGCAGGAGTTGTATCGCGACATCCAGCAATTCATCGAGAAGTGGTTGCCAAATTTCAAACACGACAACCGCAGCTATCTGACCGTTGCGATCGGCTGTACCGGCGGCCAGCATCGCTCGGTATTTATGGTGGAAAAACTCGCCGAATATTTTGAAGATAAAGAACAGGTATTAGTCCGGCACCGGCGTCTGGGTTAAATCCTCACCGCAACAGTAATTCCCTATACCCTACCCTGTATGTTTTCATAACGCTTTAAAATAAAGCGGAATAAGGCATATTTTTAAAAAAATAGGGGAGTATAGGTAATCGTAGCGCCTTTGACGACTTCATTAAAGCAATCAGCCCGAGAAAAAATCAAATCAGCGCGACGACGTATCAGGACCGCCGGCAATGCAATTTGGCCTGATGCGTGACTAGACTTCTTTAGCGATTTCGATACGGTTACGGCCATTTTCTTTCGCCCTATAGAGCGCCAGATCACTGCGAGATAGCACTGCGTCAGCGCTGGCATCATTGACACTCATCGCGGCGACGCCGACGCTCACGGTGATGACGATCAGCCTGCCGTCAACCAGCAAGGGGCTATCGGCAATTTGCTGCTGTACACGCCGGGCAAAGATATCCGCTTCATTGATAGACACGTCAGACAAAATGACGGCGAATTCTTCACCGCCGACTCGTCCGACCATATCGTTATCACGTAATTGGGCAGAGAGAATGCCTGCAAAATGTTTTAACACCAGATCCCCGACGGCATGACCATGACTATCATTGATCATTTTAAAATGATCGAGGTCACACATCAGGATCGCTGTGCGGGTGCTGGCAATCCGCTTTATCCGTGCCAGCTCCTCCTCCATGCGCCCCATAAAATAACGGCGATTCGGTAGCTGCGTCAAAAAATCGATGGTCGCGAATTCTTTCAGTTCAATTTCAATCCGTTTGTGTTCGGTAACATCACTGATAAATCCGTGCCACAGCGTACTGCCGTCAGGCAGGCGACGTGGCTGCGCGCTGCCATAGCACCAGCGCAGCCCCTGACGCGGCAAGATCACACGGTATTCCAGTTGCCAGGGCGTCAAATGCACGGCCGACATTTCCAGAGAACTGCGGTAATTCGTTAAATCTTCAGGATGAATACGCTGATACAGCAAGGACATATCGCTGGCAACCTGTTCCGGCATGAGTTCATAAATCTGCTCCACACCTTCACTGACATAAGAAAAAAAAGTCTCCCCGCTGGGTAATAAACGGTGCTGATAAACTAGTCCAGGAATTTCATTCGTCAATGAGGTAATGAGATCAACACTTTGTTGCAGACGATCTGAAATCGCCCGGATCGCGCTGATATCGGTAGTCGTGCCTATCATGCGTAGCGGCTTGCCATGCACAT
Source organism: Undibacterium sp. Rencai35W (assembly GCF_049340185.1). Lineage (NCBI taxonomy): Bacteria > Pseudomonadati > Pseudomonadota > Betaproteobacteria > Burkholderiales > Oxalobacteraceae > Undibacterium > Undibacterium sp. Rencai35W. Next base: position 606,971 of record NZ_JBMPPC010000002.1, read on the forward strand.
CGCGGCTCACGACTTTGCCACGGCTGGATATCCATTTATAACTGCCATCTTTGCAGCGAATGCGGTGATCGACTTCGTAGCTGTCCGTTTTCTGATCGAAATGATTCTGAATCGCCTCACGGACAAAATCCAGATCATCGGGATGCAAGCGGTGATAACTTTCTTCAATTTTATTCGACAAGATATCGCTATCGGCATAACCCAGTATCGCTTTCCAGCCTGAGGAATACCGGATTTCGTTCTTACTGATATCACGATCCCAGATACCTGTCCCGCTGCCCTCAATCGCCTGAGCGATACGGTATTTGCTGGCCTCGCTTTCAGCCAGTTGTTTCTCGGCTTGCGCTAGCCGGAGATTCGTCTGCTCTCGCTCCATCGCTATCGCAGTCAGATGGATGAATTCGTCAACGCCTTGGACACGTTCGGCAGGCGGAGCAATATCCTGATCGCAATCACGGTTATACAAGACAAAAATTCCTACCAGGCTCCCATCGACAAGGCGAACAGGTGCGATCAATCTGGGATAAAGCTCATGCGCAGAGGCATGAGCATAGAAGTGATGCCTGATACGATCAGCAGACGTATTCCTGGCAGTCTGGCTATCGATACGCTGTACCTCAATCCATAATTGAGGGTCGAGATGCAATGCCGCTACCGAGTCCAGATAGTCGTCACTCAATGCAGGAGCAGCGCCTACTGCGATACCACCACTCTCCTGATCGATGAGATAAATGGCACAACAAGCAAGGGGAAGCCCGCGTTCACATTCAGAGGCAATACCAAGCAAGGTCTCGCCCAGCGACACACCGCGGGCGATACTGGCAATCAGCATGGAATGAGAGGAATGCGGAGCGCTTGACACACATGCGTCGCGCACAAGGGTCGCAGCCTGAGAGGCATGAGCGCTATCTACTGGAATCTGATCTGACGTCATAGTCGTAAGCAAGTCGCATTCAGCACCCGGCATAATGAAAAAATCACAACATCAACAATCTGAGCCCAGAGTATCACAAGCGTAAAAAACTTGTCTAGCTGTCAAACATGCCAGCATATAGCGTACGCCATCGCCAAGGTGCAAAACTCATTTCATCAGAGCCGGACTACGACGTCTGCGCAACTCACCCCATGACGACTCTGCGCATTTTTTGCGCCACATAGGCCAGGCTCACGGCAGTCATACCGGCACATACCAGTAACGCAGTGGTCACCGCTACCATGCTGACGGCCTCTCCTTTTAAGACCTGATTCATCATCTGATTTTGTGCCAGCACGGGAACCCATTGAAACCAGGCGGGCTCGCGTCCGGGAAAAATAATCGGCATCAGCGTAATCATCGGTACAAACATACTGATCATCTGGTTACGGACTTGCGCTTCTTTATACCCCTTACAATCCAGCGCAATCGCAATCTGAATTGCCGCGAGACTGGCAGCAAGCGGCAGCAATACCCATAAAAATCCGAGCGCATCATGGATTCCGAACTGAAATTCAGCACGCAGAGTCTCATTACGTATCAGCCATTGCGACGGAAAAAAACTAAAAATAGTCAGCACCACGACACCCATACTCACCGCCGCGACCGCCCCCCATTTGCCAACGGCTAGTTGCCAGCCAGAGACCGGATTCATCATCAGCGGCTCCAGCGAGCCACGCTCGCGTTCACCCGCAGTGGTATCGATGGCTGCATACATGCCACCCAGAACAATCGCCATCAATACCATCATCGGCAACATCGTTGTGATCGTCGCCTTGCGCTCGTCTGCACTTTGCAAATGACGCTCTTTCACTTCCATCAATTGTAAAATTTCTGGCGACACACCGCGCATCATCAGACTTAGGGAAGCGTTCTCCTGCGAATAGCCATCGAGTATCCGTTTCAATGGCCGCAAGCCGAATTCAGCCTGACGGTTCGAGGTATCGTAGGCAATGACCAGAGTGACTTTTTCACCGGCAGATAACTTCTCCTGAAAATGCGCCGGAATTAATAAGACAGGCTGATCAATTTCTTTGTTTCTGGATTTGGCTTCGTAATCAGCGGGAGCCTGTTTGATCTGATACCCCTGACGAAGGATAAAATTCTCCAGCGCGGGAGCGTGCTGCATGCCGACCACCAGCACGCTGCGTTTTTCCTCCTGCGACTCTACTTGAGAGAGCACGACTGAAAAAATAAACAAAATCAAAGGTACACCGAGCAATGACCCGAGCAGGGCAACCAGCAAAGTGCGCCGGTCGCGCAAGGCATCCTTAATCTCTTTACGAAAAATAGCAAACATAGCGTTCATCCATTGCCTCTTGTGATGGTGGTGGCTGGAGTCAAAAATGCCAGCTTGACGAATGCATCTTCAAAATTTGGTTCACCCGCGTGTTGCAATAACTCGGAGACCGTACCACTCGCCACATTACGCCCCTGTGCAACGATCACGACCTGATCGCAGAGCCGCTCAACCTCCTGCATAATATGCGTAGAAAAAATAATGCATTTTCCTCCGCCCTCCGGCGATCTGAGCCAGCGCAAAAATTCGCGTAAAGCACGGGTAGCGACCACATCCAGTCCATTAGTCGGCTCATCGAGAATGATATTTTTGGGATCATGGATCAAGGCACGCGCCAGCGCTGTTTTCATCCGCTCGCCCTGACTGAACCCTTCGGTGCGCCGGTCCAGCAAGGCATGCATATCCAGCCAATGCGCAAGCTGATGCGTACGCTGCTCAATCAGGCCCAGCTCCATGCCATGCAAGCTACCGTAATACTGAATATTTTCCCGCGCAGTCAACCGTGGGTATAAGCCGCGGGCATCTGACAACACACCCATTGTTGATTGCGTTCCCTGCTGACCCGCTTTGACTTGTACGCCATCCACCGAGATGTCACCGCGATCCGGCGCCAGCAACGAGGCAATCATCCGCAGACTGGTTGTTTTACCCGCACCATTCGCCCCGAGCAAGCCAGTAATCGCACCGTCTTCAGCGCGAAAACTTACACCATCAACGGCTTTCACCGACTCTTGCTGTCGCTTGCCAAAATTCAGATTGAGCTTAAATACCGGTTTGCCCTGACGGATAAATGCCTTATGTAAATCGTTCACGATAATCATGGCTTGACTCCCGGTTGAGTCGTAGCGGAGGTATCAGGCGTAACGGCTGTGCCAGTTACAGGCTTCGCTTTGGGCAGTTGCCATGCTAGCGGTCGCGGAATCTGACGGACACAAGTCGCATCAACTTTGAGCGCATCCGCATCTTCTTTTGCATTTAGATAGCGATACACCACATCACGGACACAACCTTGTGTCAACAAGCCATGCCCTGCATTATCAATACTCAGATGCCGCGCATTCGCTCCCAGCGCTTTAGCGACGCTCTCGCCATGGCGGGTTGGTGTAACAGGATCAATCCCCCCGCTCAGCAACAAGACGGGTGCCGGGCTGACAGGGACCGTATAAAAAGCTGCCGGGACAGTCGCATGTGGCCAGGCGCTGCAAACAGATTCATACAGTTGCTCCATGACTTTTTCAAACTCATCGGCAGCAGGCTTGCTGGCTGGCCGGCCAAATGCTTCACCACACCAGACGGAGAAATGCATACCGTAAGCGATGTCTATCGGCGACGGCAATCCGAAAGAGCCGCTGAGGGTAACCAGCGGCGAGTAATTCCCTTGCTCGGCCTGGGTCAGTGCATACGGCAAAGCAGACACGCTGGTCGGGACATATAAGGTTTTATGCACCATCCCCAACAAGGCATCCGGCGTAATCGTCGCAGAAACCGGCGATCCTAAGCGGGGATGGATAAACGATGTTTTTTGCGGCAGACTGGCTAATAATTTTTTCCAGCGCAGCGCCAGATCGGGATATGCCGCGTTGCACGCACTATCTCTGGCGCAATAAGCAAATAGGCCATCGAGTCCCTTCTGGGTATCTTCAGCCGGAAGGCGCATATCCGGCGGCACCACGCCATCAATCACCATACGCTTCACCGATTGCGGATACTGGCGTAAAAATTCCAGACCAGCACGGGTGCCATAAGAGGCACCAACCAGATTGATCTTGCCGTAGCCCTGATGCAATCGCACGGCCTCTAAATCCTGTACTGCAATACTGGTACTGAAATATCGCAGATCTCCGTAAGGCAGTGCTTGCAGGTTTTTCATGCAGGTCAGCGTCAATTGCAGTGATTGTTCTTTGCTGATCAATTCACTGCCGTTTTCTAATTCAGGACATCGCAAGGGTGCACTACGCCCCGTGCCGCGCTGATCAACAAAGACCAGATCACGGCGACGGTTCAGGCGTCCCAATACCAGCTGCCCCCAGGCCGCGACATTGATCGCACTCTGACCGGGACCACCAGCCAAAACAAAGACAGCATCAGATAATTTATTTTTATCCTGAGATGGCACCACAACAAAATGAACATCGATTTTCTTCCCGTCCGGTTGTGCGGGGTCAAGCGGTCGTTGTATCTGTCCGCACTGCACTTCCTGAGGAAAATCTGGAATCCGGCATGGCTTGGTCGCCGCCTGCTTGGTTGCTGCTTGTACTGCCAGAGGACTACTAAGGCTCAATGCCAGACTCAGGCCAGCCATTCTGACGATCGTAGTGAAAAACAAATCCATCTCCTTTCAATAAACTTTTCTGCAACGGCATTGGATCTTGCCAGCTTTATTCTTTGTTATGCAAACCTGCGACGGAACACTGCCTCATGCGACGAACTAGCCTAAATCGACGACTAATAATCAATCAGGACTTACGCAATACGACAAATTATTTATCAATCGCCACATGGAATCCGCAGGCTGGATGCGGCTTGCAGAGGCATTTCGTGCCAACAGGCGCACTCCGCTTGCGGATTCGTTAGGGTTACAGGCGCTTACTCCTGCCTTTTCTCTGTGTCTCTGCGTCTCCGCGCCTCAGTGGTGAGAGGTCTTAGTTTTTTGCGTAAGTCCATCAATATTCAATGAGCCGACCACAGTCACTTTTCCGGTATCTGGTATTTGGTATTTGGTATTTGGTATTTGGTATTTGGTATTTGGTATTTGGTATTTGGTATTTGGTATTTGGCATCACATTGACAGTAAATATTTTTTTACAGGTGCGGGTAATGCAGCCTGCTCTACCTGCGCCATATCTAACCAGACCCAGCGTGGTTCAGCGACTTGTAAACTGAGACGAGCCACATTAAATTGCAACACAGACGCGTGTAGCTTGAAATGGGTAAATCCATGCGAAAACCCCGGCAGTTGCTGAATTCCTTCGATATCACCGAAGCGCGCAGCATACTTTTTTGCTGCCAGACTTTGCTCAGGCAAATCATGTATTTCGTCAGCAGACGCATCAGGATTACGCTCTTGCATACCATCCAGCTCAGGTAAAGAAAGCAATCCGCCCCAGATACCACTATCAGGCCGCTGCTCCAATAACACTTTGCTCTGATACCGCAACACCAGCATCAGCGTATGTTTTTCCTTAGATTCTTTTTTGGGCTTACGTGTCGGCAGCTCGGCGGTGCGCTGCTCTGCATAAGCCACGCAACGCTCCTGCATTGGACAGCGCCCGCACGAAGGACTGCTGCGCGTACATAAAGTCGCTCCCATATCCATCAATCCCTGAGTGTAGGATTCGATATCAGTTTCCGGCAACAGCGCCCGCGCCCGCAACCACATATCGTCTTCAATTTTCTTCATTCCGGGATACCCGGCAATGCCAAAAACCCGGGCGAATACGCGCTTGACATTCCCATCCAGAATTGCCGCACGGGTACCATAAGAAAATGCTGCAACCGCTGCTGCAGTCGATCGCCCTATACCTGGCAATTGCTGTAATAGCTGGGGATCACTAGGGAAGCGTCCCCCGTAAAGCGCAACGACTTGCTTGGCACATTGATGCAAATTGCGTGCGCGGGTGTAATAACCAAGTCCGCTCCAATGCGCCATCACATCCTCTGACGCTGCCTCAGCGAGCGCAAAAACGCTAGGAAAACTATCGAGAAAACGCTGATAGTAGGGAATCACTGCCGCTACCTGAGTTTGCTGTAACATGATTTCAGACAACCAGACCCGATAGGCATCGCTGGTGTTCTGCCAGGGCAGCTCGTGACGCCCGTATTGTTTTTGCCACTGAATTAATGTGGCAGAAAAACGGGGATCGGCATACGCAGATTCTGGCAGCGCACTGACTGCATGGTTCAAGGAGACCGCTTTTGTGGTGCCAGCCGTCATAGCGCTTGCCACATCACTCTTCGCCACACTTGTTTTGGAGGTGCTTGATTTCATTAAACACAAACAGAAAAGAAAGTGCATTAAGTATAAAGGTAATTTTGTCAATTTGATGACAGAAATACCCGAGACTCCCGCCTCAATCCTGCGAGCTCAGAATCAATTCTGCATTCTATTAAGATGAATTTTTACCATCGAATTTCTCTGCAAAATTCAAACACGGATTAGCGCAAAAAATGTGCAACTTAACTTGCAAAGAAAGCCGAAGCCTAGGATAATCGCGTCCTCTGTTCATCCTTGAATAAAGATGAAGAAAGCCCGCTTTCACCAGCGGGCTTTTTTCATCTTTGATTGAGGGACGCTCGCTGATTGGCTTTCAAGCTCCCTACGCGTATTAATTTGTTGTCGTACTAGATTTCGTTACATGAAAAATAATTCAACTGATTCCACTGGCTTACCTCTTCAAAAAAGCGCATCAACTCTTACCCTCGGCATTAAAAAACGTCTGAGCATAGGAACTAAAGAAGCTAAAGAACCGGCTCACTCTGCGATCGAAGCAAAAACAATTGCGGTGCAAGCTGTCGTGCATGAGCAAATCATGGCAGACGCAATGCCCGTTGTATCTGCTCAGGTTACCGTCATCACCAAACGCCGGTCCAAGCTCGCACCTGTGCTAACGCCAGTCTCTCAGTCCGCACCGGAATGCCTGACGGACACCGAGCTTGACACGCAAACAGTGCTCAGCGAAGAGGTCGCAGAGACGCAGCAAGAAATAAGTGCTGAAAAACAGGCAGAAGAAGCGGTAAAAGAAGCAGTACAAGAACAGATAACAGAAACCGCCAAAGCGGACGTCGCGTTATCAGAGGTTTCTGACAACGCAGAGACCATAGCAGATCCGGTCAAACAAGAAATCCTGTTGCAGGTACCGGCGACAGCGGCAGAAAGTGAATTCACTGATTACACCGTGGGCAGCGTTAACAATGTTGCAGCACCGGTTGTTGTCGTAAAAAAATCGAGCTCACGCTTAAGTAAAAAGTTGATCGTGACACCTGAAACTAACGCAGCACTGTCCGTGTCTTCTGTTTCAGTTTCAGCACCACCTGTTGCAGCAAACATCGTACAAAGCGCGATACAAAGCGCAGTACAAAGCGAGCCAGAGCAAATTGAATCCAGTACCGTCACCAAACGTGCACCTCGCGTCTGGAAACAAGAAGCGGCACCCGTTGTCAAAGTCAATGTCGCGACTGTTGATACCTCCGCTTACGTATTGCCAACGATAAAAGAAGCCGCTAAACGCGGGCGCAAGCCAAGTGAATTCCAGTTTGAAAATGACGAAATCCGCGCACTGAATGCAGTGGAGTCTGCCGAGCTGAAATCCGTTGCCAGAGCCAAGGCGAGAAAAGCGTCAACAGGTACGGCAAGTGCAACATCCGTCGAACAGTTAGAGCAATATCGCAAAAAACTGACCAAGCTAATACAGATCGGCAAGGACCGTGGCTATCTGACGCATGCAGAAATCAATGACCATTTGCCGGAAAACGTCTCCGATCCTGAAATGGTACAAGGCATCATTAGTACACTCAACGATATGGGCGTTGCTGTGTATGATCAGGCACCGGATGCCACGATGCTGCTACTGACTGACAGCGTCGTGACGGCGGTCAGCGATGACGAAGCCGAAGCTACCGCTGCTGCGGCACTTTCAACCGTCGACGCTGATTTTGGCCGCACCACCGATCCTGTACGTATGTATATGCGCGAAATGGGCGGCGTCGAATTATTAACCCGCAGCGGCGAAATCGAGATTGCTAAACGCATCGAAGACGGCTTGAAAGATATGCTGCAAGCCATCTCAGCCAGCCCAAGTACGATTGCAGAAATGCTGGCGATAGCCGACAAGATCGCTAAGGATGACATCAAGATTGATGACATCATTGATGGTCTGATCGATCCTGACGCCAAGGAAGATAGCAGCCTGACCAGCATCGCTGCGGCTCAGGATGATAGCGATGAAGCAGATGAGGAAGACGAAGAAGATGCCGTCAGTGCAGACGCTGTCAGTGAAGAACAATTACTGCAATTAAAAAATGCAGCACTGCTCAAATTTGCCGTCATCGGCCGCCAGTTTGAAAAGATGCGCGAACTGGAATCTAAAGAAGGCTATCAATCCTCCAATTATGTAAAAGCGCAAGAGCGTATTTCGCAAGAGCTGCTGGGTATACGTTTTACCGTAAAGACGACAGAAAAATTATGCGACACCTTACGCAAGCAAATGGCAGAGCTGCGTCAGATCGAGAAAAAAATGCAGGATTTGCTGATTAATAAATGCGGCATGCCACGCGCGCATTTCATCGCTAAATTCCCTGGCAATGAAACGAATGCCACATGGTTGAGTAACGAGATCGACAGTAACCAGGCGCATAGCGCGACCCTGCAACGCCATATCCATGCAGCGAATGAGCTGCAGCAGAAGTTCGTCGCACTGGAAGAAAAAGTATCCATGCCACTCAACGATTTGCGTAAGACCAATAAGCAAATGGTGGCAGGCGAAAAACGTGCGGCAGATGCTAAGCGTGCGATGACTGAGGCTAATTTGCGGCTGGTGATTTCAATTGCAAAGAAATATGTGAATCGCGGACTGCAATTCCTTGATCTGATTCAGGAAGGCAATATCGGCTTACTCAAAGCCGTTGATAAGTTTGAATATCGTCGTGGTTATAAATTCTCAACCTATGCGACCTGGTGGATACGCCAGGCGATTTCGCGGGCGATTGCTGATCAGGCCAGAACCATCCGCGTACCTGTGCATATGATAGAGACCATCAATAAGATGAACCGTATCAAACGTCAGTTGATGCAGGAAAGCGGCGTAGAACCTGATCCGGCAATCATTGCGAAGAAGATGGAAATATCCGAAAGCAAAATCCGCGAAATCATGAAGATCGCGAAAGAGCCGGTGTCAATGGATACGCCTATCGGTGACGACGGCGACTCTCAACTCGGCGATTTCATTGAGGATAATCACACTCTGTCGCCAATGGCTGCGGCAATGCAAGCCTCTGTTCAGGAGAAGTTGAAAGAAGTACTGGACTCACTCAGCCCGCGCGAAGCAAAAGTATTACGCATGCGCTTTGGTCTGGAAATGGTCAGTGACTATACACTGGAAGAAGTCGGTAAGCAGTTTGAAGTGACGAGGGAGCGGATACGCCAGATTGAAGCGAAGGCAATGAAAAAATTGCGCCACCCTTCTCGCTCAGATCAGTTGAAGAGTTTGCTGGAAAGTCACTAATTCACGGATGCCAACTCACGCCAGATAAGACTGCGCGTGAGTTGGTCTGCGGATACTCCACACAGTTGCGTACCCTGCTCGGGATAAACAGCATCGTTTATCCAAAGTCCTATAATCGTATAATGCCGCGAGCGGCATTTAGACAAGCCCGCGTTGCAAGATCATATTTATTTATACGATATAAACGACATCCCGGCTTGCAAGACACGAGAGCTTTCTTTAGCATCAACGCTATCAGTATTTTCTTCAGAACTGCCGATTCAGATCACCATGAACAAAGCATTTTTTGCCGGCACTCTCCTCAGTCTGAGTCTTGCATCTGTCTATGCGCAAGACCCTGTGTATCTGATTTATTCAGACCGCGTTCCTTATACAGAAACCAGCAAAGACGGGGATGTGCAAGGGGTCATTGCGGATCCGGTGAAACAAGTTTTTCGACGGGCAAAGATCGACTACCAGTGGAGAAATGTACCGATCAACCGGCAGTTGCAAATCATAGAAAACAATCAGGAAAAAGCCTGTCTGATTGGTTTTTTTAAAAACCCTCAGCGCGCATTACTAGGCAAATTTACCCGTGCTATCTATCAGGACGGTCCGACCATTGCTGTTGTCGCCAGCGACAATCCGCAACTGGGTGACATCAAGACAATCGACGACCTGCTCAGTAATCAAAAGCTGATTTTACTTAATAAATCCAGCTATTCTTACGGCGCACAAGTTGATAAAAAAATTAAGCAGTGGGATCCAACGATAGAGCTGACCACCGCGGATAATCTGCATCTGTTTCAGATGATTTCTTACCGGCGTGCAGATTACTTTTTTCTGACGCTTGACGAGGCAATGCAATTAGTAAGGCGATTCGAGCTTAATCCTCATGCTTACCGCTATCTGTCTTTTCCGGAATTAGGTTCCGGTAATCAGCGCCATATATGGTGTACCAGGCAGGTCAGTGATACGACCATTGAAAAACTGAACAAAGAAATTGAAAAGCTCACCAATAAATAATTGGTGAGCTTTTTTTATGTGGTTTGATCTGTGTTGAATTACAGATCAACTTGAAGAAATTTTAAAAAAACTGATTCATAATACGATCAAAAAAACAGCCTATCAAGCCGCCTTGAGCGCACTCAACTCGGCTGACAAAGCATTTTTCAATTTCGCTTCCATCTCATTCAGTTTGCCCTTCTGTGCATCCATCTCTGCCTGAATCGCCTCGAAGGAGTTGATTTTTTCTTCCAGACTATCCGTTGCCACATGAATCCGTTGTATCGATTGCATACGGTTTTTCAACTGGCCTTTGTGTTCGCGAATTTGCGCCTCTAACGGTGCCATCACAACTTTTTGCCAGGCTTCGACATCACGGTTCGCTTGCAAAAAACTTTGTTTTACGCGCGCAGCAATCGAGTCAAAAAACTTTTGCATGACTACCACACGGGGCTTGGTCAGCAAAGTCGTAGCGCTGAATTGCTTTTGAAATACCGCTTCTACCGCATTGACTTCCTGTATATATTTTTGCAGTGAAAACGGCATCGGCGCAGTCAATGCCAGGCCGTGTTCTGTCGAAAATTTACGGTACATGATCGTCATCATCTCCGAAATTTCGTCAGTCTTTTTATTTGAGGCCTGGAGATTAAATTTGATATTGCTAAAGAATTGTTTGACCGCATCCTTCAGTCCGGATGAAAAATTACTGCTCTCCATTTCATCACGGGCTTTACGGATCTCTTCACGCAGAATATCCATACCCAGGCTTGTATAAACTTCGGTAGAGAGACGGGTGAAGACTGCGCGCGTTCCCTGCATTTTGATCAGGCTGGCATCAAATTCTTTTTTCTCTGCATCGATACGACGCATCATGTGTTCGATCACATTGACGTTCTTGCCACGCAAGCTTTTCAGCTCCATCATCTGTTCAACAACACTACGGCTGCGGGCAGAGAGAATCGCCTGCTGTCCGCCTGTGATTTCGTTGATATCAGACGACATCTGGGCACGAATAATTTCCTGTTTCGACGGGATTAATTCTTTAGACAGTGCATATTCCAGGGTCGGCAAGCGGCTCTTGGCAAGTAACGGTGCATCTTTATTGATTTTGGCAACCAAGCCTTTTTGTGCAGAGACCGGGAAAATTTGTTTTTCATCGATAGACAGATTATGTGCCACCGTCGAGATCTGATGCTTGATCTGACTCTCGATTTCTTCGGGTGTGCGTAACTCATCCCACATGCTATCAATCTTATTCAGCACAACCATGCGACCTGGACCACCGCCGATGTGATTGCGCCAAACATCGATATCGCTCTTGGTCACGCCAGTGTCGGCAGCCAGAATAAACAAAACCGCATGCGCGTTCGGAATCAGATTCAGCGTCAATTCAGGCTCGGTACCAATCGCATTCAAGCCTGGCGTATCAACGATGATCAAGCCCTCTTTAAGCAAAGGGTGCGGGAAATTCACAATCGCATGACGCCATTGAGAAATTTCGACCATGCCGTTTTCATCGATTTCTAGCGGCGCATCGGGGTCATCTTCGTCAAACAGTCCATAGGATTTTGCTTCTTCTATGGATACTTTTTTCGTCAGGCTAACTTGCTTAAATGCTTCGAGCATACCGTCGCCAGAGCTGATATTCAGCGGCAGCACGGTCCAGACGTTGTGCTGGCCTTTGTAATCGCTGGTCGATTGCGCTTCTTTGCGAGTCTCAATCGGCAGCAGACGAATGCAAGGCGGGATTGTTTCGTCATACAACAGTTCAGTCGGGCACATGGTGGTGCGACCGGCTGATGACGGCAAAATACGCTGACCATAATCCGCGAAGAAAATCGCGTTAATTAATTCAGATTTGCCACGTGAAAATTCCGCAACAAAGGCGATAGATAATTTGTCATCCACCAGTCTTTCCAACAAACGCGAAATACGCTGATCGCTGGCGGCATCGGCCATATCCGATCCACTTATCCACGCGCGATATTGTTCAAGCGCGTTCACGACACCTTTGCGCCAATCGCTGTATTCCTGGAATTTTTGAACCAGATTACTCATGTTGCCCTCAAATAATATTTTTAGTATCCGGAGAATCTAGCATTTTGGCCTATTTTTGACAATTTATGCAGTAAAAAGTGCTACGTTGGCCTTGTTTGATCTGTCGTATTGTTGTTCCGCAGAGCCGACATTGCTCACCAGCACGATCATATACGAAATATGACTGCTGAAAATAGCCTGTTTGTCCATCAACACCGATGAAATCACGCAAAGTACTGCCACCTTTCTCGATAGCAGCCCGCAACGTCAGGCGAATTTCTTCTGCTAACAGGCGATATCTTGCCAGACTGATACGATGGGCCGAGATTTTTGGGTTGATTTTTGCCCGGAACAGACTTTCGGATGCATAGATATTGCCAACTCCGACCACAATATCGCCGGCCAGCAAGACTTGCTTGATCGCTGCCTTGCGCTGGCGTGTCTGCTTGTACAACAACTCAGCAGTAAATACATCCTCTAGCGGCTCAACACCCAAAGCGCGCAATAAGAGATGCTGATTCACGTCGCCGTCCTCAGCATCATGCCAGAGTACCGCACCAAATCGCCGCGGGTCCGTCATGCGTAAGGCCTGTTTGCCAACGACGATATCAATATGGTCGTGTTTTTGTGCTGGCGTCGTTGCAGGGATGATACGTAGATGTCCCGACATACCCAGATGAATTAAGACTGTTCCGTGGTGAAATTCCAGCAACAGATATTTACCGCGCCGACTGGCAGCGAGAACCGTTTGCCCCAGGAGCAATTCCGGCAAATTTTCCGGAAAAGGCCAGCGCAAACCCGCACGCCGCAGAACTACTTGCGTAACTTGTTGTCCGATCAGGTGCGGTGCGACACCTCGGCGGGTAACTTCAACTTCGGGGAGTTCTGGCATAAATTTATGGGCTGATTAACTAACCGCCATGTGCAATCGATCAATGAAAAAATTGCGCACTACCATTATTGGTGGGTGCAGCAACGAAGAAGGTGCAAATAAGTATTACGAAAAAATGCCCTCATCAGGGTGTTTTATATAAACCCTGCGTGATTACAATTTGACACAGAGTCCCTGCATCGAAGGTCCCACGCAGATACGGCTTCAGCGTAAAATCAAGCATCGTCAGTCAAATTTGGATATTGTTTTGAAAACTGTTTCGCACACTCATCGCAGCAAAGTTGCATTGCCTTCCGCAACATCCTCCAATTCCAATAATGGCAAGACCGCGTCTATTGTAACGGCTCTGCGAGCAATTGCTCCGGCGCTTGCCATCTCCCTCCTGCTATCGGCGTGCAACGGTATGTCCCCGCTGAAGTCAGGCATGTCAGAGGACGCGCACCAGGCAGCTGGTGCAACGGATGCGGCGCAAGCAGCGCTGGCGGCAGAGCATGCGATGGGCGAAGGGCAGATCAGCAAACGTGGCGAAGAGAATTTGCCTTCAGTCGCCCTCACTGACGAATTGCTATATAAAATATTGACCTCCGAAATCGCTTTTCAGCGCGGCAACTGGCAGGCCGCCTATGTCACTATCCTTAGCGTTGCTCAGCAAACCCGCGATCCCCGCCTCGCCCGGCGTGCCTCTGAAATGGCGCTTGCCGCCAAACAACCAGGTGAATCACTGACGGCAATCCGCCTCTGGCGCGAACTCGCTCCTAACTCCAACGAGGCAACGCAGTATTACCTTGGCTTCATGGTGATGAATAATAATCTGGCCGAAATTCAATCAGTCTTTGCCGATAAACTCCGTAGCGCCGAACCGAAACAATACGCCTTGCTCATGCTGCAGGCACAGCGCCTGTTAGCACGTGCGCGTGATAAGAGCGCCGCATTCGACACGCTAGAAGAAATTGTCGCGCCGTACAAAACCACGCCGGAAGCACATCTGGCGCTGGCTCAGGGCGCTTACGCCAGAGGCGACAACAAGCGTGCAGTAACTGAGGCCGAGCTGGTGCTGCAGGCAAAACCTGATTCTCAACTGGCGGTACTCACGATCGCGCAAGCATCCAAACAAGGCGATGCCATGAAAGCGATGGCTGCATTTTTGCAAAAAAATCCGAAAGCTCGTGACGTGCGCCTGGCCTATGGAAGCATCCTGATCGATCAGCATCAGATGGATAAGGCGACGCAAGAATTTGAACAACTGCTGCGTGACAAACCCGACGATATCAATGTGCTTTACACCCTCGGCATCCTGACCATGGAAGGCAAAAAGAAGCCCGGCAATAATCAACTCGCCGAACAATACCTGAGTCGCTATCTGACCGAACTGGAAGCCAACCCGACCGAGGAACGCGATCCGACGCCAGCGCTACTGAACCTGGCACAACTCGCCGTCGAGCGCGACGATTATCCTGCGGCACAAGCGTGGCTGGCGAAAGTCGAGTCCTATGACGGCCGCAATGCCGCCTATTTCAACACCCAAATCCGGCGCGCTCAGTTGATGGCAAAAGAAGGCAAGCTGGCAGACGCAAGACAGTTTTTACGCGATTACAAAGCCGCTAATGACACGGAGCAAGCGCAACTCGCACAAGCTGAAGCGCAACTGCTACGCGAAGCAAAACAAGCTGACGAGGCAAATCGCGTCATGGAAGCAGCCTTACAACGCTATCCGGACAACACCGATCTGCTGTACGACTACGCCATGCTGGCAGAGTCGCAGAAAAAAAATGAGTCCATGGAAACCGCGCTGCGTCGCGTCATTGCCTTGGCACCGAATAGCCAGCATGCATATAACGCGCTTGGCTATTCATTTGCGGATCGCAATATTCATCTGGATGAAG
The DNA here is from genome assembly GCF_049340185.1 of Undibacterium sp. Rencai35W. Lineage (NCBI taxonomy): Bacteria > Pseudomonadati > Pseudomonadota > Betaproteobacteria > Burkholderiales > Oxalobacteraceae > Undibacterium > Undibacterium sp. Rencai35W. The sequence continues at coordinate 622,260 of NZ_JBMPPC010000002.1, forward strand.
CGCTGACGCTGATTGAAAAAGCCTCCAGCCTGGCACCGAACGACGCCTTTATTCTTGACAGCCTGGGCTGGGTCAAATTCCGCCTGGCGAGATTGGATGACGCAGAAAAAGATCTGCGACGTGCCTATGAACTGCGTCAGGATGCCGAGATCGCAATTCACTTAGGCGAAGTGTTATGGATGCAAGGTCACAAAGAAGATGCAAAAAAACTCTGGCGCGAAGCGAAAGCTAAAGATCCTGAAAACGAGAGCTTAAAAACGACTCTACAGCGCTTAAACGTCAAACTGTAATCAGAAAAACTGCATCAACCCGCGTCAGTAACCGAAGATAATCGCCAGTTGATGCAGCTGGCTCTTAAAATATACTCCACCCCAGCATAGACGAACCACATCAAATGCACCAAGAAAACAGTGCGGCATCGCCGCATCCAACAAGATACTCCCCTATTTTTTTGTTATTGCTATGCCTGAGCATATGCCTAAGCGGTTGCGCCAGCGCACCACGCAAGCCGGCAGATAATGCGCCGGAGCGCCGCTATCACAGCGACATACAGATCAATGGCCGCATTCTGGTCCGTTATCAGCAGAACGATAAACCACAAAATTTGCCCGGCAGTTTTGAATGGCAACAAACCAGCAGCGACCTCACCATCACCCTGCTCTCTCAGTTAGGACAAACGATCGCCACTATCAAGCAATCAGCGACGGGCGCCAGCCTGCAACAAGCAGGCCAGGAAACTCGCTATGCCAGCGATATCGACAGCCTCCTGACCGACAGCCTTGGCTGGTCACTTCCCGTCAGCGGCCTGCGCGACTGGCTGCAGGCATTTAGCCGCAACCCGCAAGGCCAGCGCACAGCACTGGCCGCGCAAGACAATACAGAAATCGACACCGATGGCTGGCACCTGCGATACGCGACCTGGGATAGCGGCGGCAACATGACGCACCCTAAACGCATCGACCTGCAACGCACCACGCTGCAAGCAGGAGAACTATCCTTGCGCATCGCGATAGATCAATGGACGCCGCAATGATCCGCAACTTAGCTAATTGCGCGGCACCGGCCAAACTCAATTTGTTTTTGCATGTCACCGGTCGTCGTGCGGATGGCTACCATTTGCTGCAAACGGCATTCCAATTACTCGACCATGGCGACTCTCTCGATTTCGAGGTGCGCGATGATGCGCAGATAGTGCGTGTCAACGACATCCCCGGCGTTCCCGCCGAGAGCGACCTGATTATTCGCGCAGCAAAGCTATTGCAAGCCAATGCGGGAACGCAGCTCGGTGCAAATATTACTTTGCACAAAAAACTTCCGATGGGTGGCGGCCTTGGTGGCGGCTCTTCTGATGCCGCAACAACATTAATCGCACTGAATCATGCATGGCAGTGCGGACTGAGCCGGATCAGGCTCATGGAACTTGGTCTGCAACTAGGCGCCGATGTCCCGTTTTTTATCTTCGGGCAAAACGCTTTTGCTGAAGGCATCGGCGAAAAACTAGAGGCGATCGACACTCCTGATAGCTGGTTCGTCGTCATCGAACCGGGAGTGCAAGTCCCGACACCAGCAATTTTTTCGGCAAAAGAGTTGACACGAGACACAAAACCAATCAGAATAGCGGACTTTTCCAGCCATTCAAAAATGGAATGGAAAAACGATCTGCAAATAGTTGCTTGTTCTTTGTTTCCAGAAGTTGATGCAGCCATTAAATGGCTTAAAACTTTCGGTGACGCCAGAATGACCGGATCGGGAGCTTGTGTATTTTGTGCATTTTCTGATGAGGCAAACGCCGATCAAGTGCTGACGCAAGTACCTGACAAATGGACAGCATGGAAAGCAAAAGCAATTCGTCAACACCCAATGACGCATTTGCTGCAGAGTGAAAAAAATTTGGTTTGATGTTGAAATCCCGCTAAAATAGCGGCTCAGAATTCAGCATCAGATAAACGGTTGTGTAGGGGATTCGCCAAGCTGGTTAAGGCACTGGATTTTGATTCCAGCATACGAAGGTTCGAATCCTTCATCCCCTGCCATTAAATATAAAGCCGCCGCATAAAATGTGCGGCGGCTTTTTTCAATTTTACCAGCGGCGTTTTTGCTAAAACACTAAGCAAAGTTTGAGTAAAAACGTCTGACCCTCAATTAAGCCGATAGGTCCTGCCATGGCAAGTGCGCGCGCAAATGACAATATGATGGTGTTCACAGGCAACGCCAATCCTACTTTGGCGGCAGGGGTAGCCAAGCAATTAGGAATCCCACTCGGTAAAGCCGACGTATCTAAATTCTCTGACGGCGAAGTCATGGTCGAGATCAATGAAAACGTCCGCGGTAAAGACGTTTTTGTATTGCAATCGACTTGCGCACCGACCAACGACAACCTGATGGAAATCATGCTGATGGTCGATGCACTGAAACGTGCATCTGCTGGCCGCATCACCGCTGCAATCCCTTATTTTGGTTATGCACGTCAGGATCGTCGTCCACGCTCTGCACGCGTTGCGATCTCGGCAAAAGTGGTTGCCAATATGCTGGAAGAAGCGGGGGTTGACCGCGTGCTGATCATGGATTTACACGCAGATCAAATCCAAGGCTTCTTTGATATTCCTGTTGATAATATCTATGCATCGCCTATTTTGCTTGGCGATCTGGTTGCAAAAAATTACGAAGATTTGCTGGTTGTATCGCCTGACGTCGGCGGCGTAGTTCGCGCCCGCGCATTGGCGAAACGCCTGGGTTGTGATCTGGCGATTATTGATAAACGCCGTCCAAAAGCAAACGTATCAGAAGTCATGAACATCATCGGTGAAGTCGAAGGCCGCAATTGCGTAATCATGGATGACATGGTTGATACGGCAGGCACCCTGACTAAAGCAGCCGAAGTCCTGAAAGAGCGTGGCGCGAAAAAAGTGTTGGCCTATTGTACACATCCAGTATTGTCTGGCCCGGCAATTGCACGCATCTCCAGCTCGCCGTTAGATGAACTGGTGGTAACCGATACAATTCCGTTGTCAGACGCTGCAAAAGCCTGCACTAAGATACGTCAGTTGTCCTGTGATAGCTTATTAGCTGAGACCTTCCGTCGAATTACGAAGGGCGAATCAGTAATTTCACTGTTCACCGACTAATTTTTCTGCGCACTGATGTATTTGTAAAAATACATCAGTGCGTTTTTCTGTATCTCTGGTCGCGGAGATACAAAACCGCAAGTTGAGTCTTGCATTTTTTGGAGTAACACCATGAAAGTAATCGCATTTGCACGCAAAGAACAGGGGACCGGAGCGAGCCGCCGCCTGCGCAATGCTGGCCAAACACCTGGCATCATCTACGGCGGCACAGAAGCCCCTGTATCTATCACTTTGGATCACAATGCCCTGTACCACGCATTGAAGAAAGAAGTGTTCCACTCCTCCATTCTGGATCTGGAAGTTGATGGCAAAGTAGAAAAAGTATTGTTGCGCGACTTCCAAGTCCACGCATACAAACAATTGGTATTGCACGCTGACTTTCAACGTGTTGACCCTAATAAAAAGATCCACGTTAAAGTGCCTCTGCATTTCATCAATGCTGATGTATCTCCAGCCGTAAAATTGAACGCAGCTGTTATCAGCCACGTTGTAGTTGAACTGGATATCTCTTGCTTGCCAGCAGATTTGCCAGAATTCGTTGAAGTTGACCTGTCCAAACTGGAAGCCGGTCAATCTGTTCACGTTTCTAGCCTGGTATTGCCAAAAGGCGTATCCGCAGTTGTACACGGTGATGATGCAACTGTTGCTATCGCTGTTGTTCCAGCTGGTGCAACATCCGCTGAAGCAGAAGCGAAGTAATTTTCTGCTCTCCGTAAAAAAACCGCCTTCGGGCGGTTTTTTTACGTCTGTAGAACGGACATCCGTCGATACTAAGCCCAGAATTTCTGCTAAGACAGCGGCGATTGCGCTTCCACGAAAGGATAGCGGTCTTAGGACAAATCCGGACTAAGTGCGGCATGATGGAATTATATAAATTAAATCGGATAAATTACCCTTACGATTCTTGCGATAAAGTTAAAATCGTATGATGTATTGAGCTTTCCACGAAACGATAACTAAACTAAGGCATGTATGCGCATCAAGATAAAGTCTGATCAGAATCCACATCCGGTGCGACTCGCCTGCCTGCCGAAAGCACTACTCACGTTAATAGCCTTAGCTAGTCTTGTTACACAAATATCACCATCGTCTGCGGCCTCCGCGTCACCCGCTACACCAGTCAATCCCGTCATCAAATACGATATCGGCTATGACATCGTCAGCCCTGTTCATGCACTACATGGAATGGTTGCGAGCGAGCAGGGACTGGCGACACAGGTCGGCATCGACATTTTAAAGCGTGGTGGAAATGCGATTGATGCTGGTGTTGCGGTCGGTTTTGCACTCGCCGTAGTGCTGCCCAATGCAGGTAACATCGGCGGTGGCGGTTTTATGCTGATTCATGATGTCAAATCCGGCAAAGATGTTGCCCTCGATTTTCGCGAAATGGCGCCGATGCGCGCGACACGCGATATGTATCTCGATCAGTCAGGTCAAGTCATTCCTGGCAAATCCTTATATTCACACCTGGCGGTCGGCGTACCGGGCACCGTTGCAGGTCTCAGTCTCGCGCTGAATAAATTCGGCACCATGACACTGTCCGACGTCATCGCGCCAGCAATCCGGTTAGCGGAGCAAGGCTTTGAAGTCAGTCCTCATCTGGCCAGTATTCTGGACGCAGAACGTGATCACTTAGGCGCGTGGGAGTCGAGTAAAGCGATTTTTTTCAAAAATGGACGCCCCTTGCTCGCCGGAGAAAAGTTAGTTCAAAAGGATTTAGCCAACTCACTAAAACTCATTGCGAAAGACGGCCCTCAAGCTTTTTACCAAGGCAGTATTGCAAAAAAAATTGCTGCTGAAATGGCCAAACATCAAGGCGTGATTGGCATTGACGACCTCAACAACTATAAGGTCATAGAACGCGAACCGGTCAAAGGCAATTATCGCGGCTATCAGGTCATGTCGATGCCGCCACCCAGCTCGGGCGGCATACACATCATACAGATGCTCAATATGCTGGAGCACTTCCCTATCAAGGAGCAAACGAGTAATAGCGCGCAGAATTTACATCTGATGACCGAAGTCATGAAGCTGGCTTATGCCGACCGATCCGAATATCTCGGCGATCCCGATTTTTTTAAAGTACCTGTAAAAGCGCTGACCTCAACGGCGTATGCCGACGAGCTCGTCAAAAAAATCAACGCCGATCACGCTACGCCATCCGCGCAAATCAAGCCAGGCAATGTCACACCATATGAGAGTGACCAGACCACGCATTTTGCGACCGCCGATCAGCACGGCAATGTAGTTGCCACGACTTACACCTTAAACCTGAATTTTGGCAGCGGTATCGTCGCGGCAGGTACCGGCATCACCTTAAACAATGAAATGGATGATTTTTCAGTGAAGGCTGGGACACCAAATGCATTCGGTCTCATCGGCGGCGATGCGAATGCCGTCGCTGCCTATAAACGTCCGCTCAGCTCAATGTCTCCGACGATTATCCTGAAAGACGGAAAACCATTCATGACAACCGGCAGTCCGGGAGGCAGCCGTATTATCACGACGACCCTGCAAACTATTTTGAATGTCATTGACCATGGCATGAACGTCGCACAAGCCACCATTACGCCGCGGATCCATCATCAGTGGATGCCCGATCAGATGCGCGCAGAGCGGGGCATTAGCGTGGACACCTTACGCATCTTAGAACTCAAAGGTCAGAATCTAAAAATCTCTCCGGCCATGGGGCGGACGCAGATCATACAAATCGGTGTCGATGGCTTCGACGGCTACTCCGATCCGCGTAATCCAGACGGCAAAACCTTGGGTTATTAAATCTTCATTAATCACGCAAATGGCACCAGCCATCATTAAGCAACGCCACTTGCAAGCGCTTGATATGAATCAAGCGCTTTACTGATCTAACGCAATTCCAGAGCGCCCTCGCCCACTACAATTGCTCGATGGAAAATATCTATTCCCTCTGGAGATCGTAGTGGCCATAGAATTATATAAAGACGCTCATCACATTTGTCTGATGTTCAATGATCTCGTCAAGGATGCCGGCGATAACGCGGTACAGGCGAACCAATTTTTGATTGTGTCAGACGGACAAGGTGCCCTACTTGATCCGTCTGGCAATATTACCTATAACAGCCTGGTATTAGCGATGCAGCGCTATTTACCCAAGAAAAACCTCAAATACCTTTTCGCATCACACCAGGATCCGGACATCATCGGCGCTCTGGATAAGTGGTTATTCAGTACAGAATGCCAGCTCTATGTATCGCAGCTATGGTCGCGTTTTGTACCGCATTTTTGCAATCTGAACCGCTCAGACGGCAGAATTGTCGGCATCCCGGACGAAGGTATGCCTGTTCCTATGGGTGTTACGACTATTCATGCTGTTCCCGCACATTTCTTGCATGCCGAAGGTAATTTTCAGTTCTACGATAGCCGCTCCAAAATCTTGTTCTCAGGTGATATGGGAGCATCAATGGTCGACGCACATGATGTCAGTCAGCCCATCACGACAAAGGAAGAGTTTTTAGACCAGTTACCAGCCATGCGAGGGTTTCATCAACGTTACATGGTGTCAAATAAAGTCTGCCGTTTGTGGGCAAATATGGTCAGAAGCATGGATCTTGCGATGATGGTACCGCAGCACGGACGTTATTTCGTCGGGCGAGAAGCGATTCATGCTTTTCTGGACTGGATAGAGAACCTGCAATGCGGGATCGATTTATTTACCCAGGAACACTATCGATTTCACGGGCAAAAATTAGCCGTATAAACAATCTATATATCATTAGGATTTACGCAAAAACCAAGACCTCTCACCACAGAGACGCTGAGAGAAGGCAGGAGTAAGCGATTCCATGACATATCGGTTAAAGAGTTTTTAGACGCTTACAAAACTCAATCCGCATATCCCGTGCGGCTTCTGGGACAAAAAGCCTCTGGAAGCCGCATCCAGCCTGCGGGTTCAATATCGATGGTAATAAACCACCGTTCGTTTTGTGCACCTAACGTGTACCCAACGAAAAAGGACGCTTGACGCGTCCTTTTTTATTGTACCGGCTACGAACACCGGACTTGATGACTTACACCGACGCCGGGTCTGGCAGATGTTTAATGGCGTCGTGCTGATGATCTTGAATTTTGTCTTTGTGTTTGATGACTTGTCTGTCCAGTTTATCGATGAGGAGGTCGATCGCAGCGTAGAGGTCGTGTGCCAGGCTTTCTACGTGGATATCTTTACCACTGATGTGCAGATTGATGTCTGCTTTATGCCGTTTTTCCTTTTCCCGGAGCTTGTCTACCGTCAGGATGACGGCGATATCAATGACTTGATCGAAGTGTCGCCTGATGCGCTCAAGCTTGTTTTGTACATGTTCACGTATTGCAGGAGTTACTTCGAGGTGATGTCCACTGATGGTGAGATTCATACTACGCTCCTATGGTGATGTTACTTGCTATAAATTTCTTCAGCATTTGCTCTGATGCATCGAGCTAAATTATATATAGCAATACAAAACGTAATTTCAAGGCTTAGTTACAAGACTAAATTACAGGTGTTCATTACAAGGATTTGCGCAGGCTTACTGGAGGAATTTTTAGGGCTTCACGGTATTTGGCAACAGTGCGTCGCGCAATGACCATGCCTTGTTCACCCAGCATGTCTGCAATTTTGCTATCAGAGAGTGGGCTTTTCTGGTCTTCTGCTCCTATCAACTGCTTGATGAGTGCACGTATCGCGGTGGAAGATGCTTCCCCCCCCGTTTCCGTCGCGACATGGCTACCGAAGAAATATTTCAACTCAAACATACCATGCGGGGTAAGCATGTATTTTTGAGTCGTTACACGAGAAATAGTACTCTCGTGTAAACCTAGTGTATCAGCAATTTCGCGCAAAACAAGAGGGCGCATCGCAACCGCACCATGAGTGAAAAAATTACGTTGTCTTTCGACTATCGCTTGTGCAACGCGCAAGATAGTATCGAAACGTTGCCGCATGTTTTTGATCAGCCAGCGCGCTTCCTGCAACTGCGATCCCATCGTCCCGTCACCACGATTTTGTTTCATGATGTTGGCATACATACTATTGACGCGGAGCTTGGGCATGACATCCTGATTCAGCAAAACCTGCCAGCCGTTCGCTGATTTTCTGACAATCACATCAGGGACGACATAGTCTGATGAAGCCGTTGCAAAATCCGCACCTGGCTTAGGATTACACTGGCGAATCACTACCTGCGCCTCACGCAAATCTTCATCATCACAATTGAGAATTTTTTTCAGTTTATTGAAATCTCGCTGTGCAAACAACGTGATATGTTCTTCAACAATCTTCAGCGCCAGGCGACGTGTTACGAAGGGAATCTTAGGTAAGCGTTTGATTTGCAGAGCCAGACATTCCGACGGTGTGCGCGCACCAACCCCGGCAGGATCAAAGCTTTGCAGCATCGTTAATGCGAAAGATAATTCCTCTGGTTCTACACACAACTCAAGCGGCAAACTCGCATGAATTTCATCCAAGGTCTCCATCAGATAACCACTGGGATCCAGCGCATCAATCATCAGTTCAATTAAAGCACGATCACGCGGTTCGCGAATATTCAGCCGCATCTGTTCCAGCAAATGATCTCGCAAACTGGTTTGCGCAGCTTCTAATTGCGGACGTCCATCTTCTTCCTCTGAGGACTTACTGCCTAGCGGCACATCATCAAAGCTCCACTCTTCTTCGTTGGCGCTGGTGCTGTCCGCAGATGAAGCAACTTCCGTGTTATCACCGCTGTCAGCAACTGGAGCGGCAGTCTCGGCACCGACTTCCTGTACTGCAAATTCCGACTCTGAATTATTGCTAGTCGTGCTAATCGCGCCATCGGCCAGCAATCGCACTGCATTATCCATGGGGTCATCAACCCGCTCCAACATGGGGTTATCAGTTAATAGATTTTCCAGTTCCTGATGTAATTCCAGCGTGGATAACTGCAAAAGACGAATTGATTGCTGCAATTGCGGCGTAAGCGCCAGGTGTTGTGAGGTACGTAGTTGCAGGCTTTGTTTCATCATCATCTCGCTTCCCGCTACATGCGGAAATGCTCTCCCAGATAAACCCTGCGTACGGATTCATTCGTGATGATATCTTCCGGCTTGCCACTCGCCAGCACCGCACCTTGATTGATGATGTAAGCGTGATCGCAAATACCCAAAGTTTCGCGCACATTATGATCGGTAATCAACACACCAATACCACGTTCCTTCAGGAAGCGTACGATGCGCTGAATCTCAATCACCGCAATCGGATCAACACCTGCAAAGGGTTCATCCAGCAACACAAAGCGAGGATTTGTTGCCAGTGCCCGGGCAATTTCTACCCGGCGACGTTCGCCGCCAGACAAAGAAAGTGCTTGATTCTCACGTATGCCCTCAATCTGCAAATCGGCCAGCAAAGTATCCAGACGTTTCTCAATTTCGGCTGAATTCAGAAACTTACCATGCTCATCCTTTTGCAACTCCAGCACCGCACGGATATTGTCCTCGACCGTCAGTTTACGAAATACCGATGCCTCTTGCGGCAAATACGATAAGCCGAGAACGGCACGTTGATGGATCGGCAAACGGGAGATGTCCACACCGTCCACATTGATCTCACCGGCATCAGAGGGGACTAGTCCGACGATCATATAAAACGATGTGGTTTTGCCCGCACCGTTCGGTCCTAGCAGACCGACAACGTCACCACTCTTTACTTCAAGCGACACATCGCGCACTACCTGGCGCGCACCGTAACGCTTTTGCAAACCTTTGATCAATAAAGTGCTCATCTTATTCTTTGGTTTGCTTATCGGCTTTAGGTTCTAAAATCAAAGTAACACGACCGCCGCCAGGAACTTGTTTTCCAGACGTGCTGTTAGTCGCAACGAAGACATCATTGATGCTGTCATAGGAGAGGTATTCGCCTTCCTGTTCCTGCGTTACATTTTTACCATCCAGATAGCGGATCTTCGCCTTGGAAATGAATTTCACCAGCTCAGACCTGTCGTCGTACTCAACTCTGTCGGCGTAGCCATCAACCCATAAATCAGGACCCCCATCGCGCTTTTGACGAAACGACACACGACCGCCAGCATTGGCATACAAAACCGATGTCTGGTGTCCGTCAGCCGCCTCTGTCACAACGGCACGATCGGCTTTTACCAGCAAAGTACCGCGTACCAGAATGACTTCGCCAAGCAACGTTGAGGTACTCTTTTTACCATCCGAAGTCAGGTGTTCAGCGCTGATTGCGGTCTTCTTCAAGCTATCAGCCTTTTCCGCAAATGCTGCAGGTGACACGGAAAAAATGCCGATCGCCAGCATGACACAATGACTCAGGCATCTCATTTCTTTATATTGAAAGCGCATTATTTGCTCTCCATCGTGATTAGTTAGTTGATGTCCGCTTAGGATGCGGACGATCGATGAGCATGTGAACTTTGCTGAGCAACTGCACTTCCTGTGTCGCATTGTTCGCGATCATGCCTATCGCATGCGTCTCTGATCTTTCTGTGTATAAGGCGACGGCTTTATCCGTCTTCATCGTATTCACATCCGGTAGGAGCAACAGATATTCGGTTTGCAATCGCATGAATTTTGCCGTTGCACTATCGGGGCGCTCCATATTCACGTTGCCATACAAATGAATTTCATCACTCTCTCTCGGCGGCTGTTGTGACGTTTGCCCTTGTGCGTTTTTTTGTTCAACAACTGCCTTATCCGCCCGGATTGTGACTGGCGTTTTGTCTTCATCAAAGCTGTTGATACGTGGCTGTTGAATTTCAAAATTATCGTAACGAGGATGATGCGTCAACCGGTCACCTGCGACGTGGAAATTTGCCTGCCCATTGTTCGATAATTTAATGAAATTAAATTTCTCTACATAATAATCAGGCTCACTCCGGGCCGAGGAACGCGAATTGCCCTCATCATCATTTCGCCGCAGTACCTCTAATACCCAGAAACTGCCAAGCGCAATCATCGCCAGCACAGCAACAGCCAGCCAGATACGAAAACGGTCTAAGGAAAATGCATATTTCATGTGAGATAAGTCGCCAGTGCTGATTCGTATTTATCTTGTGCGCGTAAAATGAAATCGCAAATTTCACGCGCCGCGCCAGCACCGCCAGTCGCTGTTGTCACATGGTGAACCCTGGCTCTGACTTCGTCATGCCCGTTCGGCACACTGGCAGCGAAGCCGACTCTCGTCAGCACGGGCAGATCGATGACATCGTCACCAATAAAACCACAATGCTCAGGTGACAGATTTAACTCAGCAATCAACTCCAGAAACGCCGTCTTTTTGTCGTGTATGCCTTGCTTAACATGCGTGATTCCCAGATCAGCAGCACGCCTCGCGACGATGGCGGACTGTCGTGCACTGATGATCGCGGTGTGGATCCCGGCCTGTTGCAATAACTTGATGCCCTGCCCGTCAAGGACATTAAAGGTCTTCATGACTTCACCTTCAGGACCAAAATGCAGGCTGCCGTCGGTCAAAATACCGTCAACATCAAAAATCATCAGCTTCACTACCGACGCTTTGGTAGCCGCATTTTCTGTGGAATGTCGTGCGTGACTCATCAAATCACCTTGGCCCGGGTCAGATCATGGATATGTAAAGCACCCACCAATTTGCCGCTCTCATCAGCAACCAATAATTGATTAATTCTATGTGTTTCCATAACTTCGACCGCTTCGACGGCCAATTGTTCGGCACGAATACTGCGCGGATTTTTATGCATGACATCCGCAATACTGATTTTTGAAAAATCCTGCACAGTTTCCATCAAACGACGTAAGTCACCGTCGGTGAACACACCGACAACCCGCTGATCCTGATCGACCACGGCCGTCATCGCCATGCCTTTTTTGGTAATCTCCAGCAATGCTGTTGTTAATCTGGTGTCCGGTGACACTTGAGGAATGGCATCTCCGGTACGCATCACATCACGCACATGTGTCAGCAGTCGCCGGCCTAAAGCACCACCGGGATGAGAACGGGCAAAATCCTCTTCGCGGAAACCGCGCGCATCCAGTACCGCGACCGCCAAAGCGTCGCCAAGCGCCAGAGTGACCGTCGTACTGGCCGTCGGCGCCAGATTCAAGGGGCAGGCTTCTTTCGCGACCCAGACATTCAGATGCACGTCAGCGAGATTCGCCAGACTAGAGGTCGGATTACCCGTCATCGTGATCAGTTTGACACCCAGGCGCTTGATGATGGGCAAAATCGACATCAGTTCAGACGCCTCGCCCGAATACGAAATACCGATAAAGACATCTTGTGGTGTGATCATGCCCAGATCGCCGTGCGCAGCTTCTGCCGGATGCACGAACAAGGCGGGCGTACCGGTAGACGCAAAAGTGGCGGCGATCTTACGCGCAATATGGCCAGATTTACCAATACCGGAGACCACCACACGCCCATGACAATGCAGCAGCAGTTGTGTTGCCATAGCGAAAGCAGCGCCATGATCATCAGACAGTCTGGCCTGCATCGCCTGTATCGCATCGGCTTCAATTTGCAGGGTTTCACAGGCCAGTTGCAATGCCCGGCTTGTTGCCGCTTCTGGAGCGACAGGGGAGGAAATAAGCTTAGAAGTACTCATTCCCAAAGTATAAACGAAATTGAGTAAGCAAAAACTCTGCCAGTTAATTGAGCTCAGATAAAGTTGCTGGAAGGTGAATATTGTTCGTTTTTTTGAACAACTAAGCAATAATAGTCACTATGAATGCACTGGATATCACACTACTTTTGCTGGCAGCGTCCGTTCTTGGCGTCGTTGCTTTCCGCATGTTGCAATTACCACCCATGTTAGGTTATCTGGTGGTTGGCATCCTCATCGGTCCGTTTGGATTAGGTCTGGCACAAAATAGCAAAACCACAGAAGAACTCGCTGAGTTCGGCGTAGTGTTTTTGATGTTTTCTATCGGTTTGGAATTTTCTCTGTCCAAACTAATGTCAATGCGCAATACCGTATTTGGACTGGGTCTGGCGCAGGTCGTCCTCACCATCGCAACCAGTATCGGTTTTGGCCTGGTAGCGAGCTACTGGCTGCCGCATTATTTTCACATCGGCTGGGAAGCGGCATTTGCACTGGGGGGCGCACTGGCAATGTCATCAACAGCTATTGTGTCCAAAATGCTCACGGAAAAACTGGAACTGGAAAGCCCGCACGGCAGAAAAATCATCAGCGTCCTGTTATTTCAGGATCTGGCTGTTGTCCCTCTGTTAATTCTGGTACCAGCTCTGGCATCCAAATCGGGCAACCTGATCGAAACTCTGGCATGGGCTAGTGGCAAAGCCGCACTGATCCTGTTTCTACTCCTGTATCTGGGGCAAAAAATAATCCGGAGCTGGTTCAGCGTCGTGGTAAAGCGCCGCTCGCAAGAACTGTTCATGCTGAATCTCTTGCTGATTACGCTCGGTGCGGCCTGGCTGACTGAGCACGCGGGACTCTCAATGGCGCTTGGTGCCTTCGTCGCCGGGATGCTAATTTCTGAGACAGAATACAAACATCAGGTCGAGGAAGACATCAAACCTTTCCGTGATGTTTTACTTGGCTTGTTTTTTATTACGATAGGCATGTTGCTGAACCTGCGCCTGGTATCAGAACATCTAGGACTGGTCAGCATACTGCTCATCGGCCCAGTGCTACTCAAATTTGCCCTGATCGCCGGGCTGACAAGGTTATTCGGCGGCACGACCAGTGTGGCACTCCGGACTGGTCTGGGTCTTGCACAAGCCGGCGAGTTTGGTTTTGTCCTATTAAATCAGGCGGGCGGCCTGCATATGATTGACCCGTTGCTGGTTCAGCTAATCCTTGCCTCAATGGTGCTGTCAATGCTGGCGTCACCCTTCATTCTGGCGAAATCTGATGCCATCGTAATGAAGCTCTCTGCCAATGAATGGATGATGCAGTCACTGGCGCTGACCCAAATCGCCTCACGCAGCATGAGCACAAAAAAACATGTGATCATTGCCGGCTTCGGCCGTAGCGGTCAGAGTCTGGCGCGCTTATTGGCAGAAGAAAAATTTGATTACCATGCACTCGATCTTGATCCTGATCGCATCCGCGAAGCCCAGGCCGCAGGTGCCAACGTGTCTTATGGCGATGCCGGGCGACGCGAGAGTCTGGTAGCCGCAGGTATTAAACGGGCAGCAGCTTTAGTGGTGACCTATACCGACACACCGTCAGCGCTAAAAATCCTGCACCTGGTACAAGAACTCAACCCCAGTCTGCCAGTGATCGTGCGTAGTCATGATGATACGGATCTGAATAAATTACGTGAGGCCGGCGCGACGGAAGTCGTACCCGAATTAATGGAAGGCAGCCTGATGCTGGCATCCCACGCGCTGGTGCAGCTTGGCGTGCCGCTGCGTCGCGTAGTGCATCGTGTTCAGGCTGCCAGGGATGAGCGCTATGAATCGCTGCGCGGATTTTTCCACGGTGCCAGCGATCTGGCGGATGGTCCGGAAAACATGCAAATCCGTTTGCATACCGTGTTCCTGACCGAACGTGCCAAGGCCATCGGTAAAACCCTCAACGAATTAGAACTGGCGAATCTGGATGTGGATGTCTCTGCCGTCAGACGCGGCACCAATCGCCTCGATCAAAGCAGAGAAATCATCTTGCAGGAAGCCGATGTCGTTGTCGTAAGGGGCACAGCAGAAGCAGTCGCAAGAGCCGAGCTGAGGCTGTTAAAATAGCGGGTTATCTTTTAGAAGCTCCAACCAGAAGCTTCTTTAACTGACTATACATAACTGACAGAACATATACAAACTGTCCCCGCAGGCAGAGATAAGGCCACGGGGGGAGTTTTCTGAAAGTTCGGTCTAAACGATTGACACTCTGATCAAACATATCAGGATGAATCAATTCAATATAATCAATACCTTCAAGGACAAGCTGTGATGTTCAATCCATCCGACTACATTAAAGAACATATCCGCACTGTGGAGAACTGGCCGCAACAAGGCGTCATGTTCCGTGACATCACGCCATTACTGCAAAATCCCAAAGTGTTCCGTGTCCTGATCGATATGTTTGTCCATCGCTATATGGATGCCAAACTCGATGTCGTCGCAGGCCTCGATGCACGCGGATTCATCATTGGTTCCGTGGTCGCCTACGAACTCAATCTCGGTTTTGTTCCTATCCGTAAAAAGGGCAAGTTACCGTTTCACACGGTCTCTGAACAATATGAACTGGAATATGGCAGTGCAACGGTAGAGCTGCACTCTGACGCCTGCAAAGCAGGTGATCGCGTCGTCCTCATCGACGATCTGATCGCTACGGGTGGCACCATGATGGCCGGCAAAAAATTGCTGGAGCGTTTGGGTGCAACGGTCGTCGAAGGTGCCGTCATCGTCGACTTGCCAGAGCTAGGCGGCTCAAAATTGATTAAAGAAAGTGGCTTACCGGTGTATACGGTCTGCGATTTTGAAGGTCATTAGACGGTATCGATACATTGGCCAAAGAAGAACAAACAAATAAGAACCGCTAAACCAGCGGAGCAAATAAAAAAGAGCAAGTTCCTGTAGGAACTTGCTCTTTTTTTCTACTGCTCTGCCACAGGTTCTTGCACTTGCCTCACATGAGCAGGAATACGCGGATGAATAATCCGGAACCACAACGGCGGGCAAAAAGACAGCATCACCATCGCGCCATACCCGCCTGGCAACTGCGGCGCATCTTCAAAATGGCGCAACTCCTGATAACACCGGGATGCGTACGCATGATGATCAGAATGCCGGGCCAGATTCATCAAAAACCAATTCATCAGCCGGTAGCTCGAATTCCAAGAATGCTCTGGCCGGACGCGCTCATAACCATTCCCGGTGCGCTGCCTGGTTAATCCATAATGTTCAACATAATTGATTGCCTCCAGCTCGCAAAAAGCCACTACCGACTGGCCGATAAAAAATACCACACCAATCCAGCCAAAGAAGACAAAAGCGACAAGCGCAAACAACATCGAGATCATTGACCATAACAAGACCTCATTACGCCACCAAGGCAATTCGCGCTTCCTGAGCCGTTTTGCCTCCAGCAGCCAGGCATTACGCGTGTTGTGCCACACTGCCTTAGGGATAAACGCATAGACGGTCTGACCGAGTTTGGCAGACGACGCATCAAGCGGGGTCGAGACATTGACATGATGTCCATACACGTGTTCGATCTTAAAACCACCGTAGCACACTGAGGATAACAAAGTACCGCCGACCCATTGCTCCAACCGGGTCGGCTTGTGGATCAACTCATGCGCCACCGTAATCGCCAGCGTACCAGATACCGCGCCGACAGACAGAATCCAGCCTGCCTGTCCTATCCAGTTAAAATTCGCCGTCGTAAACACATGGAGCCCCCACCACAGCGACAAAAGCTGCACAGGCAAGGCCGCGAGTGCGATCCACCGGTATAAGGGAATCGTCCGCACGTTCTCAGCGGGTTGGGAAGTATCTTTACCGACCAGATAATCAATCGCCGTCAAAATGCCATACATCACAAACACGGGCCAGAATGCGAACAAATTCGGCATTTGACTTGCCTGACCGAAACGCAGGGCGTCAAACAGGGAAAGAGGAATGGTCAGAATTAAAAGAAAACGTAAAGGCCATAACCAGCGCGCAACAAATGTGGTACCGGGCGGATTCAGCATAGGGCTAGTGTGGGACATCGACGCACCTTCACATTCAGGAATAGAAATTACACGTATCAATATAGCACCAAAACTTCATTGATTTTCGCTGATTCATTTGCTTGCCAGCTTGACACTCAATGGCCAGGATGAACCGCTAACAATGCAAGTGCCGTGAATTAAAGTGATGAATTTCAGCCTGCTTTTGCGCTATAATCGCGGCAATCCGAGGAGCGTTGCGACGAAATCAAGCTATTTCGCCAGGCTCGGATGGTCAACACCGCAACTGCGCTCACGTTACTTTTTTCACTTTGAAAGGAGGGCGTGATGAACGCCACTGCCATGACTACCGCTACCACCACTGCACCTACAGCAGCAACAACTTCCCAAGATTTTTTCGTCGCCGATATCAGCTTAGCCAACTGGGGTCGTAAAGAAATCCAGATCGCAGAAACAGAAATGCCAGGTCTGATGGCAATTCGTGAAGAATTCGCTGCCAGCCAACCATTAAAAGGCGCTCGCATTACCGGCTCCTTGCACATGACGATCCAAACTGCGGTACTGATCGAAACGCTGAACGCACTCGGGGCACAAGTACGCTGGGCCTCCTGCAATATCTACTCCACGCAAGATCATGCGGCTGCGGCAATCGCTGCGGGCGGCACGCCAGTATTCGCATTCAAAGGTGAAAACCTGGATGAATATTGGGATTTCACACACCGTATTTTTGAATGGACCGACGGTGGTTATTCCAACATGATTTTGGATGACGGCGGCGACGCAACCTTGCTGCTGCACCTCGGCACACGTGCAGAGAAAGATATTTCTGTTCTGGCAAACCCGGGCTCAGAAGAAGAGATCTGCCTCTTCAATGCGATCAAATCTCACCTCAAGACTGACCCAACCTGGTACTCCAAACGTCTGGCCGCGATCAAAGGCGTGACCGAGGAAACGACTACCGGCGTGCATCGTTTGTACCAGATGCATAAAGAAGGCAAACTCGCCTTCCCGGCCATCAACGTCAACGATTCCGTCACCAAATCCAAGTTCGACAACTTATATGGCTGCCGTGAATCTTTAGTCGATGGCATCAAGCGCGCAACCGACGTCATGATCGCCGGTAAAGTGGCGGTCATCGCTGGCTATGGTGACGTAGGCAAAGGTTCTGCACAAGCAATGCGTGCCCTGTCTGCGCAAGTCTGGGTAACAGAAATCGATCCTATCTGCGCATTGCAGGCAGCGATGGAAGGCTATCGCGTTGTGACCATGGAATATGCAGCGGAACACGGCGACATTTTCGTGACGACAACAGGCAATTACCACGTTATCAGTCATGCCCACATGCTGAAGATGAAAGACCAGGCCATCGTCTGCAACATCGGTCACTTCGATAATGAAATCGACGTCGCCGCACTGAAGCAATACACCTGGGAAAACATCAAGCCGCAAGTCGATCACGTGATCTTCCCTGACGGCAAACGCATCATCCTGCTGGCAGAAGGTCGTCTGGTCAATCTGGGCTGCGGTACCGGCCACCCATCTTATGTGATGAGCTCGTCTTTCGCGAATCAAACCATCGCGCAAATCGAACTATTCATCAACAATGACAAATACCCGGTCGGCGTCTACACATTGCCAAAACATCTGGACGAAAAAGTCGCTCGCCTGCAATTGAAAAAACTCAATGCCCAGTTAAGCGAACTGACAGATGAGCAAGCAGCGTATATCGGTGTCAGCAAAAATGGCCCTTACAAGCCAGAGCAATATCGTTATTAATCTCTGGTATTAATCTCTAGCATTACGTTGAACGCAGCCCCCCCTCAAATTATTGAGGAGGGGTTTTACACTGCGGTATTATGTGCACCTCACATCATCTCAACTGGAGAACTCATGCGTCTGCTAGCCACCTGGATCATTAACGGCCTTGCCTTACTCGCCCTACCCTACCTCATGCATTCTGTGTCCATCGACAGCTTTGCTACCGCTCTGGTTGTTGCGTTAGTACTAGGTTTTGTGAATACCATCATCCGTCCTATCCTCGTGATTCTGACACTTCCCGTCACGGTTATTTCGATGGGACTCTTCATCTTCGTGATCAACGGTCTGATGTTCTGGGCAGTCGCTAACATGGTCAACGGATTTCATGTCGCCGGATTTTGGGCCGCCGTCGGTGGTGCTTTGCTCTATAGCGTGATCTCCTGGACGCTCTCAACTTTACTTCTGCAAAAATAATGTCTTCCCATAATTTCAGCATTGAATTTTTCCCGCCAAAAACTGCAGAAGGCGCAGAAAAATTGCGCGTCACCCGTGCCAAGCTCGCCGAACTGCAACCGAAGTATTTTTCAGTCACCTTCGGTGCTGGCGGTACGACACAGCAAGGAACTCTGGATACCGTCGTCGAGATCCGTAAAGAAGGTTATGCCGCGGCACCGCACCTGTCCTGCGTCGGCGGCACACGTGAATCGATCCGTGACATCCTCAAGCAATATCAGGCGCACGACATACACCGCCTGGTCGCTTTACGCGGTGATCTGCCCAGCGGTTACGGCGCAGCGGGTGAATTCCGCTATGCAAATGAACTGGTCGAATTTATCCGCGCCGAAACCGGTGACTGGTTCCATATCGAAGTCGCCGCCTATCCGGAAATGCATCCGCAAGCACGCTCGCCACAAGACGACTTGCACAGCTTCGTACGTAAAATGAATGCCGGCGCCAACGCGGCTATCACCCAATATTTTTATAACGCTGACGCCTATTTTCAGTTTGTCGAACTTGCTCAAAAAGCAGGCGTCACCGCCCCTATCGTGGCCGGCATCATGCCCATCACCAACAGCAGTCAATTAATGCGCTTCTCAGAAATGTGTGGCGCAGAAATTCCGCGCTGGGTTCGTTTAAAACTAGCTAGCTTCGGTGACGACACTGCCTCGATTAAAGCCTTTGGTTTGGACGTCGTCACACAGCTCTGCGAGCGACTGCTGGCAGGTGGCGCACCGGGTCTGCATTTCTACTCGCTGAATCAAGCTGCGGCGACTACGGCGATCTGGCAAAGGCTGGTGTAATTTTTCGTCTAAGTTTGATCAGGTTTTTTAGTCCTCCAAAATAGAATCCGCAATCCGGATGCGGTTTTTCAAGCATTTTCGCGCCACAACCCGCATGAACATTGCGTGACTGCTGTTGAAACTGGCGTCAATCTGACGTCAGTTTGATACAAGATCGATAAGAATAAAAAAGGCAGAACCCGTTACTGAGTTCTGCCTTTTTATCGTTCTGCTTGCAACAAGAGTGCGGCATACATCGACATCATGCCCGCACCCACTCGCTAGCACATGATTACTTCGCCGCAGCGTCCTTCGCTACTTTGGCAAAATCACCGGCACTGATGACGGAGACGTTCGCTGGTTTCAGGTTCTGACGCAAGGCGTCATTGACTTGCGCCAATGTCAGTGCAGCGACTTTGGCTTCCAGGTCTTTATCGAATGTCATAGTGCGGTCAATCGTCAGATAACTCGCCAGACGACGTGCCAGTGACGGATCCTGAGTACGCACAACTTCTGCCGATTGCTTCCAGCCTTTTTTGGCTTCGGCTAATTCATCTTCGGTGAAGCCATCGCTGACTGCTTTTTGAATCTCTTCACGCATCGCTGCTTCGACTTTGGCCGTATTTTGCGGCGCGCTAATTGCGTAGGCTAACCACAGTGCTGCCGGATCAAGTGCCGGTGCGCTGAATTGTGAACCGACGCCGTAGGAGAGACCTTCTTTCTGACGGATGCGATCAGCCAGACGGCTGCGCAATGCACCACCACCCAGCATATGATTCGCGATCAGTAAGGCAGGATACACATCGGCGCTATCTTTCATGGCCAATGGATGGATCGCCAGCATGAAGCTATTCGCTTTATCCGGAGTCTCCAGAGCGACCTTGGCACCGGCAACTGGTTTCATCACGCCCGGAATACGGACGTAGGCTTGCGGTGATTTCCATCCGTCAAACAATTTACCTAACTGCGCCTTTAGTGCCGCCGGATCAAAGTCGCCGACTGCAGACAAAGTCGCATTATTCGCACCATAGAATGCGGCGTGGAAGGCTTTGACGTCTTCTACCTTGACGGCTTTGGTCTCGGCCAGCTGCTCTTGTAAGGTACCTACATGGCGCACGTGACCAACCGGTGTGGCATCGATCAGGCGGGACATGCTGTTGGAGGCTTGTGGTTGTGGCTCAGGAATATTTTGCTCGGCACGATTGATGGCTTCCAATTGCTTCTCTTGGAATTCTTTCGCAGGGAAGGAAGGCTTCTTCAAAACCTCACCGAGCAAATCCAGCGTCGCTGGCAAGTTCTCACGCGTGGTCGTGATGGAGGCACTGAGTCCTTCTGCGTTGCCATTGATGTTGACCTGTGCTTTGAGTTTATCAAATGCGTCTTTGATTTCTTCGCGTGTCATACGATCAGTACCGCTCATCAACATGCTGGCGGCAAACTGACCTGTCTGCGCTTTACCACGCAAACTTTCATCCGCACCAAAACGTAATTGCATGACGACACTAACGGTGGCACCTTTGGTTTTTTTCGACAGCAGTGCTGCTTTCATGCCACCAGGCAGAGTGAAGCGTTGTGTACGCGCTTCAATATTTGCCGGGCTTGGATCAAAGGCTTCACCTTGCGCGACGACAGCGCGACCGGCGTAATCTTTGACCATTGCCAGCACATCAGGTTTTCCCGGCACTTCCGTGCGATCTGCCGTATCTGTGGGGATAAAACGGCCCAGGGTACGGTTTGTCGGTTTCAGATATTTGATCGCTGCAGCTTGTACGGCGGCGGCATCTACTTTTTCCATCTGATCACGTTGCAAGAAGAACAGACGCCAATCGCCTGCTGCCATGGACTCTGTCAACGCGATTGTCAGGCGCGCCGTATCTGCGGTAGCGAGTTCGATGGTCTTATTGATCTGCTGTTTTGCACGTGCGACTTCGGCGTCGGTGATCGGTTGTGATTTCAGATCTTCCAGCACTTTCAGCATGGCATCCTGGGTCTGATCAAGGTTACCGTCTTTGGCGACAACGGCACCGAAGATACGAAAGCCCGGCTCCAGATTGCTGACCGCTTCGTAATCCACTTTCGTTGCGAGCTTGGTTTCGACCAAGGCTTTATGCAGGCGGCCACTTGGTGCATCGACTAAAATGCGCCCCAGAATATTCAGTGCGACAGCATCAGGGTGACCTGATGGTGCTACGTGATAACCGGCGCCGACGAATTGCGTGCCGCCGCTGCGACGTACCGTCACTGAGCGCTCGCCATCTTGCGTCGGCTCTGCGGTATAGGTCGGTTGAATCACGCGATTTGGTTTTGGAATGCGACCAAATAATTCGTTCACTTGTTTCAGGATTTTCGCTTCGTCAAAACGACCAGCAACCATCAGTACAGCATTATCCGGCTGATAGTAATTTTTGTAGAACGCACGCAGACGCGGGATGTTGACTTGTTCGATATCCGAACGCGCACCAATCGTCGATTTGCCATAGTTGTGCCAGTCGTAGGCAACAGCTTGAATACGCTCGGTCGTTACGCCGATAGGGTCGCTCTCGCCCATCTCGAACTCATTACGTACAACCGTCATTTCGCCTTTATTGGTCTTCGGATTCCACAGATCGTTTTGATCAATGGCCGCGTTCACCATGCGATCAGCTTCCATCGCCAGCATCTGACGCAGATTGTCTTCATTCGCCGGGAAAGTCGCATAGTAGTTAGTGCGGTCATACCAGGTCGTGCCATTGAATTGGGCGCCGGTAGAATTCAAGATCTCGACAGGGGTGCGTGTGCCTTTTTTCACGCCAAAATTAGCACTTGGCTTGAACAATAAATGTTCCAGCAAATGCGCCATCCCGGTTTCGCCATAATTTTCGTGACGCGAGCCAACCATATAAATAATATTGGTCGTCAAGGTCGGCTTACTCGCATCGGGAAATAACAATACGCGCATGCCATTGGCAAGGCGATACTCAGTCAGACCTTCGACCGAAGTGACTTTCACGGCAGCGGCTACAGGGCCAGACTTCATTTGTGGAGCAGCTTCAACAGGTGTCGCGGCATATCCTAACCCTGGGGACAAGATGCCAGCGCTAAGCATGAGTACAGTAAGCAATTTCACGAAATATTTTCCTTTAAAAAGAACTGAAGTTGCAAAATAGGCTATAACGCTTTTTTTTGCAATCAAGATTGTTACTGCAGGTAAATTGCGATGAATAATTTTGTTTTTAACCAGGTTCAGCAAATAAAGTTGGCGTTCTTCATGAGTATTCAATTGAATGAAGAAAGTGATATTGGTTTTTTCGCTGGCGCCTGTCGTCTCTTTTTTAGAGAAGATTTTCTGATGAAGACGGCCTTGCTTGGAAAGAGCCGAAGATAGAAAGTTCCGTCGCTCGCAGATAGGATAATTAATTCATGGCATGGACTGTCCGGTGCGGCCAGTCCAAATAAAAACCGCCGCCGGAAGCCGGAATTAAGCCGTTGTGACAGGGTAGTAATCGAGGATAACGATGCGCAGATAAGCGAACAGACGAGTAAGTCAGCACCCATGTCGACTCACCAGCAACCGCTTATTCTGTAAAACTCAGATTCCGTGGACCGTAGGCGGGAATCCCTGACCGAAAGGATGGCATATCTAATGTTTTTTTCGGGTCAGGCGGGGGTACTGGCTTTGCCGACAGTTTGATATCTTTGATCCAGATTTTGCCGGGAGACCCTAAGCCTATGCCGATTTCAAAATGATTGTCGTAATGTGATTCGACTTTGCCAGGAAAATAACTCGTTAAAGTCATCTCTTGCCAGCCTTTGCCATCAGGGATGGTCTTGTCTGTCACCTGTAAATAACGGGACATTCCCATATGCCGTATCCAGATTTTATTTTTCTCTGCAGCGACGGCGCGCACCATCATTTTGAATTCGATGAGCTTACCTTGCCATTCCGTTGCATCGATATCCTGAGTAATTGCCAGCGCCTCGTCAGTAGGTTGCGTTTTGCTAGCGATGAGCAAAACGGGATGATCCGCGCTGCCCTCGGCAGTATCAATACCAATCTCGTATTGATCACCCTCCGGCCCCCATAACTGCCAGCCAGCGGGCACACCTGGTTTAATCGCTCCGGCAAAAGAGACATTCACTGCAAGTGCTACCGCCAGGGCCGCCGCCACTATTTTCCAATGCCGCATGACCATGCTCCAAATATGATTGATAACGTGGCGAAGTGTAAAAGGAGTCCCTTGTTTGAGCATGTGGTTTGCGATAAGTGAAGCAGATTCTTTGATGGACAAGGGGTTTGATGCGATTGAGCGAACCGAATCTTAAAAAATTTTTGAAACAGTCAAAAAATGAATCCGCAGTATTTATGCGCCTTACCGAGCATTTTCATGCCAGAAGGCGCATAAATACTGCGGACTCTATTTTGATTTCTAAAATCAGATCCTCACTGGTGTCAGACTAATGTAACTTAATCCGCGGATTGCGGACGCGGTCGATGGTCTCTGCCCAGGTCGATAACCATGTATGGAACAAGCCATTCACTGCCACTTGGTGATGCTTGTGTAGCGACCAGTACATCCATTTGGCGATGGTGCCCTCAATGAATACTGAGCCACTGGCAAGCGCCCCCATCAGACTGCCTACCGTGCTGTAATTGCCGAGTGACACCAGCGAGCCATGATCTTTATAGGTGAATTCTTTCAAGGATTTACCCTGCAACATCCGCGCCAGAGAATCTGCCAGCATACTGGCTTGCTGATGAGCCGATTGTGCACGCGGTGGCACGGCCGGGAGGCCTTCTCCTTGTGGGCAGGCGCAACAATCGCCGAGGGCGAAAATCGAGGCGTCACGAGTGGTTTGTAAGTGCCGGTTCACTACCAGCTGGTTGATACGGTTACTTTCTAATCCATCGAGATCTTTTAAGAATTCTGGCGCTTTGATTCCAGCGGCCCACACAACGATGCCACTAGGAATGAACTTACCACTGGACATGCTGACGCCTTCTTTGCTGACTTCGACGACTTTTTCATTCGTGTGAATTTCGACAGCAATACTGCGCAATTCTTTCGCGACGGCGGCGGATAAGCGTTCAGGTAACATTTGCAGCAGACGTGATGCCGCATCAACGATCACAATCTTGAGATCTTTTTCAGGATGGAAATTCACCAGGCCATAACTAGACAGAATTTTGGTAGTCATATGTAACTCAGCCGCTAGCTCAACACCTGTTGCACCACCACCGATAATCGTGACAGTGAAGCGCCCCTCACCAACAGCTTGTGCTTGGGTCTGGGCACGCAAGCAGCAGTTGATCAATTTTTGATGGAAGCGCTCAGCGGCCGCGAGCGAATCAAGCATGATGCAATTCTCACGCGCTCCTGGCGTGCCAAAATCATTCGTCTGGCTGCCGAGTGCTATCACCAATGTGTCATAAGCAATCGCCTGGCGCGGCAATAATTCGCTGCCATCTTCATCATGGGTTGCCGTCAGATAAATTTCTTTTTTATCGCGGGACAAAGCATCCATGCGCCCCAGCCGGAATTCAAAATGATTCGAGCGTGCCAGAGCGAAATATTCGCGCTCATCCGCGTGGCTATCCAGCGTTCCGGCAGCAACCTGATGCAGCAGAGGCTTCCACAAATGTGTGCGGCTGGCATCGACCAGCGTGATCAGGGCTTTCTTTTTCTTGCCGAGCTTTTTCCCTAGTCTGACAGCGAGCTCTAAGCCACCGGCACCACCACCAACGATGGTAATTCTATGCAGGCCCTCTTCCTTTTCATGTTGCTGACTACTTTGCAAACGATTACTCACGATTACTCCTTCAAGTTTAAAACGCATTTTTCCCTTGACCAGTCAGGGGTGCCATAGGATGGAATCTGGCGCGGAAAAACTGATCAATGGAGAGATACGCTCTAGGGATCCAAGGAGCAGACATCGTCTGCGAACAGACTCTATATGCAGGATCAGAGAGAAGCAACGACAATATACACAAACTCGGATCGAGATTGGTTTCCCGGCAACACAAGCCGCCGAATTTGAATAACAAGTCGAAAAAGAAGCTATTGGTGAATGCGTATAAATAGATAAAAATATTCTGTTCGACAAGCCATTAAATTGCTAATTATTTAGGCACAATTCAGGTAGAATACGCATCCTTGTCGTCCTCAATGGCGGCAGCCCTGTCTAACCCATCCATCACTTTCAGTTCACGCTATGCAAATCGGTCCTCACCAATTGCGGAATAATCTTTTTGTCGCGCCGATGGCAGGTGTGACGGACAGACCATTTCGTCAATTATGCAAAGAGTTAGGCGCTGGTTATGCCGTGTCGGAAATGGCAGCATCGAATCCAAAATTGTGGGATACCGAGAAGTCTTCACGACGCACCAATCACGAAGGCGAAATGGAGCCAAAAGCCGTCCAGATCGCGGGCGCAGATCCGAAGATGCTCGCAGATTGCGCCAGGCATAATGTGGACCGTGGTGCGCAGATCATCGATATTAATATGGGCTGTCCTGTAAAAAAGGTGTGTAACGCCTGGTGTGGCTCTGCCCTGTTGCAACACGAAAAACTCGTCGCAGAGATTCTTGACGCGGTGGTCAAGGCAGTGGACGTACCGGTTACGCTGAAGTTCCGCACAGGCTGGGATCGTGCCAACAAAAATGCTTTAAATATTGCCCATATCGCCGAATCGGCAGGGATAACGATGCTGACCTTGCATGGACGCACGCGCGCCGATGGCTACAAGGGAGATGCTGAGTACGAGACGATTGCCGCCGTCAAAGCGGCAGTGAATATCCCGGTCGTCGCGAATGGCGATATCACGACACCTGAAAAAGCCAAATACGTTTTGCAAGTCACCGGTGCTGATGCGATCATGATCGGGCGTGCTGCGCAAGGTCGCCCCTGGATCTTTCGCGAAATAGAGCATTTCCTCACAACAGGGACTTATTTGCCGCCACCATTGGTGTCCGAGGTCAGCCGTTTGATGGATGAACATTTGCGTGCTCACTACGCTTTCTACGGTGAATTCATGGGAGTACGAACGGCGCGCAAGCATATAGGTTGGTACGTGCAAGATCTAGTTGGTGGAGAAGATTTTCGTCAAGAGATGAATTTATTGACCTCATGCGAAGACCAGTTAGATGCAGTAAAAATGTTTTTTGATCGTCAGACCAGCGAGCGGTTACAATACCGCCCCTCCGAAGAAAAGTTGGCAGCGTAGTTAATTTTTTCTGTTTTCATCTTCGTCAAAAGCGAAAGAGAAACCGTAAAAATTTAAGAAAAAACGTATTCAACAAGAATAAGTCAAACAAGCACTGATAGAAAATTAAAAGCATGAGCAAAGATAGCATTCAAGAAGCCGTTCACAAAAATCTGGAAAAATACTTCCGTGATCTGGGTGAACAACCTGCCTCCAATATTTACGATATGGTCGTATTGGCAGTAGAAAAACCCATGTTAGAAATGGTCATGACCCGAGCGGAAAGCAATCAGTCGCAAGCAGCAGATATGCTGGGTATCAACCGCAATACGTTACGTAAAAAATTACAGCAACACGGTTTGTTATAACGTGCTGTAACGCTTAGATATGCGGGCGCAGTCAGTACTTGCGCCGCATCCGACCAGTCTGACCTGCAATACCTGATCTGTTATTTCGATACCGAATTCTTTCACTTCATAAGCTCCTAAGCTCCTTATCATGATCAAACAAGCTCTCATCTCCGTCTCCGACAAGACCGGCATTCTTGAGTTCGCACGTGCGCTTTCTGGCATGGGCGTCAAGTTATTGTCCACGGGTGGCACAGCAAAACTACTGGCTGACAACGGCTTGCCCGTGACCGAGGTTGCTGACTACACCGGTTTTCCTGAAATGCTGGATGGTCGTGTAAAGACTTTGCATCCGAAAGTCCATGGCGGCATTCTGGCGCGTCGTGATTTTCCTGAGCATGTGACAGCATTAGAGAAGCATGGTATTCCGACCATCGATATGGTCGTCGTGAATCTGTACCCGTTCCAGCAAACCGTTGCCAAAGGCGAGTGCTCTCTGGAAGACGCGATTGAGAATATCGATATCGGCGGCCCGACGATGCTGCGCTCATCTGCCAAGAATCATAAAGATGTTGTGGTAATCGTTGACCCTAGCGACTATCAGGTCGTGCTGGATGAAATGACTGCAAATCAAAACGTCGTCAGCTATGATACTAAATTCACTTTGGCGAAAAAAGTATTTGCGCATACCGCACAATACGACGGCGCGATCACGAATTATCTGACTAGCCTCGGCGAAGATAAAGCGCATGCGACTCGCAGCAGTTATCCACAAACGCTGAACCTGCATTTTGAAAAAGTACAGGAAATGCGTTACGGCGAAAACCCGCATCAGTCCGCTGCGTTCTACCGCGATTTGGTCAGCCTAGATGGCTCGCTGGCGAATTACACACAATTGCAAGGCAAAGAACTGTCATACAACAATATCGCTGATGCCGATGCCGCATGGGAATGCGTCAAATCCTTCGCAGAATCTGCTTGTGTGATCGTCAAACACGCAAACCCATGCGGCGTTGCATTAGGTGCGACTCCATTTGAAGCCTATAGCAAAGCGCTACAAACAGATCCGACTTCCGCATTCGGCGGCATCATCGCGTTCAACCGCGAACTTGATGGCAAAGCTGCTGAGATCGTTGCAAAACAATTTGTCGAAGTACTGATCGCACCGTCATTCACTGCCGAAGCCAAACAAATTTTTGCAGCAAAACAAAACGTGCGTTTGCTCGAAATTTCCCTCGGTAAAGGCATCAATACTTATGATCTGAAACGGGTTGGCGGTGGCCTGCTGGTACAGGCACCAGATTCTAAAAATGTCAGCCCTGAAGAATTACGGGTAGTCTCAAAACTACAACCAACACCACAACAAATGGCAGACATGATGTTTGCATGGCGCGTTGCCAAATTTGTGAAATCGAATGCGATCGTCTTCTGTGGCAATGGCATGACACTCGGCGTTGGTGCTGGCCAAATGAGCCGTATTGATTCTGCCCGCATCGCATCGATCAAAGCACAAAATGCTGGCTTGACGCTGACAGGTTCAGCAGTGGCATCGGACGCCTTTTTCCCATTCCGCGATGGCCTTGACGTTGTAGTTGATGCAGGTGCCACCTGCGTGATTCATCCGGGCGGTTCTATGCGAGATCAGGAGGTCATTGATGCGGCAGACGAACGCGGTGTCGTTATGATTTACACGGGAACACGTCATTTCCGTCATTAATACTGCTTTCATGCATCCCTTCAAAAATCATCCCATGTGCGACGTCATCACTACGTATTCATGCGATCGATTTTTGGAGGTGCCGCAATGAAAATTCTCGGCATCGACCCTGGCCTGCGCACTACCGGCTTTGGCGTCATCGATAAACAAGGTAACAAGTTAACTTACATCGCCTCCGGTACGATTAAAACGGCAGACGAGTCCTTGCCAGAACGCCTCAAAACCATTTTGCTCGGCGTCTCTGAAATCATTCAAACCTACCAGCCCGATTGTGCGGCGGTGGAAAAAGTCTTCGTCAATGTCAATCCTCAGTCAACGCTACTGCTGGGACAAGCACGTGGTGCGGCGATCTGCGCCTTAGTGAGTGCAGACCTTAGCGTGGCGGAATACACAGCGCTGCAAGTCAAACAAGGCGTGGTCGGTCACGGCAAAGCAAAAAAAGAACAGGTACAGGACATGGTACAGCGGCTGCTGAGCCTGTCAGGCATGCCGAGTACAGATGCTGCCGATGCGCTGGGTGTGGCGATTTGTCACGCCCATAGCGGCGATACACTGGCCATGCTCGGTAAGCTCGCTCCGGCTTTAGCAAAAAAAGGTTTGCGCGTACGTGCCGGGCGCTTGATAGGATAAGGTATCATTACTGCTTATTTATACAGTAATGTGCAACTCCATTCTCGTCTTTAGTAAATTTAGTAAAGCTAGCTAAAAGGGCCAATATGATAGGTCGTATCGCAGGGACTCTGCTCGAAAAAAATCCCCCTCAGTTATTGGTTGATTGCCAGGGCGTAGGCTATGAAGTCGATGTACCGATGAGCACGTTTTATAACTTGCCGGCGCTAGGCGACAAGGTCGTTTTACTGACACATCTGGCAATACGTGAAGATGCTCATGTCCTGTTCGGCTTTGGCAGCGCAGAGGAGCGCAGCACCTTTCGCCAGTTAATTAAAATCAGTGGCGTTGGCGCGCGCACAGCTCTTTCTATTTTATCAGGCATGTCCGTCAGCGATCTGGCACAGGCCATCACCTTACAAGAAGCAGGCAGGCTGACACGAGTGCCGGGGATAGGCAAAAAGACGGCTGAGCGTCTGTTACTGGAATTAAAAGGTAAGCTAGGTGCCGATATCGGCGCTGTTACTGGAGGTGCGCATGTGCCGGATCATCAGTCGGATATCCTGAATGCCTTGCTGGCTCTAGGTTATTCAGACAAAGAAGCGCTGATGGCCTTAAAAGCCTTGCCAGCTGGTACGGGCGTCTCTGACGGCATCAAATTAGCCCTGAAATCCCTGTCGAAAAGTTAATCGATCATGAGCATACAAACTGACAATTTCAGTAGCAATCCCGGTGGCAATTTAAGTGACGCACGGATTATTGCAGCGACACCGGCATCGCCAAACGAAGAAGCAATAGAACGTGCGCTACGCCCCAAACAATTAGATGAGTATGTCGGCCAGGAAAAAATTCGCGGTCAATTAGAGATTTTCATCACCGCTGCCAGACAACGCAAAGAAGCACTGGATCACACGCTATTATTTGGCCCACCGGGTCTGGGCAAAACTACGCTTGCCCACATCATCGCACGCGAAATGGGTGTGAATCTGCGGCAGACCTCAGGTCCGGTCTTAGAACGAGCGGGCGACCTTGCCGCACTGCTGACCAACCTGGAAGCCAATGATGTACTGTTCATCGACGAAATCCATCGCTTATCACCGGTCGTCGAAGAAATACTGTATCCAGCGCTGGAGGACTATCAGATCGACATCATGATCGGCGAGGGCCCTGCTGCCCGTTCGGTCAAACTGGATTTGCAGCCCTTTACCTTAGTCGGCGCCACCACCCGCGCCGGTATGCTGACGAATCCTTTACGCGACCGCTTCGGTATCGTGGCACGACTTGAGTTCTATACACCAGAAGAACTGACTCGCATTGTCACGCGCTCGGCCTCATTACTGAATGCACCGATCAACGCTGACGGCGCGCATGAAATTGCTAAACGCGCACGTGGCACACCACGGATTGCGAATCGCCTGCTGCGTCGCGTCAGGGACTACGCCGAGGTGAAGGGTAATGGCGACATTACTAAAGCCACGGCAGATGCGGCACTTAAAATGCTGGATGTGGATAGCGTCGGCTTCGATCTGATGGACAGAAAATTACTAGAAGCTATTTTGTTCAAATTTGGTGGCGGCCCCGTTGGCCTGGATAACGTGGCCGCAGCCATCGGCGAAGAGCGGGACACGATTGAGGATGTGCTGGAGCCTTATCTGATTCAGCAAGGCTACCTGCAACGCACACCGCGCGGGCGGATCGCAACCCCGTCTGCTTACGAGCATTTTGGCGTTACCGCACCAAGAACCAATCCTAATGGCGATCTATGGGGAAGTAATTAAGATGGATGCGTGCAAATGAAAATTTGGGTCGATGCTGATGCCTGCCCAAATCCGATCAAGGATATTTTATTCAGGGTAGCTGATCGTTTAGGCATCACGACGACCCTGGTGGCGAATCGCCTGCTCTCCGTACCGCCGTCTCGTTTTATCAAGGCAATGCAAGTTCCTGCTGGCTTTGACGTGGCGGACCAGGAAATTGTGCGCTTAATGGAGGCTGGCGATCTGGTGATTACCGGCGATATTCCTCTCGCATCCGATGTGCTGGACAAAGGAGGTCATGCGCTCAATCCACGCGGCTCGTTTTACACCAAGGACAATATTCGTGAATATTTGACCATGCGACAATTCATGGATGAACTCCGGAGCAGCGGTGTAGAAACAGGTGGCCCAAACGCTTTCAGTCAAGCGGACAGACAAGCGTTCGCCAACCAACTGGATCGCTTCATGGCAAAAGCGATACGCGTTGAACCGTAGGATCAGAAAATCTTTTGTTCAGATTTTACAAAAGCCCCCTGACTGACTGCGACTCCCATACTAGCCAAGGATACAATGTTGCGAACGAAATTTGCTCAAGATCAATAGAGATGCAATGCGACCAAATCTGTTGGTCACATTGATTTCTTCAACGTTTTTTATCTTCGTGCTTGCACATTCAACATAGCTCACCGACAATAAGTGTCCCCTCAAACCTAGTGGTACGATCATGCTAATGTCTTCCCAAGCCGACCGTTATGCACATCAGTTCCTCGAGGCGCGTGCATCTGCACAGACCCTTGCACCTATCTCCTCTCACAGTGAATTAAGTATCGCTGATGCTTATGACATTGCTAAAAGTCTGGACAATATCAGGATTGCCGAGGGCGAGATTCCCGTTGGCAGGAAATTAGGATTTACCAACCGGACGCTATGGCCAAAGTACGGCGAAAAAGAGGCTATACATGCTCCGATCTGGACTACCTTGTTCGATACGACTGTGCGCTATTTGGACGATACTCACGTGAATCAAAGCCTGGCTGGCGCAGTGCAACCGCGAGTTGAACCTGAAGTAGTATTCAAGCTAGGGCGAACTCCGGCAATAGATGCTAGCTTAGACGAACTCGCGGATTGCCTGGAATGGATGGCGCACGGACTAGAGATTGTTGTCAGCCCGTATCCAGATTGGAAATTCGAAGCTGCTGACGCGATTGCCGCACTTGGTCTGCATGGCACTCTGCTGATTGGTGAGCCACGCATGCTATCCAGCGCAAGCCGACACCATCTCGGCGATATGCTGGCAAACGCCAGTGTGTCTCTATCCTGCGACGGATCGCTATTAGGCGCAGGCTTTGGGAGTAATGTTCTGGACAGCCCTTTGCACGCGATTTGGCATCTGCATCAATTATTGAAAACTCAACCGCAATTCTCGCCTTTACGCGCCGGAGAAGTCATTACGACCGGCACCTGGACAGACGCTTATCCCGTTTCGCCCGGACAAACTTGGTTTACTGCTTTCTCTGGAATTACCTTGGCGGGACTTTCCGTTTCTTTTGCTTAACTATAATTTTACTATTACTTAACTATCGCTAACCTACATGATCATCGTTCATCACCTTAATAATTCGCGCTCTCAGCGCGTGCTCTGGTTGCTCGAAGAACTTGGACTGGAATACCAGATCAAGTTTTATGAACGCGATCCCAACACCATGCTAGCACCGGCATCTTTAATGGAAGTCCATCCTTTGGGCAAATCTCCCGTCATTACTGATGGAGATCTGACAATTGCAGAATCCGGTGCCATTGTTGATTATCTAGTTAACCGCTATGGAAATGGGCAGTTGATGCCCGTTCGTGAGTCCAGGGATTATTTGCGTTACAACTATTGGCTACATTATGCTGAGGGTTCGGCGATGTCACCTTTGTTAATGAAACTGGTCTTCGATAGAATCGAGAGAAGTCCCATGCCCTTTTTTGTAAAACCGATTGCACGCGGAATTGCACAAAAAGTGAAGGTAAGTTTCATCTCGCCACAGATCACCCGACATCTCGACTACTTAGAAGCAGAAATCAGTAAAACGGGCTGGTTTGTCGGCGAAGACTTTAGTGCGGCAGATATTCAAATGAGTTTCCCGCTGGAAGCGGCCGCATCACGTGGCGGCCTGAATGGTAGTCGTCCAAATTTAATGGCGTGGCTGGCAAAAATACATGCTCGTAAAGCCTATGTCACCGCGTTGCAAAAAGGTGGCAAGTACGACTTATTAACCTGAACAACGGTCATTTCTAATGATCAAGTAATATCAATTTCACTTTTCTGTCGATAATAAAAAAGCACCCGAGGGTGCTTTTTTTACGAGCCTGAAACGAAGCAAGCCGGAGCTTGCTTGTTATTAGAACTTGTGACGGATACCAACGTTAACCAAACGAACGTTTGCACCTGGAGTTACTGGGTGGAAAGTTGCGCCAGAATCATCGCTACCCAATGCACTGTTTGCATCATTTGCAGTACGGGAAATCGACGTGTACAGGTTAGTACGCTTAGACAGTGAGTATGTGTAACCCAAAGCCAAGTGGTTTGCGTTAGCGTCGCCTACATTTTTAACAGTAGAACGAATGTAATCAGCTACGATAGTACCAGCTGCACTGACTGGAACAGTCGCGCCCAACAACCATACGCGACGATCGATTGGTGTAGGAACGCCATCATCTTTGATTGTAGAGTAAGCAGCGTGAGCTTTTGCTACGCCAAAGTCATATGTACCTGCCAGCAAAATGCTTTTCTTCGCATTTGTGCCAGTGGCGTTTTGCGCACTAGTGTAAGCCAGAGTTGCAAACACAGGACCTGCATTGTAAGCACCTGACAAGCCAATGTAACGATTGCCTGAAGTATTACCTGCAACTTCACCTACGCCGTAAAACAGGTTACCAGTGAAACCGTCGATGCTAACTGTGTTGTAGTTGATCGCATTGTTAACACGGCTAGGGCCACCAAAGAAGTGAGCTGCACCAAAAGAAGATGTACCAGAACCAGCTGTACCAGTTGTCATACCTGTGCCAAATGGATCAAAGCTATCGATAGCGATAAACGCTGGAGTATATTGACGACCTAAGTTCAAGGAACCGAAATCACCTGACAAACCAACCCATGCTTGACGACCAAAAGCCAGACCACCTTGAGCAGAAGAACCTGTGTCCGCATTAACACCCATTTCCAATTGGAAATTTGCTTTCAAACCGCCACCCAGATCTTCAGTACCTTTAAAACCCAGACGTGAACCAGATTGAATACCGCTATCCAAGCCCAGAGTTGCGCCTGCTTTTTCACCCGTGTTTTGGTGTTGCAAAGCCATATCTACGATACCGTAGATTGTGACATTGGATTGTGCTTGTGCTGCGCCTGAAATTGCTGCTAATGCTGCCAGAGCTAAGAGTGATTTTTTCATTGATATTTCTCCAAAGGTTTTCATGTTGACATGAACTACATTGAGCCAAATTCATACAAGTACGACAACTAACATATTGCACAAAAACAGCTAATTCTTAAAAACTTACAAGACCGCTAAAAAGAAGTTAACGTATTTGACCAAAATTAAACGTGGACAGCCAAGCTAAATCGGCTTTGGAAGAGATGTAAAACGCAGAATGTCGTTAATAAGCAACGGAAAATTACTTATTAGACATCAATTTGATGCGATTAATTGGCAACAAGAAACTATCTAAAATACAAAATACCCGCTAAAAACAAGAAAGAAGCTCCGTATTTGACGGAGCTTCTTTTTAGCTCACAAAAAAATTACCTCACGGCAATCTGTTGTGAAAATTAGAACAGGTGTGTAATCCCTACAGAAACACCATTTTGCGTACCGTTATTAATCGTACCTAGCAAGGCTGTAGTACCAACAAATGCATTTGTCAGCTTCTTGTTATCGAATTCTGCGTAGAAATTAGTGCGCTTAGACAAAGCATAAGTCGCAGCTACTACCAGATTCTTACGCTTACCATCAACCTTGGTCGCAGCTGAAGTTGCAACAGTAGAATCAGTTACGTAATAAGCACCAGTCAACTCAACTTGTGGTGTCAATGTGTAATTCACGCCACCCCAATAAGATTTCTGCTCAGAATCAATTTTCAACAAAGATTCTTGATTTTCTTTTACAAAACCGCCAGAAATACGGAATGCACCATCTTTGAATGCACCACCGATTGTGTAGTACTTATTACGTAACCCGCCGATATCAGTCGACATAAAAGTGCCACCAAAATTTACTGGGCCAGTTGTATAGGTAGCAGCAACAGATTTAACTGCATTACGGCCTACATCACCGGCAACCTCACCCGCAACATATTCAGCGCTGACTTTTACACCACTGAAAATTGCTGTGTACTGGATATCATTGTTGAAACGAGTTGCACCACCGCCGCTGAATGTCGCTGGGAAGAACAGGGCAACACCTGCAACTGGAGAAGTGATTGAAGGAAATTTGTAACTGAACGGCTCATACGTACCGATTGTTTTGAACGCTAAAGAATATTGACGACCGAGATCCAGATTACCGAACTCACCAGTTACGCCGACAAAAGCGGAACGATTAAAAGCCACTGCAGAGTTGTCATAAGAACCGGTTGCAGTATTGAAGCCAGACTCCAGCACGAAGTGAGCATTCATGCCACCGCCGAGATCTTCAACGCCTTTGAAACCGATGCGGTTAGAGTTGTATGTACCATTAGAACCCATGGACAACTTGCTGTTGCCTGCAGCATCAACATTGGTCACGTTGCGCAAACCTGCGTCAATAGAACCATAAATTGTTACAGACGATTGTGCGGATGCAGTAGCTGCAAATGCGCTGAGAACAGCAAATGCGATAAGCGTTTTTTTCATTGAAAATATCTCCAGGAATATCATTTTTTAAGAAGTACTGATATGCATCAGTTCATTTACTAGTAGTGCAAAGGGTATTCGGTCTTGCCAAGACTTCGAAACCTGCTGATTAAGAAGTTGTAGTCAATTGAAACAAATAACCGGAAATAGGGCAAAGAGAATTTGCGAACGATCGTATTTAAGCAAATTTTATGTGGCGTCTCCACAACAATTAAGGTTTTTCACAATGCAACTGTTGCAACTATTTTAGGGGTATCGAGTCGTTGCATGCCAATACAGGCGAGGTGCTTTGTTGAGGATTACAATATGCAGATTGAACCAAAAGCGAAGGAAAGTAGCGGATTATGATAACTATGAATAACTTAATCATCCATTTTGACCGCGCCTTACGCGTGGTCAGCGGACAAGCCCATGCATCGCGACCGAATCCCGGCAATTTGCAAGCAGACGCTGAACTTGACGATTCTGAGCGTCAGCACAGTGCGGGTCTGATGCGCGTCAATCATGTTGGTGAAATATGCGCTCAGGCACTTTATGATTCTCAACGGCAATTTACTCAAACAAAGGCGATTCAAGAACAATTCCTGCATTCCGGCATCGAGGAGGAAGATCATCTAGCCTGGACGGCGGACCGGTTGCGCGAACTGAATTCACGTATCAGTCTGCTCAGCCCGCTCTGGTATGCCGGCGCCTATGCTTGTGGCGCCATCGCGGCCAAATGTGGCGACGCGGCCAGCCTGGGTTTTGTCGTTGAAACAGAAAAACAGGTTGAAGCTCATCTGGCTAGTCATTTGCAGCAACTACCTCCACAAGATGCAAAATCCCGTGCCATCGTCGAGCAAATGCGCGTCGATGAAATCGCTCATGGCGCAGCGGCAGATGCACTTGGTGCAAGCCAGCTACCAGTTCCAGTACAATTTGCGATGAAAGGCTTGGCTAAGGTCATGACCACTACCGCTTACTATATTTGAACAAAATCAGACTAGAGCCGCGATGTTGACCGGTACAAAACTGTTCATATCAACAATAAAAACCGCTCACTGCCACTGGGCGGTTTTTTTAGTGTCTTGAAAAACAGGCCTACAGCAAAAAGAAACATGTAGCGGCAATCGCCGTCGGAAATAAAGCTGCCAGCAATAAACCCAATGGACTGATTGCCTGCTCATCAAATGAGTCTTTTAAAATTGCAAAGCCCGCCGGGTTAGGTGCATTCGCAATCACCGTTAATCCGCCACCAGTGACCGCTCCTGCTACCAGCGCATATTTGGCGCTATCAGACAATCCCGCCACCAAAGAGCCGAGGTAGGTCAATGCGGCATTGTCCGTAATCGCCGTCAGTCCCATCGCGCCAAAGAATAAGAGCGTCGAGTTCATCCCGGCTAATATAGGTTGTAGCCACCATTGCTGTTTGCCGCCCAATACGACGAGCCCCGCCAGAAAAAAAGCGACCAGCAAACCCTCACGCAACATCAGCTTGTCCTGATACCGCTGATAAGCATCGGTAAAGCCAAGAAAAAACAAAAACAATCCCATAAATACGACCGGGTAATGCGCAAACACAACGGTCGCTGCCAGAAACACATAATGAATCCCAACTACCGTCATCGGTATTGCCGTTGTAGTGTCAGTTATTGCGGCGTCACGCTCATCAACCGCATCGACGATCTTAATTTGCGAGCGAAACAGCAAGGTCGCCAGCAACGCGTTGATAGCTACGGCAATCGCTGCTTTCCAACCAAATACGCCCGACATGAATGCAATATCCCATTGCCATTTTTCGGCCACCATCAATACCGGCGGTGCGGCAAACGGCGTCAGCACGCCACCTATTGAAATATTCACGAACAAGACCCCGAGGGTTGCATACTTCAGTTGCTGAGAAATACCTTTGCTATAAAACCGATCTCGCAACATCAATGCCGCCAGCGTCATAGC
This sequence comes from Undibacterium sp. Rencai35W, assembly GCF_049340185.1. Lineage (NCBI taxonomy): Bacteria > Pseudomonadati > Pseudomonadota > Betaproteobacteria > Burkholderiales > Oxalobacteraceae > Undibacterium > Undibacterium sp. Rencai35W. The sequence goes on from NZ_JBMPPC010000002.1 coordinate 660,469, forward strand.
CGCCGGCTCGGTAATAAAGGAACCGAGCAAAGGAATCAAAAACAAACATAAGAAATATGCACTCAGAGCTGGGCTGACGGGCAGCAACGCAGCTAGCCGATGCACCAGACTTTGTACCGAATGTAGAATCGGTTTAGTACCTGCAATCACCAGAATTACGAAGACGAACAAGGGCTCGGTAAAGTTCTGGCTCTCAAGATAGGCGATCGCAGCTTTCTGCTTTTCAATCAACGCGATACAGGTCACCAGCACCAGCGCCCAGAATCCAAATACGACCTCTACTTCACCGAGAAGATGCCACAAACCCGCGTGGTGCTGGCTCGTATGCGCCAGGTGTAAAAAATATTTGGTTGAAAACGTATGCAATACCGCCAGACCAAAAATAACAGCTCCGACGTAATTAATTAACTGCGTGCTATCCATAGTGACTTTGCCTAATTTTTTTCAGAAAAGTTAATGCGTTCATTGCGGATCTGCTGAGAGTTGACAGAACATCAGACAGTTCTCTCTCGCAGGGAACTTCCAAAAACCCGTTCATCGACATTTCATGGAACCAGTTACGCCTGCCACTCCTGCCTTTTCTCTTCGCCTCCGTACCTCTGTGGTGAGAGGTCTTAGCTTTTGCGGCAGTCTGTCAGTCCTGTTGACGTGATTTTTCAAATCAGCGGTTTTTAGAAGTTCCTTGCATTGAATCCGCAACAGGGACGCGGCTTTCAGAGGCATTTCAGGCTAGAAGGCGCAACTACATTGCGGATTCACTTTTTGAATTTTTCTCAACGCATTTGAACCGAGATACGATGCTGCATGGATGCTGCACGAACGACATAGCGATATACCGCCACACGAACCCATAGAAAAGAGAGTCTCACTCGTACCAGTACCGCAGCGCTAGTTTTTTGCGTCAATCTCGCTTCAAAAATCTCTGCCTTACATTTTTTCCAGCTTCGCAATACTCAGATCCAGCAACTTCATTCCCTCGCGGCCAAAATTAATATGCGCCCGGCTATTAGTGCCGCTGCCTTCGATATTCACAATCACGCCTTCACCAAACTTCGCGTGCTTCACTGACTCGCCTATGCGCCAGCCAGGCTTGCCCGAAGACGCTTGTGTACCTTGAAAACTTTGTGCAATACGATTGGCCTGATCGGTCGGATCCTCATCCCATGCCGATTTTTTATTGCCAAACCAGGATGCCTGAATTTTTGGCGACAACCATTTCAGGGACTCTTCCGGCATCTCATCAAAAAAGCGTGAGCGCAAGTTGTAGCGCGTTTGGCCATGCAGCATGCGTGTTTGCGAGAAGGTCACATACAAGCGTTTCCGCGCACGCGTGATCGCTACGTACATCAAACGACGCTCTTCCTCTACGCCACTTTCTTCCTTCGCGCTGTTCTCATGCGGGAATAAACCTTCTTCTAAACCCGTGATAAATACATTATCGAATTCGAGTCCTTTGGCAGAGTGCACCGTCATCAATTGCATTGCATCCTGCCCGGCTTGCGCCTGATTATCACCGGCCTCAAGAGAGGCGTGGGACAAGAACGCTGACAGTGGCGACATCACCGTAGCCATCGCGGCATCGGCATCGATAATCTCGACGCCGTTTGCCAGCGTAATTACATTCGCTGTCGCCTGTGATTGCGGGCCAAGCAACGCTGGCGCATCATGGCCGAAACCTTCTTCCGAAATAAACAAGGTCGCTGCACTGACCAGCTGCTCCAGATTTTCGATACGATCTGCGCCTTCTTTTTCGTTCTGATAGTGCGTGATGAGGGTACTGAGATCGAGCACAATTTGTACCATTTCCGGCAAAGGCAGGCGCTGTGTTTCAAAGCGCGCTGACTCAATCATTTTCACAAAATTACCCAGTGAAGTGCCCGCCTTACCTGCGACATAGGGCACGGCGGCATAGAGCGAAATTCCATACTGTTTAGCCGCATCCTGCAATTGTTCCAGTGAGCGGGCACCGATGCCACGGGCGGGAAAATTCACGACGCGCAAAAACGCAGAATCATTATGAGGGTTGTCCATCAACTGCAAATAAGCAATCGCATGCTTGATCTCGGCGCGCTCAAAAAAACGCTGACCACCATAGACACGGTAAGGCAAACCTGCACTGAACAGAGCATGCTCGATCACACGTGACTGAGCATTAGAGCGGTACAGAATCGCGATTTCGCTACGCATCGCACCGTCACGTATCAGATTTTTTGCCTCTTCAATGATCCACTGTGCTTCCTGAATATCGCTGCTCGCTTCAAAGATCCGCACAGGCTCACCATGTCCGGCATCGGTACGGAGGTTCTTACCGAGACGCTTGCTATTGTTGGCGATCAGGGTATTTGCCGTATCCAGAATATGACCATGCGAGCGATAATTCTGCTCAAGCTTAATCAGATTCTGCACTTTAAATTCTTGCTCAAACGCCGACATATTGCCGACATTCGCTCCGCGAAATGCATAGATACTCTGATCATCGTCACCCACGGCGAAGACCGCACTAGCATTGACTGTGCCCTGACCGGACATCAGCTTCAGCCATTTATATTGCAGGTCATTGGTGTCCTGAAACTCATCAACCAGAATATGGCGGAAGCGCGCCTGATAATGTTCGCGCAAGGGCTGGTTGCGGCTCAGCAGCTCAAACGTGCGCAACAACAATTCGGCAAAATCCACAACACCCTCGCGCTGGCATTGCGCGTCATATAGGGAATACAGCTCAACCATGCGACGATTGAAATCATCATAGGCGTCGACCTCATGCGCGCGCAGCCCCTGATCCTTCGCACTATTGATGAAGTACATCAAAGTGCGCGGCGGGAATTTTTCGTCATCGACATTATTCGCTTTGAGCAAGCGCTTGATGAACGAAAGCTGATCTGAGGAATCGAGGATCTGAAACGTCTGCGGCAAACCTGCATCGCGATAATGCGCACGCAACAAACGGTTGCACAGCCCATGAAAGGTACCGATCCACAAACCGCGCGTATTGATCGGCATCATGGACGACAGGCGCGTCAACATTTCTTTCGCGGCTTTATTCGTGAATGTCACAGCCAGAATGCCATGCGGCGACACTTGACCAGTCTGGATCAGCCAGGCAATACGCGTCGTCAAGACACGGGTTTTACCGGAACCGGCGCCGGCCAGAATCAGGGCGGACTGAGAGGGTAAGGTGACAGCGGCGAGCTGCTCTGGATTCAAATTATGGAGGAGATTTTGCATCCCACGATTATACGGGAGTGCAGCGTCTGATTCCTTTTCTAAATCACGACTACACCATCACAGATGAACATCAGATTCAGTACAAAGGAGAGTGCTCAGTCCTCGTTATAGCGTCAATTGTAAATAACGGCGAAGCTGCACAATAGCGATACTCCCCTACTTTTTTAAAAAAACTATGTTTTTCCGCCAGATTCTATTAGTGTATAAAAATATACTATTGGGGAGTATATTATTTCATTCTGAAAACAAGCGAACAAACTGTTGCGCCGCTAGACGTGGATTATCCGCCAGATAAATGCTGCTAATGACTGCCACCATATCCGCTCCAGCCTTGACCAAGGGACGCGCATACTCGACAGTCATGCCGCCGATCACAACATTGGGCAAATCGATCTGCACTTTGGCGTGATGAATGATGTCGTGCGGTGTAGTGACCGCATATTTCTTTACCCTTGATGGATAAAATCCGCCAAACGCAACATAGCTCGCCCCCTCTTGCTGCGCGCACTGTGCCAGACTCAGATCGCCGTAACAAGAAGCACCGACTATCATGTCCTCACCCAGAGCAGCACGAATCTCGGCAACCGACGCGTCAGTGCCGCCGACATGAATACCATCTGCGCCCAAGGCCACGCATAAATCCACATGATCGTTGATAATCAACGGCTTATCATGGACGCGGCACAGATCGAGCAAGGCACGCGCTTGCTGTCTGCGCAAACTAGAACTGGCAGTTTTATGCCGGTATTGCACGATATTCGCGCCGCCAAATAAAGCCTGTTCCGTCACATCGAGCAAACGATCCGTATCATCCCAATCGGGCGTCACAATATATAAACCAGCCAAGGCACGCATTATGTTTTCTCTCAGAATTGGTGTTGAAGGGTGTTGAATCGTTTTGAATCGTTTTGAATCGTTTTGAATCGTTTTGAATCGTTTTGAATCGTTTTGAATCGTTTTGAATCGTTTTGAATCGTTTTGAATCCAGATTTTTTATTTGAGCGGCGATGAGAAGAGCGGCAAGTACACTGCATTCTCACAGCCCTTATCCCTCACGACCCAAGAAATAAGTTCGTCGCAACCCTTTGCGGTATCTGCTGCCCTGTCGCGATGGCATAGGCATTCTCCAAACTGCGTTGAGTAAATTCCTGAGCGCGCTGCAAACTTTCAGACATCGTCTTGCCAGAGGCAAGCTGCCCCGCAATCGCCGCCGCCAGCGTGCAGCCGCTGCCGTGAAATTCACCAGCCAATTTCGGCCATTGCCACTCATGCAAAGATTGCCGCGTGAACCAGCTATTACGGACATAACCCGCATCCGGCTCGCCATCCGCATGTCCGCCTTTAATCAACACATCCGTACAACGATGCTGGAGCAAGGCCTGCGCCCAGCGATGGCGATCTTGCAGGCCATGATTAGCTTGACGAGCTTGATTTTCCAACTGATTCCGTTGGCTCCCATTTTCCGGAGATAGCCGCTGCGCCTCGGGCAGGTTCGGCGTGATCAGCGTCGCGAGTGTTAATAAAGAATGCAGCGATGCCACCGCGTCATCACGCCCCAGCGCATCACCGTGGCCGCTGCCCAGCACGGTATCAAGCACCACGGGCATTGCCGGATTGATTGACAGAGATTGCTGCACACAACGCGCAATCGCCTCCGCATTGTCGCGGCTCCCGACAATACCGATTTTAATTGCGGCGATTGCCATCTTGCTCATCAGCGCTTCTGCCTGCCGGACAATCAGTCCAGCATCAACCGGATGTACTGCGTAGACGCGATCATTGTCTTGCACCGTCAGCGCCGTAATGACCACCAGAGGATGAGCGCCCTGTCCGGCGATTGCCTCAATATCAGCCTGAATCCCGGCCCCACCGCTAGGGTCGTGACCGGCAAATACCAGCACACAAGGACGCTGCGCTACCAGACTCATCAGGTGATCCGTCCTGCCATCGGGGATGAAGGTGAAGCAGCGAATTTACGAGCGATACGTCCGGCTAAAAAAGCTTCGCGACCAGCCTCTACTGCCAGACCCATCGCTCTCGCCATGCGCAGCGGATCATGCGCACCGGCGATAGCGGTATTCATCAGCACACCGTCGCAACCAAGCTCCATCGCAATCGCCGCATCGGACGCTGTACCGACCCCGGCATCAACCAGTACCGGCACTGTCGATTGCTCGATAATCAGCGACAGATTCCAAGGGTTCAGTATGCCCATGCCAGAACCGATCAGTGAGGCCAGCGGCATGATCGCGACGCAACCGATGTCTTCCAGCATGCGTGCCTGAATCGGATCGTCGCTGCAATACACCATGACATCAAAACCGTCGTTCACCAACGTTTTCGCTGCCTTTAAGGTTTCTGGCATATTCGGAAATAAGGTCTTCTCATCGCCCAGCACTTCCAGTTTACAGAGCTGATGTCCGCCCAATAATTCACGTCCCAGTTGCAGCGTGTAGACCGCATCTTCAGCGTTATAGCATCCCGCAGAATTCGGCAGAATGGTGTATAGGCTTGGCGGTACTGCATCCAGCAAACTCGGCGCATGAGGATCCTGTCCAATGTTCACCCGGCGAATGGCAACTGTAATAATCTCGGCACCACTGGCCTCGGTAGCCAGACGCGTCTGCTCGAGATCCTTGTATTTACCGCTGCCAACCAGCAATCGCGAGCGATAGGTTTTACCCGCGATAGTCAGGCCGGAGATATTTTCTGTTTGCATAAAAATCCTTTTATGTAAGGTGCGCCATGCGCACCAATGCAGGTGAATACGATGGTACGCAAGACGCACCCTACTGCTTCATCCGCCACCGATCGCGCGTACGACATCGACCCGGTCTTGCGCCTGCAAGCAATAGTCAATCCATTGGGCGCGCGCGATAATCTGGCGATTTACAGCAACGGCAATTGTCTGCCCCGACAAGTTCAGTGTAGCGATCAGCTCAGCCAGGCTTCTCTCCTGACCTAGCTGATAATTCTCACCATTCAATATGATCTCAGTCATGACAATGGCTTATTGCTTGCGATAGATCTCGGCACCGGATTTAACAAACTCAATCGCCTTCACCTCCATGCCTTGCTTTAATGCCTGTATTTCACTGATCCCCTGATTCGCTGCATAGTCGCGCACCTCTTGCGTGATTTTCATCGAACAAAAATGTGGTCCGCACATCGAACAGAAATGGGCGACTTTTGCCGAATCTTTTGGCAAAGTCTCATCATGAAATTCACGCGCCTTATCCGGATCAAGACCGATATTGAATTGGTCTTCCCAACGGAATTCAAAACGCGCTTTCGACAAGGCGTTGTCACGGATTTGCGCACCAGGATGTCCCTTCGCCAGATCGGCCGCATGCGCGGCAATTTTGTACGTAATGATGCCGTCTTTGACGTCGACTTTATTCGGCAAACCCAGATGTTCTTTCGGTGTGACGTAACATAGCATCGCGGTGCCATACCAGCCAATTTGCGCAGCACCGATGCCAGAGGTAATGTGGTCGTAACCTGGAGCGATATCGGTCGTCAGTGGTCCGAGTGTATAGAACGGTGCTTCATGGCATTGCTCCAGTTGCAGATCCATGTTTTCCTTGATCAGGTGCATAGGTACGTGACCCGGACCTTCGATCATGACCTGCACATCATGTTTCCAGGCGATTTGCGTGAGTTCGCCAAGTGTTTTTAATTCACCTAATTGCGCCTCGTCATTGGCGTCGTAAATCGATCCGGGACGCAAGCCGTCGCCGAGACTAAACGAGACATCATAGGCTTTCATGATCTCGCAGATATCTTCAAAATGCTCGTACAAAAAACTTTCTTTATGATGTGCGAGACACCATTTCGCCATGATGGAACCACCGCGTGACACGATGCCTGTCATACGTTTTGCCGTCATCGGGACATATTGCAAACGCACGCCTGCATGGATAGTGAAATAATCGACACCCTGCTCCGCCTGCTCGATCAGCGTATCGCGGAAAATCTCCCAGGTCAGGTCTTCGGCCTTGCCGTTGACTTTTTCCAGCGCCTGATAAATGGGCACAGTACCAATCGGCACAGGCGAATTGCGGATGATCCACTCGCGCGTTTCATGTATGTGTTTTCCCGTCGACAGATCCATGACGTTATCGCCACCCCAGCGAATTGCCCAGGTCATTTTTTCGACTTCTTCGCCGATGCTGGATGTCACGGCAGAGTTGCCGATGTTGGCATTAATTTTGACCAGAAAGTTACGGCCGATAATCATCGGCTCAACCTCAGGATGATTGATATTGGCAGGAATAATCGCACGGCCACGAGCAATCTCTGAGCGTACGAATTCTGCGGTAATGTCGTCGGGAATCGATGCACCAAAAGATTGACCCGGATGCTGACGTCCCATCAGATCAGCCAGCTTGTTGCCCATCGGTCCGGAGGCTTTCAGCTTGGCCAGATACTCTTGACGTTGCAGGTTTTCGCGGATCGCGATGTACTCCATCTCAGGCGTGATAATGCCCTGTCTTGCGTAATGCATCTGGCTGACATTTTTACCGGACAGAGCGCGCCGCGGCTTGCGTTTAAGATTAAAACGCAGCTCCGCCAGCTTGGGATCATTCAATCTTTCGATACCGTACTCTGACGATGGTCCAGATAACTCTTCAGTGTCATTACGCTCAGCGATCCAAGCGCCGCGGACCGATGCCAAGCCTGAACGAATATCAATATTGACAGCAGGATCGGTGTAAGGACCAGAGGTGTCGTAGACATAAATCGGGGGATTTTTTTCCGAGCCGAACATGGCCGGCGTATCGGATTGACTGATTTCACGCATCGGTACACGGATGTCGGGGCGACTTCCCTGGATGTAAATTTTGCGTGAGTTAGGCAAAGGCTGTATTGCAGCCTGGTCGACTGTCGCGGTAGCGGACAGAAATTGTGGATTGGCGTTCATTTTGCTCCCATTAACGTGCACATTATTGATGGCAGCTTGGGAGGCTTGAGGTACGCGCACGGGTGTTGCGGTACGATTTTGCTTCCCTTCGCTGGCATTATCCAGATCAGGTTCGAGGGTATTTCTCACCCGACAGCGGCTATTGCTGTCAGGACCCCTAGCAGTTCTTACTTACGTTCTTACTTCATCGATCGCTTATTACAATCAGTTTTGCAATCACTACATTCTTTATGTGAGACATTCATCCATGGCCAAAAGCGGATGCAGAGCGGATGCAGAGCGGATGCAGCATTGGCTATATTGAGCTAGTCTGGATCATTCCTTACTTCTGACCAGCTACTAATAAGTTCACAATGGGCTGCATTATATAGCGTGTTCGCTTTAAAAGTCCGCATGTTTTTGATGCAGCTTATTGAGCGGCCTTTTAATGACTTAGTCAGCTACGTTTTCCGTTTCTCCGTTTTCTTTAGCCTTAACGGGGCCAACAACTTCGATCAACTCAACCATACCCTCTGTTAAAGCGGCGGACAAATCGTGGTCCAGCACTTTCATTGCCTGCTCTTGCGGTACCAGCAATTTCGCTAACCCATAGGCGCGGTTGCGGCCATGTGCCTTGCCGAGATATAAGGCCATGTCAGCCATCTGCATGGCTTTTTCCCAATTACATACCTCTTCCGGAATACCGGAAAACGGCAGCGAGATAAACCCGGCGGTGACCGTGACCGGCACCGATATGTCCCCTACCTGAATATTCTGTTCGCCAATCGCAAACAACACACGCTCGACCAGCCGGGTGAGTTGGCTGGGGTGCGATTTCGGTGAATAAATTAAAAACTCCTCGCCACCCCAACGCAATACCATGTCGGTATCACGCACGGCTTTTTTGAGGCGGTGCGCCACCTCCATTAAGACACTGTCACCAACCGCATGTCCCCAGGTATCATTAATTTGCTTGAAGTGATCGATATCCATCAATATCAGACAATCGGGATTACTGCTGTCATCGCCACGCCGGTCTTTTTCTGCACTGATCATGCGGGTTCGCATCAGATCGACGAATGAACGGCGGTTGTATAGGCCGGTCAGTGGATCGCGCACGGCGTGAAATTCTAGCTGCTGATTCGCTTCGAGCAATTTTTCATTCGCTCTTCGTACCCGTCTGTATAAGAGGAAAATAAATATGCCTGCCATGATAGTCACCACGGCAGCAAGCAAAGTAATAATTTGCTGCAGGCGGCGATTTTTAATGTCCGCGTCCTTTAACTGATTTTCGCGGGCGAGTAATTCAATTTGTTTTTGCCGTTGATCGGCGTTGAAGGTTTCTTGCAACGTGGCGACTGCCTTAGCACCATCCGAGCGGAACAACTCGTTACTCAGTACCTGTTGTCTGCGGACGACGCTGAGCGCCTCTTTATACATGCCCGCTTTTTCATACATGCGCCCAAGCTCATCAAGTACGCCTTCGAGATCAGCTCTCGCCTCAATTTTTTCAAAATACGCGATAACCGTATTGACCTTCTCAGCCCCTTGCGCGATTTTGCCCTGGCCGCCCAGAGCAAACCCCCAGTTGACCGTAGCGAAGGCTTTGGAGTAGTCATCATCCATTTCCACCGATTTGGCATAGGCGAGCTTTGAGGTGCGCTCAGCCTCAACAAAATTTTGCATAACCAGATATTGATCTGCGATATTTCCCAATGCCGTCACCTCAATACTGGCGAGAGAAGCCTCACGACCGATTGCCAGAGCACGCTCATATGCCTGCAGAGCATCTTTGTTGCGTCCAAGCTGAGCAAACGCGACGCCTTGCGCGATTCTTAATGAAGACAGTGTTTTGGGCTCACTCGCCACCGGAGACAGCTTCAAAGCCTCGTCCACTGTGGCCAACGCTTTCTCGGGATTTTTCATCGCGTTATACAGATTCGCGATGGAATTGAGCCGATATAATTTAGATTGAATCTGCCGCCGCGGTTGTAGCTCGGTCAGTTTCAGCGCTTCAAGATAATGCGACAGAGCCAACTCGAAACGCGCGGTGGACGCATACACTGCCGCGAACGCGTTTTGTATGCGTATCCTTAGTTCTGGGTCGTTACTATTCTTTGTTCTGGCTTGGATTTCAGTCAGTGTTGCAATACTTTGCTCAGGGTGTCCTGCATCCAGAGCCTGCAAGGCTTCGCCGATCTGGGCAAAGGCAATCGAATCTTTATCCCCTTGCCTGGTTGCCAGCGCCAGCAAGGCGGCGTTCTCTTTCTCAGCCTGCTTGGCTTTACCGGCATCGTATAAGAGACCGATCATGGTCTTCAATGTGCGCAACTTAACCTGATAAGTTGCATCTGACGGCAAATTTGCTTCGAATTCCTGGAATTGCTTTAGCGCCGCAGCATTATCGATATCACCAAACGCCTGCATCTTATCGATTTGTTCCATGTCCTCTTTTTCACCGGCGTGACTAAGCCCGGCCAGAGAGAGGCCAAACACCAAAGCGGTCAAGCAGATACGGATCATTGCATTTCCGACCATGTCTATTCGTTCAGAAGGCTTGCGGCGTTGAATTGAGACGCGACAAAAACAAATCCGGGACAAACTCCCCGTTATGTTTCATTCGGGCTATATCCTAGCATTTTAACTAAACGTAATTGATGCTTTTTTACGCTATTTTTCATAATAACGACATCTCTTTACGAGCACACGAAGCACGATAGAGGCACTTTAGGGGCACTTGATCTGTGTAGCAATTTTCATCGTGAAACTCGAGCTGAGTGCGCTCGTCATTTATAATCATTGTTTAAGCAAACCAACTAGATACCAATCATGGAATTAGCCAAGTCATTTGAGCCCGCCGAAATCGAAGCATTCTGGCGTACGGAGTGGGAAAAACGTGGATATTTCACGGCCAGTACCGATGCCAGCAAACCATCGTTCAGCATACAACTGCCGCCGCCGAATGTGACTGGCACCTTGCATATGGGACATGCGTTCAACCAAACGATTATGGATGGATTAACCCGCTACTACCGTATGCGTGGCCACAATACCGCCTGGATCCCGGGTACCGATCACGCTGGCATTGCTACCCAAATTGTGGTGGAACGCCAGCTCGATGCACAAAAAATATCCCGTCATGATTTGGGTCGTGAAAAATTTCTAGAAAAAGTCTGGGAGTGGAAAGAAAAATCCGGATCAACGATTACCGGTCAGATGCGTCGCATGGGTGCATCGGCTGACTGGGATCGTGAATACTTTACGATGGATGCACCACGCTCCAAAGTCGTCACCGAAGTATTCGTCCGCCTGGTAGAGCAAGGCCTGATCTATCGCGGTAAGCGCCTGGTGAACTGGGATCCTGTACTCGGTACCGCGGTGTCAGACCTGGAAGTAGTATCGGAAGAGGAAGATGGCTCGATGTGGCACATCCGCTATCCGTTTGCGGATGGCAGCGGTCACCTGACGGTCGCAACCACACGCCCTGAAACCTTGCTGGGTGACGTCGCCGTTGCCGTCGACCCTACCGACGAGCGCTACATCCATCTGGTTGGCAAGATGTTGAAATTGCCGCTGACTGACAGACAAATTCCTGTCATCGCCGACAGTTATGTAGACAAAGAATTTGGTACTGGCTGCGTCAAGATCACGCCAGCGCATGACTTCAACGATTATGCAGTCGGTCAGCGCCACAAGCTGGACATGATCAGCATCTTGACCCTCGATGCAAAGATCAACGAAAACGGTTCCGCAGCCTACCAAGGCATGGATCGCTTCATCGCCCGCAAACAAATCATTGCCGATCTCGACGCGCAAGGCTTACTCGAATCCGTCAAACCGCACAAACTCATGGTACCGCGCGGTGACCGCACGAACGTCGTGATTGAACCGATGCTGACGGATCAGTGGTTCATGGCGATGAGCAAACCCGCACCGGAAGGCACTCACTTTCCAGGTAAATCTATCGCCGAAGTCGCGCTGGAAAAAGTCGCCAGCGGCGAAATCAAATTCGTACCAGAAAACTGGAATACGACTTATAACCAATGGCTGAACAATATCCAGGACTGGTGCATCTCACGCCAGCTCTGGTGGGGCCATCAGATCCCGGCATGGTACGGTGACAATGGTGAAATTTTCGTCGCCCGCAATGAGGAAGAAGCAATAGCAAAAGCCGCTGAAGCACACTATACCGGTACACTGAAGCGTGACGACGATGTACTCGACACCTGGTTCTCATCTGCCCTTGTTCCGTTTTCGACGATGGGCTGGCCGGAAGAAACTAAGGACATGCAAATGTTCTTGCCTTCATCCGTTTTAGTCACCGGCTTCGATATCATTTTCTTCTGGGTGGCGCGCATGGTCATGATGACCGCGCACTTCACTGGCAAGGTACCGTTCCATACCGTCTATGTACATGGACTGGTACGCGATTCCAGTGGTCAGAAAATGTCTAAATCCAAAGGGAATACGCTAGATCCTATCGACCTGATCGACGGCATCAGTGTCGACAATCTGGTTGCCAAGCGCACCATTGGCTTGATGAATCCCAAGCAAGCCACTGCGATTGAAAAAGCTACCCGCAAAGAATTTGCCGATGGTGTACCAGCCTACGGCACCGATGCTTTGCGCTTCACGATGGCAAGCTACGCGTCTCTCGGTCGCAATATCAATTTCGATCTGGGCCGTTGCGAAGGTTATCGTAATTTCTGCAATAAATTGTGGAACGCCACCCGCTTCGTGCTGATGAATACCGAAGGCAAGGACTGCGGTTTTGGTACTGGAGTGACGGACGCCGATCTCGATTATTCACAAGCTGACAAATGGATTATCTCGATGCTGCAACATGCAGAAGCAGATATCGAAAAGGGGTTCAGTGACTATCGCTTCGATAATATTGCTTCATCCATTTATAAGTTTGTCTGGGACGAATATTGCGACTGGTATCTGGAAGTCGCAAAGGTACAGGTACAACACGGCAGCGAGGCGCAGCAACGCGCAACCCGTCGTACCTTATTGCGTGTACTCGAAGCGATTTTACGCCTGGCACATCCGGTAATTCCCTTTGTGACCGAAGCGTTGTGGCAGACGGTAGCCCCGCTGGCAGGTAAGCATCTGGATCCGGCGGGCGACTCCATCATGCGTCAGCCTTATCCTTTGGTGAATGCGTCGAATATCCATATCGGCGCAGAAGAATGGATGACCGCTCTCAAATCGCTGACCGATGCGTGCCGCAACCTGCGCGGTGAAATGCAGCTGTCACCCGCCCTGCGCGTTCCTCTCCTTTTGCAGGCAGGTAGCGCAGCAGAGAAATTGCAGTTGCAATCCTTCGCACCGTATCTGCAAGCGCTGGCAAAGCTCTCGGAAGTACAGGTCCTTGACGCACTGCCAGAATCACCGGCGCCGGTGTCTATCGTCGGCACAGCCAAACTGATGTTAAAAGTTGAGATTGACGTGGCGGCTGAACGCGAGCGCCTGGGTAAAGAGATCGCAAAACTCGATACAGAAATCAGCAAGGCACAAGCCAAGCTCAGCAATGAGAGCTTCGTCGCACGTGCTCCGGCACAAGTCGTCGCACAAGAGAAGGAACGTGTCGCCGGCTTCAGCGCAACACTAGAAAAAATGCGTGAGCAATTTGCCAAATTACCGGCAGCATAATTACGCTCGCTCTATGTGACACTCTGATCATGTGATGGTGTGATGATGTGATATTCACCCATGAAAAGCAGCCTTCGGGCTGCTTTTTTTACGCTCCGGATAATAGACGATGTTGTGTTTTACCTTCATTAAAGTAGACACTCTAATTATTTAGTACATGACAAAAAAACTGCCACGTACAATCAGTCGCAGAAATTTATCACTTTTTCCCATGTCCGCTTCATGAGTGTCATTACGGTCATCCATAGACACTCAATATGCTGAAATGGAATTAGCCCAACTAAGACGGAGACAATATGAACAAAAAAACAAGCATCGCCGCACTGCTACTGCTGTGCATCACCTCAATGGCATTCGCTCAGGATACGCCCGTCGGTTTGTGGAAGAATATCGACGACAAGTCCGGCAAACCCAAGGCACTGATCCGCATTTCAGAAAATAGCGGCGAACTGATAGGGAAAATCGAAAAGCTATTTCCCGAAGGTGAAGAAGATCAGAATCCAAAATGCGATAAATGCGATGGCGTGAATAAAAATCAGCCCATCATCGGCATGACTATTTTGTTTGGCTTGAAAAAAGACGGGGACGAATATAACGGCGGCCGCATTCTCGATCCTGCAAATGGCAAACTGTATCGCAGCAAACTCTCGGTCACCGACAACAATAAAAAACTCAATGTTCGTGGCTATATCGGCACACCACTATTCGGTCGCTCACAAGTATGGGTGCGGGAACAATAATCGCCATGTTGACGTCAGCAAACTATGCTGACGTCTTTGTTTGATCTATGTGATCTGTTTGATCTATATCAGCACTGGCAACGCTACTCACTTTAAGCTGGAGGAGATGTGAGGTATTTTCATCTCCCCCCCTGAAGGAGTCATTATGCAAGTAGAGCACCATCCGCTGTCGGCTGAATTTCCCGCATTCAAAGATACGATCCATGCATTGAAACTCAGCAACGCACATTTTAGTAAATTGTTTGATGAATATGCAGAAACAGACAAAGCCGTGAATCGTGCAGAAAACGGCGTCGATCATTTGAATGATGCAGCATTAGAAGAACTGAAAAAAGTACGCGTTGTGCAGAAGGATCATTTATTTCAGCTCTTACAAACTGCCAGCGCCGCCTAGTTCGGTTTAGTCTTGATCAGCACGACTGATCAAAGAAAAAGGATAGCGATGTCGCTATCCTTTTTCTTTGGGCTAATATCCTGACATCCGCTTCAGCAATTGCCATGTCTTGCGCCAGAATGCCGCCTCCCAACTGATCAGGCGTGCCAGCCAAAGAGGCATATCGTTGCCTGATACTATCTTTGCAGCGATCTGTTCTGCGGATTCGTCCAACTTGAAAACGCTACGATAAAGCAATATCATGAAGCGCAATTCAAACAAGATCACTGCGGCCATCCCCAGATAACGCAGCCAGGATAAACTCGTCAATAAGTGATGATGCGCCTGCGGAATAATATAGCCACAAACCCATATGGCGCTGCAACTGAGCGCGAGTGCGCGGACAATAGCAGACTTCCCTTTTTGCCGGTAACAGACAAAATAAAGTATCGGCAATATGATCGCCAGATCTCCGATAACACCGGCTTCAATCAATAAAGGCATACGCCAGCTATCTGTGCGCACCAAGATCCACTCGCCGGCAATCATTACAACCGCAACCAGATAAAACCAATGCTGGTTTATTTTTTCAAAGACTCGTTGATGACTTAGCATACGCCCTCCTTTGTTTAATGTCCCTCTGATGAAGGACGTTTCTTTGCACGAAACACCTGTGTATCTGCATAAAACTCATGACTCTGATTCTGCCACCATCCAGGAATGCCTAGCACGGGCAATGGCGTGTAATCCGCGGTGCTTAAACTGATTTCACCTAAACGTGTTGCGACCTCTTGATCTAACCAATGCCGTTTTTCTTCATCGCTGGCCGTAAAAAATTGTGCATCCGCCCGGACCACAAAGGTATGTGCCGTAATTGCTTTATACGGATTCACCAACTTCTCCATCAGCGCATGCCCAAATGTCCAGACCTCGGCTTGCCGCCCGAACAGGGCGCGTTGCTGGACGAAAGCCTGTTGCCATTCATGCCTGCGCAATGCGGCGATTAGAGCGTCACCTTGTACGCTATTGTCCACCACCAGCAACGCAGCATTTTCATCAAAAATCGTTGCCGCATCACGAGCCGAACCGCGTGACTTGCCAATGCCGTGCAGAGCTATTTGAGCAGCTTGCATGGCATTTAATTGTCGTTTAATTTTTGGAAAAGTCAGCCATACCAAAGCATTAAAAAAGTCGTGCAAATTTTCACGCGTCGGCACTTGCCCGGTATCGCTGATGAAGGCTTCATAAGCGACGCCCTCCGGCAGACATTCTTGTGCGACAAAAGAAATCCGTTGTTGGCCATGATTCTGCACGAGGTTGATCTGCGCGCTCTCGTTCAGATAGCGGCGCCAGTCGCCTGACGCTCGCAGGGCAAGCGCGGTTGCACGGACCGGCGCATACCAGCCATGCGACCAGTCAATAGCGGAATAAAATAAGGCCGATTCTGAAGTCTCGGGCATTACATCGCTGGGCAGCTGACTTACACTCACCATACACATACAATCGAATTCAGGAATAGCAGATTTGGAAATTTCAAATTTGAGGCTTTCAAACCTGAAGGACTCAAACTTGAGATTCTGCAATGGCCTGCATTTTCCAATGAATAGTTTCACCACCGTTCAATGGCACAATCGTCGTGTCAACGAAAGGCAATTCAGCGGGCAAAGTCCAGTCCTCGCGCGTCAATGTAATCTTGCCAGTATTGCGTGGTAACTGATAAAAATCAGGGCCATTGAAACTGGCGAAGGCTTCCAATTGATCCAATGCACCAGCCTGATCGAACGCCTCCGTGTAGAGTTCCATCGCATGTAGCGCCGTGTAGCAACCGGCACAACCGCAGGCGTGCTCTTTCAGTCCTTTGGCATGCGGCGCCGAATCCGTTCCCAGGAAAAAACGGGCGCTACCTGAAGTCGCCGCCTGCAGCAAAGACAGGCGGTGTGTCTCGCGCTTCAGTACAGGCAAACAATAGTAATGCGGGCGAATACCGCCTTTAAAAATCTCGTTCCGGTTATACAGCAAATGATGCGCCGTAATCGTGGCGGCAATCGGGCCGGAGGCACTGGCAACGTATTGCGCGGCTTCCGTCGTAGTGATGTGCTCGAAAACCACTTTCAGCTCAGGCATATCGCGGCGCAAGGGTTGCAATACGCGATCAATGAATACGGCTTCGCGATCAAATAAATCGATCTCAGGATTCGTAACCTCACCATGAACCAGAAACGGCATGCCGACTTCTTGCATCGTTTCCAAGGTCTTGTAGCACTTGATCAGGTCCGTCACACCGGCATCGGAATTCGTCGTCGCACCAGCCGGATACAGCTTCACGGCATGCACAAAACCACTGTCTTTGGCACGACGGATTTCATCCGGCGGCGTATTGTCGGTCAGATATAAAGTCATGAGCGGCTCAAACTGCATTCCCGCAGGTAAAGCAGCCAGAATACGCTGGCGATAAGCCGCAGCCTGCTCTGTCGTGGTCACAGGCGGCTTCAGATTTGGCATCACAATCGCACGCGCAAATTGACGCGCAGTGTCAGGCAAGACGCTGGCAAGTGCGGCACCATCGCGCAAATGCAAATGCCAGTCGTCTGGACGAGTGAGGGTAATCTGCTGCGGATACTGCCCGGCGTTACGGGAGGTCGGTGAGGTTTGCTGAGTAATCTGAGAGGTCATGGCGGCTCGCTTTTTCAAGTAAGCATCATTTTACCTTTTTTGCCTCAGCACCTATAGGATGATAGATACCCTACCCCAGTATATTTTTAATGCCTATATAAAACCTGCGGAATAGTGCCTGTTTTATATAAAAATAGGGGGAGTATATTGATTTTCAGCACTGACAGTAACTCAGGCGATAGCGTCCGGCATGGCCGGAACAGTCCCGGGAATTGCGTTCCTCAGCCCCGCAGATGGTTCGCGAAGCTGAGGTTGTGGTATGCCACTATCGAACTGAATTACAGAACTTGGTGACGAACTTGATAATGCAAGCAGTGCAATACTGACAGTGACCTAGTTTAATGAATAATCTTGGCAAGGAAATCACGTGCACGCTCAGAACGCGCCGCATTAAAGAATTCATCCTTGGCACAATCTTCGACGATCAAGCCCTTGTCCATGAACACAATACGGTTCGCCACTTTTTTCGCGAAACCCATTTCATGCGTCACTACCATCATGGTCATGCCTTCTTGTGCGAGACCCACCATCACGTCCAGCACTTCATTGATCATTTCCGGATCCAAGGCAGACGTCGGTTCGTCGAACAACATCGCGATTGGATCCATGGACAATGCACGAGCAATCGCTACACGCTGTTGCTGACCACCAGAAAGCTGACCCGGGAATTTATCTTTGTGCGCAAGCAGGCCGACACGGTCGAGGTATTTCAAGCCTTTTTCAGTCGCTTCGTCTTCGCTGCGACCAAGCACTTTCACCTGACCGATGGTCAGATTCTGACGGATCGACAAGTGCGGGAATAATTCAAAATTCTGAAATACCATACCAATACGGGCACGTAATTTGGACAAGTTAGTTTTTGGGTCGCCGACAGAAATACCATCCACAGTGATGTCCCCTTTTTGAAAAGGTTCAAGACCGTTGACCGTTTTAATCAGAGTAGATTTACCAGAACCGGACGGTCCGCAAACTACTACAACTTCACCCTTCGACACTTCGGTAGTGCAGTCCGTCAGAACCTGAAACTGACCATACCATTTGCTGACATTATTTAATTTAATCATTCTATTCTCCGGTGCATCCACGATGCTGATCGCGGATGCCTTTCTCAAATGTGTTAACTAGTAGCGGATGAACTATGCCGTCATCTCTTTATCGGATAATCGCAAATTTGGTCTGCAATTTCTTCACCAGAGAAGACAAGGCAAAACACAAAATAAAATATACGACAGCGACGAAAGAATACATTTCAACCAAGCGGCCATCACGCTGCGCAACTTTGGATGCAGCACCGACAAAGTCAGTAATCGACAGCACATAAACCAGCGACACGTCCTGGAACAAGACGATGGTTTGTGTCAGCAATACCGGAATCATGTTACGGAAAGCCTGCGGCAAAACAATATTGCCCATGGTTTGCCAGTAGTTCATCCCGATCGCATAACCCGCCCAGATTTGACCTCGTGGAATCGATTGAATACCCGAACGCATGATTTCGCAATAGTAAGCAGCTTCAAACATCACAAAGGTAATCAGGCACGAAGAGAACGCACCGACTTGCACAGGCTCGTTCGCACCGATAATCCATGCGCCGATATAAGGTACAAGAAAGTAGAACCAGAAAATCACCAGTACCAGCGGAATAGAACGCATGATATTGACATAGGTGGTCGCAAATACTTTGACCGCTTTAATGCTGGACAAACGCATCATCGCCAGCAAAGTGCCGAGAACAATTCCGCCAGTCATCGCAAGGAAAGTCAGTTCCAGAGTGAAGGACATACCTGTCTTGAACAGGTACAACCAGGAACGCTGAATGACATCAAAATCAAAATTACTCAACATGATTAGTGCCCTCCCGCATTCGCCGAGCCGGACGTAATAAATCCTGGCACAGTCAGTTTTTTCTCAAGCACATTCGACAAGACGATCGCAATCACAGAGACCATCAGATAAATCAGAGTCGCAGCCGTAAATGCCTCAAACACCTGAAAAGAAAACTCTTGCATAGACCGTGCACTCGCCGTCAGTTCCATCAGACCGATGGTCAATGCGACAGAACTGTTTTTGATAATCGCCGCCAGTTCATTGGTCAATGCAGGAATAATAATGCGGAAGGCCATCGGCAATAAAACATAACGATAGGTCTGCGGCAAAGTCAGTCCCAATGCTGTGCCTGCCATTTTCTGACCGCGTGGCAACGCATTAATGCCTGCAGATACCTGTACCGCTACGCGTGCAGAGGTAAAAAATCCCAGACTTAAAACAGCAGTAATAAAAGGCGCATTTGGCAAAGACTTTAACCAGTTACCCATACTCGCAGGCACCAGCTCCGGCATCACGAAATACCACAGGAACATTTGCACCAACAAGGGAATGTTCCTGAATAATTCGACATAGCCATTGGCAAAACGTGCAGCCCATTTATTCGGTGCGGTACGGATGGTACCAATCACCGCGCCCAATACCAAGGCAATAACCCACGCTAATCCGGCCGTTGCTAAAGTCCATAGCAAGCCAGAAATCAGCGCATCCAGATAGGTGCCGCCGCCATCCGGCGCAGCCTCCCAAAAGATATTCCAATTCCAGTTGTAATTCATCTCCGTCCCTTTACTCGAAATCCATGCGCGTTGCCTGCATGCAGCATATCGCTGTCACTTTAAACAAAACGGGAGGCGTGCCTCCCGTTGTGCGCTGGCTTATTTCAATTTTTTAATGACTTATTTTTTCTTTTTCAATACAGCTTTTTGCGCCTCTGGTACCGCGGCATAAGCAGATGGCTCACCAGAATCAGTTGGCTTAGCAACGACCGCTTTGAATTGATCTGACATAGGCCAGTTCAAAGCGATACCTTTTGGCGGGATCGGTTGCAAGAACCATTTGTGGTAGATGCGGTTGATGTCGCCGGAAGTCAGTACGTTCGAAATCGCTTTATCAACAGCGGCTTTGAAAGGAGCATCGTCCTTGCGCAGCATGATGCCGTATGGCTCAACGGACAAAGCTTCTTTACTGATCTCGTAATCAGCCGGAGATTTAGAATTGGCAGCCAGTGATGCCAGCAAAATATCATCCATCACGAACGCCACCGCACGACCGGTTTCTACCATCAGGAAGGCTTCGGCATGATCTTTCGCTGGCAAAATATTGATGCCCAGATTTTGATCGGCGTTCAATGTCGTCAATTGTTTCAGGTTGGATGTGCCTGAAGTAGAGACAACGGATTTGCCTTTCAGGTCCGCCAGAGTTTTTACGTTTGAGGATTTTTTGGACAACAACCGATTGGCTGTCACAAATGTAGTCGGCGCAAACGAGACTTGCTTTTGACGTTCCATATTGTTCGTTGTGGAACCGCACTCCAGATCAACGGTACCGTTCGCCATCAGCGGGATACGGGTTGCCGATGTCACCGGATTTAATTTCACGTTCAGGCTGGATAAGCCCAATTGTTTTTGCACCGCTGTGACGATTTTCATGCACAGATCGATGGAGTAACCTTGATACGACTGTTTGTCGTCGAGGTAAGAAAATGGAATGGAGGAATCACGTACACCAAGTGTGATCGTGCCAGTATCTTTAATCTTTTTCAGTGTGCCAGTTTCTTGCGCCTGTGCTGCACCTGCAATCACGCCGGCAGCAATCAGGAAAGCGAACATATTCGTTAATTTCATACCATCTCCAAAAGTTACGTCAAAAGATTTACGACAAAAAGTCACCTGCTGAGTTTACCAAAATCGACCAAATGACACTGTCTTTTTTTGGCTTAAGCGATACGTATAACTACGTAAATACATCGATAAAATCGAGAAATTAACTCTTATTTCTCGATAACAGCGTCTAACTAATCCGCGACCTTGTCTGAGGGAAAGCGTATCGTGTCACGCAATAAAAAACCCATCGGCATATTCAGGTTAGCGCCCTTAGGCGGAACCGGCTGCTGAAACCATTTGGTATAGAGTTTATTGATTTCACCATCGCCCATCATGCGCGAAATTTCACGGTCGACAAAGGATTTAAATGCGGGATCATCTTTACGCAACATGATGGCGTAAGGCTCAGTAGATAAAGAGTCTCCGACGATGGCGAACTTCGCTGGCTCTTTAGAGTTGGCGCGAAAACCATACAGTAATACGTCATCCATCGTAAAGGCGTCTGCCTGAAAAGATTCAACCATGGCAAAGGAATTATTATGGTCATTACCCTCAACCAGTTTCAACCCCAGCGAGCGCACTTTATCCCGGTCATTCAAGAGTTTGACTGAGGTTGTTCCTTTGGTGGTGACGACTTTTTTGTCTTTCAGGTCAGTCCAGTTGGTGATCCCGGAATCGGCACGAACCAGCATTCGCGCAGTCGCAAAAAAATGTGGGATCGTGAACGCGACCTGTTTGCGTCGCTCAGCATTATTGGTCGTAGAGCCACACTCAAGATCCGCCTTACCCTCTGCGATGCTTGGAATACGTGTGCTTGCTGTAACCAGCAGATAATTCACGGTTAGTTGCGGGCTCTTTAATTCCTTCTTGAGCGCATCGACAATTTTTTGACAAATGTCGACGGAATAACCGATTGGTTTTTTGCTTTCGGATAAATACGAAAATGGAAAAGACGCTTCTCTGTGGGCAATCGTGATGGTCTGCGTTTCTTTGATACGGGCCAGTGTATCAATCGCCTGGGCAGCAGACATGAAACTCGCCAAGCCGCTCAGCGCCGCTATTTGTACGATCCAGAACTTAGCTTTCATAATCATTCCCCAGGTGAGACGACGATGGCTTGCGCCCGAATTTTAGAATGGTAAATACATTTACGCGATCTTTTATATTGAAATATTCTATTTTCACAAACTTTTATTCTGTTTTAAATGCGTGCTGACTGTTTTTTCATGGTAAGGAAACAGCACTTTAAATAAAACAATACATCCATCGATGCGTTTGCATTGATGGATGTATTTCTCTTACCGTTGCTCTAAGGCACTGGAAGATACACTAAAGCGTCGAGCCTTGCATAAAACTACGGCGCTCAGTAATGTTAATCAAACACCGGTTAATCAGGCTTTAAACTCTGCGCTGGTCTTATGGATACAGACCGCGAACTTCACGTGCTTGCAATACGCGCGAACAACCGATGATGAAGGCTGCCGTCCGCAAAGAAACTTTCTTATCTTCAGTCACATGCCAGACCGAGTTAAATGCCTCTTTCATAATACGAGTCAGACGCTGATTGATTTCATCTTCGCTCCAGAAATAACTGGAAAAATCCTGTACCCATTCAAAATACGACACAGTCACGCCACCCGCATTTGCGATTACGTCCGGCACAACCAACACACCTTTGTCGCTCAAAATATCATCCGCTTCTGGTGTGGTTGGACCATTCGCACCTTCGAGAATAATTTTGGCGCGAATCTTGTTGGCATTCTTTTCCGTGATTTGCTGTTCCAGCGCAG
This sequence comes from Undibacterium sp. Rencai35W, assembly GCF_049340185.1. NCBI lineage: Bacteria > Pseudomonadati > Pseudomonadota > Betaproteobacteria > Burkholderiales > Oxalobacteraceae > Undibacterium > Undibacterium sp. Rencai35W. The sequence continues at coordinate 683,475 of NZ_JBMPPC010000002.1, forward strand.
CAGGGATCAAAATATCGCAATCCACTGACCAGAACTCATCGTTCGGGATCACGGCTTCTGCACCACTAAAGCCCGCCACACTGCCATTGGCTGCGACATGTTCGAGCAATTTATGCGCATCAAGTCCGTTGGAGTGGAAAATCGTACCGCCATGATCTTGTACCGCGACGACTTTAGCACCGGCCTCAGAGAACAGGCGCGCTGCGATGCCGCCGACGTTACCAAAACCTTGTACGGCAATCTTTGCTCCAGCAATATTCAGGCCACGTTTTGCTGCGGCTTCGCAACCGACGACAAAAACACCGCGTCCCGTTGCTTCGCGACGGCCCAGGCTGCCGCCGAGTGAAATTGGCTTACCTGTCACGACACCAGTTGCTGTGCGGCCTTCGTTCATGGAATAGGTATCCATCATCCATGCCATGGTCTGCTCATTGGTGTTGACGTCCGGTGCAGGAATATCCTTGTCCGGGCCAATAATGATGCCGATCTCGGAGGTATAACGACGCGTCATGCGCATCAGTTCGCCACGCGATAAAGTTTTTGGATCAACGCGGATACCGCCTTTGGCACCGCCGTATGGCACATTGACTGCGGAATTTTTTATGGTCATCCAGGCAGACAGAGCCATCACTTCTGACAGTGTCACATCCTGATGGAAACGCACGCCGCCTTTACCAGGGCCGCGTGATGTATTGTGCTGTACACGATAGCCTTCAAAATGAGAAATGCTGCCGTCGTCACGCTCGATAGGCACGTCAACAATCAAAATACGCTTAGGACGCTTCAGCGTCTCTACCCAGCGGGACAGATGGCCGAGGTAAGGCGTAACACGATCGATTTGCTCTAGATAAACTGACCAAGGACCTGTCTCATGCGGGGTAAGATAAGAGGGTATTTGGTGATGGCTGGACATGGTATGTCTCCTTCCTGTGTAAGTTAACTATGTTGACGACCATTGGTGACCAATGAGGTGATGCATAGTAGGACAACAGGCCATTTTATCGCCAATGCTTTGTTTGCATGTATGTATGCAACAAATGCATAGATATATTTCACCCTGATTTCGCTACAGACTTGCAGAAAAAAACCCACCGCTTTTTTCATATACCGGCATCAGATCAGCATCAACCATATTAGCGACGAAACTCAGCCACACTGAGGAATAGCTTAGGACAATTTAAGTCAAATTTACAGTGACTTATTCGGGACAAATCACCACAACACTTTGCACCGGATGGCACTCATGCGGGCTTGCGGCGTTCTTTTTTGCCACTCTTGACTGCGGTACTGGCATGCGGTGAATGCAGTTGCTCCAGATACTCCCACAAGCGGGAGACGATTGCCTTGCCGGGCCGCTGCACCGATGGACGCTCGCGATACAGACGAATTTCCATCTCAACTTCCCATGCGCTGGAGTGGCCGTCAGCACGCGCCAGCTGCTTTTGTTTTAGTTCGCGCGTCACTGCAGATTCAGGTAAAAATGCGACGCCACGACCCTCGAGCGCCATCATTTTTAACCCCTCGGCCATATCGGTTTCATAGCACTTATCGAGATGCAAAGGAATACGGGCATCATTCAGAATCAGATCGACCATCCGTCCCAGATACGCGTTATTGGCGTAGGCTAAAAATGGTAAAGGTGATTTTTCTGAGCCTGGCAAAAGCAACTCGGACTTACCGGATTTATCGCAACGGGCATAAGCGCGCAAGGCCTCAGTTCCCATACTGATCATGTCGTACTGACTGGCATCCAGCAGCAAAGGCTGGCGCGGGTGGTGGTAGCAGAGCAGCAGATCGCAACCGCCCTCGACCAAGCTCATCACGGCATCATGCACATTCAGCGCAAGCAGGCGGCTGTTGATCTCGCCAAAGGCTGACTCAAGTTCGGTCAGCCACTTTGGCACGTAGGTCAGCGATAAAGTATGGGGTACCGCGAAGTCGACAGTGGTCTGGGTAGTGGTGCGCTTGCCCCGCAATAAAGCACGGGCGTTATTGATCTGCCCGAGCATGGCAATCGCTTGCTCGTAAAATACCTCGCCCGCATGTGTTAAGCGGGTCGGATATGAGGTGCGGTCAATCAGGTCGCTGCCAAGCCACGCCTCCAGCGATTGTATGCGACGCGAGAACGCTGGTTGCGTGACATGACGCAATTCAGCAGAGCGGCTGAAACTATTGGTTTCAGCTAAAGAGACGAAGTCTTCCAGCCATTTGGTTTCCATTTCGCCATGATAATCGCAGCACGAAAAAAAAGCGTCAACTTGTGCGGGATATCCACACAGTTTGACGCTTATTTTATGGTACTACGAGTGCTTAGAAGATATTCGTTTGCTCAGTCAAGCTACCGCCAACCGACTCATAGATCACGACGGTGCCGTCTTTCAGATCGCCTTTGGCATCAAACTCTATCGTACCCTGGATTTTGCCATCGAAAGAGGTTTTCTTCATTTCTGGCACAAAGACTTTAGGATCGATAGAACCGGCTCTCTGCATCGCCTGCGCATACACGTGAATACCATCGTAAGAGATCGGCGACATCGCGCCCGGCTCACCGAATTTGGCACGATACTTCTGCATGAAGGCAGCGCCGCCAGACAACCAGGATGGCGGTACCCCGGCAACCGTACAAAAGTAGCCACGATCCGCATTACCAGCTGCTGACTTGATAATTGCGGCATCGCACATGGAATCACCGGTCACGAATTTCGCAGTGATACCTGCGGCGCGCATGGCCTTCAGCAATCCCAAACCAACCGGCTCATCACCGCCGTAGATCACCACATCCGATTTGCTGTCACTGATTTTTTTCACAAGCTGCGGATAGTCGACCGTCAGTGGATTGACCGACTCCTTACCCGGGACGATTTTTTTTGATTCCAGAACCTTTAATACTTCTGCTGCCAGACCGAGTCCAAACAATGATGCATCATCGACCACGAACACCGTTTTTGCTTTTAGCTTATCGACTGCGATACGCCCCAATGTTGTGCCCTGCTCGATATCATCCGCACCAATACGGAACGCACTGGGAATACCCATCCGCGTGTATTGGGGGTTGGTTGAGGCTGACATTTGCGGGATGCCTGCTTTGGCATAAATCGGCGCGGCGGGAATCGTCACACCGGAATTAAAGTGCCCATACACAGCGACGACACCGGCATCAACCAGACGCTGCGCAGCAGCTTTACCGTCTTCCGGATTCGCTTTATCGTCTTCTATCATCAGGGAGAAATGGGCACGCTTACCCTGGATGTAGATGCCCTCCTCATTTAATTCATCGACGGCGATTTGCGCACCGCCGGCAATACTTTTACCGTTATGAGCGAGATTGCCCGTCATCGGCGCAACAACACCGATTTTGACTTCGACCTGACGACTACAGGCGCTGACCAACAAAACTACAGCGAGGCCAATTAGTTTTTGTGACAAGACTTTCATCGTTGCTCCTGAATAGAGAGGCAGATTGTAAGAATAATTCTTCCTGATAGTAGGACTGGACAGGACGAATAAAATTTTGAAATTTCAAGAATTTCAAATACTTTACATCGTACTGGCAATTTCATCAGAAAAGCTAAATTCTATAAAGCAATCTTTGTGCCGCACATTCCTTGCATCAATACAATTGATCTTGTACTAAGAGATTCTGGCCATTCATCTTGCTATTCAATCTGCAGTGCAATACGCCGCACTCACTTCAACATCAGAGTCATCGAAGTCATCTGCTCGTTCATCACTGCGATTTTGTTGTCGTTCCCACATTTGTGTGTACGCACCATTTAGCATTAGTAACTGCTGATGCGTACCACGTTCAATGATGCGCCCTTTATCCATCACCAGAATCTGTTCCGCGTCGACAATGGTGGATAGACGATGAGCAATCACCAGACTGGTTCTAGTCTTGGCAATCTCTTTGATTTGCGCTTGTATCATTTGCTCAGACTTGGAGTCGAGCGCCGACGTTGCCTCATCAAAAATCAGGATGGAAGGATTCTTTAATAAAGTTCTGGCAATCGCGACGCGCTGTTTTTCGCCGCCGGACAATTTCAAACCGCGCTCACCGACGGTGCTTGCGTACCCATCCGGCAAGCTTTCAATAAAATCGTGAATATAAGCGGCCCGTGCCGCAGCGACGACCTCATCTCTGGTCGCACCCGGCTTACCGTAGGCAATGTTGTATTCAATACTGTCATTGAACAACACCGTATCCTGTGGCACGATACCGATGGCATTGCGCAGTGAATGTTGAGTAATCGCGCGAATATCCTGGCCGTCAATCCGAATGGCGCCACCCTGAATATCGTAGAAGCGAAACAGCAAACGCGATAGGGTAGATTTACCCGATCCGCTATGCCCGACAACCGCCGTCGTGGTACCGGCAGCGATCGTAAAATCGACATCAAATAAAATCTGCCGCTTACTTTCATAGCTGAAATCGACATGCGCAAACTGAATCGATCCGCCCTTGCTATGATCCACGCTGAGAGGCACCGCGTCTGCCGTATCGGCAATCTCCTTATGCTGATCCAGCAAAGAAAACAGCTTCTCCATATCTGCCAGGCTTTGTTTAATTTCGCGGTAAAGAACGCCAAGAAAATTCAAGGGAATATAGAGCTGAATCATAAACGTGTTCACCAGTACCAGGTCGCCCAGACTCATGGTTCCGGCGATCACGCCTTGCGTCGCACGCCATAAAATCAGTGTGACTGCCGTCGCAATAATCAGCGACTGCCCCGTATTTAGCAAGGATAAACTGGACTGAGATTTGACTGCGGCGAATTCAAATTTTTGCAGGCCTTCGTCATAACGTTGCGCTTCGTATTCTTCATTACCAAAGTATTTAACTGTCTCATAATTCAGTAGCGAATCGATCGCCTTGGTACTCGCTTTAGAATCGAGTTCGTTCATGGTGCGACGAAAATGCGTCCGCCATTCAGTCACCGCAATCGTGAACGTAATGTAGGTCACGAGCGCCACCAGAGTGATCACAGAGAACCAGATATCGTAATGCGTTGAGAGATAAATCAATACCAGCGTAATCTCAAGCAACGTCGGAAAAATACTGAACAGGGCATACGACACCAGCGATGAAATACCGCGGGTGCCGCGCTCGATATCACGTGTCATACCACCGGTCTGGCGGTTCAGATGAAAACGCAGCGATAAGGCATGCAAGTGCCGGAATACCTTTAGCGCAATTGTCCGTACTGCACGCTGAGTGACCTTAGCAAAAACAAATTCACGCAACTCGGTGAATAACGTGGTCGACAAACGCAAAGCGCCATAGCCAATCAAAATCCCGACTGGTAACACCATCAATGCCGCCGGATGCTGAGGACTGATCGACATGCTATCGATCAATTGCTTCAACACGAGCGGTACGCCCACACTGGCAAGTTTGGCGCCAACCAGAAACAATAACGCCAGCGAGACGCGCCATTTATATGCCCACAAATACGGTAATAAAGTTTTAACAGTAGACCAATCGCCGCGAGGTGATGGCGCTGAATTTGCAGAGGCAGGAGCATCGGCAGATGAGTTACGGCGCATAGAATTGCCTAAGGTAAGTAGGGATATGGTTTATGATTTGCTGAAATTATCTAAGCGAATTGTATCTTTGAAAGGAAATACCATGTCTGACCAGATGAAAAACACCCTCCCTGCCGGCATGCCGCAATTGCGTGTCATGCCGATGCCCGCCGATGCGAATGTTCACGGTGACGTATTTGGCGGATGGATCATGGCGCAGGTCGATATCGCTGGAGCAATCCCTGCCGCGCGCCGCGCCAATGGCCGTGTTGCGACGATTGCGGTGAATTCATTTTTGTTTAAACAACCTGTTTTTGTGGGTGATTTACTGTCGTTTTATGCAGAAGTTGTTAAAGTCGGCAATACCTCGATCACCGTGTCTGTCGAAGTTTATGCAGAGCGTAATCGCCTGCAGGCGAGTACCGTCAAAGTAACTGAAGCGACATTAACTTATGTCGCAACAGGCGAGGACAGAAAACCTCGTCCGATTCCGCCGTTAGACGCTATCTGAGCCGATTTTAAGTTGATTTTGAGCCTGCTCCACAGCATTCCATTTCATGCTGATCTGAATGGTGCATCTTCACCATACTGCAAGATGACAAAAGCAATGACAAGATTCATGATATAAAAATGCCATCGCGCCAGTGCAGCATCACCTGTCTATATTCCGAATAATTTATTACGTGCGGCCTGCACTGACTACTATGCAACGACGGCAGTTTTTACAACAATCTCTACAGCAGTCTTTACGCCTTGCTGTGCTTGCGGCATCGGCGTATCAGCTACCCAGTTTTGCCGCAGATAAGTCATCGGCCTATCCCTTCACACTCGGTGTTGCTTCCGGCTCACCCCGGCATGATAGCGTGGTGATCTGGACTCGCCTGCTGCCTGAACCATTGAATGCCATGGCGCTGCCCGCAGTGCCTTACAAAGTACGATGGGAAATCTCGGAAGACGAGACTTTTCATCACATTGTCGGCCGAGGGGAACATACCGCCTTGCCTGAGCTCGCACATAGCGTGCACGTTGATGTTACCGGCTTGCAGGCGGAACGCAATTATTGGTACCGCTTTATGCTGGGTGAGGCGATCAGTCCGGTAGGACGCACACGCACTGCGCCAATCGCAGAGGCCATGCCCTCTGGCTTGCGACTGGCGGTCGCCTCCTGTCAGCACTGGGAGTTTGGTGAATATGCAGGGCACCGGCATATCGCTGCGGCATATCCGGATCTGGTGATTTTCCTCGGTGATTATATTTATGAATGGGGACCTTACGATTTAAGTCATCCGTCCAAGCCACGCAGGCGCGATGTCGAGAGTATGAATCTGGCCGGCTACCGTAGTCGCTATGCCCAGTACAAATCAGATCCGCATCTACAAGCAGCGCATCACGTCGCACCATGGATCGTGACGTGGGACGATCATGAAGTCTGCAATGATTACGGCAACGACAGGGATGAACGTTTATCGGTCGATTTTTTGCAACGACGCGCAGCGGCATATCAGGCGTTTTATGAGCATATGCCGGTACGCCTGCCGAATCTGACGGCGCTCATGAGTGAAGCAGGACGCTTTGCTCATATGCGGATTTATGAGCGTTATGACTGGGGCAAGCTTGCGCGTTTCCATGTACTTGATGACCGTCAGTATCGCTCACACCATGCCTGCCCGAAACCAGGGATGGGCGGCTCAAATTCAGTCACGAATGCCGAGTGTCGTGAACTGCTTGATCCAAACAGAACTCTGCTGGGGCAAGAACAGGAGAAGTGGCTGGCACAGGGATTTGCCAGCTCCGGCGCCAAGTGGAATGTCCTGACACAACAAACTCTGATGGCACAATCTAGCCAGACGCCAGTCGCTAAAGAAGGTGATGGAAAATTCTGGACCGACGGCTGGGATGGCTACCCGCTTGCACGGCAGCGTGTATTAGACGATCTGCAAAAACATAAACCGGCGAATCCTGTGATTATTTCCGGTGACGTCCATACGTTTTATGCGGCGAACATCAAACGTGATTTTTATAGTAAAGCCTCGGCAAACAATCCGATCCTGGCAACAGAGTTTTGCGGTACCTCGATTACGTCCAGCTCACGTCCGCAAGAACGCACAGACCAATACGTCGCGCAAAATCCTCATATCAAATTCGGACGTAGTGATAAGCGCGGCTTTATCCTGATGGATATCACACCGAAACAAATGACAACCCGCTTCATGGCGCTGGACGACGTATCTCGTGCGGACTCTGGTATCTCGACGCTAACAAGCTTTGTGGTTGAAGACGGGAAAACCGGCGTAGTGAGCGCGTAGCAAATAAAAAAGGAAGGCAGATACCTTCCTTTTTTTGCACTCAATATATGCTCCATGGCAGTATATTTTCAACGCCTAATAAATACGTGCGGATTAAGCACTATATTGAATGAATACATGGGGAGTATATACATTAAGTTCCCCGAATATCGTCTCAGGCAGCTTTCTTTTCGTCACGCAATTCGCGACGCAAAATTTTGCCTACATTGGTCTTAGGCAGTTCCAGGCGAAACTCAATGAACTTCGGTTTTTTGTAAGCAGTGAATTGCTCTTTGCAGTAATCCATCAATTGCTCAACCGTCAGCGTCGGATCTTTACGCACCACAAACAACTTGACTGCCTCGCCTGAGTTAGCATCTGGTACGCCAACGCAAGCGCATTCCAGCACGCCCGGATGCAAGGCAACCACACCTTCAATCTCGTTCGGATATACATTAAAGCCAGAGACCAAGATCATATCTTTCTTACGATCGACAATCGTGGTGTAGCCGCGGAAATCCATAATCCCGACGTCACCCGATTTGAAAAATCCATCGGCAGTCATTACCTTGGCAGTCTCATCAGGACGATTCCAATACCCGACCATGACTTGCGGCCCACGGATGGCAATCTCTCCAGGTGAACCTAGAGGCACATGATTACCGTCATCGTCGAGAATCGCAATTTCAGTCGACGGGATCGGGAGTCCGATCGTACCGGAAAATTCTTTAGTTTTTGCCGGATTCGCGGTGGCAACTGGCGATGTCTCTGACAAGCCGTAACCTTCTGCGATTGCACAACCGGTAGTTTTCAGCCATTTGTCGGCGACTGCTTTTTGCACTGCCATACCGCCGCCGCTACAAATCTCATAGCCGGAGAAATCGAGTTTGGCGAAATCGGGATTATTCAGCAAACCGTTGTACAAGGTGTTCACTGCCGGGAAAATATTGACCTTATATTTTGCCAATTCTTTGATAAATCCCGGAATATCGCGTGGATTCGGAATCAGCAAATTCATCGCACCAATACGCGTACCCAGCAAGCTGCAAACGGTCAACGCGAAGATGTGATACAGGGGCAAAGCACAGACGATTACTTTTTGCTCAGAGCTGGCCTGATTCTCCATACCGGACATCAACCATGCGTCGTTTTGCAAAATATTGGCAATGACATTGCGGTGAGACAGCGTCGCACCTTTCGACACGCCCGTGGTTCCGCCGGTATATTGCAGGAACGCGATATCGTCGTGACCGAGATTGACTGGCTGAAAATTCAGGCGACTAGATTCAGCGAGCATCTGCTTAAATCGCACCGCACCCGGCAGCGAGAATGCCGGTACCATTTTTTTGACATTGCGGACAACGAAATTGACGATCGCGCCCTTCACACCTCCCAACATATCACCCATGGTGGCGACGACGATATGCTTGATTGGTGTATTGCTCAGAACATGTTCCAGCGTCACGGCGAAATTTTCTAAAATGAAAATCGCTTCAGCGCCGGAATCTTTTAACTGATGCTCTAATTCGCGAGGTGTGTACAAAGGATTGACGTTGACGACGGTGTAACCCGCGCGCAGCACTGCCGCCATCACGACCGGGTATTGCAAGACATTCGGCATCATGATCGCAACGCGGGCACCTTTTTGGAGCCCCTTACTTTGCAACCAAGCGCCGACTTTCTTTGACAGCGTATCCAGCTCGCCGTAAGTCAGGAATTTATCCATGCAAGCGTAGGCATTACGTGCTGAGTATTTATGGAAAGACTCTTCCAGCACCTGCACCAGCGATTGATATTGAGAGAAATCGATTTCTGCCGGAACGCCTTGCGGATATGATTTCAGCCAAAACTTGTCCATACGGTTTTCCTTGTCTCTGAGTGTTGTTTTGATTTATTCAGCGTCGGTGCTGCCAATGATGCGCGAAGCACTGCTCGCCGGCAAACTGGTCGAATGATCTGCTAGCCTGGCTAGCATGAATATACTGCGCCGATAGTCGATGCTATCGGCAATGATAAACCAAGGCAAGTCTTTTGCAGCCAACTTGAAAGCATCCTCTACTAATTTGCTGCAACGCACAATCAACTGACTCGCTGAATGAATCTGTGATTTGGCCAAATTCACCGCCGTTCTGCACAAAAAATCTTAAGCCACCGGTGCGTTTTGCAAGCACACTGGCTCACTGATCAGTCCTTTTCGACCTGCACCAGTACGTCGTAGAAGGTAGGTCCGCCGCCCATGTCTGTTAAACGCTGACTGGTGAGCTCATTCGCATTTTTGTGATCGGAAGCAAACTTTTTCCACCAGATCGATAAGCCGACCACCAGACCTCGCCGGGCTTTATCAGTAACTCTTGCAAGTGCCACAAAAGAACCACGGTCATTGAAAATTCTGACGGTATCACCAGAAGCAATCTGGCGATGCTGAGCATCTTCAGGATGGATGTCTATATGCGGTTCGCCTTCGGTATCACGTAAACTTTGTACATTGACGAAACTCGAATTCAAAAAATTGCGTGCAGGCGGCGAAATCATGGCCAATGGATATTTACCGGCAAGCACAGGATTGCTCGCAACCGACTCATAAGGGGGAATATACGTGGGTAAGGGATCATAACCATCGCGTTGCATTTGTTCGCTATAGAACTCACATTTTCCGGACGGTGTCAGGAACCCGCCCTGTGCAAAAGGAGCGTCGGGAACACATAATTTCGCCCATCCCGTTTTCTTCAGTGAACTCCAGTCGAAATGTACAGCACGAACATCGGATTGCTTAAATGCTTGCGCAGCCAGTTCATCATCACTTTCACGAAAGCACGGGTCATCAAAACCCATGTGATGTGCCAGAAGACGAAAGATTTCTGTATTCGGTTTTGCCTCTCCCATAGGGGCAATCGCGGCATTATTCGCCATCATGTACAAATGCCCATAGGCGCTGTGCGCATCCACATGTTCAAGCTGAGTTGTCGCAGGTAAAACGATATCTGCATAGTCTGCTGTGTCGGTCTGAAAATGCTCAAGCACTACAGTGAATAAATCCTCGCGGGCGAATCCCCGGGCCACCGCATCCGATTCCGGCGCGACGGCAACTGGGTTTGAATTATAGACAATCACAGCCTCAATCCTGGGGCCGAAACTGACAGAAGTCTCGCGTAATAAATCATCACCGATCGTACTCATATTAATCGTACGTGGAGTCAGTGATTGCGGGAATAAGTCTGGTCGCTGTAAGCCGGCAAGATTTTTAGGAAAAGCATCCGACAATGATAATTGCACACCTCCTGCAGCGTGACGCCATGCCCCGACCAATGCTGGCAGACAGGCGATATTGCGCACGGCCATGCCACCACCACGAACTCTTTGCATTCCGTAGTTCATTCGTATCATACTGGCCTCACCCCGTTGCGCGCATTCGCCATATACTCGTGCCAGATTCGTCACCTCTTCTGCACTGATTCCACAAGTTTCTGCGACGCGCTCAGGTGTCCACTCTGCTACGCGCTGTTTAAGTTGCTCAAAGCCCAGTGTGTAGGCTGAGATATAGTCATGATCAAGCAAGTCTTCTTTGATCAGGACATGCATCATGCCCAGCACTAAGGCCGCATCAGTGCCTGGCAATAAGGCGATATGCTGATGGCATTTTTCAGCCGTTAAAGAGCGGTAAGGATCGATCGCAATAATCTTCGCACCATTGCGTTTTGCTTCTTGTACACGCATCCAGAAATGCAGATTGGACGCAATAGGATTACCACCCCAGATGAGAATTAATTGTGCATTTTGTGTTTGCTCAACATCCGTGCCAATGCGAGCACCCAAAGTGTATTTGTAGCCTGTCCCGCCAGCAGTTGCACATATTGTGCGGTCAAGAAAAGACGCACCGATTTTATGAAAAAACCGTTGCGACATGCTATCTCCCTGCACCAGTCCCATGGTGCCTGCGTAGCTATAAGGCAGTATGGCCAGGGGATTATGATCCGCAATTTTCTTAAGCTTTGTAGCAATCGTCGTCAGCGCTTCGTCCCAGCTAATTTGCTCAAATTGACCTTCACCTTTTTTGCCGATACGTTTCAACGGATGCAGTACACGGTCTTTGTGATAGGTGCGCTCTGTATAACGCGCGACTTTAGTACACAAGACGCCAGCCGTCGTCGGGTGATCTGGATCTCCGCGCACCTCGGTGGCGATCCCGTCTTGTACCGTGACATGCAAGGCGCAGGTATCCGGGCAATCGTGAGGACAAACGGCGCGGACGATGGCGGTGGTCATACTCATTCCTAAATTTTTAACTTTGATGAAATTGTCTGCTTACGAATCACATAAGCGCTGCATGAAGCGCTCGCACTGAGCGACCTGCGCCAGCTCCACATATTCGTTAGGCGAATGTGCCTGCTCGATACTGCCGGGTCCGCAGATGACGGTCGGAATACCTGCCTGCTGAAATAAACCGGCTTCTGTACCATAGGAAACAGCGCCGTCAGGTGCGTTCCCCGAGAGTTGTGCTGCTAGCTGGACGATGGCGTCTGACTCTTGCATTTGCAAACCAGGCGCGGAGGCCAGCCATTCAAAATCGATGCGTGCGAGCGGCTCTACTGCCACCATCTCTGGAATTAATTTGCGGGCATATTCCTGAATTTCTTCAAACAGTATGTCCGCCTTCATATCGGGTAATGTCCGCGCCTCAAATTGAAAATCACAATCTTTCGGCACAATATTGGTTGCGAGTCCGCCGCGGATCAAACCCGTTTGCAAGGTACTGTAAGGAACCGTATAAGAATCATCGCGAGCCTCTTGTAAGGCTAGGCGATCAGCTAATTCTCGGATGTACACAACAATTTTAGAGGCATACTCAATCGCATTAACACCCTGCGTCGTGTAGCTCGAATGCGCTTCTTTACCGCGTACACAGCAGCGGAAACGATGTGTGCCCTTGTGTGCGATGACCGGCCGCATCAAGGTGGGCTCACCGACGATACACGCAGCGGGCTGCAAACCGATTTCGTCCAGATCACGTATCAGGCTGCGTACGCCAAGACATCCCACTTCTTCGTCATAGGAAAAAGCGAGATGTAATGCCTGATCTCTGTCCGCAGCAATGTACTGCGGTATGGCATGTAGCGCCGCGGCGATATAAGTTTTCATGTCGGCTGCACCGCGTGCATATAAGCGATCACCATTAATCACTGCGGTAAAAGGATCGGTATGCCATTCCTGTCCGTCAACGGGTACCACATCAGTATGACCAGAAAGAATAATTCCCGGTTTTTTTCCTTCACCTACCGTAGCAAATAAATTAGCTTTTTTTCCGGTACTGTCATAAGTCAGTCTGGAACTGACGCCGTATTGCTTAAGGTAAGTTTGAATCCAGTCGATTAGTTCGAGATTAGAATCACGCGAAACCGTTTTGAAAGCAATTAATTGCGCCAGAATTGCAAGTAACTCCGGGGATACTCTAGATATGACTGTCATTGGATAATTCTTATGTTTGCTTGTGCTTCAGTAGCAGTGGAGGAAATATGCTGCCGCGGATAATTCATCTTGGCTAATTTGGCTAATTCCATACTATATCGCTGAACTACAAGCATGGCAGATAATCCCCGCGCATATTCAGTGTGCGTCTATCTGTGTAGGCAAGATATCGGGCTGATCGCCAAGACGCTGGCCTGGATTTTTCTTTTCCAATTCGAGTATCGCGGCAGAATGATCTGCAACAGGTTGATACGTGAGAAGTTGCTGATAGATTTCCGCAATCATTTCTGTGACAGGTAGTTGCAAGTCATGGCTGTGTGCCGCCTGTAAGATATTCCGCATATCTTTCGACTGGCTTTTGACTTGACCTCCGGGCAAAAAATTCCTGTCCAGCATACGCTGCCCATGTACCTCTAAAATACGACTCTCTGCAAATCCACCTCGCAAAGCTTGACGTACTGCGACAGGATCAGCGCCTCCGGCCTGTGCCAGCAATAATGCTTCTGCAACGATATTAATCGTCCCACCAACGATTAACTGATTACACAGCTTCGATAACTGTCCGCAACCGGGCAATCCGACCAAAGTCGCTTTTCCCAGTACGTCCAGGACAGGTTTAATTTTGCTAAATTCGTCCGGATATGCGCCAGCCATAATAGCTAAAGACCCGGCTTCTGCACCGATAACGCCGCCAGATACTGGCGCATCAATAAAAATAATACCCTTGGCTCGTAACAAGGCATTGAATTCTTGTGCCTCCTGTTGCTGCGTAGAACTCATATCTATCCAGATCTGTCCCGCCTTTAATGTGGGGAAAGTTTGCCGAATAATGTCCCCCACCACACCACCCGCTTCCAGCATACTGATCACGATATCGGTATCACCGCGGGCAGTTGACATAGCGTTTTGTGGTGCGATAACGATCTCTGCCCCTAAGATTCTCAAAGGCTCACATTTGGCAGATGTACGATTCCAGACAACCACGGGATATCCCGCATTGAGTAGTCTAGTAGCCATCGGTAAGCCCATCAGACCAATGCCCAAAAATGCAATTCGTGGTTTGTTCATACTATTTATTGTTTTAGGTTGTTATGAGTGAATGACATTGACAAGGTGTTGGCATATTTTGCTCATCGCCGATATGATTTGTAGCGAATTGATACAATATCTTAAGAATTCTTCTTTCACCTTTGATCAGGACATCGTTTTATGAAATTTTCGCTTAAAAAATCCTTGCTGTGTGGACTTATGCTGACTGTTGTGCAATCAGTAACATATGCTGCAGATTCAGCATCACTGGAATTCGCTACCGGGAATAAAACAAAAATGCTTCGTGCCGGAGCCCAATGGACTTGGGATGAGCAATGGTATAAATCAAACGGAACCCACATCGGTGGTTACTGGGACGCCACATTAGCAAGCTGGCAGGGTAATAATTATCAAGGAAGTGGTGCTAAACAAAACATCGTCGATGCTGGCATTACTCCTGTATTCCGGCTACAAAATGACAATAAGAAGGGAGCGTACGCCGAAGCAGGAATCGGTTTGCACATGTTATCGGACATATACGACAATAACGGCAGGAAGTTTTCGACGAATTTTCAGTTCGGCGACCATATTGGAGTTGGCTATGTACTGGCAAACGGCTGGGACCTTGCGGTCAAGATTCAGCACTACTCCAACGGAGGGGTTAAGCATCCGAACCCTGGTGTGAATTACGCGGTCGTGAAGGCGGGGCTTGCATTCTAGGCTGATGCTTTAGTAAGGGGTTAACGCATGCTAAAGAGATAGTCAAGGTCCTCGGGTTTTCTTGAGAGGACGATATGAG